>JAKSTG010000002.1 GCA_024402695.1 Treponema sp. | reverse complement strand
TACGGCTTGCCATAACACCAGGAATTCCACAACCAGTTCCTACAAGCATAGGAATGAATGATTTTCCGGAAAGTCCAAAGCGGCGGAAAACACGGTCCATAATAAAGGCAATACGAGCCATGTAACCACAAGCTTCAAGGAATGCAAGGAGAAGGAAAAGTACCAGCATCTGTGGAACAAAGCCAAGAACAGCACCAACACCGGCAACAATTCCGTCAAGAATCAAGCCTTTAAGCCAGTCGGCACAACCAATTGCATCAAGAGCAGGCTCAATCAATGCTGGAACGCCAGGAACCCAAACTCCAAAATCTTCTGGGCTAGGACCTTCTTCGCCGTACTTTTCTATCATTTCATTTGCAGTTGCAACATCTTCTTCTGTGAATTCAATTGGGTCAGAAAGTTCCAGAGTTTCTTCATCCTGAACCACATAAGTGAACTCACCGTTTTCGAATGCTTCAAGAATTGCTGTCGAATCACCAAACTCTTCTACGGCTTCTTCATAAGCCCCTGTTCCAATTCCAAATAAGTGATAACCATCTCCGAACAGTCCGTCATTTGCCCAATCAGTTGCGGCAGCTCCAACTGTCACCATTGCCAGGTAGTAAACCAGCCACATAACAACGGCAAAAATTGGAAGTGCCAGCCAGCGGTTTGTTACAACCCGGTCAATTTTATCTGATGTTGTAAGTTTGCTGGCCTTGTTCTTTTTTGTCACGCAAGACTTGATAATCGATTCAATATATTTATAGCGTTCTGCAGTGATAATTGATTCTGCATCATCATCCATTTCTGCTTCGCATTTTTTGATGTCTGCTTCTATGTGATCCAGAACGCTCAAAGAAACTTCAATACCTTCAGCTTCCTTCAACTGTTCAATAACTTTTGAATCCCGTTCAAAAAGTTTAACAGAGTACCATCTCTGTTTTTCTTCTGCCAGATTGTGAATCACTGCTTCTTCAATATGAGCCAAAGCGTGTTCAACACAAGATTCAAAACGATGCTGAAACTTCATGGCTTTATTTTCTGATGCTGCCTTTACCGCGGCCTCAGCGGCTTCTTTACATCCTTTATTTTTCAAAGCAGAGATTTCAAAAACTGGACAGCCAAGAACTTTTGACATTTCATTCAGGTGGATTTTGTCACCGTTTTTACGAACCACGTCCATCATGTTTACGGCTATAACCATTGGAATGCCAAGCTCAACCAGCTGAGTTGTAAGATAAAGATTGCGTTCAAGATTGGTTCCATCAATGATGTTCAAAATAGCATCAGGACGATCTTTTACAAGATAGTTTCTTGAAACAACTTCTTCCAAGGTATAAGGAGAAAGAGAATAAATACCTGGAAGGTCCATGATTTCTACATCACTGTGACCTTTAAGTTTCCCGCTTTTCTTTTCAACTGTTACTCCAGGCCAGTTTCCAACAAACTGATTGGAACCAGTGAGTACATTAAACAGTGTAGTTTTTCCCGAGTTAGGATTTCCTGCAAGTGCAATCTTCATTTTACATAACCTCCACTTCTATCAGTTCTGCATCGCCTTTACGAACAGAAAGTTCATAACCACGCACTGTAATCTCTACAGGATCTCCGAGCGGGGCAACTTTTCTTACAAAGACTTCAACGCCTTTTGTAATTCCCATGTCCATGATTCTGCGTTTGATGGCACCTTCCCCGGAAAGTTTTACAACCTTTACAGTTGCTCCCGGCTTCACTTCTTTTAATGTCATATTTTCATCCTCTTTAAATAATTATTTTTCCGGCTTGTTCCCGACTGATTCCTACTCGGGCATCTTTTATCTGCACAATAAGATTTCCGTTCATGACTGCTACAACACTAACCTGTGCTCCGGGCACAAATCCAAGGTTTTTCAGATGACGTTTTGTTTCTTCAAGTCCACCGATTTTTTTCACAAGATATTCTTCGCCGATCTGAGCCATATATATTGGCATGAAATTCCTCCGTTCATAGAAAGGATTAGCACACTAACCAGCATCTGTATTTGTTATAAGGAACAAGAGAAGACACTGGTTAGCGTATACTAACTAACAGACGGGGATAGTATAGGTAGTTAAGACTAACTTCGTCAAGTGGTTAGCAGTGTCTAACTAATAAAAAATCACTTATTTGATTAAATCTATTAATTATTGTTAAACTTTATTTATGAAGAAAATTTTTACTTTTTTATTAGCCGCCGTTTTTGCTGTTTCTGCCCTTGTTGCAGAAATCCCAAACGAAGAAATCACAACTGTAAATTTTGACCCAGACCAGATTACTCATCTGGACATCAACTTTGCAGCAGGAAACGTAAAAATCCAGAACGCCGTAAGAAACGATATTCTTGTTACTATTACAAGAGAATACGACGCTCCTTCCGTTTCAACAAAAATTGAAAAAGGAACTCTTTCAATCAAGACAAAAATTCTTTCAAGCTACAAAAAGAAGATCGACATTGTTGTTGAAATCCCATTCGGAAAAAATTTGGGACAGACAAAAGTCACCTGTGTTTCCGCAAACACTACAATCAAAGGAATCAACACAAAAGAACTTTTCATCACAACTGCAACAGGAAAAGTTAATATCGAAAACTGTCGCCTTCCGGGAAACATAAAAATCGGAGGAGCCAGCGGAAAGATTTCCATGAAAGATTCCCTCCCCGACTACCTTTCAATCTCTGCCGTAAACGGTGAAATTGAACTTACAGACATCACTTCAAAACTTGTTAAGACTGAAGTTGCCGGAGGAAAAATCATCACTCATTCTTTGAAGACAGAAGCCTTTGAAGCACAGTCTATGAACGGAATGATTGAAATGGATTTTGAGGAAATGATTTCAAAAGATTCGTGGGTAAAAACTTCGGGAGGAAGCATCGGGCTTACCTTCCCTACAGGAAAAGGATATAAGGCTGTTGTCTCATCTTTGAACGGACAGTTCGTAGACAACAACACTTATGTTACTGCCTCGGCTTGTGAAAACCTTGTTTCAAGTTACAAAGAAGGCGAACCTGAAATCAAGATCAACACAAAGTCAGGCAAGATTACTATTTCTTCGCGATAATCACCATTGTGCGGGCATGCTGGTCGTATGGAGATTTGTCAAAGTCTCCGTAGGCCGAAGCTTCAGAAAAGCCTGCACGCTTCATTATTTCACATAATTCAGCCGCAGAATAAAGGCGCTGCACAAACTCGTGTTCGATTTTTGTTCCGTCTTTTTTTATTAAATCCCACTTGGAACGAAGGCCTTCCCAGGCGCCTACAACCGAAAAATGTGTCTGGCAGATCATGCCTGCCCGTTCGAATTCTTCGCCTTCTGTAAAATACATGATGGCTGTTTCACGGCTTGTACACTCAAGAATAAAGGTTCCGCCAGGGCGTAATGTATTACAAATGCTCTGTAAAATGGCAAAATCTTCCTCTTTTGTATCACAATAACCGAAAGAGGTATAAAGATTTACTGCACAGTCATATTTCTTTTCTGATTTAAAAGTTCGCAGGTCAGCATTGATCAGTTCCAGTTCAACGCCTTCATCGCTTGCACTTTCAGCTGCCGCATCCAATTCACTCTGAATAATATCAACGCCTGTTACTTTGAGTCCCAGATCTGCCAGCTCTATGCTGATTCTTCCGGGACCGCAGCCTGCGTCCAGTACGCTGTCGCCTTCCTCAAGTTCCCCGATTTTTTTTACAGATTCGGCAACCCATGGAGCTTCAGCCCACCGGCTTTCTTCAAACATAATTGGACCGTAATTATTCCAGAAATCTTCTTTTTCAAACCACTGCATATTTTCACCTGAAAGGCGCAAAAGCGCCTCTCTTCTACTTTAGAGTTTGCTTTCGATTTCTGCAATCAGATCATCTTTTGGTCTGAAACCTGTGAAGTAACCTGCTCTTTCACCCTTTTTAAGAATGAAAACTGTTGGTACAGCCATGATTCCAAACTTTGTTGCCAAAGCATCATTCTGGTCAACATCAACGCTGAAATACTGAACAGTGCCAGCTTTTGACGAAACCAGTTCATCAGAAACTTCTTCAATAACTGGGCCAAGCATTCTGCAAGGTCCGCACCAGGTTGCATTGAAATCAACTACTGCAACGTCTGCAGCATTTATCAAATCCAGATTGTTGTTTGTTACTTTCTGTACCATAAGGTCACCTCTCGAGTTTGGTTTCTTTATAAAATATAACAAATAAAATCCACATGGACAAATTTAACAAATTTGTAAAATCTTTCCCTTTTTTTGTATACTTTAACTATACAGAATGTTTTTACATCTAGAGAGGTTTTACTATGAAAAGAACAACAAAACTCATCCTGTCAGGACTTCTGGTTCTGGCAACAGCGCTTCCAGTTTTCGCTAGAGAAACAGAAACTGATTCAATCACTTGGGACCAGAACAGCACTGCTCTTGGTACTTCCGTAACTTTCGTTCCTGAACATCCTATTTACGGACTTAGCGTTCAGCACTGGTGGAATGATTTCGGAATTGATTTCACAGCAGGCGGACACTACAACAAAGACTGGAACGGAAATCCTGAATCTTATATCTGTGCTTCGATTAAACCACAGTATCAGGTTTTCAAAACAGACCCTACAAGAAAAAGCATGACAAAAGTATATATTTGGGGCCTTGCAGGGGTAACCGGTTCTATCAGCACAAACAGCGTTTATGTTGATCCAACTAATCCTGACAATTACGCAACAAAAGAAGTAACTGAAACTCCTTTTGATGCCATTGCCGGCTTCGGTTTCGGTGCAGAAATCATCTGCTGGAACCACCTTTCCATTCCTCTGGAAGTTGGTTTTGCCGGCGGATTCCCTTGTGAACCAGCCTTTGGATTCACAGGATCTTGTGGTATAAGATTCAGATTTTAAGTAAGTTCTTTTACTTATAGCGCCACAGTCGCTTCCGTTATATAATTCTTTATTATGAGTAAAGAAATTCTTAAATTACAGAACGGAAGCGACATCCGCGGTGTCGCTATCGAAGGTGTTGAAGGCGAAGATGTAACTCTTACAGCTAACTCTGCCGCCAAAATCGGTAAAGCATTCGTAGAATGGTTCTGCAAAAGAACCGGCAAAAAACCTGAAGAAATCAAGATCGGGCTGGGACGTGACTCACGTATTACAGGTCCATCCCTTCTGAACGCCATGAGCTGCGGTATTCTTGCAGCCGGTGCCAATGTAGTGCGCTGCGAACTTGCTACAACTCCTGCCATGTTCATGAGCATCGTATTCGAACAGACAAAGTTCGATGCTTCCGCCATGATTACAGCAAGTCACCTGCCATTCAACAGAAACGGAATCAAACTTTTCAATACAGACGGTGGTCTGGAACACGATGATATTACAGAAATCCTGGAAATCGCCGCAGAAATCAGTGATGACGAAGCAGACAATATCCTGGACAAAATGCTTGAAAAATCAAACGATGCTCCACGCTTCGACCTGCTCACAATTTACGCAGAACATCTTAAGAACGCCATCGTAAAAGGCTGCAACAACGGCGACACTCCTCTTAAAGGACTCCACATTGTTGTAGACTCAGGAAACGGTGCTTCAGGATTCTTCGTAGACAAGATCCTGGAACCTCTTGGAGCAAATGCCGAAGGCAGCCAGTTCCTGGAACCAGACGGAATGTTCCCTAACCACATCCCTAACCCGGAAAACAAAGAAGCCATGAAAGCCATTCAGGAAGCAGTTCTTGAAAACAAGGCTGACCTTGGTCTCATTTTCGATACAGACGTTGACCGCATGAGTGCCGTATTTGCCGATGGTTCAGAAATCAACCGCGACTCAATCATCGCCCTTATTTCTGCAATCCTGGCTCCTGAATATCCTGGAAGCACAATCATTACAGACTCAGTTACATCTGACCGTCTTACATACTTCCTGCAGGATGTTCTTGGGCTCAAACACCTGTGCTACATGCGCGGCTACAAGAACGTAATCAACAAGCAGAAAGAACTGAATGCCAAAGGCGAAGTTTCACCACTTGCTATGGAAACTTCAGGACACGGTGCCCTTAAAGACAACTACTTCCTGGACGACGGTGCTTTCCTTGCTGTAAAGCTTATCATCGCCCTGGCAAATGCCAACCGCGAAGGCAAAAAGCTTGAAAGCCTGATCGAAAAACTTCCTCCACTGGTTGAAGAAGGTGAATTCCGCTTCAAGATCCAGACAGAAGATTTCAAAGCTTACGGAAAAGATGTTCTGGCACAGTTCAAAGCCCGCGCCGAAGCAAAAGGCTACGAAATGCCACAGAGCTACGAAGGCGTTCGCCTGAGCTTTAAGGGTGAAGATGTTCAGGGATGGATTCTCCTGCGCCTTTCACTCCACGATCCTGTAATGCCAATGAACATTGAAGGCGGCCGTAAAGGTGACCTGGCAAAGCTTGTTGCCATTGCAAAAGAACTTACAGACGGCTTTGACAAGCTTGACCGTTCAAGCTTGAAATAAACACTAAAAAAAGGACTGACGTGAAAAAACGGCAGTCCTTTTTTTTACCCCCCCTCACTTCGGGAAAACCTCTTCTTTAAAACCCCAGGCAAATACACTATAATTTTAATATTATGGAAAAAAATTTAAAATCAAAATTATTGCCTTTCGTGCTTACTATAGTTGTTATCGTTTTGGACCAGATTACTAAAATGCTTGTTGTGCGCAATATCCCTATTTATACAATCGGCGCCCAGTATTTTGGTGATTTTTTAAGACTTATCCACGTTGCAAACACTGGTGTTGCTTTCAGCATGGGCGCAGACTGGGGAACATTGTGGCGCGCAATCATGTTCAGAGCCGTTCCTGTAGTTGTAATTGCCCTGGTTGTGGTGGTTTATTTCCGTAACAACGAATTTACAAAACTTCAGCGCTGGTCAATTGCCGGTATTATTGGTGGCGGAATTGGAAATCTTCTGGACCGCTTTTTCCGTGCCGAAGGCGTTGTAGACTTTATCGATGTGAAATTTTACGGACTTTTCGGACTGGAACGCTGGCCAACTTTCAACGTTGCCGACTCAGCTGTTGTAGTTTGCGGAATCCTTCTTCTGGTTTCTTTCCTGATTCTTTCAATCCGCGAAAAGAAAGCCGGAGGAAACGACAAATAATTCTTGGAGAACAAAAATGGACTATAAAGATTTAGACGAAGAAGCAAAAGAAAGACGCAAGAAGGAACAGGTTGCTTTCCGCACAAAAAAACGCAACTCTTTCCGCTTCATGCTTTTAAGCAGCGTTTTTGAAATCATCGAAACTGTTCTGATCATGTTCCTTCTTTTTGTTTTTGCATCCCTGCTCTTCTTCAAAGTTTTCAAAATCAATCCTGCAGGCGGTGTAGGCGCAAACATTTTCCAGATCGTTCTGGTTCTGATTTTTATCGTTGGCATGATCCTCGGATTCATTGTCTACAAAAAATGCGCCCGCTGGTACATTCTCAAGTTCAATCTTAAAGACAAACTTAATGACGAAGTTCTTATCCACTACTTCAAAGAAGATGACATCAAGAAGTTCGAGGAGAATCTTAAAAGATGATCGGAATTATCGGTGCAATGGAAATTGAGGTGAAAAACCTCGTTTCCACTATGGAAAATCCAAACAAAACTGAAACAGCAAATCTTGTATTTTATACAGGAAAACTTAGCGGAAAAGATGTAACTGTTGTTCAGAGCGGAGTTGGAAAAATCAACGCTGCCCTTTGTGCACAGATTCTTTGCCGCGAATTCAAATGCGATTGCGTTATAAACACAGGTATTGCAGGTGCCATGGCTGAAGGTCTAGGCATCTTTGACTTTGTAGTTTCAACTGCCGCAGTTCATCACGATGTTGATGTAAAGATTTTCGGATACGAATTCGGTCATGTTCCGGGACTTCCTGTTCGCGACTTCCCTGCCGACGAAAAACTCGTAGCCGCAGTTGAGCGCGCTTTTGCAGCCAGCGAAACCTGCAAAGACCACAAACTGGTAAAAGGACTCGTTGCTTCCGGTGACCAGTTCATTTCTTCCGGCGAAAAGAAAAGCTTCATAAAATCCAATTTCAATGCGGCCTGCTGCGAAATGGAAGGTGCTTCAATCGCCCACGCCTGCTACCTGAACAAAACACCATTTGTAATTGTTCGCTGCATGAGCGACATGGCCGATGATGCCGCCACTTCAACTTATACTTTCAACGAAGAAACAGCTGCCGGCGAAAGCACAGAGCTGATGATGAATCTGATAAAAGAAATCTAAAGGAAATAATCATGGAAAAGAAATATAACGTAGACAGCTTCAATCTTGATCACACAAAAGTTACAGCACCTTTCGTAAGACTTGCTTCAAAAAAAGAAGGTCCAAAAGGAGACGTAGTAACAAAATTTGATATCCGCTTCTGCCAGCCAAACAAAGAATTCCTTACAACAGGCGCTATCCACACTTTGGAACACCTGATGGCAGAATACATCCGCGACGAAATGGAAGGCGTTATTGACCTTTCACCTATGGGTTGCCGCACAGGTTTTTACTTCACAATCTTTGGCGACCACGACGAAGAATACGTTTGCGGACACCTTTTGAACGTACTCAAAAAAGTTGCCGTATGGGACAAACCGGTTCCTGCAACAACTGAAGAAGAATGCGGAAACTACCGCGACCATGATCTTGATGGCGCAAAACTTGCTGCAGACAAATGGTGCAAGGGAATTGAAAAGAAAGGCTGGAACGCCTTTATTTAGGATTTTATAACAATGTCAGTTCAAAAGAGATTACGAATTGGATTTATTATCAACGACTCAAGCACAGACTACAGTAAAGGTCTTGTAAAAGGGATGACTGAAGCCTGTAAAAATCTGAACTGTACTCTCTTTATCCTTCCTGCCGGCGAATTCGGAATGTCCTATTCCCAGTACGGCTACCAGAAACGTGCCGTTGTTTCTTTCATCAACAACAACTGTTTGGACGGACTTATCTTCTCGTCTGCAGTTCACGGTTCTCACGTTACTTTCGAAGCTCTTGTTGATTACATCAAAACCTTCTCGGACATTCCTGTAGTAAGCCTTAACCTTGAAATCCCTGGAATTCCAAGTATTCTTGCAGATTGTGAACCTGGTCTGGAACACATGGTTTCACACCTTATTACAAGACACAAATGCAAGCGCATTGCTCTTATGAGCGCCGGAGAAACCTCAAAAGAAGCCGAAGAAAGAACTGCAGTCTATAAAAAGACTCTCGAAAAACACGGAATTCCTTTTGACGAATCCCTGATTCTTTACGGATTCTTCTCTTACTCAATGGCCACAAAAGCCCTTGAAGATTATCGCGTTAAAAATCACTTCCTTGATTTTGATGCCATTGTCTGCCTTAACGACTACATGGCTTATGCCGTAGTTGATTATTGTAAACAGAATCACATTGCCATTCCGGAACAGATGAAAGTAACCGGTTTTGACGATATTCCTAAAACTTCAATTTCAGATCCTACAATCACTTCCATCAACCAGCAGATCGAACTTCAGGGTAAACTTTCCCTTGAAACTGTATTCAGTATGATCAATAAGAAAGAAGTTCCTCTTGTTCAGAAAGTTCCAACCAAAGTTCGCTACCGCCAGTCTTGTGGTTGTATTGACCTTAACGAAAGTTATTTTGATTACGAAACCGAAGATTTCACTGTTGTTTCCCGCGAACGGGCCTTCAGAAATATTAGTGGTTCAGAATGGCTTATTAGAAAAGATCAGCTTGTTCAGATTCAGAATTACTACCTTAATACTCAGGGACAGATCAACATCTACCAGTTTACAGGTAACTTCCAGTTCATCATGAACAACTTTGATATCAGCGCTGCCGCTCTTGTTATTTACGAAAAACCTGTTTATAAACCAACTCTGTTCAACCATTTCAGAATGCCTGAACAGGCTTTTGTTCTTGCGGCTTACGACAACTCCATTTCCTTCTCTTACAAAAGAGACGAACACACAGTTCCATTCAATCCGAATAACATGATTCTGCCAGAAGGTTACCTGACCTTCTCTAATGATCCTTACTTTATTGTTGCACTTTCAAACTGTGAATATCAGTATGGCTACCTTGTTTACAAACCGGGAAGCTATGACGAAACCATGTATGACCTTATCTGTTCCATTCTTTCTCTTCAGATGGCCGGAGCCTACAAAACTTCGAAAGACATGGAAGAACGAGCCAAGCTTGACGAAAGCAATAAGGTCCTCAGACAGATTTCCAGAACCGATGAACTTACCCAGCTTCTGAACCGCCGCGGTCTTCTTGAACTGGGCCAGGAATCAATTGACCTTTCTCTTAAACGAGGAAAAACCGGACTTGTTATCTTCGGCGATCTGGATGAACTTAAAACCATCAACGATAACTACGGACATGACAAAGGCGACAAAGCCCTTAAAGCCATTTCAAATATTCTGTCATACACTTTCCGAAACAATGACATTATTGCCCGCATTGGCGGTGATGAATTTGCCATTGTTGCACCGGGACTGGATGCCAGAACTTTTGTAAGACTTAAAGACAAAATCATAAAAGAATGTGCAGAATGGAATCTCAAGAATAATGAAGAATTTATCGTTTCTGTCAGCCTTGGATATACCCTGTTCAATGATCAAAGCTTTGCTCTTTCCGCTCTCCTTCTGGAAGCAGACGCCATGCAGTACAAAGAAAAAAGATTAAAAAAGAAGAAATAAAAAGTGACTAAATCGGAAGTAAGAAAGTTTATCAAAACAAAACAGGCCGAGATTTTTAAAGACAGCAATTATCGTATTCACGAATCCTACAAAACCTGCCAGAAAATCTCTGTAACGGAAGAATTCAAAAGATCCTCCTACATCTTCGCTTTTATGCCTCTTAATGATGAAGTTAATATCGGCGGTCTGATTGTAGAAGCTTTTCTTCAGAACAAAAAAGTGGCTGTTCCAAAAATCACAGGAGACGGAATTATGGAATTCCACTGGGTTTCTGTTGATTCCAAACTGGATTCTGGTGCTTTCGGAATATATGAACCGGCTGCTGTTTCCCTTTCAGAAACCCGTGTAAACATGGAAACCATGCATTTTGTAAAGACAAATTCCCTGTTGCTGGTTCCTGGCATGGCTTATTCAATCGCTGGGAAAAGACTCGGACGCGGTAAAGGCTTCTATGACCGCTTCATAAAAGAATACGGAAAATGCTTCACAAAAATGGGCGTATGTCTTCCTTTCCAGATTGCGGAAAATCAGCCTGAACTTCACGACATTCCTACAGACGAAAATGATATGTCTGTAGACAATATTGTTTTCTAGATTATTTTTTTGCTTCGGCTGAATAAAGTCTGAAGAGTGAATCGAATTCCAGATACTTTTCAATTACTTCAAGAACGCTTCCGGCTGTCAGATCATTTACTGATTTATATTTTTCCAGATAATTAAGAACCTTGTTTCCACCAGCGCTTTCGTAAATGCTTTCTTCCATAAGCAGAGCACATCCGGTATTTGTGTAGGCATCTCCGAATTCAGAAGCAACACAGCGGGTTTTAATTTTCTGAATTGTTTTTCCAGAAGTTCCTGCATTGTTCAGTTCCTCTTTAATTTCGCTGATTGTATTTTTGTAAAGAGAATCACAGGCCGAAGTTCTTTCCACCGAAGAAAAAGTGATTGCAGAGAATGGCAGATGTTCTGTTGCCTTTGCCGCAGAAATCTTGCAGTTGTACAGATACATTTTTTCTTCCGCGTTCTTTACCAGTTTTTCCTGCAGATAAGGAAGGACTGCGTTGAATACAGCATATTCTTCTGTTCCCGGCACAGGAGCCGAAGCACAGAAAAGAATCGGGTCAGCAAAACTTTTTGTAGGAATCAGAACTGCTGGCATTGGTCCCGCATCTTTAGCGGGAACATCCGTTAAGAATGTGTGAACAAGTTTTACATTTTTTCTGCGGCCCGAAGGAAATTTTTCCAGACCTTTCAGGTTTCCGCTTTTTATCAAAGCATCTTTTCTTGAATTTCCTTTTTCAATAAAAAGAGAAAATGCATCTGAAATTACTGGTCCAAGAATTTCGGGATCAAAGTTTCCTGAAAGAATAAGAGAATATCTTGCAGGGTCCAGAATGTTCGGATACTCATGAAGAATCAGTTCATAACTTGTATTGTCCAGAATCTCTTTTTCCGTCTCAAAGATTTTTGTGTAATCTGTTCCCGGCAGAAGTGAAGCAACAGCAGAACTGTAAAGCTGATTTACTGTGCTTCCATTTTCCAGACGTTTTCTTGTCCGTCGTCCCTGCACAATTCTGTCTGCGTCAGAAGGAATTACTTCGTCCATGATCAAAGACTTTGCCAAGGCGTTGATAATGGAATAAAAATCTTCTGACTCGCATTCTATTACAATTCGGGAAGATTCAGTTTCGGTCTCGGAATAAATTTCAAAATCATTAAGAACAAGTCCCTCGTACTGTTTCTGACGAATCTGGCGAAGAACGTTCATTGTAAGAACATTTGTCATAACTTCTTCAAAGCCGTAGTCATTGGCGCTGTGAAGATTTCCGCCCGCAATAGATACCAGAAGTGTTACACCCTGAGTATTTTCATTGCGTTTCATGTAAACAGGAATTCCGTTTGAAAGAGTCAGAGTTGAAACAGTGTCTTCATTCAGTTTGATAAAGTTCTGAGCGTAATCTGTTTCTTTCATTTCTTTCTGGTTGCGGGATTTATCTGCAAGACGAGAAAGCTCTAAAAGATTCTTTGTGTTTTTATAAAGGGAATCAGTCCACCAGGAAGCGTTTCCCGAATTGATTTCTTCAAAGCCGTTCTGTGCAAATTCTTTTTTACATTTTGTATAAGCCTTTGTATTTAAAATTACAAAGACGAAAGGTTCATCATCATTGATTACTTCCGAAATGCGTTCAAAGGAAACTGCTTCCAGGTCTGTTTTACGGTTCTGCATTCTTTCGGCAACTGTCTCGCCAGTTCCCGTATAAGGATCCTTAATCCACAAATCTGCCAGAGCTTCCATGTATGCAGATGATGAAGAAATTGTTTTGTTGAATTCAAAAATCTGTTTTGCCAGAGCCTGTCTGTATTCTTCAAAAGTGATTCTTCCGCTTTCGCGGAAAATTTCCATAAACTCTTTTGCCTGTGCGGCAGGAGTCACATTCTTTTTTGTCTGAAGAAGTGACTGGGCAATAAGTCTTGTTGTTCCAGATTTAAAAGCCGCAGAAAAATCCACATACTCGTAACCTGGAATATTCAGCTTTTCTGTTTCGCACAAATTTCTTTTCATGCGGGAATAATCGTTGTTGTAAACTCTTGCCGCAATGATACTTTCTTCTTCCGTAAGATTTTCATACTGAACCACAATCTGTGTAAGGTCTTCTGAAAAATCTTTTCCATGAATAATAAACTTTCGCTGTCCGCTTCCCGGAATAATCAAAGGACGGGAAACAGATTTTCTGTTGGACCAGAAACGTTCAAAAGCATTTTCAACTTTTGCCATCAGGTCTTTAGAAGAAATATTCCCGCTTACAAAAAGTGCTGCATTTCCTGGAACGAAGAAATTGTCCTGGATCCGCGAAAGAGTTTTGCGTGCATCATTTTCTGAAAGCACAGAAAAAAGCTGAGGATAAATTCCTGAATCATTTCTCCAAGGCTCTGATGAAAAAACTCTGGAATCAATGCCGGCATTCATCATGCTTCCTGCATCTGTTACTGTAAGAAGCACTTCTCTTTTTAAAGATGCAAATTCCGAAGACAGAAGTGCATTGGAATAGTTCGGATTAAAAACAGAGTCTGCCAGCTCGGCAAGAGATTCTTCCAGTTCTGAAGGCGAAAGAATTATTGTAAAGCGGGTTGAATCGGAAGAAACCTGAACAGATTCAAAAGATAGTCTGGAAGATTTTTTGATCAGGTTTGCAAGAAGAGTAAAAAATCCTGCGTCCTCAACAGTCTGGTTTGAAAACCCCGCACGTACACAAAGCTCTGCACGGATCTGGGGATTGGAATAATCTTCCAGCACAAAAACTGAAAGTCCATTTTCAATTTGTGTTTCATAAACTCTTTCATTCAGCGAAGCTGCAAAAATTCTGAAAGAACATAGCAAACACAGAAAAACTAAGGCTGCAGGAATTCTCTTCATTTGCGATCCTGATTAATTACATAATAACGTCATGCTCACGGTTTTTGATTCCGTTCACATAATCAAAAATTGAAGTAAGGCGTTTCTGAAAAACTACTCCGCCTGGCTTGAAAGATTTGTCTCTGATGTAATCTTCAATCTGTACAACGTTGTGCATATCGGAACCGCTGGTTCCAGGAAGATCCTGCTCGTTTGCCAGTAGAACTGCCTTGGCGTTTTCTTCAGGTTTGTTTCCGGCGTTGTAAACTTCAACACCGTGAACACATTCAGGATGAAGATTGATTTTCTTGATGTAATCGCGTTTTCTGAAAGGATGTGCCTGAATCATAAGGCCGCCGGCTTCGTTCACCATTTCAAAAAGTTTCTGGTGTGAAGCACCCATAACATCTTCATGTTTCAGGAGCCATTCTTTGTCCAGGCCGTAAAGAAGATATTCGTCTCCTTCGAAGTTATATTCAATGCCAAAGAAAACATCAAAGTCTTTTCCTTCGGCTGCTTTCTTTGCACGTTCATAACCTGAACAATACTGTTCTACCATTTCTGCCCAAGGAAGAGAGCGGTCCACTCCGCAGTTTCCATTAAAGAAATGATCTGTAACAATAATTCCCGCATAACCTGCTTTTTTGTATATATCGATGTAGTCTTCAGGTTCAGTCACACCACAGGCACTTGCCCCTCTGGTGTGCAGATGTGTTTCGTAAATGTATCCACTCATAGACTTACTACACTTCCTCCTTTTATAAGACGACCTGTAACCGTAATAACCGGCTCAGATTCTTCTTCGGAATTTTCAATCTGCCTGATCAAGCTTTCTGCAATTCTGTTTCCAATAAGGTATCCGTCCTGTTCGTAAGTAGTAAGTGGAGGAACCAGAAGTGAAGTAAGCATAATTCCGTCATATCCTGTAATACTTATATCTTTTCCGGGAACAAGTCCGCGGCTGTTAAGTTCACGAATACCACCAAGGGCGGCGTAGTCGTCAGGATAAAGAATACAAGTTGGCGGCTCCGGAAGATCCAGAAGAACCGCTGTTGCTTCCTGACTTGTTACAGGGTCATGATAAAGGCCCTGTGCAATGTACGGAGCTTCGCAGGTGAGTCCGTGTTTCTTCAAAGAATTAAAGAAAACTTCCAGACGTTCATTTGTAACCCGTGTTTTTTCTCCGTGAATAATTCCGAATTTTTTATGACCTTTTGAAATAAGATATTCGGTCAGTTCCTGCATTCCTTTTTCATTGTCAGAAAGAATTGATGCATGTTCCCTGTCAAAAATGTAGTCCAGGGTTACGCTTGGAATTTCACTTTTAATAAGAGTCTGAATCTGTTCGCTTTCAAAGTCTGCCGAAAGGATTGCAACGCCGTCAAAGTTTCTAGCCTTAATGTGAGTATAATAATCAAAGCCAGGGTCCTCGCGGCCGGTAAAAGTAATTTCGTATCCGTTCTTCTGGGCAACAGACTGAATGCCGCTGATGATTTTTGCAAAATACTGATGCTGGAAACCTGAGCCGGTTTTATCTTCGAAGATTACACATAAGTCGTAAGTGCGGTTTGTTCGCAAAGTTCTAGCAGCAATGTTCGGATGGTATCCCATCTCTTTTGCTTTTGACTGAATAGCATTGCGGGTTTCAAGACTGATTTCGCTTGAACCTTTTAGAGCCTTACTTACTGTAGAAAAAGAAACATTACATTCCTGAGCAATATCTTTTAAAGTAACCATTATCTATTTCCTTTTCGGATCAGGTTCTGATCCTTTTTATGTGCATGATTCTACTTACCGGATATGAATGCTGTTCTTTATCCGGCGGCAGTTCATATTTCAAAACTGCTTCCCCTTCACTCTTTATAAGCTTCACAGGACGAATCCTGATTATTTCTTCTTCTCCGTTTTTTGGAAGTGTTAACTCAAGTATATCATTGTTTTTTATAGACGTATCAATGAGATGAATTTTTCCGTGGAAATCCATTCCGTCTGCTTTAATAACTTCTGTGCGCACCGAAGAAGAAACCAGCTGGCTTTCAGAAACAATCAGATGATTCAGAATACGGGTCTGAAGACTTTCGTTCTGCAGTTCTCCAAGATTTGATTCCTTAAGAAGATTAAGAAGTTTGTCTTCTGTCTTCTGCATCTGTTCTTCTGAAATTTCAAGATATTCAATATTCCGTTTTCCAAAACCTGAAGAAACGCCTTCAGAAATTCTTGGAAGAGAAAATATTTCAACTTCCTTTTCGATGGTTTTTATAGAACCCATAAAATCCAGTCCGGACTCTTTTATGAAGGCCGAAGGATTTTCTGTTACAGGAATATCAAGAAGATAAATACCTTCCGCCAGTTTTTCTTTTACATGAACGGAAAGTGCCGGATTGTTTTCTACAAGTGAAATATTTTCCAGTGAAACTTTCAGAACATAACCTTTGTACAGAACGGCCGAAGAATAAGCATTATGCCATTCTTCCAGATTGAAAAGAAGATTCTGTGGAAGTTCAAATGTAGCGTATGCCGAAAGAAGTTTTGTGATTTTATCCAGTGAATATCCTTTATCAAAACCTGAAGATACAGAAGCTCTGGATATTTCATATTCTGTAACTGTGCTGCACTTTACTGCCTGCATAAAGAAAGTCAGAGGCAACAGATCTTTAAGCGAAAGTCCAGGCAAAAGTGTTACAGATGAGGCCGCATTGATGTTCAAAACCTTTGGTTTTTCACTGTTAAATGTAAATGCTTTGTCGTTACAAAAGCCTTTTACATAAACGTTGCTTCCATCTTCTGCTTCACCATAAAGAGTAAGAAGGCCGAATTCTACGGCGGCATCAAATACAGAATCCATAAGAGAAATGGCATCAGAAATGTTCTGGGCTTCTCCTTCTGCACGGGCTCTGTTCAAAAGTTCGCTAAAGCGGCTTACAGTTTTTATTGGTTTTTCTTCCGACGGACGGCCTGCAATGAACTGTGTCATGCGAAGGAAAGTTTTTTTAGTCACACCGCATTCAGGAACAGAAGCAAGAGTGTCTGCAAGAAGCTGGCACTGTTTCTTAAGCCCGTCGCGGCTCAGGCGCATTACCGAAGCAACTGCAAGGAAAATGTACTGAGTTGTTTCATCAAGATTGCAGAAAGTTTCAAAATGCTTTTCTACAACTGTCAGTTTTTTTTCACCTTCCCTTACAAGCTGAAGATTAACAAAAGCATTTACCAGGAACTGAAGACACTTAAGTTTGTCCCCGAAAATTTCTTCCAGATCTTCTCTGTCGGTTTTACGGAATTCTCCGTTTGCCTTAAGCCCACAGCCTGTAATGTTTATGTAAGAAATAAAAGCTGCCAGGAAATTAGGACTCAGCATGAAAGGAGTTTCAAAGGAAGTCTGTTCCATGGAAGGTTCAGGGAATACCAGATCCGGATTCAAATAAGGTTTTATTTCTTCCTCAACCAGAGGATTGATTTTAAACTGGAACTCTTCGCTGTAAGGTTTCTTTTCGTAAAAAATCAGAAGTCTGTCCTGAAGATTTGTAAGACGAGTTGAAACCAAAGAAAAAGAATATTCGCCGTCAAAGAAAGCTTTAAGAGTGTTATAGGTTATTCCGGGAAGAAGATGAATGGCTGTCAGAATTTTTACATCAGTTTCATCAAGAAGAGCAACCATGTTGTCCAGGTTTGATTTTGTGCGGACGAAACTTGCCAGCTGTTCTGTAAGACGAACTTTGTTGAAAGGAGTTTTTATATCACCCAGATAAAGTCTCATGATGTAAAAAAACTTTTCATCAGGAAGTGAGGAAATATATTCTGTCCAGGCTTTCATATCCTGCATTAATCTAATTCTCCCATATAACCTAATCCGATTGGATCATCATCATCAAAGTCCAGATCTGAAGGTTCAGTATATCTAATTATTCTATATGCGTATCCCTGTTCTGCCAGGAATTTCTGGCGGTTGGAACCAAATTCTTCCTCTACAGTTTTTCTTGTAATCAAAGTAAAGAATCGGGCCTTACGATTTTTCGGCCTCAGAATACGGCCAAGTCGCTGAGCTTCTTCCTGGCGACTTCCGAAAGTTCCCGACACCTGAATTGCAAGAGAAGCATCTGGCAGGTCAATGGCAAAGTTTGCAACTTTTGAAACTACCAGCACGCGGATTTCTCCGTTTCGGAATTTTCCGTAAATTACATCACGCTCTGCATTTGGCGTTTTCCCCGTAATTATTGGAGCACCCAGAAGCTGTGAAATTTTTTCCAGCTGATCGATGTACTGGCCGATTACCAGAATCTTGTCTTCAGGATATCTTTCGATGATTTCCTGTGTGACTTTTATCTTGTCAGGATTTTCAGATGCAATACGATGTTTGCCTCTGGCTTCTGAACCCAGGTATTCAAGTTCGCTGCTTTCTGGAAGATCCAGACGAACTTCCACGCATTCGGCTTCTGCAATCCAGCCGGAATGTTCCAGTTCTTTCCAAGGCACGTCATAACGCTTAGGCCCTACAAGACTGAAAACATAGCCTTCACAGCCGTCTTCGCGAACGAGAGTTGCTGTAAGTCCTACACGGCGCACAGCCTGAAGTTCTGCCACAACTCGGAAAACCGGAGCCGGTAACATATGAACTTCATCGTAAATAATGAGTCCCCAAGGGCGCTCATGGAAAATACTGAAGTGAGGATACGGACCTTCTTTATCAGGTCTCCAGGTCAGAACCTGGTAAGTTGCAACTGTAACCGGTTTGATTACTTTTGACTCGCCTGAATATTCGGCAATGTCATCTGCTGTCAGATTTGATTTATCAATCAATTCGTCCATCCACTGATGAACGGCACTGATGTTTGTTGTAATGATCAGAGTTGAAGTTTTAAGCATGTCCATTACAGTCATGCCGACAATTGTTTTTCCGGCACCACATGGAAGGACAATTGTACCGAATCCTGTTCCAGGTCCTTTATCGCCTACCAGTGCGCGGGCTGCTTTTTTCTGGTAATCGCGGATATTAAGCGGAGCGCCTTTAAGAGTTGTTTCCCTCAAAGAAAAATCCAGAGGCTCCCCGTCTGAAAGCTGAACTTCATCCTTTACAGGCCACGAAAGCTTCAGAAGATTCTGTTTTACTGTTCCGCGATCTGTAAGCTTAAGAAGAAATGTATTGTGCTGATTTTCGCAAGGAAAAAGAAAATCCTTTGAATATTTTGAGCGGGAAATTTCCTTGAATGCAAAATCACTTTCGCACACCAGATACAGATACTGTTCTTTTACGCCATTAACTTCAGTGTCATAACCCGGAATCATGCGCACTGCACCAAAACGGTTTGCAACTTCACGCATCCAGGCAACAACGCTGGAAGGAATATCATAGCGGGCATATTTCTGAAGAACCTTCACGGCGTCGTCAGAAGTAAAGCCTGCGCTGGCAGCATTCCATAAAGAAAGAGGAGTAAGTCTGTAGGTGTGTAAATGTTCAGGTGAACGTTCCAGTTCTGCAAAAGGAATAAGTGCATCACGGCATTCATCAGCCAACGGTGCATGAACATCCAGAAGCAGAGTTCGGTCACCCTGAACAATCAAAGGATTATCGAACTGCATTGCAACAGACCATTATATAGGAAAAAATGAAAATGTTGAATAAATGAAATAAATTTTATTCTTTTCCGGCAAAGTTCACCAGAACTTTCTTGCTGTCTTCACCCTGGGCAATAAGAACAATGTGATCGCCTGGATTGATCTGAGTGTTTCCGCCGGCAATCTGATAATTTTCATGACCAGGTTTGCGAACCAGAAGAACAAGGAATTTTCCAGGATCAGCAATGTCTTTAAGCATCTTGCCTGCCATTTTACTTTCAGGTGAGATTTCACATTCAGCAATTTCCAGGTCAGAAACTGTATGGATTTCCTTAACGGCTTTTCCGCGCAAGTGACTCATAATAGCGTCTACGATTGTGTCGCGAAGAGGAATAGCAACGTCTACTCCAAGTCTTGTTGCAATCACTCCGAATTCAGAACTTGTTACAAGACTTATAGACTGTTTTACTCCAAGGCCTTCAAGGTAAGCGGCCAGAACCATGTTCAATTCATGATTATGTGTAGCACAAATTGCAAGGTCGAAATCAGGGATTCCTTCTTCACGAAGGAAAGTTTCGTCCGAAGCATCTGCACAGTAAACGCGGGCATCCGGGAACATGGCCGATGCATCATTTGCAAGATCCTTGTCTTTATCAATAATTACGAAATCTGTTGCAGCACGTTTTGGTGTAAAGAAGTTTTTGATTTTGGAAAAATTTGTTTTTTCCTGTGGCTTAAAAATCTGCTCTGCAATTGTTGTTCCAATGCGGCCTGCCCCAATAAGAGCAACTTTTCTAAGTTCTCTTTTCTTTGATCCACAAAGTTCAGAAACCGCTGACATGTCAGATTTTTTGAGCAGAACGCCAAGAATGCAGTCTTCTGTAATCTGGGTGTCGCCGCTTGGAAGATATGTACGTCCATCAAACTCAACGTAAGCAACCAGGAAGTTAATGTCTGTAAGCATGCGGATATTTTTAAGACATGAACCACAGAGTTTGCTTCCACGTTCAACGTTTATGCGAACCAGTTCAAGTTCAGAATCATCAAAAGTAAGAACGTTTCCTACAGCACCGTTTTCTACTGCACGAATAATTGCTTCAGCTGCTTCAACGTCCGGATGAATCATGTAATTGATTCCGTAAAGTGGACGGCGGAAACCACCGGCAAATTCATTTGCGTGTTTCTTTTCAGCACTGGCTGTATTCACGTAATAAGCATAATTGCGTACACGGGCAATTTTCAGAACATCCGGATAAACAGCATCAACAAGAGAACAGGTGATCATGTTTACTTCATCAGAAGAAGTTACACAAACAAGAGCATCTGCTTTTGCAATTCCTGCAGTTTCAAGTACTTCCAGATTGTTTCCATCATCAACAATTACAGTACAGTCAACCTGATTTCCAATATGACGGGCAACATCCTCATCATTTTCTATAAGAGATACTGTGTTCTTTTCATTTACCAGAAGTTTGGCCAGCTGGATGCCTGTAAAGCCTCCGCCCACGATTACTATATTCATACCCTTATTTTACCCTATTTAATCAAAAAAAATAAATATTATGAGATAAACAAAAAAAAAGCGTCTCCCTCCTAAGAAGAAGACGCTTTTTAAGATTATAACTGTGATTTATTCTTCAGTTGATTCTTCAGAAAGCTTTGATTTCTTTCCCTTTACAATTACCAGTGCTCCGATTACAGCAGCACAAACAATTGTAGAGGCCGCAGCTTCAAGACAAGCCTGTGGAAGAAGAACAGCCATAAGGCCACCGAATCCCATTCCACCCATTGCATCTTTTACACCTGGCTGGAAAACATAAAGACTTCCAATAACCATAACTGTGTGAAGAAGAGTTGCAACGAATCCTGTTACACCTGCCGAAACAATTTTTGGCATTTTAGGAATCAGGTTCAAAAGTTTCCATACACCCCATGCAGCAACAGCCAGCAACATACGTGGCAGAACTGAACACAAAGGATTTACAAAGAAAGGATCAAGAACACCACTTGGGCTCATGGCTGCAAGAACAAGGCTCATGATACCAAAAGCGGCACCAACAAAAAGACCTTCAGGAAGGCCTGAAAGCAATACGATCAGAATTACTGGAATCTGAAGAATTGTGACTGAAGCAGTTGGTCCAAGAGGAATCATTCCAAGATGAGTGATTCCAAGAACAACTGTAAGGGCAGCAAATGCGCCCGTAAGTGAAACACGTCTAGCTGTATTATTCATAAATGACACTTTAGTTATTTTTGTCACGAATGTCTAGGTATATAAATATACTATATTTATATACTAGATATAGATTTTACTTATAAACCATAAAAATGGCCTTTTCGGGCAATTTTTTTCAGACGATTTAAAGAGAAGCCACAATACCTGGAAGCTGATCCGGTGTCATAGCAATTACTTTTGCGCCCTGCTCGCGAAGGAAATCTGCCCCGCGGAATCCCCAGTGACAGCCAATGAACTGAACTTCGGAATTCAAAGCAGTCTGATAATCAACATCAGAATCTCCAATAAAAATTACACCTGATTTTTCCACACCGTATTTTTTAGCAATAAAATTTACTCCGTCTGGAGCCGGCTTCTTTTCCATTTCTGGACGGGCTCCAAGAACAAAGTGGAAAAGCCCAGGGAAATATTCTTCTGCCAGGGCTACGGCATCTTTGTCATTTTTATTGGAATTTACAGTGATAATATAACCTGCATCTTTCAAAGCTTTTGCGGCTTCTGCAATTCCTTCGTAAGGGCAAGTTCTGTCTACAGAATGAACTGCATAGTAATCCAGGAAATCTTTATAGACTTTTTCAAAGTCTTCCTCTGAATGATTTTCAGGAAGGGCCGAATGAATAAGCTTTGGCATTCCGCGGCCAACCATCCATTTTACTTCCTCAAAAGTGCGTTCAGGAAATCCGTTTTTTCTGAGACCTGCATTTGTTGCTTCAAGAAGATCGTCCAATGTATTAAGAATAGTTCCGTCCATATCAAAAACGATAAGAGGATATTTTAGTTTGTTTTCTGTAGGATTCATACACATGAATTTATAAAAAAATTTGAAACTTTGCAAACAATTTAAATCGGACTTATAATTCAAGTATGGCCATAAAAGAAATTGCAGTAATCACACAGTTTATTGACAACACTTACTGTTCGGACATTATTCAGGGCATTCAGGATTTCTACAAAGACAAAGAAGTTCGCCTTTGTTTTCTTGAAGCCCGGTCTCCTTATTCAGATGCCTCTGACTATGAATACCAGTATTGGACCAGTGCTCTTCTGGCACAGGCAAAAAGCTTTGAAGCTGTAATCATTATTTCTGCTACTTACTGTACTATGCTTTCGATCCAGGACCTTGCAAACCTTCTTAAACCTATTGTTCACGGCCCTGTCATTTCAGTTTCCATAGATCTTCCTTTTGAAAACTCTTATTACACAGAAGCTGACTGCCTTTCCGGTTACCGCGAACTTATCAATCACTTGATTACAGAACATCACTGCAAACGCATTGCTTTTGTTTCGGCTGAAAAAACTTCTTCGATAGAAGGGGTCGCCCGCCTTAATGCATACAAAACTGTTCTTGCAGAAAATCATATGGACTTCGATCCTTCCCTGGTAATTCCTTCAGATTTCAACCAGGGGGAAACAATCCGCACCTTCGAAGAAAGATACAAGACAAAAGAAGACATCAACTTTGATGCTGTTGTCTGTGCAAACGATTATTCTGCCCTTGGTGCAATCTATGCCCTTAAGCAGCTTGGCCTGCGCATTCCGGATGACGTAATCGTTACCGGATTCGATGACTGTTCTGCCGGCATTGCCATGGGCCTTACTTCTATCAATCAGAATATTACCCGCCAGGGCTACGAAGCCGCTGCCGCTTTATGGAAAATAATTCATGGGGAATTCCCTGAACACAAAATCAAAGTTCCTGTAAAGCCGGTTTACCGCCGTTCCTGCGGATGTAATTACCATTCAGAAAAAGAAAACTCTACAGGCGCCAACTTCCTTGCAGCCGCTCAGTATGTAGACATTACAAACAACTATACAAACCTGAATTCCCTTCTGGATAAAATGCAGAGCGCCCATTCCCTGGAAGAACTGAACAATATGCTCAGCCGCGTTCTTATTGAAGTTGATATTTCTGCTTTTGCACTTTGTCTGTACAAAACCCCTTATGAAACCCAGAAAGGCCAGCTTGGAAACATTCCTGAAGAAGCTACAGTTACAATGCACCTTGACCACCGCAAGCTTTCTTTTGAACTCCATACTGATATTCATTTCAATCCAAGGGAAAGAATTCTTCCGGAAGGAATTCTTGATACACCTTCAAACTATATTGTAAACCCTATTTTCTTCGGGCCAAATCAGTACGGCTACTTCCTTTACCGCCCTGGAAACAAACCTTACAACCTTTACAGCGTTTACACACGAATCGTAAATAACGCCATAGTTCTGTCATATCTGTATACAAATAAACTTATAGAAAATTCTTCACTGGAACAGCAAAACCAGGAACTGAGCATTTCCTCACGAACTGATGAACTTACAAAAGTCTTCAACCGCCGCGGTTTCCTGTTCCTTGGACAGAAATCTGTTGACCTTGCACTCCAGATGGAATCGGAAGGACTTGTACTTTTCGGTGACATGGACGGACTTAAAAAGATCAACGATACCTACGGTCACGAAGCCGGCGACACGGCAATTAAAGCTGAAGCAGAAATCCTTTCCAAGTGTTTCCGTCAGAATGATGTAATCGGCCGCCTCGGCGGAGATGAATTTGCAATCGTTGCTCCTGGCCTCAAAATGGAAAAGCTGACCGACATCCGAAAGCAAATTGAAAAAGAATGCGCCGCCTGGAAAGAAAAAACCAATTCTTCTTTCGGAATCTCAATCAGTCTTGGAGCCGCTGCTTTCAACAAGAACCAGCACCTGCTTGAAGACCTGATCGCCCTGGCAGACAGCGTCCAGTACGAAGAAAAGCGCGCAAAGCACGCCGGCAGATAAAAACCGCTAAAAAAAGCCCAAAACAGCGAAATTTTCTCCAAATATAAAAAAATGTTAAATATCTCTATTTTATTGTTAATTAACAAAACAAAATTATAATGGTAGATATGAAGAAAACAATTCGTAGCAGTATTTTTATTATTTCCGTTCTTATCGCCCTGGTAGTCGTTTTTTCTTCCAACATGTATTGGGCTTACAACTACAACAAGGCAGCCGTTTCTAGAACTTCAAGTGATCTTGAAACTGTAAATACAACAATTGAAGGAACCGCCTCGGAACTTTTCTGTATTGCCGGAGAAGTTGCAAAAGGTCTGGCAAACAACGAGTACATGCCTATTGCCAACAATGATGATGATGCACAAAATCTTGTACTTGGACTTTTCCGCGCACATACAACAGCTACTCCAAGTTTCCTTTCGATCTATTGTGGATACCCTGACGGCACTCTGGTTATAAATGATTTTGACCCGCCTGATGATTTTGACGTTACAGGACGCGAATGGTACATCAATTCATTTACTTCAAGTGATGAAGTTCAGTACTGTCATCCTTACACATCCGCCATTTCCGGTGAACAGATTATGACAGCTACAGCTCCTGCTCTGGTTTACGGACAGAAAAAAGGTATCGTAGGTATCGACCTTTCAATCGCAAAACTTTCAGAAGCCATTGATGCCGAAACAAATTACACCACTCTCCAGCACTTTATTGTTGACCCAATGAAAAATGAAATCATCGTTGCTACAAATAAAGATTTCATCGGCCAGAGTTTTACAAAAGTAATTACTGACCGCCAGAAAACTTCATGCAAAATCAACGGCGAAGAATACATGATGACTTCAAGAATAAACGTAGAAACAAACTGGCTGGTTATTTCCTGCGTTTCTACAAACGAAGTAAACCGTCCTATCGCAATCCATGCAATCAACATGTTTGCTATGGGGACTATTCTTGCAATTATCCTTTTCGCAATTACAAGTTTCCTTATGGGAACAAGAATCGCAAAACCAATCATCAAGACTGTTGATTTCACAAAGAGTCTTGCAGAAGGTGAAGGCGACCTTACTCTCCAGATTCAGACAAAAGAAACAAACGAAGTTGGAGACCTGGTTCATTACTTCAACGAATTCATCAGCTCTCAGCGCGCAATGATTTCCGATCTGAAAAAATCTGAAGAAGAACTGAACATCATCGGTCAGGAACTTCATTCAAGCGCCCAGGAAAGTGCAAGCTCTATTGCACAGATCATGGCCAACATTGAAGGAGTTCGCCACCAGACAGAAACTCAGGCTCAGACTTTCGATGAAGTTATCAACCTGATCAATATGAACATCAGCAAGATCCACGAACTGGATTCTCTTATTTCTCAGGAAGCCGAAAGCATTTCTGATTCTTCATGCGCCATTGAAGAAATGGTTGGCAACATCAATTCCGTTACAGACAACGTTGAAAAAATGGCCCGCGAATTCAATGACCTTGAAAGCGTTTCTCGCGAAGGACTTTCTCAGCAGAACGACGTTAGCGACAAAGTTGCCGCCATGGTTGAACAGTCTAAGATTCTTCTTGAAGCCAACACCACAATCGCAAACGTTGCTGAACAGACAAACCTTCTGGCCATGAACGCCGCCATCGAAGCTGCTCACGCAGGTGAAGCCGGTAAAGGATTCTCGGTTGTTGCAGATGAAATCCGTAAGCTTGCAGAAAATACTTCAGACCAGTCTGCCGCTATCGGACAGGAACTTCAGCTCATTTCTAAAACAATCAACGAAGTTGTATTCTCTTCAGATAAATCAAGAACTGCTTTCGACAGCGTTCAGAGCAAAATTGGAAAAACCAATGAACTGGTTCGCCAGATTTCAAGCGCCATGGACGAACAGGCCCTTGCTTCTAAACAGGTTCTTGAATCCCTCAAGACAATGACCGCCAACTCCAATGTTGTAAACTCTACTGCTTCTGAACTTGAAAAAGACTCTATAAACATTCAGAGCTCTCTTGCAGACCTGAACCAGGTTGTTACAACTGTAAACGGATCAATGGATGAAATGGCAATCGGTGCACGTGAAATCAACAACTCTGCACAACACATTTCAGACATGGCAAACAACACTCAGGACAACATCAATATTCTTCACGCACTTATCCACAGATTTGTAACTGAAAAACCAGAAGAAGCTGAAGAAGTTGCTGCTGAACCAGAAGAGGATTCAGAAAACATAACTGAATAAATAATAAACAACAGCAAATAATTACAGTTGAAAAAGCCGGCTGGACAACTTAAAGTTAACCTGTCGGCTTTTTTTTCGACAGGAGATTATATGTACAATAAAAATGATGTGGCTCCTTTCCCACCAATGGGATGGAACAGTTACGACTATTACAACACAATGGTAAACGAAGAACAGGTACGCCAGAATGCCGATTTTATGGCAAAGAACCTGAAGCAGCACGGCTGGGAATATGTTGTCATTGATATCCAGTGGTCCGACCCGGACGCAGGAAAAAGAAATGACGAATGGATTCAGTACATTCCTTTCAGCCAGTTCTGCCTGGACGAATACTCTCGTCAGATTCCGGCTCCAAACCGTTTCCCTTCAAGCGAAGGTGGAAAAGGCTTCAAACCTTTGGCCGACTATATTCACTCTCTGGGCTTAAAATTCGGAATCCATATTATGCGCGGAATCCCAAGATACGCCTGTCACAATCACCTGCCAATCAAAACTCACGACGGCACAAAAATCACAGCAGACATGATTGCAAATCCATATTCTGTTTCCAAATGGAATCCGGATATGTACGGAGTTGATGCAAACCGTCCTTACGCACAGGATTACTGGGATTCAGTTTTTGAACTCTATGCAGAATGGGGCGTAGATTTTGTAAAAGTTGACGACATCTGTAACACAAATATGTATCAGCACAATCCTTATTCCGCTGAAAAAGAAGTCGAAATGATTGCCCATGCCATTGAAGCAAGCGGCCGCAACATGGTTCTTTCTCTGAGCCCTGGACCTGCAGTAATCGAAAAATCATGGCATTATAAAAAGTACGCAAACATGTGGCGCATTACAGACGATTTCTGGGATGACTGGAAACTGCTTAAGGCAATGTTTGAACGCTGTGAAGTGTGGCAGTGTCACACAGGTAACGGCAACTGGCCGGACTGCGACATGCTCCCTATGGGAAAACTTGGTTACGGATGGGGACACGGAGCCTGGGACTGCAAATTTACTTATGAAGAAACTCGTACCATGCTTTCACTGTGGAGCATCTTCCGTTCGCCTCTCATGATTGGAACAGACCTTCCTCAGATCTCAAAAGAAAATCTGGAACTTCTGACCAACGATGAAATTCTTGCCATGGAAAAAAATGGAAAACAGGCTGAACTTGTTTGCCGCGATGAAAATGTAATCATCTGGAAAGCAGAATGCAAAGACGGAGGATATTACACAGCCCTCTTCAACATCAGCGAAGAAGCCCGTGACATTTCTGTTTCTGCAAAAGAAATTTTCTGCACAGACAATGCTTCCGTAAAAGGAATACGTAACCTGTGGGAAAAATGTGACCTGCCTGTTTCTGACAGCAGCACAATTTCTGTAAAAGCAGTACCACCTCATGGATCCATTGTTTTACTGTTGAAATAGTATCATAATACTCTCTACGGAGAGAAATTATGAATAAAATCGAGAAAACTGGGTCAGGCACCCTTCGGGGTGCACTGATCATGGGGATAATCAGCTCCTCAACCACCCTCATCACCGCCATTCTTGGCCGCAGCACAACACAAATCGTTGATTTCATCAGAAGACTTACAGAAGCCTTTTCGACTTTTGTGTCCTATGTTTTCTATCACCAGAATCTGACAGAACCTGATGAAAAACTCAAAGCCCGCAATGACAGAAAAGTTTCCGTCCTGGTAAATTCCACTCTTGTTCTATCCGGGCTTCTGATGATTTTCATTTCAATCATGAAATACCGTCTGGGAATCAAACACAAAAATGTTATTCCAGGCTTCGCAGTAAGCGCCTTCGGTATTTTTTTGAACAGCGGTTTCGCCCTGAAATATTATTCCTTTCTTAAAAAGAAACAGGACCAGATTATTCAGGCACAGTTCCATTTATACAGAACTAAAACCCTTGTAGATTCCTGTGTCACTTTCACAGTTGCTGTCATGATTTTTAATCCCGAATATCCTTACCTGGATATGCTGGATCTTATTACTTCCATGGTGATTTCCCTTATTATGATTCTTGGCAGTATCAAAAACCTGCGAAAAGAATATATAATTATGTCATGCCAAAAATCAGTGAATCCCGTGAAGCAGCTCAATACAAAAAAATGATTGAAACTCCAGTGTGGAAACTCATCTCCACACTGGCTGTCCCTACTATTATTTCTATGCTCATAACCGGCATATACAATATGGCGGACACTTACTTTGTTTCAAAACTTGGAACAGAAGCAAGTGCCGCTGTAGGAATTATGTTCCCGGTAATGAGCATTATTCAGGCTTGTGGTTTCACCCTGGGTATGGGAAGTGCCAGCCTTATTTCCCGCAGACTTGGGGAACGTAAAGAAAGAGATGCAAGCATCATCGCTTCAACCGCTTTCTTCTCAGCAATTCTTGTTGGTCTTTTTATTGCAGTTGTATGTACCACTTTCTCTTCAGGAATTATGCGCCTTGTAGGTGCCTCTGAAACTATCCTTCCTTTTGCAATTCAATACGGCGGAATCATTTTCCTTGGCGCCCCATTTATGTGTGCCAGCTTTGTTCTGAACAATGTTCTCCGCTCTGAAGGTAAAGCTGCCTTCAGTATGATTGCCCTCAGCTTCGGCGGCATCCTGAACATTTTCCTGGATCCAATTTTCATCTTTACATTTGGTCTTGGAATCCGCGGCGCCGCCATCGCAACAATCATCTGTCAGATTACAAGTTTTGGAATTCTTCTTTCTTTCTTCATCACAAAAAAAGCCATCTGTTCTATCAAATTAAAACTGGCTTTCATTTCTACAGAAAATAGCGACACTGCAAATGAAAACAAAAGAAAATTTACTGCTGTAATTCTTTGGACAGTTGTATGTACAGGATTCCCTTCTCTGTGCCGCCAGGGCCTTTCCAGCTTCGCCACAATTCTTCTGAACCGCGCAGCAGGAAACTACGGCAGTGATGCAGCCATTGCAGGAATGGCAATCGTTACCCGCGTAGTAATGCTCATTGCTTCTGCAATGATTGGAATCGGACAAGGCTTCTCCCCTGTCTGCGGCTACAATTATGGCGCAAAGCAATACGGCCGTGTTCGCAAAGCTTTCAGCTTTACAATTGTTGCAAGCTTCTGCATGCTCTTTGTTTTCTCTGCTGTTATCTGGATATTTGCTCCACAGCTTGTTCAGGCCATCAGAAACGATCCTGATGTAGTTAAGGTCGGTGCAACTGCACTTAAGTATCAGCTGTGTCTTATGCCATTCCACTCTGTAATCATCACAACAAACATGCTTATGCAGAGTACAGGACACGTAAAGGCTGCAACTTTCCTTTCATGCAACCGTCAGGGAATTTTCTTTATTCCGGTGATTCTGGCTCTTCCACCGCTTATTGGAATTCTGGGAGTTGAACTGACCCAGACAATTGCAGATGCTCTCAGCACACTGGCTGCAATCCCTTACATTGTCTGGTTCTTCAAAAAATTAAAAGAAAAGGAATTAGTCGAAAACACTAAATAAGACTATTCTTCGTCTGCGTAGCTGTTGTACAGTTCTTCAAGTTTCGGACGACACATGAGGAACTGTGCACAAAGCTCAGGATCAAAATGTGATCCCGAAGATTCAGCAATAATCCCAAAAGCTTTTTCATAACTGAATTTATTTTTATAAACACGTTTACTTACAAGAGCGTCAAAAACATCTGCCAGCGCCATTATACGTGCTTCAAAAGGAATTTTTTCCCCACTGATTTTTCCAGGATATCCTTCACCGTTCCATTTTTCATGATGATAATGTGCAACGTTAACTGCTACTTCTTTAAAACTTTCGTCATCACTGTTACGGAGCATATTTTCAACCATAGCCTTTCCCTTTTCGGCATGGGTTTTCATAATGTCATATTCATCATCTGTAAACAGACCCGGTTTATTAAGAATGGTATCAGGAATTCCCACTTTACCAAAATCGTGAAGAGGCGCTGCTCTGACTACATTGTGCCAGAAATTAAGTGGTAACTCAGGATAGATTTTCTGTTCCATCAAATGATCTACAAAAATGTTTACAACTTCTGAAGTTCTTTCAATGTGACCGCCTGTATTGTTGTCGCGATTTTCAACAATAGAAGCCATGCCAATAATAATGTCGGTCTGGATTTTTCTGAGAGTCTGTGTCTTTGCCTTAACTTCCTTGTCCAGGTTTTCATTATAAGATTCAAGTTTTCTGTTAAGGGTTTCAATCAATTTTGTGTAACGCTGCTGTTCTGTTTCATCACGAATAAAAATACAATGAATTGATTTGAAACGGTTTTCGTTTTTTTCCGAATGTTCCAGTCTGTAGAATTTTCCATTGCGTTCAATAAGAACAGAATCATTTTCAGCCTTATTTTCAATCCAGCTTTTTATCTGAACAAAGAAATCTGTTTCATTTGATTCCAGCATAGTATCTATTTCCAGTTTCTGTGTTTCAGGGAACCAGTTATAGGCATCTTCATCGGCACCAAGGAAACTTCCCTTTGAATCAAAACAGATGATTCCTGTAAGAGAAGTTTCTACAAGAACATCTGAAGAAATCGAAGCAACATCATACATGCTGATTCTTGAAAGAAGAATGATTACACCGGTCTGAACAACAATATATCCAAAAGGAACCAGAGGAACATTCAGTCTTGAAAGTTTCTCGGCTGCATAAACAAAAATCATAATTGTCATAAAGAACATAAGGAGAATACTGTTCTTGTAAGAAACTTTACGACGATTAAAGAAAGATCTGATAATGATTACATAACCCCAGACCATTGTAGTCATAAGATACAGTGGGAAAATAAAGTGAATCGGCCCATGAATCTTTTTAAGCATGTAAACGCCATGAGTCTGGATGATATAAACGCTTTTATAATATAAATCAACGACGCCTACGGAAGAGGCAAAAAAGAAAATCAGTCCTGACCAGATAATCAGGACTGTTTGAATTTTTATATTGATTTTTACCTTGCAGAGATCTGCAAGGCACATAAGCAGAAAGAAAGGTGTAAAGCTGGAACCAAGATTTACTGTCTGGTTCGCATATACCGCCATTTTTGTAGTCTCCGAATCCGACATCTGCATATAACCGAAATTTGTAATCATAATTGTTGCAAACAGCATGATATAAAAAGACGGTATTCTGTTTCTGAAAACAGAAAGAATTATAAACAAATATATGAACGAAGTTATAAATGAAAGCGTATAGAGAGTATTTAGCATTATCTCTCTATGCTAACACCTTATCCTTTGCTTCTTCAAGGGCTGCTATAACTTTGTCACACCAGGCGTCAAACTCAGGGTCTTCGACCTGACATTCTTTATGGCTCAGAACATAATCCAGAGTCTTGCGAACGCCCTGTTCAAAGCGCACGTTCATGTTCAGTCCCGGAACAGCATTCTTAAGCTTTGTATTAACGAATACAACAGAATTAGCTTTGTCACCGATCAGGCCGCCTGTAAAGTCATAACGGCTTGCGGCAGCCAGAAATTCTGAACTTACATGAACAGCTTTAAGTTCTACGCCAAGAACATCGGCAATTGCCTGATAGATCTGATTCCAGGTGAGAGTTTCATCGTTTGTAATCTGATAGTTTTCGCCAATTGCGTGAACGTTTCCCATAAGACCAATAAAGCCTTTGGCAAAGTCAGAGTTATGAGTCATGTGCCACAGACTGGTTCCGTCTCCGTGAATAATTACCGGCTTTCCTTCCATCATGCGTTTAATAACCTGCCAGCTGCCTTTATCACCGTGAACTCCAAGAGGAACCGAACGTTCGTCGTAAGTGTGACTTGGACGGATGATTGTTACAGGGAAGCCTTCCTCACGATACATTTTCATAAGGAAATCTTCACAGGTGATTTTATTGCGGGAATATTCCCAATAAGGATTTGCCAGCGGAGTTCCTTCAGTAATGCGGAAATCCCCGATTGGTTTCTGATATGCAGAAGCAGAGCTGATATACATGAACTGCTTTGTCTTTCCCTTAAACAGTCTGTAGTCTCTTTCCAGCTGAGGAAGAACGAAACCGATGAAATCACAGACTGTATCAAAAGTCATATCTCCAAGGGCGACCTTTGCCTCTTCTTCATTATTTATATCTGCATGGATTTCTTTTACTCCTGCAGGAAGCTCTCCCGAACGGTTTCCGCGGTTCAAAAGGTAAAGTTCCCATTCATCTGAATGTTCCAGAGCCAGGCTTCTTGTAATAGCCATGGAAATAGTCCCTGTACCGCCAATAAACAATGCTTTCTTTTTAGACATAAAATCCTCACTGATAATTGATATGTAAAAATTGTAACACTTACCCGCAGGATAACTATCAGAATTTGAGTGAAATTTCCAACAATTTTTCGTTATCTCCCCTTATACAAGTGAATTCCCCTGTGAGAATATTTGAATTTCTTCTATAAAGAGAGTAGAATGAAATACTTCTTTAAAAATATTCAAGGACTTTAATATGAATAAAATCATTGAAAAGAAGCAGCTTTCTGAAGCTGTTTTCTACATCAAGTTCGAAGCTCCGGACATTGCAAAAAACCGCAAAGCCGGACAGTTCCTTATTGTAATGGTTGATCAGGATCTTACTGAACGTATCCCTCTTACAATTGCCGATGCCAATGCCGAAGAAGGATGGGTTGCTATTGCCTTCCAGCCAATCGGTGCTTCTACAATGAAGCTTGCCCAGCTGAATGAAGGTGACTACATTGGTGGAATCTTAGGGCCTCTTGGTACTCCAAGTGTTATCGAAAAATATGACCGCCCAGTTGTTTGTGTTGGTGGTGGTTTCGGTACAGCTCCTCTTTACCCAATCGTTCAGGCTCTTAAAGAAGCCGGAAACAAGGTAATCCTTATTGAAGGTGCACGTACAAAAGACCTGCTGATTTTCGTTGATGAAATGAAAGCTGTTTGTGATGAAGTTATCATCTGTACAGACGATGGTTCCGAAGGACGCAAATGTCTGGTAACAGAAGTTCTTGATGAACTTTGTCAGAGCCAGACAACTCCTGCAGAAGTTATCGCTATTGGACCTCCAATCATGATGAAATTCTGTGCCGCAACAACAAAGAAATACAACGTAAAAACAACTGTTTCCCTGAACACAATCATGATCGACGGAACTGGTATGTGTGGCGGATGCCGTGTAAGCGTTGGCGGAAAAACAAAATTCGTTTGTGTTGACGGACCAGACTTTGATGCCCACGAAGTTGACTGGGACAACATGATGATGCGTATGAAATCTTTCAAACCGGAAGAAGAAGCCGCAAAACACAAGTGTAACATTGGACTTAAATAAAGAAATAAGTAATAGGTAATAGGGAATAATTGTTGATCTTGGAGGAAACTTGGTTTCCAAAAAGTAAAACAGGAGATTAGATATGGAAGAACATAAATCACTTGATGAGCTTTCTAAAATCGCTTCAGAAGAACTGAAAAAGTTAGAAGGAAAAGAGCTCACAAACAAAGATAGAATGGCTATTCCTCAGATGGAAATGCCTAGTGGTGAACCAAAAGTTCGCGCTCGTCAGATGACTGAAGTTGCTCTTGGTTACACTGCAGAACAGGCTGTTGTTGAAGCACAGAGATGTCTTCAGTGTAAAAACCAGCCATGTGTAAACGGATGTCCTGTAAACGTTCGTATTCCTGACTTCATCGCAGAAGTTGCAAAAGGAAACTTCAAAGGCGCCGTTGATATCATCAAAACAACTAACCTGCTTCCTGCAATCTGTGGACGCGTTTGTCCTCAGGAAAATCAGTGTCAGGGTCAGTGTACAGTTGGTAAAGTTTACAAGAACTCTGAAAAATCAGTTTCTATCGGTCGTCTGGAACGCTTCGTTGCCGACTACGAAAGAAACAACAACCTTACAACAGTTCAGGAAGTTGCAGCTCCTACAGGTAAAAAAGTAGCCATCGTTGGTTCAGGTCCTGCAGGCCTTACTGTTGCAGCAGACTGCCGTCGTGCCGGACACGAAGTAACAGTTTTCGAAGCTTTCCACAAAGCCGGTGGTGTTATGGTTTACGGTATTCCTGAATTCCGTCTTCCAAAAGAAATCGTTCGCAAAGAAGTAGAAAACCTGGAAAAAATGGGTGTTAAATTCGAATACAACACTCTGGTTGGACGCACAACTTCTGTTCAGCAGATTCTTACAGACAAAGGCTTTGATGCCGCATTCGTAGGAACAGGTGCTGGTCTTCCAAAATTCTTCGGAATCCCTGGTGAAAACTACATCGGTGTATTCTCTGCAAACGAATACCTTACACGTGCAAACCTTATGAAGGCTTACGATACAGAACATGCTGACACTCCTTACTACCACGCAAAGAACGTTGTAGTTTGTGGTGGTGGTAACGTTGCAATGGACGCTGCCCGTATGGCTCTCCGCCTTGGTGCTGAAAACGTTTACGTTGTTTACCGCCGTTCACGCGCTGAAATGCCAGCACGTCGCGAAGAAGTTGCTCACGCAGAAGAAGAAGGAGTAATCTTCAAGTATCTGGAAAACCCTGTTGAAATCCTTGGTGATGCAGAAACAGGAAAAGTTGTTGGAGTTAAAGCTCTTTCATACGAACTTGGTGAACCAGATGAAAAAGGACGCCGCCGTCCAGTTGAAATCCCAGGCTCAGAACACGACATCCCATGTGATGCAGTTATCGTAGCTCTTGGAAACAACTCAAACCCACTGATTCCTGCAACAACTCCAGAAATCGCAACAGACAAATACGGTCACATCACAGTTGATGAAACACAGGCTACAAGCATGACAAAAGTTTGGGCCGGTGGAGACATCGTTCTTGGTGCCGCAACAGTTATTCTTGCTATGGGCGAAGGCCGTAAAGCTGCCGCTTCTATCAACGAATATCTGGCAAAATAATTGTAAAAAACAACCATAACAAAGGGGCTGTCTAAGAAAGTGTTTACTTTCGGGACAGCCCCTTTTTTTATACCTAGGTATATCGGGAAAAGTTTTTATTGCCTATTTCCCACATTTAAATTATTTTTCAAATATGAATTAAAGTTCAGGAGGTAACTGATGGACAAATTTACAAAAAGATCGACAATTCTGGTAATTGTTCTTTCTGTAATTTTTATTCTGTTGATTCCGCTTGGAATTTTTCTGGAGAGTAAATTCGATGCAATCAACACACAGCTTTTATTAAAGCAAGCCGCAGATGCTGCCAGCTATTCCGACATGATGGGCATAAAATCTGCCCTTAAAACGGGAATTGTTATTATCAATGTCTGCAAAATTTTCATTGGCATTCTTATGATTCTTCTGGGAATTACAATCCTTAATAAAAATCTTCCTAAGAAAAGTCAAAAAAAACCTGAAAAAATTGAATCAAAATTAAATGGAGAAGAAAATGAATAAAACATCAAAAATCGTAGCCGGCCTTGTTGGAATTGTAGCCTTATTCTTCGTAGTTTTTCTGTTCTGCATCCGTCCTTATGACAAACCAACATTTGCAGAAGTTGAATCAAACGAAACTGCTTTCCTTATCCCTCTGTTCTCTGACAACGGAGCAAAAACAGAAGATCAGGTAAAAATCGATTCTGAAAAATACTATCAGGAACACATGGTTCAGGATAAACTTTTCCAGATTCCTCACAAATGGATCAAAACAGGTCGCTGGGTTCGTTCAGGACATTACGTTGATACAGTAAAAGTTATTAAAGTTTCTCGTACACCAATTTCCGGCGTTTGGGAACCAAACTCTAATACTTCAATCAAACTGGAAACAAAAGAAAGTTCTGGCTTCCAGATTCCTATGGCTTACAACATTAAGATTACTGCCGAAGACTGTGCAAAATATCTGTACAACTATTCGCCAAGCAAAAAGCTTCAGGAAGTAATTGATACAAACATCAACAAATGGATTGTTGGTCAGATGAACGAACGTTTCCATGCACTTAGCTATATGGAAGTTTCTGAAAACAAAGACAGAATCATTAACGATGTAGTTGTTGAAGCAAAGGATTATTTCAAAGACCGCGGTATCACAATTGAATCCCTTACAGCTTACGACGGTATTTACTGGGATGACAAAGCTATTGAAGACAGCATTTCAAAACTGGTAAATGCTCAGGCTACACAGCGCGCAAAAGATGAAGAGCTGAAAGTTACTCTTAAGCAGAAGGAAATTGATATTGCAAAGGCTGAAGCAAAAGCCGCTGTTGAACTTGTTGATGCAAAGAAAGAGCGCGATAAGGCTAACCTTAAAGCTTCTACAATGAATGTTCTGAAACAGCAGCAGGAAATTGAAAACTCAAGAATCCTTGCCGAAGCTCAGGCTTCTGCTATTAAAATTGCCGCCGAAAAAGGTACTTCGGTTCCTGGTGGTCAGGCAACAACATTTGTCATCAACTCTGACTCTCTGCAGTCACTTGGTCTCGGCGACCTGATGAAACGCTAGTTTTGTAAAAAAAACTAAATCTTAATTTTCTGGGTGCGATCTTCATTGAAGATGCCCCAGTGCTTTTCTGCTTCGGCAGGATTGTTTCCGCCCTTCCATGGTTCATCAAAAGCTTCAAAAAGATAAGAAATGATTTTTTCTTCATCTATCCATGGAAGGAAAGCATCATAATATTTCTGGGCCTGTTCAACACAGGCCTGGCCTTCCTTCATCTGTGAATAATCAACCGCACTGGTAGACCATCCTACTTCGCTGAACCAGACCGGTTTATTCGGATACAAATCCTTGATTTTTTTATACCAGGTTTTATTCACTTCAAGGGCTTCTTCAGCTGTATTACCGTACCACAAAGGATAAGAATGAACACAGATAATATCCATGTATTCTGCCAGATCTGTAAGTAAAGGCCATTCAAAAGCCCCTTCATTAAAAGTAACAGGTTTTCCTGTTCCCGCTTTCAGGCGCTTGGCAAACTCTATTAGACGGGGAACCGGTACCATGTTCTCTCCCCAAGACGGAGTATTTTCATTTCCAATAGAAACAATGTTGATTACGTCAGAGTAGGTATTTGCAATGCGGATTAGTTCTTCGATTCTTCCATTATTGAATTCTGCCCTTTTTTCCAGCTCTTCCTGGGAGTAATCAGTTTTAAGCCATGGACAGTTTGGATTGTTTACTTCGCTGCAAAGACCGGCACCAAGCATCAGCTTCATATCCAGATTCAATTCCCGAATTACTTTGCAGACATTTTCTGCATAAATAACCGGGTCATACATGCGAAGGTACTTAAACCCTTTCTTTTCAAGAATCAAAAGATCCTCTTTAATCTGTTCAATTTCAGGGTATATTTTTGTTGCAGGGCTCTGGCCTGCTCTGTAACCTGAATAACACACTGCTCTGCCGTAATCAAACATCCTTCAACCTCACGACTATAGTAAATCAAAAGAAAAAAGTTGAAAGTAAGAGGATTTTCAGATTGGTGTTTTTTTTTCGAAAAAAAAAGACGTCCTGTTTTTCAGGACGCCTTTTATCAATTCAATTATTACTATTTATTCTGTTCTTTAATCATCGAATCCCATGAGTTACGAACTTCTTCGTATGCCTGCTGTGGTGTCATCCAGCCACCATATACATTTGGAAGGAATCCGAAAGAAAGTCCGGAAATAAGATTTGTGTAATCTGTTTTTCCGTTTTCTGCCATGAATACAAGTGTTTCATCAACAGCTCTTTCATCACGGAAACGTGGGTAATAATCTTCTTTCCATGAATCATCAGCATAACCAGGAACCTGATCTGACCAGATGTCCAGAATCAGAGCAACTTTTTCTGCACGGTCTTTTTCATAACAACCAGGAATTACAAAAGTATTTTCATCCTGACCACAGCGGTATTTTCCGTCACCACGTGGACCTGCTGGGAAACATACGAATCCCCAGTCATCAATCATATCTGCCAGGTTATTGCAGTAATACTGGGCATTAACCATAAAGGCTGTCTGACCGTTTGTAAATGCGGCATACCACCAGTCCCAGTTTGCTCCTTCCGGATAAGGCATTTCATAGTTCTGCTGCATCTGTGAAGCCCAGGCCAGTGCTTCAAGTGTTGCTTCATCTCCAAGATGGTTTGTATATTTTCCTGTTTCCAGATCTTTACCAATATAGCAGGCTCCGTTTGACATTACGGCTGCTCCACAGAACTGATCAGAAACGTTAGCCATACCAAATACATCAAGAACACCGTCATTGTCGATATCACGAGTTGTTGCCTTAAGCATTTTTTCCCATGATTCCCAAGTCCAAGTTCCGTCTCTCTGCATATCGTAAATTGTTTCAGGATTGATGTTTGCTTCTTTCAGAATACGTTTGTTAAAGAACATACCTGTTTTTGGTTCTGGATGAAGTGTTGGTGCACATCCATATACCGCACCTTTCTTTGTCATTTTTTCTGTTACACCTGGGAGCCATTTTTTCTGAGTCCAGTCAACGCTTTCGATCTTTTTCAAATCCCAGAAAAGATATGCTTTAAGTCCGGAAGAAATTGAACGTCCGTCAATGATGAATACATAGTTTTCATCTCCGCCTGTAGTACAGAAGTTTGCAACAGTCTGTGGATGTGAACCCCATCCACCAATTCCTGCCTGATCTGCATTCATATTGTATGTATAGTTCAGCCACTGGCGGAACTGTTTTCTGTCTTCTTCTACAGGAGATTTTGATTTTTCTGAAAGGCTTCCTTCCGGATTTGTCCACCAGTCTGCCATTACTACTTTCATTCCACCAAAATCATAAGGTTTATTTGTTTTTGGATCTTTTCTAATTACATATCCAAGTTTTTCGTACTTTTTAGTAAGCTCCTTCATTTTGGCCTTTGTTTCTTTTGAAACTTTTGGTGCCGCCATTACGCCGGAAACAACCATAGCTGTAATTCCAAGAGCCATCACAATTTTTTTCATAATAATATCCTCCTAATATTATTTTCCACTGTATAAAATCATTTTAGACCTCAAAAACAGAGAAAGCATCGGGAAAATAGTTATAAATTTATAACTGTTCACTTAAAAAATTGAGAAAATTAAGTATTATTACTGATTTTTAACGTACTATGTGAGCCTTAAAAAATGCAGCTTCATCCTGGTTACAGACTTTAGCTTCTTCAAGATTCATATTTACATGAAATACATGAGACATATAAGTCTGACCTTCCTGACCGTATATCTTCATTTCACACTCAATTTCCTTTGAAGAAAGAAAATCATACATAGGTTTGGCATTTTCTTTAAGGAAGTCATATTGAGAAGACATTACAAAACTTGGAGGATAATCCGACGTAATGTTTCCAAGAACATCCAGCTTTTTCATAGTCTCTTCAGAAATTTTCTTACCAAGATAATCTTTCTGTAAATCTGTTGTTTTTAAAACTACTTTTTCATCAAAAACAGTTTCAAATTTATACAGACCGCAGTTCAAAGCCAGTGCCCTGATTTTTATATCCTGAGGAACAGACAAATCAAAAAGCTTTGCATATTCAGGATTGGAATAGATTGCTGCATACTGACTGTTCAACTGAGCACCGGCAGAATCACCTACAACGAAGACATTATTTTTATCCATAAAATATTTTTCAGAATTATCAGAAATCCAATGAAAAACAGTATTTATTTCCCCAAGCTGATGCGGGAACTTTTTTTCCGGTGCCAGATGATAATTGAAATTTACTACGGTAAATCCAAGGCTTGCCAGATACATGCAGTAATGAAAATAAATTTCTTTAGTTCCATAAACATAACCACCACCGTGAATGCTTACAATCACCGGCAGTTTTTCTTCAGTTCCTTTTGGATAATAAATATCCAGAAGATTATATTTTCCGCCATCCGCATAAGGAAGATTTTTAACTGCCATCACATTTTCGGGAGCTACAAGATTCTTGTCGCGGGCAGTATCCGATTTTTTACAGTTAATTCTAAAAAGAAGTGATGTTAATGTCATACATATAGTATGGGACACGAATATCCCCATGTCAAATAAGTCCGATTTAAAAAACTACTCTTAATAGAAACAAAAAGAGTTTATCACTATAATATGTAAATAAATATTTCGGGAATTTTTTTCCCTTTTATTCTGGAGACCATATGATTTTTTCACCAACAGAAATTGAAGAAACACTGAACATGTTCCTGCGCCACAAGCTGGATGTACGCTGTATCACAATGGGTATTTCCCTTCTGGACTGTGCCGATTCAGATGCAAAACGCGCATGCGATAAAATCTACGACAAAATCATGAGAAAAGCCGGTAACCTTGTAAAAACCGGTCAGGATATCGAAAAAGAATTCGGTGTACCTATCATCAACAAACGTATTTCTGTTACACCAATCGCCCTGGTTGCAGGCGCTTCAAACGCAACAAACTACGTTGAATATGCAAAAACTCTGGACCGCTGTGCTCAGGAACTTGGCGTAAACTTCCTTGGCGGATTCAGCGCTCTGGTTCAGAAAGGTATCACACCTGCTGACCGCATCCTTATGAACTCTATTCCGGAAGCCCTGGCAGTAACAAACAGCGTTTGTTCTTCTGTAAACGTTGGTTCAACAAAATCGGGAATCAACATGGACGCCGTAAAAATCATGGGTGACGTTATCAAACAGACTGCAGAAGTTTCAAAAGACCGCGATGTAAACGGTTGTGCAAAACTGGTTGTATTCTGTAACGCTCCTGAAGACAATCCTTTCATGGCCGGTGCTTTCCACGGACCTGGAGAAGCCGACACAGTTATCAACGTTGGTGTTTCTGGCCCTGGAGTTATCCTTGCCGCTGCCCGTGAATACAAAGGCCGCCCAATCAACGAACTTGCCGACGGTATCAAAAAGATGGCATTCAAAATCACACGTATGGGTCAGCTGGTTGGTTCTGAAGCAGCAAAACGCCTTGGCGTAGACTTCGGTATCCTGGACCTTTCTCTGGCTCCAACCCCTGCCGTTGGTGACTCAGTTGCCCGCATTATCGAAGAAATGGGTATTGAAGGTTGTGGTGGTCCTGGAACTACAGCAGCCCTTGCAATGCTTACAGATATGGTTAAAAAAGGCGGTGTTATGGCTTCAACAAACGTTGGCGGCCTTTCAGGCGCTTTCATTCCTGTTTCAGAAGACGAAGGTATGATCAACGCTGTAAACACAGGTTCTATCTGCCTTGAAAAACTTGAAGCAATGACAACAGTTTGTTCCGTAGGTCTTGATATGATCGCTATTCCTGGCGACACACCTGCCACAACAATCTCTGGAATCATGGCCGATGAATTTGCAATCGGTATGGTAAACTCAAAAACAACAGCAGTTCGCATCATTCCAGCCCCTGGCAAAAAAGAAGGCGACTGGGTTGAGTTCGGCGGACTTCTTGGTGGAATGCCTTGTATGAAAGTAAGCCAGTTCGGCTGTGCAGACTTTATCAACCGTGGTGGCCGCATCCCAGCACCAATTCACAGTTTCAGAAACTAATTTTGAGTAAGGAACCGTTCCGGCTATCCGCGGTTCGGTAACCCTCATCCTCCTCAAACAAAAAAGGCTGTCCATTCGGGCAGCCTTTTTTGTTTTCCGGTGGACGCCTTCGGCGCCGCTCCTATCCGGGTTATAATATTTCTGTTTAAACAAAAAAAAGACTTCCTAAAAAGGAAGTCTTGAAAGTGGGCAGTGAGAGGATCGAACTCCCGACATTCTGGGTGTAAACCAGACTCCTCCACAGTAAATAACAAGAAAAATCAAAAAAAAACTGGCACTAAGGTGAAAAGAGTGCATAAATAATTCATTTAATTCCTCAAATTCCATTGGGGATTAAAAACTACTGTTTACTGTGCTCAAAACTTCGAGCCGGTAAACAGTAGAATCAAATCTTAATAAGACTGTCCATCACGGCTCGATGGACAGTCTTTTTTTTTGGTAGTACAAGGTTTTTGCAGCTTCTTAGAATACGTTCAATTCGTAATGCTACCTAGCGAATTGTGTAAGAAAAACACACAGCACTCTGAACACAATTCGTACAGGGAAGTCAAATCCAACCGTATGACATTCCCTGTTTTTTATCGCGGGATGGTGTAATTGGTAAACATGACAGGACAGGCGCCTGGATAGTGAAGGTTCGAGTCCTTCTCCCGCTATAAGTAGATGTGTTACATCGAATTTAAAATTTTTTTAAATACGGAGCCGTCGTATGAAAACAATTACATTCGCAGTACAGAAAGGTGGTACTGGTAAAACATCAACAGCAGTTTCAATTGCAGTTGAATTAGCAAACAAAGGTAAAAAAGTAATCATCATTGATGCAGACCCACAAGGAAATGCAACAACCTGGATTGACATTGACCAAATTGATTACGAACTTGCAGATTACCTGATGAAAAAATGTGAACTTAATCAGGTAATAAAACCAACAAAAATTGAAAATTTGTTTGTAATTCCTACCGCTAGTGTCGATGGAAGCCTTAAAATCTATTCAAGTACACTAGCAAACAATTCTCCTTACGCAATAAAACATTTACTCAGAAATCTTGAAGATTTTGAATACTGTATTATCGATACTTCGCCTGCTTTCGGTGCTTTAGAGGAATCTTGTTTACTTGCAAGTGATGAAGCAATCTCGGTTCTTCGTCTGGATGATTTTTCTCGTGATGGATTGATTACTTTCCTAAACAACATCGAAAACATGAAAGAAAGATTTGATGCTGATAATCCCAAACTTAACAAGCTTGTATTGAATGCCAGGGACCTGAGGGTAATTCAGCAGACAGAATATCTTGAAGATATTTCTTCATCAACAAAAGCACAAATCTTTGTAATCCCTGTCGACCAAACTTTTACTAAAGCCCAAAAATATCATTACCCAATTCAGATGCTTGAAGGCACAAAAAAGCAAACCTTGGAAGTTCTGGCAAGTCTTGCAGAGGCTATTCAGGAGTAAAAAATGGATATCGAGATTCTTAAAATTGCGGTAAATCTGTACAACAAAATTTCAGATTTGAAAAAAATCAAAAAGAATCTCGAATCTATCAAAGAAAAAAAAGATTTCGATTCACTAGCAATCACCCTTTCTAAACTTAGTAATAATGAGTGGGAATCGAAATCTGAGATATTTGATGTATCCGAATTCAAGGATTTTTTTGAAGCAACAGTAATGGCTTTATATGCCTTAGTTATCAATAAAATTAATGATTTGGAAATAGAACTAAATAACTTATAAAAATCCAGGAGATTAAAATGGCAAGTAAAAAAATAAATATTAATGACTTAAAAAAAACATCAACTTCAACAAGTCAATTAGCAGATGCATTTGGAAGTTTTGAGGCAAAGGCAGAAGCAGTAAAAACAGGAAAAACTTCTTTTGAAGAGATTGATGTAAATGAAATAAAGCTTGATCCAAAAGGAGAATTTCAGGCTCTTTTTCCTCTAAATGAAGATTTTGTGGAGGAACTTGCAGAACGCATTGATTCCGAAGGGTACGATAAATCTCAATGTGTTCACATTGCTTCTTTTGATGAAGAACCTGAAACAGGGGAGGTTTTAATCGATGGTGCACACCGTTTGGCAGCAAGTAAAAGTGCAAAAACAATTGATAAGATTCCTGTATATCGTCATAAGTTCAAGACACGTAATGATGCAAAAATCTACGCACTTGAACTTCAGTTAAAGCGAAGAAATCTTGATAAATCTCAGCTTTTCAAAAACTTCGAAAGACTTAATCAACTTAAAAACTTTTACTCTCAGGAAACAAATAGCGATTCTGAAACACCAGGAAAACAGGCTTCTAAAGATGCTGCTTTCCTGGGAACTTCAACAAGACAGGTTGAAAAAATGAATGCCATTGAAAACTCCGACAGAGAAGACCTTAAAGAAGCTCTCCGTAATGGATCAATGACAGTAAATAAAGCCTATGATGCATTAAAAGGGAAGAAATCTAAAAAAGAAAAAAAAGAGCCGGAAAATGATATTTCTGAATCATTAAGCTCCAATGAAGGGAACCCGGCAGCACTTTCTTTTGACCATAGTGACCATATTGAAAGACCTGATTTTGCTCCATTTGGCTCTGAAACTGATATTGAAAAAGTAAAACGTGAATCCTACAAAGAAGGTTTTTCCGACTGCATTAAAAAAGCAGAAGAAATCCTCAAATATGCAATTGCCCAGGTGATTAAAGGAACAAATCCAAAAGATGTATATTTCGACCCAAACATTCAATTTGATTATGCTTCGGTTTACAATTTCAACCTTCCTGAAGAAGACGAAAAAATAATTGATGAACTGTAAGGGAGATTTTTATGTTTTATTTATCACAGACAATTATAATTCTGATTTTTTCTGGTTTCTTTATTACACAATGTTGTTTATGAGGTGAAATATGGTTTATCGGGCAGAAAGAAAAAACGAAAAATTAAAATTTATCATTACGAAAGAAGGAATGAAATTTGAAGGAGTTTTTTTATATACAAAACAATCTGAAGAAAATGTTGACCTATTAACACAGTACGTTTCAAGCCCAATAAAAGATGAAGATGAATGGAAAGTTGCAAATCGTCTTTTATTGGCTGCAAACAGCTATTTAGATTCCGTTAGGACTTCAAAAAAAGGATTGACAGATATATGTTGGCAAAAATTTTTTAATTCTAAACAACCTGGTTTAATTTAGGACGGAGAAAAATGGCATTTCAAAAATATACAAAGAAAAATATTGAAGTTCAGGCTATTCAATTCAAGGGAGGTCTTGAACAAGTTCAGGAACTTAGTGACAAGGGATTAAAATTTGTATCATTGAATGATGATAATACTTTGATTCAAGTAAAAACTTCTGTTGGAGAAATAAATGCTACGATCGGAGACTATATCTTACTTGGTATGAATGGAGAATTTACTGTTTGCAAAGAAAATGATTTTCCAAAACTTTATGAAGAAACAACTCCTCCAAAAGATACTCAGGTTAAGAATCCTGATTCAAAAACAATTTTCAATTTTGCCCTTTTAAGCATCACCATAGTAATTCTTATATCAGCTATATCCATTTTTTCTTATTCATCTATGAATAAAAAGAATATAAGTAAAATCGTTGATATCTGCTACCAGGAAAAGATTGAAAAAGAAAGTAAGCAGTTACTTGCAAAAGCCCAAATCGAAGCGGATGAAATAATCACAAATGCTAAGAAAAACGCAAAAGAAGAAGCAGAAAAAACTTTCCGTGAAGAAATGACACGTATCACCAATGAGAGAATCAGGAGTTCAAAATGAAGTACGCACTTGGTGAATACAGTCAGGCAGAATTAACAAAGCTTAATGATGCAAATCCTGACAATAAACTTGATTTTACAGATTTAATGATTTTTCAATGGTTCCAGGACTTTTCAAGTCTTTCAAATGCTATATCAACAGCTAAAGATGAAAAACGAAAGAAAGGAATGTGGTCACGGTTAATTGACGGAGACACTTATTATTACGTTAATTATTCAGCAATCATTGAAGAATTTCCTTTAATGGATGTAAGTTCAATTAAATCAATAAGCCGCCGTTTTGAAAAATATGTTTCCCTGGGAATTATGAAGAAGAAAATTTACCACAATGGGAAAAAGGGTAGTTTTACTTTTTTCAATTTTACAGATAAATTCTTCTCCTTAAAATATGACGATCAGAACCCAGAACAAAAAGTAAATCCACATTCAACAAAGGAAGTTATACAAGACAAAAATGTCCAGTATAAAGAAGACCTTATAGAAGACAATTCTGTCTCTTATAAGAATAAGGAAAAAGTTATAGAGGACAAAAATGTCCAGTGTAACAGTGTTATAACGGACAAAGTTGTCCAGTGCTTTAAAGATAATCCTACAACTAATTTAAAAAATTCTACTACTACTTTGAGCCAAGTCCCCGAACATAATCTTGTTTCAAAAAACAAAGAAGAAGCAGAATATTTAGACTCAATTAAAAAATTATTTGGTTACAATCCAGGATTTAGTCCTGACCCATTTCCTGAACTTCAAGAAAAATTCCAGAAATTAAATATTTCTCTTAGTTTTATGTCTGATTATCTTGAATGGGTTTTTCTGGTTCTGAAACCAAACTGTAAAAATCAGGCAAATTTTGCCAGTTATTTTTATAAATCATTTACTCAGGATTTTTATATTTCAAAATTCTGGTACACAAAGGAACAGGAATATAAAGCAGAAGTACAAAAAGAAGCCCGGATGATAATCTGTCCGGTTTGTGGCAGGAAACATGATTCAAAAGATTATGAATGCCCTGTATGCGGATTAAGCAAAGATTACCTGAATTTCCCCGAAGAAATAAAAAAAGAAAAAGCTGAATATCAACTTAGAACCCAACATCCTGATGTTTATGAAAAATACAACAATGAAGTAAAAAATTTATGGGATGAATATCCACTTGCTAAACGCAGCATTGATGAAAAAGTGAATTCTGAATTTCTTCACAATCTGAAGAAAATCGAAGATAAATACCTGAAAATTGCATAACAGTCATAAAATCATAGGAGGTTATATATGACAGATAACAATGTAGTTATGTTCAATGGACGAATTGTAAAGAATGCAGAAAAAGAAGTAAAAAATGGAGTTATTTTTGCACGATTTACAGTCGCAGTAAATCGTGATGTCAGAATGTCTGATGGGTCAAAAAGCTCCGTAGCAAGTTTCATCGACCTGACAATTTTCGACAAATTTGCAGAAAGTATGTCACCTTACATTCTTAAGGGAACTCAAGTTTCAATTGTTGGACACCTGAAAGAAAACAAATGGACTGATGAAAAAGGAAACCATTCTAAACTGGGTATTGTGGTTGAAAAAATGCAGCTTATGGGTGGAAAACGGAAAGAAGCTGATACTTCAAGTAGCGATTCAAATTCTTTTGAAGAACCGCAGGTAATTGCCTTTGAAAACGAAAGTCCCATGCCTGATGAATACAATGGATTTTTTTAATCGAGGGTAAAACATGACAATTAAACTTGATGTTGATAATACCGAACTTGCGAATTTTCTTTTTGACATTCGTAAATGGGAAGATTCACAGTTCAAACCAAGTTCTTTTCTTTTCCTTGAAAAGATCTATGAAGTAATGAAGAAAACCCTGGATATTGAAGAAGAAGAAATATCTATCAATCGACAGATTTTTGAAGAACACCAAAAGGAATATGAAGAGAAACGAAAAGAGGTGATAAATGGCAAAAACAAGTTGGACTTTGCCTAAAAGTAAAACAACTCCTCTGGAAATCTATCAGAATCTTGTAGAAAAAGACCGCAAGAATGAAAAAAAATTAAGGATGATAGCATACGTATCTTTAACAGGTTTCATTCTTGCGATTATTGGACTGCTCTGGGCAATTTCATTGCCCAAAACAGTTCCAGTTTTAGTAACACTGAGTGATTTCGGAGAAGCTAAATACTTAGGTGAAGTAAATAAAATCAATTACGAAGGAATAAAAATACCTGAAATTGCAATTGAATATCAGATCCGTAAATTCGTAACGAATAAATACACAATTCCAGGCGATAAAACAGTATTGAGAAACAATCTTATAGACTGTTATTCAAGCCTTACAAGAAAATCAGCTGCTAAAATGAATTCTGAAATTAACGAACATAATCCGTTGAATGATGTTGAAAATCTCAGACGCAGGGTTGATATAGAAAGTGTTCTTGCTTTATCCAAGAACAGTTATCAAATCGATTTTTTAACAACGCAGAGTAACCCATATAATTCAAATATTGTTACTGCCCGTATACGTGGTGTAGTAACAATTACTCTTTTGGAACCAAGTAAAGAAGATAAATTATTAAATCCTCTTGGTATTTATATTGATTCTTATGACTTTACACAGCTTAAACTTAAATAAGCGCAGTTCTGCGCTACAAGGAAGTAAAAATGAAAAAAATAATGTTTTTAGTTATTTTATGCTTTTTAATTACAGCCTGTAAAACTATTGATGTTGAAGAAACCCATAAAAATGAAACAGAAACTGAGATTGAAAAAAAGGAAGATCCAGAGGTTTCAAACGAATATAATTTTATAAATGAAATGGAAATTCAGGATAATTATGAGCCATCGGATACAGAACTCATGGTGGAAGATGTCTCAAAAGTAAATGATGTTGCAAGTGCAATTATATATCTTGAACCTCCGGAAGTAATTTATGGGGATGTTCCCCAGGAAACCCAGAAATTAAAAGGGTCTGAAGCTCTTGTTCAAAACATGAAGGATATTACTATTCTTCCAGAATATACAGAAGGAAGACTTAAAGGATGGTCATATAAAGAAGGACAGATATATCAGGTCCATACACAGACATATCACAGTACTTTAATTCAGTTTGAACCAGGAGAAGTGATGCTGGAAGTTCCATATATATCTGAACCTGATGTATGGAGATTGTCGAGAGGTGTCGGAATCAAAGATGGTAAAGATACTCAGTTTCTGATTGTAAAACCTGATTTTAGCGGTTTAATTTCTACACTCATTGTAATTACCGACCGCCGTGTTTATCAAATGGAACTTAAATCCTATAAAGACCATTATATGCCAACAGTAAAATGGATATATCCACAGGCTATTACGGATTCACAATCATGGATTGACTGGCAGCAGAAAAAAGAAAACAAATCAGTTCTTGAATTGAAAGGAACAAATGTTGAATTCTGTAGTTTCGATTATACAATTACACATCCACTTAAAAGACCTGTATGGTGTCCTGAACTGGTCTATGATGATGGTAAATTTACCTACATTGTTCTTGATAAAACTACTCTGCATACTTCAATGCCGACTGCCTTCATCGGCTCACGTAAACTCGTAAACACACAAATTAACAAAAATGTAATCATAATCAATCAGCTTATTGAAAAAGTTACTTTGAGACTTGGAAAAGAAAAAGTAACAATCTCAAAAAAGAAAAAATAGGTGAACTATGGATGAACATGAAAAAAATGAGGATGTAATGAGTTTCGGGGAAGAACCTGTTTCATCAAATGTAAATGAACCCGAATCGATTCCTACTGTAGAACAGAATAAAAAAGAAATTTCCGAAAATAAAGAAGCTGATGGGGAAGAAGACTATTCAGGTTGGGAACCAGCTGATGAATCTGATTTTTCTGAAAATCCAGGTGCAAAAGAATCTGAGGAAGGTCCAGATTCTAACGAAGAAAATGAAAGTGACGAACGGACGCAGGCTAAAAAGATTCAGGACACACAAGCTTCAGAAAAAATTGATATTACTAAGAAAAATGAAGGATTGTTTCTGCAAAGAGGAAAATTACTTACAATCATAATCGGAATAGCTTTGGTATTATTGATTTTCTTTTCTTTTGTTGTCCCTTCATTAAATACTAAAAAGAAGAAAGAGAAGTCTAATGAGCTCGATAAAAACGGGCTAACCGTAATTCCTAAAGCACTTACAAACGAAGACCCAATAGAGCCTGCTGAAATTAGGTCTAATTTTGAAAATGGTAATTCAGCTCTTGAATATTCCCAGGAAGAATTTGATAAAAAATATCCTCCTCTTTTTGATGAAAAACCAAAAAATAATACTGCTCCTGTTCAGGTTCCTTCAAAAGGTTCATCCACAACCACCGATGTTCCCCTGACAAACAGAAACGAACAACAGAAACAGATACAAAGACTTTCTTTACAAAATTATGATTCTCCAACTGCTACCAGAGGAAATGGATCTGGCGCACATTACGGAGAAAATAAAATTACCGGATATAACCAGGGTTATAATTCTTCTCTCGCAGGACAGACAAATGGTTATACACCCGCAGGACTTACAAATAATATCGACAAATTCCTGGCAACACAAGGCGGAAATAATCAGAGTAACTGGCAGTCACAGAATAACCAGTCACAAAAAAATGAATTCTTAAGAAAAAATGGAATCGGTGGAAATTATCAATGGAATTCAGATTATTCAATCTGGAAAGGAACTGTAATTTCCGCAGTTTTGGATACAGGTATTAACACCGATTTACCTGGTTCTGTAATGGCTCATGTTACAAAAAATATCTATTCGTCAAATGACGGAAGATACCTTTTGATTCCTGAAGGGTCTCGACTGTATGGTGAATATAATTCAGATGTATCTTACGGGCAGAGTAGGGTACAGGTAGTTTGGAATACATTGATCCGACCGGATGGACTAGAAGTAAATCTCGGTTCAATGAATGGAATCGATGCTTATGGATATTCAGGTTATAAAGGTATAAAAACAGACCATCCTTTCGAATATGTAAAAGCTTTCGGTTTAATTGCCATGTATTCAATTCTTGATACAAAGGCAAACAACCTTATTGATACACAGAATAATATGTACGCCCAGAATGCTATGAGTGATGTATATTCTGAAACAAAACGTTTGAATAATAAAATTGTCGATAGAGCTTTAGATATTCAGCCAACTAATAAGATAAAGAGTGGAACAGAAATCAACCTGATAACTAATGTTACTGTTGATTTACCGCCGCTTGAACCTTATGAAGTTGAAGAAAAATATGTTTTACATAAATAAGGAGTAAACTATGAATCCATATATTGATGCTCCAGTCTTTAAAATTATTAACTATTTTAACAGCCAGATGAACGCATATATTGCAGTAGCTTTGATGCTTGGAAAGATCTTTTGCTGCCTGGGTATTCTCTGGAACTGTTTCCAAATGGTTTTTGGAACTTTGGAACAAAGAAAATTTATTGTTGGAACTGTTACAAAATGGTTTTTGTTTCTGTTAATTCTCTATATCTATCCTGCTACTTCCAGAGGGTTAATGAAGTTTTCAATTCAAATGGCAGATTACGTATCAGGAGTCAGTATAAATGCTATAGCTGAAGATTTTGGTAAATACCTTGATAATCTTGAAAAAGCTTTGAAAGCAGAAGAAGACCAACTTGATGAACTAATAAATAATTTAAAAGCTCAACTTGAAATACAAGACCCTTATTATCAACATAATGGTTATGATCCGGAAAGTACTTTTATATTTCCAATCATTGAGGATATACGAACTAGTGAAAAGAAAAAAGCAGAAATAGGATTAAATGCAGAAAAACCTAAAGGTAAAGCAAAAACTATAAATGCTATAAGAAGTATTTTAACAGTAGATGATAACTCGATTACAAATAAATATCGTATTGATCTATCAATGAAAAATAATGGAGTTGATACCGGATTACTTTCTCCAAGCTCAATGCTTCGTATGACATTGCTTTCAGCACAGATAATGTGGCAGAAAACTTGGGAAAATGATGTTATGACAGCATGGAACGAAAAAGCAGAAAAGGGATTGATTAAAGCCAAATTGCCCTCTGATTTTCCGTTTACAAAAATATTTGATATAATTTTATGCTTTCTTTGTGAAATAATAATGGTTGCAATTACCTGTATAGAGTGCATTCAATATACAATGTGCATAATTGAATTTATGATTTGTGTAACTTTTGGAGTAGTCCTTATTCCGTGTCTTCTATTTGACGGACTTAAAGATATGGCAATGAAGCTTATGCCAACACTATTAAGTCAGGCAGTCAAACTTGCAATGATAACAATCTGTATGTATTTCTGTTGTATAACTTTTTTGGACCTTGCAAGAAGTACAACGGCGGATACTGCTCCTTTTGGCTTTACCACAGCGGGATACGTGATCTTTACTGTTTTATTAACTTTTACACTTTGTTCTAATGCTCCAAAATTAGCATCCGCTATGCTTACAGGACAACCACAGATGTCTATGGGTGAATTTGTTCAGGCAGCCGGAGCTATTGCAGGTGGTTTTGCAATGGCTTCAAAAGGCGTTGAAATGGGAAAACGAGCAGTTGGAGCTGGGTCCAGAGCGACTGCTAATGCATTAGGAAATGTTGCCGCTATGGTAGGTGGAGGACAAGCCGGAGCTGAGAAAGCGGCTGCTCAGGGTAAAGGAAAATTTGGGCAGACTATGGGTGCTATTAAAGGTGCTACTTCAGCAGGTGCAAAACGAGCAGGACAGAAAATGAAAGCAGGATTACAGAATGCCGCCAATTACAGAGGAAAAGGAGCCGGAGGCGGAATGGGTGGTTCTGGCGGTGGCGGAACAAACCGATTTGGTTCTAATGACTCTCAAAATTTTGCACATGATGAAACAAAACAAGAATCTATTCAAGATAAGGCACAACGTAATACTATGGATTATGCTTCACATAAAACAGAAACAGGAGCTAAATCAACTCTTGGTGAATATTTAAAAGCACAGAAAGCAGCAGGCTATGCAAGTGTAGGAGGAAGTAAACCACAAAATAAAGACCTTGCTGTCGGAAATCAGAAAAAAGAAAATGCTTCAATGTCTAAAGAAGTTGCAGTTCCAAATTCACCGATTTACAATTTTGGATCTTCAACCTCTTATACTCCCCCAATGCGTAATGTCACACCACAACCGGAAGCACTTCCTCCAAGTGGATTACCTGCCCCATCAAAGAAAAAAATCAATTGGGGAGATACAGATGATGCAACTGATGTATAATTTTATTAATTTCATTTTCTTTTTGTATTGACATATAAAATATATATGATATTATTACTTTAAGAGGAAACGTTTGAATAAATGGGCGGAAAAGGATCCGGAGGTCTTTCTGGCGGAAGAAAAAAGAAGTCTCCTGAAGGAAGAATTTCTTTCAGTGTTTCTTGTTCCAAAGAAGAAAGAGAAAAAATTAAAAAGAAAGCTGAGTCAGAAAAAATGACAGTTTCTGAAATGATTTTGAAAAAAGTGTTGTATTCTGATTAAGAGTGTATTAAAATTTTATTGAGAGGTCTGATATGGAAATTACAAAGTGGGAATATGAAACAATTCAAGGTGACCAAGCAGCAACTGAACTTGGAAAAAAAGGATGGGAAGCTTATGGAGTCCTTCCAAATGGAATGATAAAAATGAAAAGACCCTGCGGAAGACTTCGTGTAGTTGAAAAAGTAAACGGTGTTGAAATCAACAGTACTGATACTGACCGTGACAACGGAGTTGAACGATAAATAAATATTCGTATATATAAATCATCTCTCTTCTGGCTATCTGGATTATTCCCGGATAGCCTTTTTTATATCAGGAGCGCAGAACTGCGCTAATCTGTATAATCAAAACCCTTGTTTTTATTTATAAAAGTTTGTAATTCTTTCTTGAGTTCTTGGTTTTCACCAACAAGGTCTGCAAAGCCTTTTGCAAGACCTTTTACACATTCGTATTCTTTTCCACTAATCGTAATATTACAATGTTGGTGAACAATCTTATAATTCTTCATTAGTTCATTATATTTATCCCTTGGAAGAATAACACTTTTATTTTCTAAGCTTTTACAAAAGTCTTCAAATTTTTGTTGGGCTTTAGACTCAATTTCATTTTTCTGGTCAAGTTTCTTTTTCTTTTCGGCATTGTAATCAAACAAAATAATTTCAATATCCTGGTTTTTCCATCGTTTCTTTTTTGATAAAACAGTCCATCTGGTCTGGTCCTTAGAATAGTCTGAAAAAGATTGTGGAAAAAAGGAACGACAGTAATATTTTCCGTTGTCAGATTTGTCAAGAAACACAAAAAGATCAGTATTTTGAAAATTGTTTTTCATTAAATATTCACCCTGAATTTTTGAAGTGAGAATATTTTTTTTGGGGTCATATTTAAAAATAGTTTCATTACTGTCAAAGATGTTTTCTAAGGAATATAAAAAATCAACTCTGTCTTGAATACGTGAGTAATTTTGAGAGGATTCTATTTTTTGAGCTGAAAGTTTTTGAGAAATAATATTGTGAAATACCTTATCACTTTGGATGTTCATTAAACTTAATTCACGTAAATCTTCAATGTACTGTAATCCAGCAAGATGGTAAAAATGACGTTTTTCAAATGAAATAATCAAGCAGACAGTTGTGTTTTTTCTTCCAAGAATTATTTCATACTCGATATTTAGAAGTTTACTAAAAGATATTGCTGTATCGTAAATATTATTCATAAAAAAAAACTCCGTAATGAATACGGAGTAAAATTAATGTTTTTCTTTCAGTTACTCGCGAATAACCTAAGCCCAGTGTTGGTTTGACATTAAAACCATCGAGGGACTCCATAAAGCACGCCATCTGGGCGGAACACTTTACTTCAACGTCTAGACAACACACTAAGTTGCTGTCATTTACAATATAATAATGAAAAAATTATTTGTCAAGAAAAGACTATAAGTCTTCATTACTTGACTACCAAGTTACTTGAAGAAAAATTCAAGTGTTTCTTGAATTCTAGTTTTTATTATATCAGGAGCGCAGAACTGCGCTCCTTTTTTTTATGGAAAAAATAAAAGAAGATCCGGAAGGTATAGTTTTATAATAATTGTTATTAGCAGCCCAATTATTATTCCAAAATAAATTCCCAGGTATTCATTTTTTGTATCATCTTTTTTATCTTCTTTGTTATCTTCTGCCATTTTCAGACTTTCCTATGTAACTGTTATTTTTGTTTGTCTTTCTTTGACTTTACGATTATTGACTTCAAAATCCTAAAGTTTGAGTCTTTCGGGTTTTTTGCTAATTTCTCAAAAACGATACTTACAATAATAAAAATAATTCCTGAAATAATTCCGGCTATCTTTAATATTGAATTTTCAGAACGTGAAGCAATTAAAAAACAGATGAAAGCAAGAATTAAAAATATCAGACTTAAAATATTGTTTTCTTTTGATGTCATTTTTTCATTTCCTTTCCATAACCTTTATTCTGGTCATCCTGTCCTGAATATGAAATTGAATCATCAATTTTATATGTTAAGTTCTGTTTTTTGTTTTTGGATTTAAAGAAGCTTTTTAGAGACCGTGAAACCTGGTATCCAACTTCACGGGAAAAAATTGTAACCAAACGATTCTTAATATAGTTTTTTTTCATAGTTTTACTCCTATATGAGCGCAGAACTGCGCTCCTGTATTTTATTCAATAATTGTTCCTGAAATTGATTTGATCTCTTTACGAGGGAAAATGCAAAAAGCTTTTGGATTGATTGAATATGAATCTTCATACATATTTACAACATAATTAAAAAAAGTTTTTTCATAAGTTGCTTTTTCAAAAACTCTTGTAGTCCCATCAGTAGATTCAAACATTAATGTATAAAGTTCATTTCCTTTCCAAACAGCAACAGCAGGTTTTTCAAGTTCAATGTTAGTATTATGAGAAATTTTATTTTCCTGAACTAGATCATTAACTTCTAATTCATGTTCTATCTGGAACTTGTTGTTTTTCTTTGGTTTCCCTGAGATACTCAAAAAAATAAGCATTATTCCAAAAAGAAGAAATACACATAAAAAGAAAATACGACCTAATCTAAGTTTATATGGCTTTTTTTTGTTTTCAGATTCTGGATTATCAATTTCATCCGGAAGAGTATCTAAAGTGCAATCTTCTTCATTATCTTCAATTTCGTTTCCTGCTATATTTTCTTCAGAAGGATTTTTTATATACTCTTTTTTATTAACTGCATCCCATAACCAGAAATCATCTTCGAAGAAAGCTGAATATGACCCATCAATGCGTACAATATAGCACATCCTTTCTTTGTCTTTTTCACGTATAAATCTTTTGGAAAAAGTCAAAATTTTAAAGCCATATCCTTCAAGAGTGAGTATTATATCTTCTGTATCCGTGTTTTCTGAATAAAACCCGAACTCAAAATCTTCAAACCATATATCAACACCACATCGGTTTATTTCAAAAGGGAAATTATCTGACTTGATAAAGTTTTCCAGGAGGTCATGTTTGTTTTGACTTACATAATATTCTCTTCTTGAGATTATTGATTCAACATTAGTTTTGTTTGATTCTGATAAAGAATTTAAAAGTCTATTGTTTTCATTCAATTTATATGGTTCTTCAATAATCTTTTCCTCATTATTGAATTCAGGTTCCGAATACGTATCTAGTTCGTCAAAATAATTTTCTTCCATCTATTTTTTACTCCTTTATAAAGAGCGCAGATTTGCGCTCCTATTTTTTTTTGTGTTTACATCGTTATTGTGTTTTCAATCATTGGAAAATCGTCAAGTTTTGGCAAAGAAACTTCCTTATATGCAAAGATCTCAAATGTATGTTTATCAATTGCAATCAGCAGAATCAGATTCCGTGTATGGTGGATTGCAATATTGATAACTATACTTGGGCGGTCTTTGAAAGTTTTACCCATTGATATCTTCCAGTCAAAGAAAGATTCTTCTTCGGAAAGAATGTTTGTTACTCGTAAAAGGTTTTCAAGGTCGGTATAACCGTTTATGGGAAGCGGCTTTTTTTCCGTAACCATAATCCAGTCAGAATCTTTATTCTTGTCATAAATCAAGTGTGTTGTATTCATTAAAAGTTCTCCTTTTTTATAAAGTCCGTATTAATTTAAAATATTCGTATTGGATTTTCAGATAATCTCATTTCATAAAGTGCATGAAGAAACCTTAAAGTTTTTTCATCTTCAATTAGAGTACAATAATCCAGATACATATCTGCATCTGTCCCAAATGAATCTGAATAACTTTTATATGCATATTTCAAAGCATTATTTTTAAAGATTCGAGAACAGAACATATGATTTGGTTCCCATATATCACGACCAACAAATTCTATTTCATCATAAAACTTTCTTGATAAAGTCCATTCAGGTTTATTCTCTTTTGTATAAATTACAGGGACAAAATATGGTTTTCTGGAATTATCAAGATAATCATTGATTTGCATTACAAAACCAAATTTATAATCAGTTTCTTTTATTCCAACTGTGCTTGCAATAAATTCAAACAAATCAATATCTTCATCATATTCATTTTTTGCTTTATATCTGCTGCCGCTTTTATTTTCAATAATAAAATATGTATTGAGTTCTTCTATTTCATTATCAGGATGTTCACTCCATATTTGAATAATATTAAAATCTGTATCCTTAAAATATAAATGTATTTTTTTCATTGTAATTATCTCCAAAAATTAATCGTCAAAAATTAATGCATCATCTTCAAGACCTTCTGCTTTCCAGTCAGCCTCATACTCTTTGTCATAAACTAAATATTTTTTCATATTACTCCCCGAGCGCAGAACTGCGCTCTTAAATTTTGTTTTTAATTGTGTAAATCAATTGATTTATACTGTATTTAAGATGAATCAATGCATTTCGAAAATCCGGCAGCATTTTTATAAATAAATAAATGAGAAAAATTAAAACTATAGACCAGAGAAGAAAACGTATTTTTCTAAACATTTATAACTCCTTTGTTATGAAGAATAAGGATTAAAGGAATTACAAGAACGAAGAGAATGAAAATAAATAATAAGGATGAGCGCAGAACTGCGCTCCTAATTTTTTTTGAATTTTTAGGCAGCCTACTCCTTACTTAAATAAATACTCAAACTGATAATTCCCGTTTGAAATATTCAGTTTTAATTTTGCAGAAAAATCTTTGCCAGATTTTTGACTGTGCATTTTCTTAAACTTTGTTGATTTACCCGTTACCAGAAGCATTGCGTCAGTTTGGTTAATTGAAGCGCCCAGAATGTTTTTTCCGATTGAAAACTTACATCCGTTTTTATATTCGGAACAGTAATATGATTTTTGACCTTCCGAAACAGTTCCCTTTTGACATAACGGACAAGCTCCGATCTTATTATCAACCCATTTTTCAGTAACTGTAATTTTGGGAACTTCATTTTTGATGAAACTTTTTATGTTGTTCAAAAATACGTCAGGTTCTGTTGTCAGTTGTTCTTCCCATCCTGTTGTAGTTTTAAGACTTATAAAATCTTTAAGACTAGGAATCTTGATTACAGTATCAATAAGGAACTTTCCGAGATCCGTAATAATAAGTTGTTGCCCTTTTTGAGTGATGTAAGTCCGGTCTATAAGTTCCTTAATTATTCCCGCTCTTGTTGCAGGTGTTCCAAGTCCAACAAGCTTGGAATTCTTTTCCATGTCTTCATCCCGTGGATTTTCCATCAATGCAAGAATTGTTGCATTTGTAAAATGCTTTTTGGGTGTAGTTTTCTTTGCGACAGTTTCAGCTTTTACAATATTCAGTAAATCCCCTTTCTCAATGTCAGTTGGAAAGATTTCAATTTCTTCATCGTTTGATTCTTCAATATTTTCTTTCCATCCTTTATCGATGTAAGTTCTTCCTTTACCGATGAAATGATAATTATCCTGTAATGCATCCAATGTAAGAACCTGGTATTTACAAGGATTCATTATTGTCTGGAAAAATCGTAACAGAACAGCATTGTAAACATTACGTTCATTTTCAGAAACGTTTTCAGGTAAAACATTAAGTGGAATCAATGCATGGTGGTCTGTAAGATTTGCCGAATTGAACAATCTTTTATTTGTATTGGATATTTTATTTACATCACATCTGGATGCAAGTTTTGGATTAACTTTTGAAAGAAGCTCGTATTTCTGTCTGAATAATTCAACATTATCATCACCAAGAACAACCGAAGGTGTTCTTGGATAAGAAAGACACTTATGCGTTTCATAAAGACTTTGTGCAATTTTTAAAGTTTCATCAGGAGTGAGATGGAATTTATTAGAGCAGTATTTTTGAAGCCCTGTAATGTTGAAAAGTTGCGGAACATTTTCGGTCTTGTCTTCACGGGTAATAGACTGGATTAAAAGTTTTTCACCAAGATTTCCCTGGACAATTTTAAGGTTAATATCATCGTCAAATCTATCGTTGTTATCTTTTGTGAAAATTACATTGAAGTTCTGATTATTTTTGGTAAGTGTAACAATAAGCTGAAAATAATCTTTTGGAATAAAGTTTGCAATGTTTCTATCTCGTAAATAAATTGCTCCAAGAATGGCAGTCTGAACTCTGCCGAATGAAAGCAGCTTGTTAGCCTGAACAGTAAGAACTCTTGAAATATTCATTCCCACAAGCCAGTCAGCTTCAGCCCTTGCAAAACCTGCTTTCTTGTACGAGTCATAGTTTGATAAAGGTTGAGCATTAGCAATACCTTTTCGTACAACTTCAGGAGTAAGAGCTTCAGAAACCCAGAATCGTTTTGCAGTGGTGTAGTAAGCAAATTCAACATACTCAAGGATTTCAGCACCGATCACTTCACCTTCACGTTCAGCATCTGTTGCGAGGATAAATTCCCTGGAATCGAAGTTGCGGAAGCAACGTTCAATTTTTTTCAAAGTTTCAGAACAGTTGTCTTTAATTTTATACTTGAAAGTCTCAGGAACAATAGGAAGGTCTTGGAAAGAAGTTTTCCAGGATTTCCATTTTGGATCGTAATCATCCGGCAAGTAACTTTCAAGTAAATGACCGTGAGCTGCAACAATACAGTCACGACCTGATTCAGAAACCCAATATCCTTCAGAGGATTTGTAATTCAATGCCCGTGCAATATCCCGGGCAACACTTGGCTTTTCAGTAAGAATTATCATAGTCCTTATATTATAATCTGCGGTTCACAAAACCGCAAACTTTACAAAATGTTAACTACGATGTATTATATAAGAAACTCTCCTAAGTGACAAGGAATGCAAGATAAAGACTGTAATACAGTTTGTGTTATTTCCTTGTCCTACTTAGAGTTATGTGTATTACACCACGTTTTTAATAGCGATTTTGTAATACAGGTGTTTTTGAGCTTTGTAATACAGTTGTAATACGTATTACATCGTAATACTGGTAATCAGGAGCGCAGTTCTGCGCTCTTAAAACGAATTGTTTTTGATTTATTTTCTAAACGGGAAAAAAAAATGTACGGAAAAAGTAGATACAATTGGGACAAGGTTGCTAAACAATACTCACAAGAAAACGAAAACAAAAAAAGACTCCGTATCTATTTTGGTCGTGCAAAACACACTCCTGATGATGTAAGACCTTTAGTAAATCTTTTAAAGAAAGCAAGTCATATAACGTATGTATCAAATTATTCAAATAACAATTTTCATAATTCATTTATCAATTCTTCAAAACAGCAATGTGTAGTGAAGTTCAGATATTCTGATAATATTCAGGCTCATGCTAAATATCTTAAAAATTATATGATTCAAAAAGATAAAGAAGAAATTTCAAAGAAGCCTGAATTATTCGGAAATGTATCAACTGATGAATATATAAGCCGAATGGATAAAGAAAAAAAGACATTCTATAAGAATGGTAAGATGAAAACAAAAACGACTTCGAAGCATTTTAAATGGATATTAACACCAGAAGAAAACCTTAGTGAAGAAGTTTTAAAAGAATACACTAAATGCTTTATTCAAAGACTTGAACAGATAACAGGTTACAAATTTGTATGGCAGGCAGCAGTTCACCAGAATACAAAGCACAATCATGTTCACTTGCTAATAAACGGTGTAGACCTGAACGGTAAACGAATAGACCGATTTTCAAAAGATATTATTAAAAATTATGCCAGGGAATTCAGCCAGGAAATACTTACAAATATCTGCGGCTATCGTAGTAATGAGCTTAAGAAACAAGCTCGAACAAACCGTATTTATGCAGAACGTTTTACAGAATTTGATAAAAAGATCCAGTCTTTGTGTATTAAAGACAAAGACAGTAAGTTCCTTGGATATATAGGAAAAGATTGCGGAGACGATATATTTAAAAGACTGGAATATCTGGAATCAATAAATCTTGCAGAAGTAATTGATGGAAAATTTTATATAAAAAAAGATTTTGAAGAAAGACTTAAAAATTACGGAAAATACAATACTTTCAGAGAAGCACAGTCTCTAGTAAAGAATGGGGAAGCAATGAAGCTTTATTTATCTGAAATGGGAGAAATAAAAGGAACAATCCGAAAAGTATATTCAATGAATGATGAAGATATATGGAATAACGCAATGGTTATTGAAAATGAAAAAACAGGAGAAAGTTTCTTTGTTCCATCGTTTAATCCTATTACATTGAAACCTGGACAAAATATTAAAGTTGTTCCAAAAAAAGATCCAAAGGGTGGAGCCGACAGAACAACGTTTAAAGATATTAACATCGTTAAAAAAGATGATGGAACCTGGAGTTATGGAGATTAAATTATGATTGAAATTTTATGTATGTTTATTGCTGGATATTATCTTAATCAAATAATTGGATTCTTTGCTGTAATTCCATTATCTATTATTTTTATGTCAATTTTTTTATACCGATTAGAACAAAGAGAATTTCCATTATCAACTTTAATCCGGTTTATAAAACTTAAATTTACAAAGAAAAATAATTTAGAAAAAAGCAATGATGAGTAGATTAGTGAAGTTATGGCAGTTAAGTGATAAATGAAAAAATTAGAAAAGAAGTTTTATAAAATCTTAGATTTCGTTAGAAATCTTATAAGCAATTATAATATTGCAAAGATATTTGGTCTTATTGTTGGAACAATATTTTTCTTTGGTTTTATCGTATACAAATTATAAAGGTATTTAAAATGACAAATGCAAGAGCTTTGGAAATGTTTATTAAACCAAATTTTAAGTATTTCTTACTTCCTTTTGGTTCTACTTGTATTCATAGTGGATATACTTTTAATACAATCAGAGAAGCTAAAGTTTGTGCTGAAAAACAATGGTTAGAAAACGGTAAGCGTTACGATATTTTAAATGTTTATTATTGTGACAGAGAAAGTGATTTCGGTGGTGGATGGCGGTCAAAAAAAATTTTATGGATGGATGAAAAGGATTGTTCCTGGCATCGTTACCTCGATACTTATGACCTTCATACTGCTTTTTTCTTTAGTTATGACGATCACACTATATCAGAGTGGAATATTATTACTTGGAGAAAATTAAGGGAATTGGAAATTGAAAGATTCTCGGAATTTGAAGATTTGACAGAAGAAGAAATAAGAGTCTTATTAAAAAATAAAAAATAAGGAGCCAGTATTGAACGTATTAAAAGAACTAACAGAAGAAAAAAAATCAAAACAAATTAATTTAAAAGTATTATTAGATGTTCTTAAATTAAAAAAATATGAAATTTCTTTTATGCAATGTGACAATGAATCAGAAATTACTCTTTTTTTTATAGTTCCAAAAGAAGATATAATTTTAATTCCAGGATTAAAACAATTTCAGGATTTTTATTCGGATATAATTAAAAAGCAATACGAAAGAAAAGAAATTAAAAATAATTTTCCTTTAAAAGATTATTTAGATTTTAACTTAAGCCTCTTGTTCAATTATTCACCTCTGGCAATAGAAGAAAATGATGCTCCTTGGGAAGACCATGAAAATCATATAAGAGTGCTGTTAAAATATACTGACCCCGAAAATGATGAGTTGGATCACGAATTTGACCATTTAAAAGATGGTATCTGTGAAAAATACGACAAAGAAATTACAGTAAAATTTGATTCTTATTCTTCTACTGATTACTTTCTTGAAAGAAATGAAAATTATGAGAAAAAAGAATTTTTCGAAAAATTGATGAACAAATTATTCTTTTATGAATATAAAATGACAATTTATGAATATTTACTTGAATCGGAATACAAAGTAAATATTGAAGAAATTGATGAAAAAATAAAGAATCATCTTCAAAGAATACACCGTCAGGTATTGTTTGATGCTTACGAAGAAATAATTTTGGAAAAAAATAAAAAAATATAGACTCCTAAACCAGGGGAAAAAGAGTATTTTATGAAAATTATAGATAATTATGCATGTAGTAAAAATTTTAATGGTTTCTCAGTAAGTAAAACAATTGTAAATAAATTGATTCCTGTTGGAAAAACAAGAGAATCAATGAATAAATATGACATCATTAACAGTGACATAAAAAGAGAGAATGATTCACTAATCATAAAAAAGCTTATTGATAAAGCTCATAAAAACTTTATATCAACTGTTCTGGAATCAGTTAATATTGACTGGAACGAACTTTATACTGTCTGGAATAATTCAATCAATGAAAAGAATAAAGCTCTTTTGAAACCTGTACAGGAAAAATACAGAAAAACAATTTCAAATTGTTTTAAAAATACTGAAACTTTTAAAAAACTTTTTTCAAAAGAACTGTTTGAAAATATCCTTCCAGGCTTTGCAAGCAGTGAAGAAGAAATTAAACTTCTTAAAGATTTCGCAGGATTCACAAGTTATTTCACAAATTATAACACCATCAGAAAATTCATATATACTGAAGAAGAAAAACACAATGCTGTCGCTTTTAGAATTGTAAACGAAAATTTTGATATTTTTGTAAAAAACTGTAATGTAATTCTTAAAAATCCAGAGTTTTTTCTGAACGATGATTTTAGAGTCATGAATGAAATCGTTTCTGAGGTAAATTTTCCTGTTTCAGATAAAAACATTAATGAATACAATATTTTGATCAGCGGAAAATATGATGGAAAAATTTGTATTGCAAAAGGTTTAAATCAGCTCATAAAAGAATATAATGATGCAAATAAAACTAATGTTCCATTACTTAAAAAACTCTATCTTAATATTCTCAGCGAAAAAGAACCTTTATTCAAAGTTGATTTCTTTGATGAAACAGCTGATGTAATTAAAGCTGTCCATGAATATAATTCTTTATTTGAACCTGTCTTTAAGAAATATGTTACTCTTGATATGCCAAGTCTGGATAAAGTTTATATACCTTTCAAAAAACTGAACATTCTTTCCAACCTTGTAACTAAGGACTATTCATTATACAAAAATGCAGTAATGACATATTCAGAAGAGAAACAGAAAGAATATTATTCCTTTAAGGAACTTAATGATTATTATTATCAGTGGGTAAATGATAATTCATCTGTTGAAGAAAGCAGGGATATTTCATCTTATTTTGGTTATTTACTTTCTTATGATTTCGATAAGTTATACAGCAAAATTAATTTCTCTGAAATTACAAATTTGCAGAAGAACAAAGAACAGGTAATACCGATTAAAGAATATTTACAGTCGGTTTTGGATTTCTACAATCTCCTAAGATTGGTTGAATTACCAGATGATACTGATTTAGATGTAGATGAAAAATATTATGCATTTATCAATGATAATAAATCTTTTATTTCTGAAATTGTTCTCCTTTACAACAAGACTAGAAATTTTGTTACAAAATCTTTTAAAGAACAGAAAAAAATCAAATTAAATTTTGAGTGTGTATCTTTACTAGCAGGCTGGGACATTAATAAAGAATACACAAACAATGCTGTTATGTTCTGTGATAAAGAAACAGGTAAGTATTATTTGGGTATTTTCAACTCAGAAACAGCAAAACCAAAATTTACACAGGATGCAGGCTCAAATTTTGAGAAGATGTATATAAAATATATACCTTCTCCAAATAAAATGCTGCCACATATTTTCTTCAGTGCTAAAGGTATTAAAACTTTTAATCCTTCGGAGGAACTGTTGGAAAAATATAAAAAGGGGTTATACAAAAAAGGTGAAAACTTTGACCTTGATTTCTGTCATGAATTGATTGATTATTTTAAGAACGGAATCAAAAATTATGAAAACTATAATGTCTTTGATTTTAAGTTTAAGGAAACATCAGAGTATAATGACATTTCAGAATTTTATAAGGATGTATCTGATTGTGGATTTAAATTACAGATGCTCGGTATTAATAAAAAAGAGGTTTTTGATGCAGTAGAAAATGAGCAGCTTTTCTTGTTTGAAGTATATAACAGGCATCTTTCTGGAAAATCTCATGGAAAAGATATTCATACGGAATATTTTAAAGCGTTATTTGATAAAGATAATGACTTCATTCAGCTTTGTGGCGGAGCAGAGATTTTCTACAGACCAGCTCTTGCAGAAAAAAACATTACACATAAGACTGGTTCTTACATTGTAAACAGAAACACAAAAAGCGGATTATCAATAGATAGTGAAGTCTATAAAAGTATCTATAATCATCTAAATTTTGGAAAAACTTTATCTGCTGATGCAAAAACATTAATAGATTCTGGAGAAGTTGTTTATAAAAAAGCAGACAGAGATTTAATAAAGGACAGAAGATATACAGAAGAAAATATTACTTTCCATCTGCCAATTTTGTTAAATTATAAAGCCAGAGATGTCTTTGTAAAGAGTTTTAATGAAAATGTAATCAATACTATTAACAATAATGATGTTAATATCCTTGCCGTAAATAGGGGAGAAAACAATTTAATTACAACTGTTTTGATTGATAAAAACGGAAAAATTCTGAATAAAAAAAGTTATAACACAATTGATACTTCTTACAACAAAATTAATTTTAAAGACAAATTAGCCAGAAAAGAACAGGAAAGAATGAATTCAAGAATGAACTGGCAGGAGATTGAAAACATCTCAAAACTTAAGGATGGTTATCTTTCTGTAATTGTGCATGAAATTGCTACTATGATGGTTGAAAATAATGCTGTTCTTGTTATGGAAGATTTATCGGCTGATTTTGTTCATTCAAGAGCAATGATCGAAAGAAATGTTTATCAGAAGTTCCAGTCAAAATTAATTGAAAAACTTTCATTCCTGGTATTTAAAAATGCAGAAAAAAACGAAAATGGAAGTATTTATCATCCTTATCAGCTATGTCCTGATATTAATGAATACAAACCAAATTATTTACAGTTTGGATGGATCTTCTTCTTAAATCCTACATATATCTCAAAAATTATATCCGAAGAAAGTTATGTTAATGTCTTTAATTTTTATGAAGTAAATAATTTCAAAGACAGAATAAAATACCTTTCGAAATTTAAATCAATCAAAAAATCAAAAGATGGATTTGAATTCTATTTCGAAAGAAAGTTGTTTAATGAACTTTTTGAAGGGGAAGATAAACTCGTTTGTAATGGTATCTGGAATATATACAATAAAAAAGAAAAGCAGTTTGAAAAAGTTGATGTATCAGAATCTTTGGAAAAAGCTTTCTCTTTGATTAATTGTACTGAGTTTGATGAAAACTATATTCCAAAAATTAATGAACTTAGTTTCAGTCTTATTAATAATTCTGCCTTGGAAATGATTTTAAACTGTCTTAAGATTTGTTCTGAAAAAAAACAGTTTATAAATAATGAATGGCAGTATAAAAATGAATCATGTGATTCAATTGCGGCTTATAATCTGGCATTGAAAATGAAGTATATAATATCTCTTGGTATGAATCTCGGTAAGTATAATTCTGTACAGAATATTAAAACTGGTGATTTTGTTAATTATCTTGATGAAAAAGGAATAAGTTAAAAAATTGCAAACCCCTGGTCTTACTGTCATATTTTTGTATGTTTTTCAAATATTTAGCAAAATAATTGCAAATAAATATATTGTTTTACATTATATGTTGATTAATGCAAGACTAGGGGTTTAGAACAAATAATGAATATCTACTTTTGTAGACTTCGGGCTAATTCTATCAGTAGATTGAGTTTAGAACAAATAATGAATATCTACTTTTGTAGACCACGGGCTAATCCCATAAGTAGGTTAGTTTAGAACAAATAATGAATATCTACTTTTGTAGACCGCAACAACACGAATCCTTTAATGATTAATTTGAATATCTACTTATATAAACATGATTTAGAATATGAATGTTAATAAACTTAAATTAAGTTCTAAGTTGAAGCTTACGAAGAAATGATTTCAAAAAACAATAAATAACATAAGGAGAACACAGCCTAAAAACACAAAAGATTATTTAAAAGAAAGACCAGATAAGATTAAGATTAAACTCAGATGGCAGTTTTTAAGATATGCTACACCAATCTTACTGGCAGTAATTGGAATATTTACATCAACCCAGGTTTTCGCCCAAAGCATGAATTATGACCCAAGAATAGTTGGAGATCCATTGCTTTTAATATTTGGAAAACCTTTATTTAATCCGGTTTTTTATTTCCTCTCAATGTTCAAGTACATCTACTATGAGCAGTTTGTTCCATATTATTTACATTCAATAAGTTATTTTCTTTATTTCGGTATTGCAGCTCTTTTTATTGCCTTCGTTTGGACAATGATTGTTAATTACATCAATAAACAGGAAGGTAATTATCTTGGAACTGCACGATTTGCAACAAATAGAGACCTGAAAAAAAATGGTCTTTTCAAGAAATACGGAATTGTTGTCGGACAGACAAAAGATGCAATTGTTACTGTAGACAAACATGATTCAGCTGTCCACCTCAAAAGCATTAAGGAAGGAAGACTTATCTGCCATAGTGGAAAAATGCACACTTTGCTTCTTGGTCCATCAGGAGAAGGTAAATCATTTGTGATTATTCCTACAATCTGGAATTTCCACGGACATCAGATTATTTTTGACCCTAAATCAGAAAACTTTAATACTACAAGTAAAGAGAAAAGCCGTTACAGTAGAATCATAAAATTCAGTCCAACCCGTGAAGATTCCATGCACTATAACCCTGTAGAAGAAATGCGAGAAGGTCTGGCTTATGCGTTCCGTGATTCAGACCAGATGGCAAATATTCTTTTTGCTCCGGCTAAGGAAAGTTCTGGAAGTTCCGAAAATGGAGAATACTTCACACAGTCAGGTAAATCTTTTGTAACCGCAGCCTTAATGCATATCCGCTATTCCGATTATCCTGAAAAAAATCTTGGTGGAATCCGTGATTTCTTTGCAGGCGGAAATGAAGCTGAATTACAGCGACTTATTGCCGGAGGTGAAGGTCAGGAAGCAAGCGGCGCTCTTGGTGAATCACAAGTAAAAGAAATGATTAACACCAAGCATTATTTCATCATTACAAAAAAAATGTATGAAAGAGACAAAAAGAAATTCGATAAGCTTGGTCTTAAAGAAGGTGATAAATATTACGACCCTGAATTACAGAAACTTGTTCTAAAAGGCGCTTCTGACATTATGCAGACTAACGCAAAAGAAAAAGCTTCTGTTTGGAAAACAATTGCAACAAAGATACGAGATTTTGACGACCCAAATATCCGTACAAATATGAGTAGTTGTGATTTTACCGTTGATGATTTTATCAATTCAACTGAACCTATTTGTCTTTATCTTTGTGTTCCAAACTCAGATGTAAATCGTATCAGTTCAGTTTTCCGTCTGATTGTAACCAATATTCTTATGAGATTGACTGAAGAAGATTCTTCTTACGGTAAATCTGCATTAAAGATTCCTTTACTCCTACTTTTGGACGAATTTCCGATTCTAGGCGTGTTCTCTATTCTTGCTGTCCAGCTTGGAATTTTGAGGTCATATAACGTGTTCGTAATGATTGTCTGTCAGTCCTTAAACCAGATTGTTGACCGATACGGACCACATCATCCGTTCCTTGACCATTGTTCCTGTCATATTGTATATGCTCCAGGTGAAGTAAATGACGCAGAATATTTTTCTAAACGAATGGGAAATGAGACAATCCATCAGTCAAAAACTTCACGTAGTGGTGCTATGAAGCTTATGAGTGATTCGAATATCAACTATTCTGATAATGATTTTTCAAGAGCTTTAATGGATGGTGCAGATATCCAACGATTACCAAGTAATCAGGCATTGATTTTTGTAAGAGGGATGCCACCTTACATCTGTAAAAAAATTCCATATTATATGGATTCACGTTTCAAGAAACTAATGAAACCGCCTGTAACTTGGGATGAAATGATTGCAGATGCTGCCGGACTTCCTTCGCAAGTAGCTAAGAAAGACTTGGCAAAGAAAAATCTGGAAGAACTTCATAATACACCGGCTGTTGTTATGACTGAAGAAAATGAACACCTGGTTCATGATATGGTTTATGAATCAAACGAAGCTCAGGAAATTTTTGAAGAATTCCATGATATTTCAGTTGATGATAGTCTCGCTTTAGATCTCGCTTTAATAAATGGTGTTCCTTTGGAAGAAATAAAAGTCACACAAAATTCAAAACCAGAAAACGAAGATGAACTGGAAGATAATACAGTTGAATATGAGTTTAATGAAGAATCGGTAGATGAAGATGATTTTAATTCAGAAGTTGATACAGGAGGAATGTTTTAATGTCAAAAGTAATTACATTCAGGTGCAATGAAACTTTTTACAAAGAACTTGAAGTTAGAGCAAACCTTGATTCCTGTACAATTTCAGATTTGATAAAAAAAGCCGTAATTGAATACTTAAAAAAAGACTTAAATATACAGAATGAATTATTAGGAACAATCACGCAAAATAATTCTTCATTAAAGAAAATAATGAATGAAAACAAAATGTATCATTCTATTTTTATTTTTTACTTAAAATATTTTTTTGCTACTACTCAAAGTGTTTTTGATTCCTGGCGAATACCTGAAGACAAAGGAAAACCAATTGCAGACTCCAGCAATGCAAGTAAGAAAATATATAAAGATCAACTTGAGAAAGGGCAGTATGCAGTAGACCGCTTTATTGAACAGTTTCAAAAAGAAAATCCTCAAGTTCGTAATCTTATTGATATTCTTATTGCAAACTGTATTGAGGAATAAATAATGGCTGATTTTACTCCACAAACACCTGAAGAGATCAGGCTTGAAAGACAAATCGATAACCTCTTACGTGATGATATGAAAGTATTTATTCCATTTCTTGAAGACGATAAGGTTACTGATATTTCTGTCCCTGATAGTGGAGAATTAGTTGTATCAAAATTTGGAGAAGGACGAATTTTTACCGGAATTCAGGTTCCAAGTTATATTGTAGAAAGAATATTAAAAGCTACTTCTTCAATTCTTGGAAGAACAATAGATTTTAATTCGCATTTACCAATCCTGGAAGGAATTATTCCAAAATATAATGCCCGTATAACAGGACTAACAAGAATAAACTGTAACCGCTATGAGCTAGAAATTCGAAAACCTTCAAAAATTATTTATTCATTAGAAAACTATGTTGAATCAAAAAGAATGACCGAATCTCAATATGAAGAAATAATCAATACAATTCAGAAAAGAGGGAATATAATTATCTCTGGAACAACAGGGTCGGGTAAAACAACAATGACTAATGCAATTATTAAAAAAATGGCAGAGTTTACCCCTAAGGATAATTTTCTTCTTATTGAAGATACATTGGAACTTCAATGCGATGCAATATTTAAACGTAATATCAATATATATAAAGAAGATGCTCATCTTGCGGTTGAAGCTGCTATGCGTTTATCACCAGACAGAATTATCTTTGGCGAAGTTCGGACAGGAATTGTAATGCGAGCTTTACTGGATGCCTGGAGAACTCATAGTGGTAATTGCACTACTATGCACGCAACTGATGGAACATCAACTTTGCTTAGAATTAAAAGTATGATAGGAACTGAAGATATTGATATGGCAAATCACTTATCAGAAGTAATCGCACTTATAGTGCACCTTAAAAAAGGATTAAACGGACCAGTTGTAGATGAACTGTTTCATGTTAATGATGATACAGATGATTTTCTCGCAGGTATCGTTTCAAATAACTTAGGCTAAAGGAGGTATTTCGCCTAAAGAAATTAAGCTTAATCCGTCTTTGACGGAAAATTCACATTTCTGTTTTTTCAACAGAAAAATCAGCAAAAAAGCATTCAAAACAATCATTTGTCTGCTTTTCGTTTCATTGTTCTGTTCAAGCGGTTTGTTTGCCGAAGGTATTCCGGTTCTGGATACAGCTGGAACAAAAATCCTTGAACTGGTAAGTGCAACATGGGTTAAAGCATTGCTTGTTGTTGCTTTAATCATCGAGTTTGGTGTAATTGCTTTTGGTAATGCACAGGGAGAAGGAGGAATCATCAAAAAAGTTCTCCCTTGGATTATCGGAACAGCAGGAATTCTTGGAGCTACTTCTATCGTAAATTTCTTCTTCTCAGGAATTACTCAGGAAGGGCTGTCAATGGTTACTCCAGAAGCAATTACCTTGTTTGTATAACAACCAATGTAACAGGGATTTATCCTTTATAGCCTTGAAAGGATATTTCCCTGTTCGAAGGAGAAACAATGAAAGATGAAAATATAGCAGATTATTCAATTCCTGTACATCAGTCTCTGATGGAGAAGAAGGTTCTATTTGGAATCGGTGAAAAGGCTTTCTATACCATTTTAATATGTACAATAATCCTTGCTTCACTAGTCAGTATTTATTGTATTGGAATTGGTATTGCAGCTTTATTGATTTGCCGTAGAGTTTGTAAAAATGAACAGATGTTGTTGGAATTTCTTTTCGAGAACTTCAACCAACAGGATAAATACATAGGATAAAAAATATGCTGATTGAACCATTAGATTTTAAATCATATAAAACAAAAGGAACTTCTTTAAGCACACTTTGTCCCTGGATCTGTATGGCAGAAGAGGGAATTGCCAAACTCAAAGGAAATGCTTTAACTTGTGCTTATGAATTTATTGCTCCGGATATTGCAAGCTCTTCCATAGCTAAAATCAATTCAATTTCAAATATGTTTAATAACGGAATTATTCAGCTTGGTGAAAACTGGACGGTTCAGTTTGAATTGCAGAGAGAAATCAATAATGATTATCCTGGAAGCAGCTTCGAAAATTTTACAGGTTATTTGATAGAAAGACAGAGAGAATTAAATTTTACCTATTCAGGAAATCATTTTAAGAACAGATATTTTCTCATCTTTACCTATTTTCTCCCACCACAAGCCGAAACAAAAATTAAAAACAAATTACTTAAATCAAATACAGGAAAAGAGAAAGACGATACAAAAACTTTTAAATCAGAACTTAAGTTTTTTAAAATGCAAACAACAAAAATTGCAAAAATACTTTCTACAATTATGTATATTCAGCCATTAAACAGTTCAGAATTACTTTCATTATTTCACACTTCTGTTTCTTTAAACTGGACTAAGATGGTTTACCCGGAAGAAACCCATATTTTTATTGATAATGTAGTAACAGATTCAGACCTTGAAAACTCAATGCCATTAAAACTTGGCGATTATTATATTCCTATCGTAGCGATAAGTAGTTTTCCTTCTTTCACACTTCCTGCTATGTTTGATGTAATCAACAAGGCCGGATGTGAATTAAGATGGAGCACAAGATTCTCTTGTTACTCCAAAGAAGAAGCATTAAAAAAAGTTGATATGATTGAGAAAAGATTCCATTCGGCAAGAAAATCAATCGGTCAGTTAGTCATGGAATCTACTGTTCATGTTGAATCCTCACGTGAAAATACTGCTGCAATAGCAGAAGAAGTTGATGCACAGGAAGCAAAAGTAGACCTAACAATGGGAACTGTTGGTTATGGAGACTATTGCAGTAATCTCATGGTATGGGATAAAGATATTGAAGTTGCCGAACAGAAAGCCCAGGAAATGGCAGGTTTGATCTCAGCTTGCGGTTTCAGAACTAAAATTGAAACAGTAAATTGTTTACAGGCTTTCCTTTCTATGATGCCAGGAAATATATATGCCAACAGAAGAGAACTATTCTGTTCTACAGGAAATTTAAGTCATGTTATTCCGATTTCTTCTATTTGGGCAGGGTTAAGCGAAAATAACTTTATGAAAGATATTTGCGGACAGAAACATCCGCACGTAATTTGTAACACAGAATTTAATATTCCTTTTTTTCTTAATTTAAACGTTCGTGATGTTGGTCATACCTGGATCAGTGGACGAACAGGAGCCGGAAAATCTACTTTACTAGCATTGCTTGAAGCACAATGGTTGAAATATCCTAAATCTCAGGTAATCATTTTTGATAAAGACCGGAGTGCGAGAAATCTAACTATGTGTTGTGGTGGTATTTACATCGAACCTGGAAAAGATGATATTACGTTTCAACCTTTGGCACATATAGATACACTTGAAGAACAATCATGGGCGTGCGAATTCATTGAAATATTACTTACAGAACAAAAAATTGAAGTAAATGCAGCTATGAGAAATTCAATTCACGATGCAATTGTTCTTTTAGCAACCAAAGATATAAAGTCCAGAACATTAACTACTTTCAGTCAGTATTGTAATTACCTCAACCCGAAAACAAATACAAATGATATTGTGGATGGTATAACTCCTTATGTTCTGGGAGGACAATATGGGTCTTTATTTGATAGTGACTTTGATAATTTTAATCTATCATCCTGGACAATGATAGAAATGGGTACCTTAATGGATATGGCACAAGGTGCAGTTGCTCCGGCTCTCGATTACCTGTTTCTACAATGTGAAAAAAAATTCACAGGAAAACCAACTTTACTTGTTCTTGATGAAGCCTGGACATTTTTTAAAAATCCTATTTTTGCTGGGAAAATCGTCGAATGGCTTAAAACTTTAAGAAAGAAAAATGTATTTGTTGTTTTTGCAACCCAGGAAATAAATGATGCTGTAAATTCACCGATAGCTTCAACACTTGTATCTCAATGTGTTACCAAAATATTCCTTGCAGACGAAGAAGCTCAAACCGAAATGAACTATGAAACTTATAAAAAATTCGGACTTGAACCATCAGAAATTATACTGTTATCAGAAATGGTAAGGAAACAGGATTATTTTTATAAATCTTCAATGGGAACAAGAAGATTCCAATTGGAATTGGACGAGCTTCAACTCGGTATTTTAACCTGTAGTCTGGAAGAGCATGAATTACTTGATAGAATTGAAAATGAATTCGGAAAAAATACAGGAAATGAACTTGTATGTGAGATTTTAAAAGCCAAAAATATTGATTATAAACATTTAGTAGAGGGAGAATAATATGAAAAAGAAATATTTAATATTCTTTTTTTGTTTAATTTTAAATTCAACAAAGTTTTTTGCACAAGCTATTTTTCACGACCCAATCGTTAATGCTTCTGTAATTACCGAGTTCCTGGCATCTTTAGACCAGTTATATCAGATGTATGACCACACAATGAATCAGATTGAAATGATTCAACAAAATTATGAGCGCCTTCAATTTTACATTGACCGAGCTTCTTCTTTTAATTTTGAGGAAATTGAGTGGGATGGAGATCTGGATTTTCGAAATGAAATAAAAAATGCTACAAGCCAGATGGATAAACAATTAACTAATATTCGTAAAATTCGTGATACTCTTAATGCAAAAACAATTACTTTTGGTAACGAATCGTTTTCTTTCAAATCATTATGCGGAATTAAAGACGATCATAACGGAAATCTAGTCGACATGATTAAGGCTGCAACTAATTATTATGGTGATGGTTTCAAACAAGTTGCCGAAAATTTTGCAAAAGGAGTACCAGAAGGAGATGCTATGATGTTATGGTATCGGTATGGATTAACTCCGGCAAACTATTTTATGGTCCGTGAAGTTGAAAAGAATATTGATAAAAAAATAGAATATTTCATAGCAAGCACAGAAGAAGACCTGAAAGCACAACAGGAAGGTGATAAAGAATTTTACGAAACAATAAGTAATATTATTGAAATGATGGGTATGGAAGGAGCTACTGAACCTGAATTGTTACAGGTAAACGGTATGCTCCAGGAACAGACAATATTTACATTAAAAGCAATGCAGGAAGACCTTAAACAAGGTATTTCTTATCTTGTATGGCAGGATATTTTAAAAAAGCAAACAAAAGAAAGCGAGCAGCAGTCAAGGTATGAATTGATGTCAGAATATGAAAAAAACTCAGTTTCTGATTTGTTTTAATTTTTTTTATTGGTATAAGGAGGTTTCAGCCTAAAAAATTTATCTATTTAATTACTTTATTTTTCGTTCTGGTTTTTTCATCTTGCGATTTTTTCGCAGATGGAAATATTGACAACAAATCAAATGAAATAACAAGTCTCAAGCTTAATAAGTCTTCCCTGACAATGAAAGTTGGCGGAATGGATTTATTAACTTATTCTTATTCTCCAAGTACAGCAAATATTACACCTGAATTAACCTATGAGGAAACAAAGGTTCAGGTAACAATGAAAGGAAACGGACTGGTCCTTAATGCACTTGAAGAAGGACAGACCTCAATAACTGTTTCTTATGGTAAATATTCAGCTACCTGTATTCTAACAATTTCAGGATATGAACCAACTTACGAAAAAGTTGTTGAACCTTATATTTATTCAAATACTTCTATTCTTCAAATGTCTCCTGGAATGTCCGAAAAAGTTTTTTGTTCTCTTTATGGTGGAGATGCAGCTGATATAAATGGTTATACCTGGAGTGTAGAAGATAATTCTGTATGTTCAGTTCAGCCTACTGGTCAATACTGTATCATAACTGCAAAAGCTACAGGTTACACAAGAATTAAAATTTCACATTCAAGATCTACTTACCCTTATTATATGGGTGTTTATGTTTTTGATGATTTTACAAAAACAACCTATATTACAACAAATGACAATATACTGACATTAAAAAATGATGATGGTGATAAATCTATTTCAGTAAATCTTGTAAATCCTCGAGATGTTTCTGCACAGGGAAATTTTACCTGGGCTTTGATAAATGAAACTGAAAAAGCTCCTGTTTCCATTGTTACAAATGGTAATAAATGTGTTATTACTCCTAAAGCAAACGGAGTTTGCACAATTCGTGTAACTCATCCTGAAGCTATTTATCCTCTGGATATCGTATGTAGAGTTATTACGATTGTTGAAAATGTTTACATTGAACCAGATAAAACAATTCTGACTCTTTCAGGAACTACAGAAGATTCAATTACAAGTGAATTAAAAAATGTAAAAGACGGTATTTATTCTGTTGATGATTTTTCTTATTCTCTTGAAAACGAAGAAGTGGCTACAATTACTGCGGCGATCGGAAACCAAGTTTTCTTAAAAGGTAAGGCAAATGGTTCAACTAAACTTATTATCAAGCATGAAATCGCAGAATATAACCGTGAAGTTTTAGTTATCGCAACAAATCAGCTTACTGATGCAATTGACACTACAAATTACATTACGACAACTCAAAACTATATCAAAACAAAAGTTGGTGCTGACCCTGTCTCTGTAAACATCATTTACAAAGGTGGTGAAGAAGGGGATGAAAATAATTTGATATGGACTGTAAAAAATAATCCTTTAAATGGAACAAACGATGTAATAAAGCTTGAAACAACAAACGGAAGTGTTAATTATTCAAGAGCAGCGAAATCTAATATTTCAGGTTCTGCTATTATTACACCAACTGGAGAAGGAACAGCAACAATTAGTGTTTCACATCCAAATGTTCTTTATCCAACAGAAATCCTGGTAAAAGTTCTTGGAAAGGATGCAATTCTTGAAGAACCTTTATATTTCACCGGAGAAGGTATTCTTAAAATTGTTAATAGTACAGAAAAAACTTATACAGTTGGACTTAGGGGAACAAATAAATTACCTACTGATGAACAGGCAATAAAATGGGAACCGGATGATATCCGTATAACAGTTCTCGGAAATGAATCAAATGCAACTGTAAAAGCTCCACCTGTTGGAACAGGAACAACAATCTCTCATATAAATATTACACATCCAAAAGTTGATTCACCTAAAAAGATTCTGGTATTGACAGCGGATACAGAAGAAGAACTCGAAAACATCAAAGCCTTATATTCAGATAAGCTTTATTACAATATTAAGGTTGGTGATTCAGCAAATATTTTCTGCGAACAGGTTGGATTTAAAGATACAGAAAGCACTGATGAAAACGGGGAAAAGAAAATTATCCCTTATGATTTTTCCCGATTTAATTGGAAAGTAAATGACCCAACAATTATTTCAATTCTAAAAGATTCAGGTAATCCTCGTCAGGCTAAAATAACAGCCTTGAAACCAGGATCGACAAAACTTTATGGAAGTATTGATGGTTATTCTTGTGAATTTTCAATTACGGTATATCCTGAAAGCGCAGTAAATATCGAACCTGATGTTTATTTCACAACAACACAAAATGTTGTTTACTTTTCTGATATAAACACAAGTAAGAATATTTCAATTAAGGCAATAAACCTTAATTCCTCTAAACTTTCAGAAATTACATGGCAGAGTGAAAATGAGGAAATCTGTTCTGTAATTGGGAATGGAAATTCAGGACATATTACAGCCAACAAAATTGGTGAAACAGTAATCAATATTACTCACCCTGACAGTCAAAATACACTAAAAATATATATACGAATTGGAAATCAATATGTAATAAAAGAAACAGACCCAGTTGTATATATTTCATGTCAGGATGTAATTACTATGCTCCGTGATGATTCTTCAAAGAAATTACAGGCAACTTTAGTAAACTGTCCAGACGAAACTCCAAATCAATTCAATTTCTCTATTGATAATGAAGAAATTGCTAAGATCTCCGCACAGTCACTTACTGGAATTGCTTTTATTTCTCCGGTTGCATCAGGTCAGGCAGAAATTACTGTTACCAACAGTATTACAAATATTACAAAGAAAGTTCTTGTAATTGTTGGCAATACAAAGGAAGAATTATCCAATTTTACTTATCTTTCAACAGATACAAACGTAGTAACAATTGGAGAAGGAAACACACGTAATGTAAATGTTACAATTAAAAACTCAAGTGATATCATCCTTGATGGTTATACCTGGACCTCAAGCGATTACAACATTGTAGATGTTACTCCAAATGCAAGTACAGCAATACTTAAAGCTAATAAGGCAGGTGTTGCAAGAATCACTGTTACTAATTCAACCTGTAAATATCCGTTGGAAATCATTGTTCAGGTTGTTGACCCTTTAGCTGCTGCTGCTAATCCATATATTCAGTTATCTTCAAGTGTACTTGTAACCAATATCGGTGATAATTATTCAAATATTACCGCAGACCTTATTGGGGGAACTGAAGAAGATTATAGTGATTTTATCTGGGAAACAAATGACCCAACTGTTTGTACTGTTTACGGACAGAATCAGATCGGTAAAATTAAAGCAGTAGGAAAGGGACAGAGCTATATAACTGTAAGGCATCCGAAGTCTTTATATTCAGCTCAGGTATTGGTTGTTGTGGACGAAAAAACAAAATCAGAATGTTATATTTCTGTGCCTTCAAGCATTCTCCAACTTAAACCTACGGATGCTGCTAAAACAATTACGGCATCTCTGGTAAATGGAACTTCTACTGACAAGTATAATTTTCAATGGTCACTTGATGTATATGATGTAATTGATTTCCAGTATGCAGCAAATGTATGTACAATTATTCCGAAACAGACAGGAACTACAACTATTACAATCTCCCACCCGAAAGCTGAATACAATCAGCAGATTATAGTGACTGTTTCTGAATACACAACTTTTGGTTTCCCTGATAATTCAGTATCAATTACCCAGGGTGAAGTAAAATTCCTAAATATGCAGGTGCCAACAACAACTGTAAAAACTCATATTGAGTATAAGGTTGCAAATGGAAATATATGTTCTGTAACCGGAACAAAATCTGTTGTACAAATTACGGGTGTAACAAGCGGAACAACAACAGTAACCGCAAAACTAATTGCAACTACTACAGGTGTAGAACAGGCAAGTGCCGAAATGATGATTTATGTAAAGGAAAAACCTGTAAATGCAGCTTATATTACCTCTGGATCAACGATATATACTGTAGCAAAAGGAAAAAGTCAGACTTTAACTGCCTCTATTTCAGGAACAGATATTACAAGTCCAGACCAGGCAAATTTGAAATGGACAACAAAAGATACCGATAAGATTCAAATTACAGGAATAAGCCAGGATGGAAGTGTTCATGGACAATCAATTTATATTACAGCTCTCAGTCCTGGAGAAGCTATCATTACCTGTTCTCATGAAAAAGCAGCAAGTGATTTGCAGTTCTTTATTGTCATTCCTGGAAGTGGAGCAAAAACGATTTCACTTGATAAAACTTATATTACAATCGTTAAAGGAGGAGGAAGCTCAACACTTACCGCAAGTATTGATAACCTGGAATCCAACGACGATTATAATCAGATAGAATGGGATTCAGTCGGACCTAATCAGACTAACGGTTCAAATATCGTAAAGATTATGGGAAGTGGGAAAAAAGTTCAGCTTTATCCAGTAAATCCTGGAGAAGCCACAATTTATGCAAGACTTCCTGGTGCTCCTAATCCGGCAAAATGTACAGTTATTGTCGAAGCAGGAAAATCATTCCAGTTCGAAAATACTGCTTTACGTATAACACCATATCAGTCTAAAACAGTGCAATATACAGTCAGTCCTCCAAACGCAATTATAACCTGGACAAGGAGTTCAGACGATGATTACTGGGATTATGAACCTTCAGAACCTGATATAAATGGAAACGGAACAGTAACATTTACAGGTTTAAAAGAAGGACAAGGTGTTTTAATTGCAGCAACAGATGGTGGTGCGACTTCAAAAATTACAGTAAAAACATCCTGGTCTTATGATCTGAAAATCCAGGGAAATACAAATTTCAATATTACTCCAAAAGAGCAGGTAAAACTTTCTTACACTGTTTGCCCTTCTAATACAGAATTAAGTGCAGAAGGTTTAGGAGTAGGAGAATATTTTACAGTTGCTTTCAATCATCTCTCAAATTCTACGGATGCAAATAACAATGAGACTGCAACAGGTGAAATAGTTATCAATCCGCTTAAAGAATGTAATGGAGAATTGCAATTCGTAATAAAAGGAACAAATCCAACAAACGGAGGAATTGTAGGAGAGAAAAGAATTTCAGGCATAATAAAATATCCAAGCTATACTCCGACAATTACACAGCTATATAGGAATGGAAAATTTTCTCGTATTACAGATTCGGGAATTTACATTGCTGATGGAGAAATCTTAACCTTTGAAGTTGGAATTGAAGAATCAAATCCAAATGGTTATGTTGAATCACTTGTATGGAATGCTGTAAGCAATCCTGATACTAATATAAAAAAACAATTAGGTTTCATCTCCTCGGTTTCTATTGCAAATGAATCACAAAATAAAAAAAGTTTTTCTATAACACATTCAAGAGACATAACAAATCCTGAACCACGTTATAAAATCGAAAAACTTTTTGTTCCGGTTTATGACGGAGTTCGTGTAGACTGGAAAACCAATATCACCTGGAGAACTTATTACAAAAATCTTACTTTTGGCGGAAAAGATGATTATTATGGATTAAGTTTAATTGCAGGACATGTTAACAATTCAAATCCAGATAATGAAATGTATACATCTTCTATGACTTCTTCTCAAAAAAATGGTTGGTTATATGCATATAGTGACAGTAACTGGTCTGGAATCAAAAAATCTGTATTCTTGGAACTGGAAGAAGAAGAAATATACCGAGGTTATGATATGTCACAGAAGGAATTTGAAAGCTATGCTTGGCTTTATTGTCCGGGTGTCCCAAATGTTGATTCTTCAGACCGTGTAATAACTAAAAATGATTTTGATAACGGAACAATCTCAAACGGGTCATTTGGTAATGGTGCACAAATACACGCTACAAATGTAGGTGCACCTCGTGTTATGACTGAAAACGTCATTGCAACACGTTACGAAAAACAATCTGAAAATACGGTAGCAACTTCCCAAGATTTAATTGGCTACATTACAGTAAATTTTAATCATGCGGGATTAGGTGAATCAATACCAAATTGGTATCCTGTATATGTTGAAGTTTATGAATGTTTGAATAAATAAAAAAAAGACCAGGGATGAAAACTCCCTGGTCTTTCTATTATCAGATGAAAAAATTATTTAATTTTTGTTGCAGAAACATTTTTCTGCCCAAGAAAATCTTCAAAAATAATCTTTTTCCCGTCAAAAGAAAATTTGGTATCAACACCAAAATCAATATAAATATTTCCATTATCTAATATTTCCCAGAAAATAGATGGAACATAAGAACAATCCTTTTTAATATCATAATAATATATAGAACTATTAGTATTGGTATTTATCTGTTTCCCCAAAGTAAAAGTTTTAAGTATATGAGGACCTTCATAATAATAAAGTTTTTCACAAGTAATTTTCTCGTCAAATCTATATTCACCATACAAAATAGAAATATTTGCCTGGGTAATCTTTTTTGCCCATTCCGGTAAATTGGCATATTCAACTTTTTCGAATATCATTCTTGCATCAGTTGCATTCTTAAGACACATATCCCATGAAAAGCTTTCACCCTTATTCATGTTTTCCACAATTGAAGCTGCATATTCCTGATCCGGGCTTCCGGCTCTGATAATGTTTTTAGAATTGTCATAATTTAAATAGACTGTACTGTTATCAGTAGCAAACTTCCACCATCCAGATGAGAAGGATACAGAACTACCGCCGCTTGAAGGATTCTGGCAGGATGCAAACAAACCGATTACCAAAGCAAAAAGAAAACTCTTAAAGATTTTTTTCATATTTTTTTTCTCCTATACATTTAATATAATTATTTTATAAACCAGTTTTCAACAGGAAAATCTGATTCTAGTTCCTTAATCTGTTTAGCAGATATTTTATTTCTACCATTTAAAAAATTGTAAAGAATAACATATTTATTTTTACTTTTTTCTCCATAACGGTCTTCACAATATTTCCACAATTTCTTTTCATTGAACATATTTTCAATGATTTTATAATTTATGCTTTCTCGAAAATTTTCTGTAAATTGAAAAGTATTTTCAGAAATTTTTTTATATTTCTGTTCATATTCTTCAGGTTTATAAAACCATTTTGCAGGGAAAACAAATTTACTCATACAGTAAATTAATTTTAAAGTAGGATATTGAACAAACCCAGTTGCAATTTTCATTAACTTTGAAAGGTCAGTTTCTTTTTCCAGATTATTGCGCCAGAATTCTGTAATTTTTCTTTGGTCACAAATATCCAGGAGAAATAACTGCCCTACAGATAAGTCTTCTTTTGGACAATACAATTTATGCATAATAACACAACACTCTTATTCATAGTCTAATGTATTATCCAAATAATCGCCATAATTAAGAACGTGATTACACCAAGTCAAAGAAAGCGGTTCCAGGAACCGCAATGAATAACGGAAATAACCGTTTCCGCAAGCTGAACTGTTAATTAAAATACTCTGTAATTTAATTATTTCATCAAAATTACAAGTAAAAATAACTTTTTCCCCGATTAAAGTATGGGAACGAGCTCCTGTAAGAAGTGCTCCATGTATCGAAACGTTATTTATGATCGTTTTTGTTATATAATTTCCGTCGATAAATGCACATTCAGGTTTTTTTAATCCAAATTTCTGCCAGTTCTTAAGTCCAACTTCATAACGAAATTCTTTTCTCTTTTCAGAAGATGAAAGAATACTGTTTAAACTATTTACCTTATTTTGAAAATATTCCGGAAAAGGATCTTCATGAAAAAGTGTGAATGTATTTATTTCAGAAAAGTCTTTAATTACAGAAACAAATATTTCAATTTTCATTTCTTCTGTTTCTATAACCAGGACCCCTTTTTCTCCTAGGTTTCCTCCACTGGAAACAGTTGTGGTAAAATTATTTAAACTGATTATATGAATAATTTCTGTAATTCCACCAAAGTTCTTAAAATATATATTATTGATTCCTAAAGCTCTAAGGTGTTCTCTTGAATACATAACAACTCCTTATCATACGTAATATCAAATTTATATTTTTTCACAAGCATTTCTAAATTCCAGTTACTGTTTAAGCCTCTCTGACAAAGATAACAGAGCTGCCAGAAAAACTGAACTGGAAGTTTATAAACTTCACCTTTAGTAACTTTATTTAAATAATTCATAGCATTTTTGTATCGGTCAAAACTTCGTCTTCCTTCGATTTTTGCAATAACAGAAAATCTCTTATTTACATTGTATATTTCAAGAGTATTAGTTTGGCAGATAGAGGTAGAACAACAAATATAAACTCTTGAATGGTGAGGGAAGGTATAATAAAGCGAAAAACAATAGTTATCATCAAGAGTAATTTCAACCTGGTCGGCAAATATCTGACGGTGTAAAAAAACGCCTTCTGCATAAGTTTTAAAGTAATTGTTATTATCAGGAATCAAAATCGAAATCACAAAATAATTATATTATAAGGTTTACAAAACAACAAGTTAGTAATATTATTAAGGTACAGAGTGCTAAGGAGATTATTATGAGTGATGATGTTAATACATCAGCAAACGGCACTACTGTACCTAAAGAAAACTGGCACACAGTTGCAGTTAAAGCAAACTGCCATTCCTTCCATGACGACAATGTAAATGGAACAGCTGTTTACCTTGGCGGAGACGAAAAAGACGGAAAAGTCGTAATTTCAACAAAACCCCCAATTAGTAATGCAATTACAGGAACGGTAATTAAAGGTTCCAATCAGATTCTTTTGCAGAATTTCTTTGAAAAAGAAAATATCAAAGGTCGGGAAGTAATGACTTTTGATCAGGCAAACCGAATCGGAATCCGTATAAAGAAAGATGCCCGAAACCTGGATATTACTATTCCACCAAGTAAAGATGAAAATGGAAAATACAAACCAAACGTATTCAAAGAATTCCCAGTAGCAGACTGTTTCAGCTTTGACGAAAACAACAAGCCGCGTTCTCCAAAAGGAGAAATTGCCCTGGCAAAACTTAACGCAGATCGTTTCCAGAAAATCAACAAATATCGTGCTATGTATCATAGCGAAAAAGCAACTCCAGAACAGAAAGATAATTACCTTACTGTAATCGCTTATGAGCACAAAAAAGCAATCGAATTTCTTTCAGTAACAAACGGAGATGTAAATTCTTACAAAGAAAAATCAATTCAGCCGCAGGAACAGGAAAAACTGAATGCTATCATGCCGGAAGGTCAGGCAATTCCAACTCTGGACCAGCAGAAAGGAAGAGCTGTAAAAGAGCTTGAAAATTTTGAAAAATTCCAGGCAGAAAAAAAGAAAGATACCCCTGTAATTGATGCAACCAATACAACAAGCCCGGTTGATTACCTTGGTAAATATCTGGCTGCTTGTGAAATTGGAGCTGCTTTTGTAACAGACAAAGAAAGCCAGGAAGCAGTTCAGAAATCAATTTCACAGAATGTCCAGGCAGAAATGGATAAAAACAATTTCAATTACCTTCAGACTTTTGGTGCTGAATGTTCAGAACGTTGCAAATCTGTTTTAAGCGAATTTCGTTCAAAATCATACGAACAGCAGAGAGGGCAGAACAAAGAAAGAACTCTCGAACACGAAAGACCAGAACAGACAGTAGACGCAATCAGTTTCTAAAACCGCATACCTATACCTTTGAATCTAATCAGCTCAAAGGTATAGGTTCTTTTTTATTTCAATCATAAATGAAGGTATTTATATGTATAACGAAAAAGGTGTTTATCCTGATACAGTCCCACTTAAAAGAAATGATAAGGCTCCAATTGCCGGAAATTATTCTTATTTTTTTATTAAGCCAAAAACAAACGATTGGCAAGAATTAGAAAAACTCGAAAAACAAGCTGGTGAACATGGAGCTGTCCTTGCATTACCAACAAAAAGAGGTCTTTTAATTACAATTGCTAATTCTGATGATCAGCATTTCAGTGAAGTATATAAAAACCATAAAATTATAGATATTACTAAAGATATTGGTGCTTTTCAGGATAAAAATCCCAATGCCTCAATCAATTATGTTTTGACCAATGTGTTGAAAGAAGATGAAAGAAACCTTGATTTTGAAATTAACATTAATCAACTTGGGTATAATCCCGAAGAAATTCGTAAAAATAAATTAGAAAAAGAACGTATAATCCGAGAAACTCTTAAAGAAGAAGAACAAATAGATTCTCGTTATGGAAAAATAGCAATATCTACTGCATTAAAAAGTAACTGGTTTGTTGCAAATGAATTTGCCGATACAGCAGCCCGAAATCTTACTATGAATGAAGCAGATATTATTGCAAAGAAAATGCAGAATGAAAAACCAAACGAAGGTTGGAAAGTCTATAATGAAGATTTAGAAGAAGAACTCGAAATTCAACACGTTCTAAATGATTTTGAAGATATAGAAAAAACTACAAACTCAAAAAAAAATACTTACGGAAAAAATGAAACAGAAAACCCGTTTCCATTACAAGAAGAAAATGACCTTTTACAAAACGAAAATACAGAAAAAGAAGAAAAAGTAATCATTAATAATTTAAATAATGAACAAAAAAAAATGTCCTACGAATCCTCTACTGAAAATATACTACAGTTAGGTAACACAATAGGACTTCTTAAAGATAATTTTTCTGGGAATAAAAGTCAAGAAGCAATAAATCAATTAGAAAAATTAAAATCTAATGAAGAATTAACAGCCGAAGATTTTTTATCAGAAATACAAAATATAATGCATATCTCAGAAGAAAAATCACATACAGTAAGACATTATATTGATACTGAACAATATAATTTAAGAATTTCAAATCATAGTGCAAATGCTATCCATGCAAAATATAGACCAAATGAAACCAGTATTGTAATTAAATTATCTTCCACTCATTTTCATGGAGATAAGAATTCATATTTAGCAGAATATGTCTACAATTCGAAAAATCTCTCAAAAGAAAAACAGAATGGAATACTTAATGGATTACAAGATTGGTTACAAACAGGTTATTTTACAGATAAGACTTATGACAAAGAATTCTACTCCCCAAATAAAGAACTCTATTTAGAACAAATAAATACAAATCAAACAAAATTATTAAAAGCAAACATAAAAGAATTAAATCTTAAAAATAAAGAAATTAACATTTGGGTTGAAAAAGCTGAAAAAGATAATAAACGAATCACAGAACTTTCCAATCAAGATAAAGAACAAAAAGAGATCATAAAAAAGCAGAACCAGTTACTGTATGGACAATGTTCTATAAAAGTAAATGGACAGGATAGAGAAATAAAAAAAGGTCTTTTAAATGCTTTTCCTAATGCAGTTATAAAACTGGACGAAGCAAATCAAAAAATTCAAGACCTATCACAAAATAAATCAATAAACAAAAAATTAAATAATTCCAATGGAATTGAAATGTAAGGAGATTTAGAAAATGGAACTTAAAGAAAAAATAAATCTTACACAGATGAAAGAAGCAAAACAGGAATTAGTAATTATGCTTCAGGAAGATACACCTCTTGAAGAAATTATGACAAAGCTCATTTCTGTATATGGTGCTGAATCAATCAAAAAAACAATGGAGACAAAATAAAATGGCAGAAAATGTAACAATGGAAATCATAAACAGTGAACAGTTTAAAAGAGCAAATATTCGTTTTACTGGAAAACCTTCAGAGGAAATCCGAAATGAACTTAAAAAAGAAGGTTGGATCTATTCAAGAAATCACAATGTATGGTATCCCAAAAACACCGCAGCAGAAAACAGTCAGAATTTTGCAAATCATATCAAAGAAACTTATTTCCCGGATCCTGTAGAACCTGAAGTAACAATTATTACTGAAAACAGCATTAAAGATGAACTCATTGTACTTATTCAGAATGGAGCTCCGTTAGAAGAGGTTATTGCAAAACTTGATGAAATATACGGTGAAGATGCAGTACAGGAAGCTTTTTCAAAAGCAATCGAAAATATCTCTCAGGAAGAATTAAATAAAGGCTTCCTTGATACATTTAATTCAAATGCTTTGGAAATTGCAATTCAGAATAAAATAAACGGAGATTATATTCATATTCAACAGGATGATGAATATGGATGGGACTATACATCTTACACAAAAGACTATAGAGAAATTGATGGTGGAGTAGGCGATGATGTTCCATCAACAAAAGAAAAAGAAGATATTCGTGAAGTCGCAAAAATTATCATCAAAAATCTTTATCCTGAATCAAATCTTTCAGATTGGAAAGCAACTAACTGGGCAGTTCTCCAGGCAAAAGTAGAAGCCGTTGAAGCTGAAAGATATGACGAGGCAATTAAAAATGTTCAAAAGTACTGGGAAGAACACGATAACGGAGTAGAACAGGCAAGAGATGAAGCAGAAAGTCGTGAAATGAATGAAGAAATTGCCCGGCTTGACTCTGAAGCAGAAGACATGGAAAGAGCAAATGGTCTTCGTGAAATGGAAGCAGAATTCCCTTTCAATACAACAGATGGAAATATATATCCGGATGAAGTAAATAATGCAAAAGCAAAATTTGGAGATATAATCCGTGAATCATTCCTCACTCTTACTGATGAAGAAAAAGAAAACGGAAGCTCTATTGAAGGAAAAGCCAAACGTTACAATACCTGGTTTAAACCAATGGTTGATGAAATTATGGATTCCATAATTAAAGGTGATTCTGAAATCATTAACAAAATTACTGAATTTGACCTTACTAAAGCTAATCATGTAAAAGAGAATAAATGGTACTCACCCGAAGAAGCATATTATCGTGATGTTCAGTATCATTTTCTACCTGAACTTTACAATACAATACAGGAAAAAATTAAAAAACAATATGAAGAAGAAAAAATACCTTATGTAGTTATGTTCTCTTCTGAAAGTCCTATTTTCCCTTCGGAAAATAGGGTTTATACAGTAAAAGAATTCAATGACCTTCTTACAAAAGCAGATTCTGATTTCCATAACCGCAAAAAATACGCAGAAGAAAAATACGGTTCGGCAGATAATTACTGGGACCTCGAAAGGGATGATAAACTTCCAGAAGAAGACAAGGGAATCCAGTTCGGCTACGACAAGACAAACTTCAAGTTCTTCAATATCCCAAATCCTAACAACCCAGAAGATACATTTAGTTATGAACCAAGCCGCTATGACATCGGTGATGGAAACGGCTCTGTATTCGATTATGTTCGTACTACTTGTTCACACGATGAATTCATTGAAGCTCTCAATGAACTTGAACGAAATATTTATTTTTCAGGAATCAATACAGAAGCAAAACTTTTTGTCAGAAATGCTATATCAAAAGAATCCAATGTTCTTAAAACCAATCTTACTGAAAAAATGGAAGCTCTCAATAAAGCCCAGGAGGAATATAAAGAACTCCATAAAAAATGGCTCATTGAAGCTTCGGAAGCAGAACGTGTTGATGAGAAGCTGAAAGTGGCTCTAGATGAAATAAAAGAAACTTATGACAGTTCTATTAAAAATATTTATACAACAGTTCTGAATGAATACCCCTTTGAAGCAGGAAATGTTTCTGAAAGCGAATTCCTGAAATTTACAGCTAACGAAGTAAAATCGATGGTTGTGTCAGAATTATTCCTTCCAAGTCGTGATGCACAGAAAGCTATGAATGCAGAAGACTATAAGGCTTACAATTCTGTAGATTGGGCTAAACTTCGTCGTATCTGGGAAAAATTCCCTGCACCTGTAAATATGACTTCCTATGTCGAAAGTATTCTCCAGGATTCATGTAATGAAAAAGGACTTTCTGTCCAGGAAAAAGAAAATACTATTTCAAACGAACAGGTTTTTGCATGGAATGTTGAGATTGATTCAAATGACTGGCTTCGCGTTAGGACAGTTTTAACAAATGAAATGGTGAATAAACTTCATTTAGAAAATACTGAACCTTCAGTAAGAAAATATACTGCTGTTGTTGATTTTAATTCACAGGGAAAACTTCAGTATTTCGTAATGCAAAGTGAATATTTAGACGGAACAGTAATCAGTGATGATCTGAATATTTCAATAGAAACAGCTTCCGAAGAATTAGGAATCGATATTTTTGAGGATGCAAAAAGATTTGCTCATGCTCAAACTTTTGAAGATTTTAAATTTGCCGAACACAGTTCACCATTTTCTTATACAAATGAAATCCTGGATAAAATCAGAGCTGCCGGATTTGAAGTAATTACGGATAAAGAGAAGTTTGAAAGAATTCTGGAGCAGGAAGAAAGAATTCAGAAAATGACTCTCGAAAATGGTTTAACCTACGGCTTCGTTCACAACGGCAAAATCTACCTGAATCCAGAAATCATAAATTCAAATGCAGCTGTTCACGAATACACTCATCTTTGGGATGCCTATACACAGAAAACAAATCCTGAACTCTGGAACAAGGGTCTTGAAATTTTCAAAGACACAAAATACTGGAATGAGGTAATTTCTGATCCAAATTACCAGGACATTAAAGATGATGAAAATCTTGTATTAAGTGAAATTCATGCAAGAATTCAGGGCGATATTGCTGAACAGGTTCTCAATAGAATTGCAGAACTTGATGGCGATGAAACAAAACTTAATGCAATTGATTGGGACCAGGAAGTTATGGAATTTATTTCCAGTTCTCTGGATTTACCTGTTGAACTGAAAAACAGCGAAGAACTTAAAAACTTCCTGACAATGCCATTAAAAGATCTTGTGGATGAAAAAAATATTTCTGTTCCAATTTCTTTCAATTACGAAGATTTTACAAAAGAAAGATACGAAAAGTTTGTGCAGGGATATAATACATCACTCGCCGTAGGAAGAGACGGTGACGGGGAATGGTATGGACGTATTAAATCCGGGAAAGTTCATACAGACATTCACATCAGAGATAATGGTATTGCTCTTGAACATTATTACCCGAAAGATGATTCCCTTTATGGTGAATATAATGGTGTAAATGGCTCATTCGCTTATGAATGCTATCCTGGATTCTTATTAAGAGAAGAAGCTCTCAAAGACATTGATATTACAAATTGCAGCTATGAAGAATTCATTTCATTTATCTCCAAAGAATGTATTGATTCTATGCGAGACAATGAAGAAGTATTTGAAGCTGCAAAAGGTCCGCTAGTTTCCTGGGAAGATTATGCAACTGAAAAAGCAAGGCTTTCAAAGATTATTGTATTTGATACAGAAACAACAGGTATTACTCCTGGACAGGATGAACTCCTTCAGGTTTCCATTATTGATGGTAATGGCAAAACGTTATTCAACAATTATGTAAAACCAGAACATAAAACTGAATGGCAGAATGCTCAGGCAATCAATGGAATTTCCCCTGAAACAGTAAAGGATGCGGCTTCTATTAAAGAATACATACCTGAACTTCAGAAAATCTTTGATAACGCAGATGTTCTTGTTTCTTATAATGGAATCTTTGATGTTGGTTTCTTGGAAGCAGCCGGAATTAAAATAGGTTCTAACAAACCACACCTTGATGTAATGAAAGCTTTTGCTCCTGTTTTCAGTGAAAAAACAGACCATCCTCGTTCTATTGATGGATATAAATATAAAAAGCTTTCAGAAGCAGGTGCTTATTATAATTTTGATTATAAAGCTCATGATTCTTTAGGTGATACCACAGTAACTCTGGAAGTAGCAAAACGTATTTATGGGAATAGCCTGGAAAGACTTACAGAAGCTGAAATGGAAAAATATTCTGCTAATTCTGTAAATGAAAGAAAACCATATAACTTTTTTGTAAATGATACTGCAAATCTTGATCTTGGAATTGGTGCTGAATTTGATGCTATAACAGGACTTACTGCCGAAAAAGCTGCCTTAAAATATGCGGAACTTAAAGATAAAGGTTTTAGTCCTTATATTGGCATTAATATTCCAGGTGACTTTATATTTGACGATAAAGAAGGGCAGGGAGCAGGTATCTTCACTGAAATAGAAGGAAGACCTTCATTTTATATTGGAGACCACTTTGTAAAAGGTCTTAAAATAAATAATGACCATGCTAAGAATGTCATTGCGGCATATAAAGAACTTTATGAAAATGTTGATAAATACATTCTTGATGTTGAAAGACCTGGCTTCTTATTTGAAAAGGAAGCAGAACTCAATGTACCAATAAAACCAATAAGAGTATTCTCTTTCTCTCCATTTGGATTCGAAGGTTCAATAATCGAAGTTGAAACCGATATGAGACCTGGAATTCAGGCTTATGATATTGTTGGTCTTGCAGACAGTGCAGTAAAAGAATCAAGAGAAAGAATCTGGGCTGCACTTCGTAACAGTGGAATTGGAATACCATCAGAAAGAATTCTACAGAGTCTCAGTCCGGCAGATATAAAGAAAGATTCTCCTTTGGATCTTTCTATGGCACTTGGAATCATGAGCCAGACAACTCAGTATCCTGTAAATGAATCTGTTCTTGCTTTAGGAGAACTCGAACTTTCTGGAAAAATCCGACCTGTTCGTGGAGCAAGAGCCGCAGTAACAAGTGCAAAATCTTATGGCATTACCAACGTTATTTGTGACCCGGTAACAGCAGAACTGATTAAAGATATTGAAGGAATCAATATTCTTACAGCAGAAGACCTTAATGAAGTAAATGAAAAATTACTTAATCCTGAATCTTTTGAAATGAATGTTCCTGTTATTGAAAATACAGAAGAAGTAAAATTCAACGAAGAATATCTTGAAGACTATAAAGAAGCTCTTGAAAATCTTCCAATGGAAGGACATTTTGAAACAGTTCGTGCTATCCAAATTGCAGTAGCCGGAAAACATAACATTCTGGCAACAGGCGCCCCAGGATGTGGAAAGACACTTCTTACCCAGACACTTATGCCTGTTTTAACACCAAAACTTACAAAAGATGAAGCACAAAGTATTGCAAGAATTAACTCTCTTGCAGGTCTTGATTCTCCAAAACGTGATAATCTTATTCCTCCATTCCGTATGCCTCATCAGACTGCAACAATCGAAGGAATTTGTGGTGGTGGTCCAAACTGTAGACCAGGAGAAATTTCTCTTGCCCACCAGGGTACTTTATTTATGGATGAAGCAGCAGAATTCCGAACTTCAGTTATTCAAATGCTTCGTGTTCCGCTTGAAAGCAAAAGTATCACATTAAGCCGTGCAGGACGATCAACTGTATATCCCGCAGGATTCCAGCTTGCTATGGCTATGAATCCTTGTCCTTGTGGAAATTTACATAGTGACGGAAAAATATGTCTTGATAGCGCAAGAAGTATCGAACAGTACTGGAAAAAGATTTCTGACCCTTTACTTGACCGTATAGAAATTAAAACTTTTGTTCAGAAAGATGAAAATGACAAAAGAAAAATGTCTATCGACGAATTAAAAAAGCAGATCGCAACTGCATACGAAATTCAAAGGAAACGTGGAGTTTATAACAATCAAATGACTCCTGAACAGATTCAGCAGTACTGTAAGCTCGACGAAGAAAGTCAGGAATTCCTAAATAAAAGAGAAGATCTATTTACACCAAGAGGAAGAGCAAATCTTTTGAAACTTTCATTAACAATCGCAAATATGGACGGTCGTGAAGAAATTCATATCAATGATATTAAAGAAGCTCACGAACTTTCTGCACCAGTTTTTGAAAAACCAAACAAGTTCGTTTATATTCCAGAAGAAAATAAAAAAACAATTTCGGAAGAAGTATCTCATACTCAGATTTCACAGGGAGAACTTGACCTCGAACCTTTCGATGATAAATTCATAACAAGCGATGATGTTATTGCCGCAAAAAATGAAAAAGACCGAATTGTTCAGCCTATTCTTAATGGTGAAAAATCCGGTATGTGGAAAGCATTTGAAGATTTTGATGAACACGGTGTTTTTGATATTCGTGGAAAAGAACTTGCATTGACAAAAACAAATCGAATCAGTGAAACAGGTTATAAACAGCTTCAAGCTGCAATGAACATTTATCGTGACAAAAGGTTTGAAACTTTCCGTTATGTACTTGTTGATAGACATACGGGTGAAATTACTGACCAGTTGGCTATTTCTTCACATTTACCAAATGTTTGTGCAGTTTCAGATAAAGGTGATGATACCTTGAAAAAAATTATTTCAAGAGCTGAAGAAAAAGATTGTCTGGTAGTAGCCGTTCATAACCATCCTTCGGGAAATACAAAAGAATCAACTTATGATGTTGAAACAACTGATTCTTTGCGAAAATCTCTTAAAAGAAGTGACGGATTAGAACGTTTTGCAGGTCACATCATTCTGGACCACGATTCATTCAATCTATATACACCAAGAAAAGGGTGGCATACTGTTGAATCAATCAATCAAGAAGAAGATAAACTTGAAAAGAAAAATAATCCGGAATGGACAAAAAGTGAAATAGATTCTGCAACTTCACTTATTTCTTTGGCAAAAACACTTAATGATACTTATAACTGGAATGATGATTTTATTCCTGTTGTCTTTACCAATGCTGATAATAGAATTTCTGGTGTTCAATATTACCATAAGGATTATTTTTCAAAAGATCCAGATATAATCCGTGAAGATTTTCAATTTGAAGCAATGGGAGTAGGAGCAGTATCCGCTTTTCCAGTTGTTACAGAACACCTCATGAATAAACTTATTCCTGAAGACCGTTCGAAATTAGTTTCGACAATGAAAGCATTAGTTGAAGATAATGTAATAACCGATTGTGCTTTAAGTGACTCAACAGTTTCAGAAAAGTTTTCTATTCCGGCTGGAAAAAGTTATTATGAGTCTTTTATAAAAAAAGAAGACCGTAAAAATGATATTCAATCAACCTGGGATGCAAAGGTTGACCCACATTTATTCCCACCAGCCTCATCAAATGACCCACAGGATGTAGGTGAAAGTATCCGTAATTTGAAAACTACTAATTCTGAACTTGAAAAAAAATTAGTTGTTGCTGAAAAAACAATTGTTCTTCAACAGGAAGAAATAAAAAAACAACAGTACATCCGTACAAAAGATGTAACAATTACTTTACCTGTAAGAGATGAAAACAATAGTTTGGTGAAAAATCAGGATGGAACGACTAAGAAAATAAAAATTCATTGTCCAAAGGGCATTGAAGCAAAACTTAGTCAAATGGCTTTCCAGATCGAAGAATTGCAGAAAGAAAATACAAGATTAAAAAATTTGTATCAATCAAAATCTGTAAGACCAAATTTTGAAGATGCTGGTCAGGATATGAACTAATTTTATATGGAGTAATTATTTCGCAAAAAAGGAAATAATTACTCCATGTATTTCTTTCAAATCAAATAAAGAGAAGAATAAACATGAATATTGAAATTATCGTAAACCCACAATTTAATTTTCCAAATTTGAAATTTTCTGAAAAACCTTCGAGAGATATGCTTGATATAATGAAAGCAAACGGATGGAGATGGAGTAGAACAAACAATGTATGGTTCCCAGGAAACAATGAAGCAAAAGCTAAGGCAGAAGAATTTGCTAACTTTTTTATTCAAAAGTTTTTACCAAATCCTAACCAGGATATTTCCTCAAAAATAAATAATGAGCTTTCAAAAGCTGAAAATGAAAAAACAAAAGGTCAAGAATCAAAAGAAAATGTTTTTTCTTATAAAGTTTTCCAATTAAACGATAATAATGAAAATCGGAATAAACGTTTTACAGGTTGGGATAGCTTAAAAAGGTTAGATGCTTTCTTTGACCCGAAAGATTATGATTTTATTTATGAAGGTTCAATTAAATCTGAATCTTCAGATTTGAATTCAGTTTCTGAAGAAATTTATAAAAAACTTAATTTAAATCGTCCAAGCGATTTTACTGGTCATTCGTTATCTGTTAGCGATATTTTAATCATCGAAAATAACGGAAAAGAAACTGTTATGTATGTCGATGATATTGGTTATAAATCCTCCGACGAAATTGTAGAGTTAAAGAATTCAATTTCAAGTTTTAAGACAATGTTTGAAGATTTTGAATACAAAGATAGAATTCGAAAATTCGAAATCAAAGAACATCCAAATAAACCCGAACTTCTTGAAAAATTAAACTGTACTTATTCTTCCTGGGTCGAAAAAGTTGATAGTACTAAAAACGGTATATCTTCTTTCTTATTTTATGAAGAAGACGGAAAAATAAAGGGAAGAGTCCTAAATCCAAATAACAGACAGGATGTCGAAGCTGAATTTTTCTTAAATGCAATTGAAAATTATGATTTATTAAAACCTTCAACAAAAAAACTTCGTTCAGAACGAAAAACTTTTGTTGCCGCTTCGGCATCTCCATTAAATACACTTGAAGAAGCTCAAAAACAGAATAAAGTTCCTGAATACCTGGATAAGTTAATTGATCTTGTTGACCAAAGAATAGCAATTATTGAAGGAAAAGAACCTGAAAATTTTGAAAAAGAACCTGAATACTCTTTGGAAAAAGAAACAAAAGGAATTATTGAAAAGATCAATGAATTAGCGAAGAAAGGCTTCATAAATGAAAATGCAGCAAAAGGATTAAATAAATCTCCTCAGTTAATAGATTATATTATTACCAATAATGAAACCAATACTCTTTATGTTTTCTATACAAACTCATTGATCGAATCTTTTGATAATGTATTTTCTCGGGTATGTGTAAGAACTAATGAAGGAAAATGGCAGAGTGAAGAAGTAAAAGACTTTATTAAAGCGGTTGAAAATTCTTTTGGGGCAGAAATAAAGGGAACTTCATCTTATTCGCTTGAAGAAAAACTCCAGGTTGCAAAATATATTTTACAGTTCAAAAACATTGAACTTGAAGATATTGAAAAAAAAGGAGCTTCTGAATCTGAGAAAAAAGATAAAGAAAAAGAAATTAAAGATATTAAATCCTATATTAAGGAAATTGAAAACGAATTTGAAGAAATTTCTTCATCACCAGAACATAAGGAAAATTACCTTAGTAACCAAAATGAAGAATACAATAATAAAAATCAAATCTCTGAACGTGAATTATCTCAGAAGGATTTAGAAATTGTCTCTTCCGTAATTCCTGAAGAAGAATATTTAACTATCTTAGATTATTTAAGAGGGGAAGAAAAAGAATATTTTGAAAAGAAAATAATTTCTATTTCTGATACTGTTCAAGCTTTACAGAAAATGAAAAAAGAAAATATAAATAAAGATGGTTCTCATCCATGTGCTTTACATTATTTTCTTGGCAATTCTCACTGGTATATATCTGAAATTGATGAAGATGGCTATGGTTATGGTTATGCTATCCTGAATGGTGATTTACAGTTTTCTGAATTTGGAAGTGTTAATATTTTTGCAAACAATGGTTATGATGATGCACTTACAAAACTTAAAATTAAAGTGCCTATTATGATAAATAATCAGTCCTTTTCAAGAACAATCAGCCCGGAACTTGATTTGCATCTCGAAGAAGGAACTACTATTGAAAAGAAGCTTTATGAATACGACCCTGAATATTTCGCAGAATACGAAAAATATGCAAAACCTGTTGAAAAAATAGAGGAAAGAAAAGAAATTTCCGAAGAAAATCCAATTCCTGAAAAACCATTGAATGAAAAAACAATGGAGGAAATTAAGGGGGAAATTTTTGAGGCTCTTAAAAAACAGCCTTTATCACCGGATACAGAAAAAATAATTACAAAAGGTTTCCAGGAAATAAAAATTAAAAAATTGCTTGAAGAACCTCATTATGAAACACTTATCTCTGAAGTAATTAAAACCGGAAATCCTGATATTCTGCATTCGACTTTTAATGTTTTTTATATAAACAACGAAAAATTTTCAAGAACTTTGTTAATACAGGATGAAAATGGAAATAATGCTTTTCATTTGGCAGCTTTAAATGGACTTTATGATTCCTTGTGTTCTGAAATCAAAATCTCTTTTGAAAAATATAATGTAAAAGGAGCAGATGAATGGATACAAAAATGGGGAATTGTTCCAAATAAAAAAGGAGAATTGCCAATTGATTTATCTAAAAAAGAAGAAAAAATACTTGCAAATCTTCCTGAAGTAAGCATTAATAATATAGAAGAAAGTAATCAAAATATTACGGAGGAAAAAACTTATGGCAGCCAAATTGATTCTTCGGAAAAACGACCTTCTGGAAGGTCCTCTGGAAGCAATTCTGATCAAGAATTGGAAGGACGAGGAACATACAGTAATAGGGGAAATAATTCCTCAGAGAGACAATCCTTACAATTCAGAGGAAGCCAAGATGAAATTTCAATGGAAGACTCCACAGGAATTTCTTTCTCTGACACAGAATCAAGTCGGATTGAACTCAATAGTATTCATTCCACAGGAGGACTTCCCGGCATTGACGAAAACAATGACAGCAAGAGAAGTTCTGTCAACAGCCCTGAATATAATGGTGAGGGAAGGAATGAAGCTCGACAAAATTCATCTGGAAATGGTAATGAACAATCTGAACATGGAAATGGAACACCAGTTGTAGAAATTAAGCCACTTTCAAAAAAAGAAATAAAACAGCTACGTGAAAAATGTAATGAAATAATTAAAGCTTTTGACGAAAGTGGTTCTATTTCAGAAGAAGATAAACTTATTCTTGCTCAGTACGAAGGAGCAGGCGGACTTCACGAAGGAGGTCAGACCGCAAATGCCGTATTGAGTGAATTTTATACTCCAAATAATGTAATTGAAAAAGTCTGGAAAATAGTAGATTCCTATGCTCCAAACGGAAAAACAGTTCTTGAACCTTCAGCAGGAACAGGAAGATTTGCCGAAAACAGACCAAATAATCAGTTTACATTGTATGAACTTGATCCAACATCGGCAAAAATTGCTAGAATTTTACATCCTGAAGCAAAAATCATCAATGAGCCTTATCAAAGACAGTTCTTTGATGAAGGTAATCGTATTCATATTCCGCAACAGAAAAATAAATATGATATTGTTGTTGGAAACCCTCCTTATGGAACAAATAATGATGAATGGAAAGGTAGAGGGGAAGGAAATAATTTTGATAATTACCAGGAATATTTCCTTTCAAAAGGGCTTGATGCATTAAAAGATAAAGATTCCATTCTAGTAATGGTAGTTCCAAGCTCGATTTTGAATTCCTCTAACGATAAACAGAAAAAAATACTTGCCTCTAAAGGACAGCTTATAGATGCTTATCGTTTACCAATAAAAACTTTTCCTACTACAGAAGTTGGAACCGATATTCTCGTTTTCAAAACATGGGATTCTGAAATTGAAAAATTAAGAAATCAAAATACACCTGCTACAAATATCCAGGATATTCTTGATTCAAGAAAGCAATCAATGGCAGAACAACTTTCTGATAATTTTTATTTTGAAAATCATCCTGATAAAGTTTTAGGAGAAATATTTGAGAAAACCAACAGATATGGCTTACTTGAAAAATTAGTCAAAGCTCATGAAGGATTATCAATTCAAGATGAACTAAATAAGATAGATAATTTTATTTTTCCAAAATTACAAAAAGAAAAGTTTGAAGAAATCAAAGACCAGTCTAATATATCTGCAACTGATGAAACAAACAAATCTTCTTTACGCTTATATGAAGATAAAGAAGGTATTTTTACAACCAAACGTAAACTCTCCACTAAAGAATTTGCAAAATTCTATACAGGTGCAAATTTTACTGAAGAAGATTATCAGATTTGGGCTGCAACAGATTATCAAGGCAATGTAGACCTTTCGAAACTTTCTGAAAAAGAAAAAGATTATTTATTTTCAAGTAAAGATTATGTTGAAACCTCGGAAGGTGTTTATACCAACGTAATGTTATATGCAACCGGAAATATTTATCAGAAACTTGATGAACTCGAAAAACATAAAGATTCTTTATCTGAAACAAATTATAACCGGGCAAAAGATATTCTTACTAAAGCTATTCCAGAAATTATTCCAATGAATAATATTTGGATGGACGCAAAATCGCCTTTGGCTCATGAATTCCAGGTGACACGTGAAGTAACTGTTTCGGAATATATTGCCGGACATAAAGAACTTATAACAAACACTAAAGAGATTCCTCTATATCAGGACTTTATCAACTGGGCTACGAACTGCGCATCAATTGATAATTTTGACGAAGATCTGGACCCGATAAATACTAATAGGTCCATCAATAACTATACTTCAGCACGTATCAAACGTGAAGATATCCCAGAAGAAATTTCTTGGAAAAATATCGTAGATTATATTGAAGGTATTCCTGTACCTACTGGTATTGATAAAGACCGTGATACAAAAGAAGTTCAAAATAAGAAAGAATTGATTGCAGGAGCAATTAAAGATGCACGAAAAGATACCTGTTACAACCTTTTCAACAGGTACTTACAGGAAGGTTTACCTAAAGAAGACCAGGAAAGATTTGTTAAGTTTTGGAACAAAATAAATAACGCAACAGTTCAGCCTGATTACCAGAAATTACCTCTATTTATTGATGGTATGTCTACATTCAAAGGTAATTATCCTTTTACTTTATACAAACAACAGATAGAAGGAATAAACCGCCTTTTGTCTAAAGGAAATGGACTGCTTGCTTACGATGTAGGTGTGGGTAAAACAGCTGCCGGAATTGTTGCTACTGTTGGTCAGTTACAGGCTAATCGATGTAAAAAACCTTTAATTATTGTTCCAAACCAGGTATATAAGAAATGGGTAAATGATTTCAGAGAATTATTCCCTGACATTAAAGTTAATGACCTTTTCAATTTATCTGAAAAATATATTGAACATTGTTATGACCATGTATCTCATTCCCTCGTAATAGAACCTGGAACAGTCACAATTATTACAGATAGTGCTCTACAGAAGCTTACATTCAGTGATGAAAGATGTGAAAATGAACTTTCCGAAGAATTTGGAAAATTACTTGGACTTACAGAAGACCTTCAAAGTAATGATGATAAGGTTGTTGCTGCTGCAAAACAGAGAATAAAATTAGCCGTTGGACAAGCTTCACGTATTCAGGTTAAAAAAGACCCTGAAGGTGTAGAACATTCTTATCAACAGTCGTATATTTTCTTTGACAAATGTGGTTTTGATAATCTTTGTGTAGATGAAGCTCACCGCTATAAAAATCTTTTTACTGTTCCAAGAGCAAAACCTGGACAGAAAAGTGCAAATGAATTTGAAGGGCTTGGATCAGGAAATCCATCACGCAGAGCGCAGAAGATTTTCGGAATGACAACATTGATTCAGAGATACAATGAAAACAGAAATGTTTTTCTTTTGACAGCTACTCCATTTACAAATAATCCACTTGAAGTATATTCAATGCTTTCTTATATGGCTCGTAAAGAACTTATTGACCGCCATATTTATGATATACGTGATTTCTGTACAGAATTTGCATCAACTCATTTTGAAAATTCTGTTCTCCCTAGTGGTGACATTAAGCCAAAAAATGTAATGAAATCATTTAAAGGTCAGAAAAAATTGAAAAACTTAGTTTTCAATTACATTGATCAGGTAAGTGCGGAAGAAGCAGGAATAAAAAGACCAGAATGTAAAATTCATAAAGTGAATCTTGAATTATCTCCTTTACAGCAGAAAATTATTGAGATTGAACAGAAGATTATCGGAAGTGATTCAAGTCCATACGTAACATTGAAAGCAATGACTACCATGCGAACTGCAACACTTTCTCCAGCTTTGTTAAATCCGGATGATTTTGAACAATATGAAGGAATTGAAATTCCTTCTCCTTCTGAGTTAGTGGAATCTTCACCAAAATTAAAATGGGTATGTCAAACTGTTGCAGACTTATATAAAGAAAAGCCTGAATGTGGTCAATTTATCTATATGCCTCAGGGTGTCGAATATTTTGACTATATGAAAGAATATTTGATTAACCAGGGAATTCCTGAAGATGCCATAGATTACATAAATGGAAAGCGCAATAATTCGCCAGAATCAAAAGACAAGATCTCAAAAAAATTTAATGATAAAGAAGACAAATTAAAGATTCTTATAGGTTCTACAAGTGTTGCAGAAGGAATTGACCTTAATGGTAATTCAATATGTGAATACAACTGTCAGCTTGGATGGAATCCAACAGAACGTATTCAGGTAGAAGGTCGTATCTGGCGCCAGGGTAATCAACAGGGAAAAGTACATATTATGTATCCTTTAATGGAAAATTCTATTGATTCCTTAATCATGCAGAAGCACGACGAAAAAACTTCCCGTATAAATGGTGTTCTTTCAAAAGCAGATAATGGTAAAGATGTAATTGATACAGATGAAATCGACCCAATGCAGTTAAAATTTGATTTAATAACTGACCCAAACAAAAAAATAGATCTCATAATTGATTCTAAAACTGTTGATTTAAGAAAAGAAATCAAAATTATTGATAATCGTATTGAGACAATTAAGGAACTTGAAGAAGACCGCCAGCATACAAAATCTCTTTATGATTTAAATCATGCGGAGAAAGAAAAATATAAGGCGCTCGTTAAAATTCACCGTGAAGAACATAAACGTTCTCCTGAGAATTTTCAAATTACACGAAATCTTGAAGATGCAGAAAGGGCAGTTGATACTTGTAATACCGAAATGTCGAAGAATAAAAATCGACTTGGAACAATCATGTATAAATTAAATAACCTTGATATTCGTGAACCAGATAAAGATGTTCCAATTAAATTACAGCAATTGGTTGTTAGAAAAGCTGAACTTGAAGCAGGTATCGAGAAAATTGTAAATTCAAAAGGTGAATTACTTCTTGAAGAACAGAAAAAAATTCTTGAAAAGAAAATTCTTGCTAAGTCAGTTGAACAGAATCGTAAAGAAATCGTTGAATACGTTTTAAAAAATTCCTGGTATTTAAGTTCGGCAAAAAGCAACGAAAATAAAGAAAACGATGAAATCAAAAAACCAATTGAAAATGTAAAAGATTTTGTATTGCCAAAATCAATGGAAGAAGATCTCTCAAAAGCAATTAAAGAAAAAGATTTTAATAATCTGGAACATTTATTGAATTTCGGAGATAACGGTCACTCTAAAGGTTTGACTGGTGCTTATCCATTAACAGGTGACTATCTTAATAACGAAAAAGCAGTTCAGTTATTAAGGCAACAGTTCACTAAAGAAACAGGAATTGGATTATATTATCCAGAATCAGATGGTTATGAATCAAAGCTTAAAACATTTGACAGGTTGGTGGATTTCTGTGGTAATGTGACACCTCCAAATGCTTTCATTTCTGTTACTGAATGTTTAAATCATGCAATAAAAGGTATGGGAAACGAAAATGTGATTAACGATTATGTTAAAAACAGAAATGTCAAAATGCTTGAAAAATCTTTACAGAAAGATATTGGTCAGACTTATACAGGACACGGTTTCTTAGGTTATCATAAAGATTGTAATCCTAAAGGAATGACTATTGAAGCAAATATCAATCATACAAGACAAAAGTTATATTTTACGTGGTCTGAAATAGCTAAAGCCAGAGCTTCTCAATTGGATAAAGAACATCCAATTCCAAGAATAAAAAGAGAAGAAGAAGTTCCAATTATATTCGAAAAAAATCCAGAAAACTTACAACAGATGGATTTATTTGGTTTTGAAGACCTTAAACAGGAAGTCAAAAAAATGAATATATCACAGGAACCAAGAGGTCTTGTTAATATCCTTAGAGAGGAAGCAATCGAGAAATATATTGGACTTCCACCATTCATTAAAACTAATGATAATAATTATGTGGTTCGTGTAAAGGCTTCAGACTTACAAAGAACTGAATATCAACCACATATCGAAGTTGATATTACTGTAAATAAGAAACAATTACAGAACTCTGTTAAAGGATTGCTCTATGAAAAATCTCAGGCAATACGACAGAAACAATGGGATAATCCGGATTACAAAGAAAAACTTATTGTTCCGAAACCAAAGCTTAATGATGTTCAAAAAACTCTTTATTCTGATTATGGTATTTCGGAATCAGAAATGAAAGATAAAGCGAAGCTTGATTATTATGAACTTTTATGCCACGGGGAAGTTCCAATAATTAAAGCAAAAGCAAAGAATCGAACTCAAGAAGAACTTATTGAAAAACAGAAAAATTCTGAATTGGATAGGAAGTTTATTCTGGATACGGATTTTGATTTCGGTTATTAACAATTGCAGGAAGACCATAAAGGTCTTCCTGTTTTTTTTAGGTAAATAAATAATTTGCAACTGGCAAAGCATTTTTAATCGTGTTTTTCAATTCAGGTAATGATTGTCGAGTATAATATTCAGTCATAACAACAGAATTGTGACCTACGAGTTTTCGAACTTCTTCAGCAGTCAAATTTCTTCGCATTCTAGTTACATAAGTAAATCGTAATGAATGAGGAACAATTTTTCTATTTCCTTTCTGTATATCACATTTACAAAGCATTTTTTCAAATACATTTTCTAAATGTTTCGTTGTATAAATAAAACCTTGATTATCTCTAAATAAAAACATATTTCCTGAAAGATGGTTTTCTGTAATATAGTTTGCAACTTTATAAAGTGTTTCATTAGGTAATGGAACTGGGCGATACTTTTTATCTTCGGCAGTTGCCTTTTTATTATAATCTGTTTTAAAACCATTCTTTTTACAAAATCCATTTACCAATAGAAATTGTTCTTTAAAGAAAAACTGGTCTACTTGCAACCCACGAGCTTCACCAAGACGTAAGCCGCAAGTTGCAGATATATAAAATAAAAGATATTCCCGATAATCATCCCATTTACCAAGATCAAAAAGCTTATTTAATTCTTCTGTTGAGAGGACATCAGCTTTTTTTGAATTGCGAGCGAATTTCTGAAAATCAGGTTTATTGACCGGAATGTTACAACACCAGATTGTTTCATCATATAAAGACCCAAAAGTTTCAAGAAAAAGATTTTTCCAAGAGCCTGAATGGTTTTTATGCTCTTCTAATAAATATTTTTCAATCTTCAATACAGGTAGTCTATTTAAATATTCATTGCCAAAAACTTGAATTATTATTTCAAGTATTTGTCTTTTTTGAGCTCTGGTTTCTTCACAGATTTTCTTACCAAAAGATTCAAGCCTGTTCAAATGTTCGCTGTCTGGAAGAAACATATTTTTTGCAATGTTTTTAATTAAATATTGTTCTTCATTGTTTAAGTAATGATAAGCTGCATACTTTTCCGCTTCTTCTTTTGTTTTACAATTCTTACAAACTTTTTGATGTGTACGATTATTGCAATCTTTGTATGAATAATAAAACTTACTGATAACAATATTATTCTTTTTTGTCTGGACTTCATATACTTCCATTTTTTTTACTCCTCCTACAAATAATCAATTCGTCATTTCATATAACAAATTGATAAATGAGATAACTTGTTTATATAAGGGTGGTGGAAGTGATACAAGTTTTCTAATTGTTAAATCAGATTGAGAAAGATAATTATATTTTTCTTCTCCAGTCAGGAGATATTCAATTGTTACATTTAAACCTTTTGCAATTTTAAATAGATATTCAACTGAAGGATTATTTTGTTCTTTGGAGATATAACCAATTAAAGTTCGATATGGAACATCAATTTGTTTTGCAAACTTTTTTAAAACAATTCCTCTATAATCTATTTCTTCACGTAATACTTCATTAAATTTCATAAAAGAAATTATAAAAAAAGATAAAAAAGAATTAAGTGAAAAAAGAAACCAATTACATCTAATTGAAAATAATTACATCAAATTGCTTGACAATTACATTAGGCTGAATTATTATCTCTGTTAACACCAATAACCTGAAATTTTTCAGTTCTTTCAAACTTTAAAATCCAGGTTAGATTGAGTCAGTTTATTTTGTAATTCCTTGTGGTACAAGAAATTGTATGGGCAGTGAGAGGATCGAACTCCCGACATTCTGGGTGTAAACCAGACGCTCGTACCAGCTGAGCTAACTGCCCGAAACTTGTTCGTTGCGAACATTCTTATATTATCAAAAATGAACCCAACACGTCAAGACCTTAAAGTCTTTTTTGAACAAGGTTTTTTCCACTTTTTTACAGAACCCAACCTCGGCTTCGTTCCACGGCACGGCGCCATTCAGAATAGCGGGCAGTGCGTTCATCTTCCTTCATGCGAGGATTAAAGATTCTGTCTATTTCCCAGACGCTCTCAAGCTCGTTTTTGTTCTCCCAGAAGCCCGTAGCAAGGCCTGCAAGGAAGGCAGCGCCTGTAACTGTTGTTTCTACATTGGAAGGTCTGTAAACCGGCGTATCAAGGATATCAGCCTGAAACTGCATCATAATATTTGATGCACAGGCTCCACCGTCTACTTTCAGGCTGGCCAGATCAATACAGGCATCGTCCTTCATACATTCAATTTCATCCTTTACCTGAAAGGCGATAGCTTCAAGGGCGGCGCGGCAAATATGTGCCTTGTTGGCTCCACGGGTCAGTCCCACAATTGTTCCGCGGGCATAGGAATCCCAGTATGGGGCGCCAAGACCTGTAAAGGCTGGAACCATCATTACCCCATTTGAGTTTGGAACACTTTCCGCCAAGATATTTACTTCGTTTGCTGAACTGATAATTCCCAGCTGATCACGAAGCCATTTTATTGTTGCTCCTCCCATGAAAACTGAACCTTCAAGGGCGTATTCAATTTTTCCGTTAAGTCCCAGAGCAATTGTTGTAATCATCTTGTGTTTAGATTCAATTGCCTGATTTCCTGTATTCATAAGAAGGAAGCAGCCTGTTCCGTAAGTTACTTTTGTGTCACCTGCATTAAAACAGGCCTGTCCGAAAAGTGCCGACTGCTGGTCACCTACAAGAGAAGCAATAGGAGCTTCAAAACCGCAGACCTTTTTATCAGTCATGGCATAAACGTAAGCTGAATCCTTTACTTCAGGAAGAATGCATTTTGGAATATCCAGCATCTGCAGAAGTTCATCATCCCATTCCAGGCTGTGGATATTGAAAAGCATTGTACGGGAAGCATTTGTATAATCGGTTACGTGAGCTTTTCCGCCGCTAAGTCTCCAGGTAAGCCATGTATCGATTGTACCTGCAAGAATCTCACCATTTTCCGCACGCTCTCTTACGCCCGGAACATTGTCTAAAATCCATTTAATTTTTGTTCCCGAAAAATATGCGTCCGGAATAAGGCCTGTCTTCTTCTGAATCAGTTCACTTTTTCCTTCTGCAATCAGTTTATCTGCCAGATCTGCTGTTCGGCGGCACTGCCAGACAATAGCGTTGTATACTGCTTTTCCTGTGTTTTTGTCCCAAAGTACAACTGTTTCACGCTGATTTGTAATACCAACCGCCTGAATCTGATCAGGGAAAAGTTTTGCCCCTGCCACTGCTTCTTTCATAACTGCAAGCTGGCATAAAAAAAGCTCTTCAGGATCATGCTCAACCCAACCGGGCTGAGGGAAAATCTGTGTAAATTCCATCTGAGCTGTTCTGATTTTTCTTACAAATTTGTCAAAAATTACGGCGCGGGAAGAAGTGGTTCCCTGGTCCAAAGCTACAATATATTTATCCATAAGAAATATTATAGATTAGTTTTCGCTTTTTTGGATTTTTTTATTCTAAAATACGAATCACCGCCTTTACAGGCAAATGATCCGAATATCCTTTTCCTGTATAAAGAGTAAAGCCTTCCGGAACCCCTTTTTCATTTGTCCAAAGCTCATCAGCCTGTGGTTCAAATTTTGTAATTTCCAGATTTCCTCCGGAAAAAATATGGTCAATTCTTTCCCAGGAATTGTTATAGAAATAGCTGCCTTTTGTTGTACTGTTTCTTCCTTCCGAGTCCAGCCATTTTGAATGTACTTTCACAATTCCTGCTTCCGGATCTGTTCCGTCAAAATAACCGCTGCTTCTTAAGAGTACATTTCCTTCGGAATCGTCTGTTGTACTGTTCAGTAAAAATTTTCTGATGTCCCGGTTAAAGTCTCCGCACACAATAAAATCTAAATTTTCCGTTGTACTTTCTGCGTAGGATTTTTTCTCAGCAAGAAGAACATCGGCCAAAACTCTTTCCTGCCAGTCCCGCCATAATTCCGTTTCCTCTTCGCCTCCACTTTTACTTTTCCAGTGGTTTGCATAAATCCGGAAACTTTTGTTTCCCGCCCGGACGGTTACTTCCAGCATGGGTCTCACAGAAGGCTGTTTTGATTTTTCCGACTTAATATCCATTCCATGAAGCTTCATGTCCTCTAAAGGAAACCTGGAAATAACCGCATTCCCAATGGCGGCCCCCGCCTCTTTCGCAAAGCAGGAGTAGGTCCATAAATCTTTTTCCCGCCAGGATTCCCCAGCCAGAAAATTCGAAATATCCTGCAGAACCGCTTCATTTTCTATTTCCTGCAAAACATATATATCCGCATTCAGCGTAGTCAAAACTTTACACAGTCTTTCAAGGCGGACTTTATAAAGCTCAGTTCCCCATCCCGCAGACTTTTTATATTCGCTGTATTCAGTTCCATCTCTTTTAGCGTCAAAAAATTCCTGGGCATTATAGGAAACAACGGAAATCAATTTTTCCTTACGAACATCAGATTCTGTGTTCTGCACACAACCGCTGCAGGAACAGAATCCCACAGCAAGAAATGTAACCAATAAAAAACAAAGTGAACTCTTCAAAGAAATACCTCTGAATAAAGTATTTGTTTTTTTTTACATTTCAGGAAAAACGAAAATACTTTTTTGCAAAAAAAAACCTGCCGTAAAATGCGGCAGGCTTTCTATTATGTTTTATGCTTTATTCTAGTTATTGAACTTGAAGAACAGAACGTCTCCGTCCTGAACAACATATTCTTTTCCTTCCATGCGATACTTTCCGGCAGCCTTGATTGCGGCTTCGTCTTTGTACTGGCGCAGGTCATCAATTGTGTAAGCTTCAGCCTTGATGAATCCTTTTTCGAAGTCTGTGTGGATTACACCAGCAGCCTGTGGAGCTTTGTCTCCAGCATGGATTGTCCAAGCACGGCATTCATCAGGTCCGCCTGTAAAGAATGTACGCAGTCCCATCAGGTGATAAGCTTTGCGTGCCAGAACTGCAAGACCAGATTCTGTAAGACCTACTGAATCCATAAAGTCTTTGCGGTCTGCAGGATCTGTTATTTCTGCCAGGTCAGCTTCGAACTTACCGCAGATTACAATCACTTCTGATTTTTCTTCGGCTGCATATTTTTCAACGATTTTTACGTAATCGTTTGTTCCTTCGGCAACTGTATCTTCATCAACGTTTGCAACATAAAGTGTTGGTTTCATTGTAAGAAGGAACATATCGCGAACGGCTTCTTTTTCGTCGTCTGTAAGATCTGCTGTACGGGCACATTTTCCGTCAATCAGCAAAGGCTTAATTTTTGCAACAGCACTGTTCCATGGAGCCAGCTGTTTTTCTGCTTCTTTACCAAGAGCACGAACTGTCTTGATGTTCTTTTCTTCACGCTTTGTGATTGTGTCCAGGTCGGCCTGACAAAGTTCCCAGTTGATTGTAAGGATGTCACTTTCAGGATCGATTGGAGCAGCTTCATTTGCGTTATCACGAACATGCATGATATCAGGATTATCAAAACAGCGAACAACGTGTGCAATTACTGAACATTCACGAATATTTGCCAGGAACTTGTTTCCCAGACCTTCACCATTAGAAGCACCTTTAATAAGACCTGCAATATCAACGAATTTTACAGCTGCAGGAGTCTTCTTTTTAGGATTATGAATACTTGAAATGAAATCCAGGCGTTCATCAGGAAGATCTACAATACCGATGTTAGGGTCAATTGTACAGAAAGGAAAGTTTGCTGCTTCTGCAGGGGCGGCTGTAAGAGCCGAGAAAATTGTCGATTTACCAACGTTTGGAAGTCCTACGATTCCACATTCAAGTGCCATATAAAGTCCTCAAATTCTAAATTATTTCACATATAATATAATGAAATATGGCTTCTTTATAAAGTCAAAGGCTTTTCTATTGGATATTTTGGATATTATTCCTATTTCTTGACCTATGGAACTTTATAATTTATTATATTTATATGGCCATAGCCCCCGGTACACAACAGATCAACCGTTATTACGACATTTATCGTGATAAGGAAATTACTTTTACTAAAGAAACTCTTCACTACTTGCGAATTGATCCACGCCAGATTTACATCAAATTAGGTGGCGGTCAGTGGCCTTGTATTATCAACTCTACTTCTTTCCAGTTTGTTAAAATCATTATTGGAGTTGGAAGCGGTGCTCTTGGTCAGATCAAAAAAGACAGAAATATGCCTGTTCAGGTTCGTTACTGCTTTATCCAGGAAGATAATACTCCTTTAAGCTTTTTCGTAACCGGACATGTTACAGAGTTCAGTTCTTTTGAAGGAACAAACGAACTTCTTCTTCTTACAATTTCATTTACTCAGCAGCCTCCTGATGATCTTATTCTTCGCCTTGGTCAGTTCATCGATACAAACGAAAACTTCGTAAACCGCCGTGAAGAACGTATCATCATCAACAAAGAAATTATCCGCCGCATCGGTATGGAAAAAGAAGAATCTATCGTCGCAATTCAGAACGTTCCTCGCCGTTGTATCCTTCGTGATATATCTTTCGGCGGTGCTAAAATTATGTGTCTGGGCATTCCAAAATTCCTTATCGGAAAAGAATGTTCCCTCAAATTAAGTTTTGTTGAACCGCAGGTTACTTTTGATATTCCTGGAGAAATCAAACTTGCAGACACAATGGAAGGACGAAAAGACATCGTTGTTGTATGTATTGCTTTCAATCCTTCCCAGATTCCAATGCAGTATAAAGTTCTTATCAACGAATTTATTACAAGTAACCGTAAAACCTTACTTGAACTTAATAAGATTGCTCAGCGACAGCAGCTGCAGACACAACAGGCTGCAGCTGAAGCAGAAACTCCGGCAGCTCCTGTTGCCTCATCTCCAGCTTCTAATGGCCCTGTAAAAACTATGGGAGCCGACTACGAAGTTCGCCAGGCAATCATCAACAGAAATAAATAATTTTTTGAGGCAATCATGAATCCAAAAAATCCTCTCGACTCGGTATTTTACATCACCATTCCAGAAGACTATGCATTTTCGCATGAAGCAATGAAAGTTGATGCAAAAATCCCTCTTCCTGTTCAGAAAAAAGACGGTCAGGAAGACAAAGAACCTGATCTGAATGACGTAACAACAGAACAGATTCTTGCAGGTATTCTTACAGTTCTGGCTTATGACCACCACAATGAAAACCTGGAATATTACCGCACAATCATCAAAAACGCCCGTCCTAACATTCTTAAGGAACTGGGTGAAACTGCCATTCTCAAAGCCCGCAATGAAGACTTTGAAATTGCAGAAGAAATCTTCCTGGCCCTTCTGGGACTCGAACCTGACAATGCTTCAATCATTCTGAACATGGCCCTGTTCCTGGACACTCGTGCAGACAGCTACCGCCGTTCTAATCTTGAAGAAGACGCAGATGCTTACGACGCAGACGCTTTGAAATATTACAAGCGCGCCATGGAAGCAGAACCTCCTATTCCAGATGTTTATTTCAATGCCGGCTTCTTCTACCTTAAGCAGAACAATTACCGCGAAGCTAAAGACTGTTTCGATTCTTACATCACTCTGACCTGTGAAACTCCTGATGAAGAACTTGGAGAAGAAGGAATCTACAAAAAAGAAAGAGCCCAGGAAATCCTGAACAACATCAGCAAAACAAACATGGATGACGTTCACTTCCAGAAAGCCTTTGAACTTATTTCAAAAGGTAAAGAACAGGAAGGTATGGACGAAATCCTTGCTTTCATTAAAAACAATCCGAAAGTCTGGAATGCCTGGTTCATGCTTGGTTGGGCTCTTCGTAAAGTTGAACGCTGGACTGACGCTAAAAACGCCTTTGAAGAATCTCTCAAATGCCCGGAAGGCGACCAGAACGCCGAAACTTACAACGAACTTGCTTTATGTCAGCTTCAGGAAAAAGATTTTGAAGGCGCCGAAAAAAACATGATGAAAAGCTTCCAGCTTGATCCAGAAAACACAAAGGTTATCTCAAACCTTGGTTACCTGGCTCTGGCAAAAGGCGACAAAGAAATGGCTCAGAAATATTTCACAACTGTTCTGGAATATTCACCAAACGATGCCATTGCCGCTGCTGAACTTGCTAAACTGGAAAACGAAAACTAATTAGTTTCTTACCGTTAGCTATAAAACACAAAAGGCACTCTTTCGAGTGCCTTTTTTTATTTCAGAAGAACTTTGTCTCCTACTTTTATTCCGTTCTTTTCATACCAGCCCTGGGGAACTTCCAGCGCGTATCTGACAGAAACCGTGCTCTTTATGGAAGCCAGACTGAAAGGAGTCATGTCATAAATATTTTTGATTTCTCCCTTAGAATCCAGGTAAGCAATACTTAAAGGATGAGGTGTATTCTTCATCCAGAAAGAAAGGATCTGGTCTTTTTCAAACACAAAAAGCATTCCCGTTCCGTCCGGAATCTTTTTACGATTCATGAAACCGTAATTTCGTTCTGCTTCTTTTTCGGCTATTTCTGCCTTAACCACTAATTCTGTTCCATCAGCTTTCTGTATTTTAAGATCTCTAACAGGCAGTCTGCTTTTTGCGCAGGCAGAAAATGCCAGAACACAAAGTAAAGCTATTCCCAAAAAACTCTTTTTATTCATTTCCAGTCCTCACTTTTACAGCGCTTCAAGAAAGTCTTCCCGTGTGATTTCTACAGGTCCTTTTGGAACGTTCGACTGATTCTGCAGTTCTTCAAACTTTGCATTATCCACATATTTAAGTGTAAGAGGCTTTTCCAGACTCATTGTAACTGAATCATTTTTCCAGACAGCTCTTTCCGGGTTCAGACTGTCCGGATTGCCGTATTTGTCACACAAAGTAGTGAAAATTGAATAATAATCCATCTTTTCACGGTTCACGTTGATTATCATGATGTAAAGCTGGTCATCAGCAAACTGGAACCAGCAACGATTCAAGAAGTTGCTTCCCAATCCTTTGTCTGCATCTGTTTCAATGAGGACTCGGTTTTCTCCAGGTAAAAGGGAAACGTCCCTGTCACCGTGGTAGCCGAAATCTATATTCTTTTTAAGAGCTTCTTTTGCCGCATCCAGAGACATTCCCAGTTTCACGTTTCCGTATCCGTTTGGAAGTTCATCGGCAAAGGCAGTTCCGGCAACCAAATACAAAGCCGAAACCACAGCGCAAATTTTCGCAAATCTTTTCATACTTCGATTATCGGTGAACTGTTCCCTGGAGTTAAATAAAAAAGCCGGCAGATTTGCCGGCCCTTTCTAAGGTATTTTTTCTTATCCTTTGTTGTTATTCTTCTTGTAGAAAGCTGCCTGTTTTGTAATTTCGAAACAGTCTTTTACGAAAACTTTTCCATTGATAATTTTGATAACTGACATATTCTGGAAATCATAAATTGCTTTTGGCTGAAGTCTCTGTTCAATTCCGCACATATTGCACAGGTCCTGGGCACTCAAATCTGACTGCCAGCTGATATTTGGTTTGTCGGCACGGATTTTGCTTTTTTCGAGCTGAAGACAAAGCATATCAACCATTTTATGAACAGGATCTTTCAGGTATGCGTTATCAATCTGACGGTACATAGACCAAAGACGTTCAGAAAGAGTTGTTGTAAGTTTAGAAATCAGCTGAGGCTGAGAAGAAACCATCTGATCAAAGTTGGAACGGTTTACAACCATCAGGCGGCATGCTGAATGAGCTATGGCGCTGGCTGAACGAGGTTTATTTTCCAAAAGAGCCATTTCGCCGAACATATCTCCCTGTTTAAGAACAGCCAGAACAACTTCATTTCCGTCTACAACTTTTGAAATTGAAACTTCCCCTTCCTTGATGATGAACATTTCGGCACCGCTCTGGCTTTCAGAAAAGATCATTACATTTTCAGGATATGAACGGGTAAGTTCCGCTGTAGGTTCGAAGTAAACTGCGTTTGTTCTTGGTTTAAGTGAAACAAATCTCTGTTTTGCAGTTACAGCATTTGGTCCTGTTGGTTTTGTCTTCAGATACTGATAGTAAGCATAAACCGCAATATCTAACTTTCCTGCATTTTCATAGAACTGAGCTACATTGAAGATCTGTTCTGCTGTATCCTGAACAACATTCTTAAGAGCAATCTGTGCAAGAATATCATTCATTGTACGCATACGGGCTGCAAAAGATTTGATGATTTTAAGAGCAAGAGGTGTGTTTGTTGCAATCAATTCAGGATACTGATCACGGCGAACTGAAATACAAACAACATCTGTAAGGGCAACGGCAGTTTCAATCTGTGAATGGCCAGACATACATGGAACTACTCCAATAAAGTCTCCCGGACCATAACGAACAGGCTGTCCCTGATCAGAAGATTTTGAACACTGCACCATTCCCTTCTGAATAATGTAAAAGAAATCGGCGTTAGCCTTTCCTTCTACAACGATGTAGGAGCCCTGTTTGAATTGTGCCATTGATAATTGCAGTGCCATTTTTCTTCCTCTGTTTGTAATAGAATAATTATATTTGTTATCCAATTATTCTTCAATAAAAATGATTTCAGGTTCCAGATCAAAGCCAAACTGATGTTTGACGGTATCCTGAACATAAACCACTAATCTTCTTACATCATCGGCAGAAGCATTGTCTGTGTTTACAATAAAGTTTCCGTGGAATTCTGCCACCTGGGCACCACCTATTCTGTACCCACGCAAACCCGCTTCATCTATTATTTTTCCGCTTGGTTTTCCAAACTCATGATTATTCTTAAAAACACTTCCTGCACTTGGATATTTGAAATGTCCGCGCTCTTCGCGGCCTTTTATGAAACCTGCACACTTTGAGCGGATTGCGTCTCTAAAATCATCATTTTCAACTGGATTTACCTTAAAAGTGCCACTTTTGATAATTCTCTCAGTTCCCTGAAAAGGAGACTTTTTGTATTCCCAGTTCTTTTCGTCTTCTTCAAAAAGCATTTCACGGTTTTTGTATTCCCCGTCTTCTTCGCTTTTTTCCAGCCAGTGAGTCTCAAAAAGATTTTCACTGATAGATTTATCAAAACAACGGGCGTTCATGTACAAGGCCCCGCCTACAGTCCCAGGAAGGCCTGCAAACTCTTCAAATCCCGAAAGGCCGTTCTCTGTGCAGAAATCTACCAGTTCTTTCATAGTGGCTCCCGCTTCGGCAATCACCAGGTTTGATTCAATCAGTTTGATTTTATTCAGCTTTCTTGTGCAGATAATGGCGCCGCGGTAACCTTTGTCGGAAAAAACCAGGTTGCTTCCGCCGCCTAAGAACATGTGCTTTTTTTCCTGAGTGTTACACTCATGGATTATTTCAATCAGTTCTTCGAAGGTTTCCGGTTCATAATATTCATCAGCCGGGCCTCCAATCTGAAATGTTGTATGATTTTTTAATTCTTCGTTTTGACTAATATACATTAGTTTCAGTATATACCACATTTATTGAAAATTCATTAAACTAATCAATATTAGTTTAAAAAGGGAGCAGCAATATGGCACTTAAACTTTATAACACAATGGGTCGCAAGATTGAAGAATTTAAACCACGCGTAGAAGGAAAAGTAGGATTCTACGGATGCGGACCAACAGTTTACAACTATGCACATATCGGAAATCTCCGTGCTTACGTATTCCTTGATACACTTCACAGAACTCTTGAATTTCTTGGATACGAAGTAAACCACGTTATGAACATTACTGACATCGGACACCTTTCCGGAGACTCCGATGACGGTGAAGATAAAATGGTAAAAATGGCAGCTGAACGCAAACAGAGCGTTCTTGATATTGCCAAGTTCTATACAGACGCTTTCCACAACGACATTGATCGTCTGAACATTAAGCGTCCAACAACTGAATGTCCTGCTACTCAGCACGTTCAGGAAATGATTGAACTGATCAAGAAAATTGAAGCCAACGGCCACACTTACATGGCTGGTGGAAACCTTTACTACGATACAACAACTTATGCCGACTACGGTAAACTTGCTAACCTTAAACTGGAAGACCTTAAAGAAGGTGCAGGTAAACGTAAGGAAGTTGTTATCGACGAAAACAAAAAGAATCCTCACGACTTTGTTCTCTGGTTCACAAAATCAAAATTCGAAAACCAGGCTCTTACTTGGGATTCACCTTGGGGCGTAGGTTACCCAGGATGGCACATTGAATGTTCCGCCATGAGTATGAAATACCTTGGAAAACACTTTGACATCCATACAGGCGGTATCGACCACGTTCCTGTTCACCACACAAACGAAATTGCACAGAGCGAAGGCTCTTTCACAGAAGAAGACAAAAAAGACGGTGCTTGGGTTAACTACTGGATGCACAATGCATTCCTGGTAATCGAAGGTGCTACAAAGATGTCAAAATCTAGCGGCAACTTCCTTACTCTTCAGTCACTTATCGACAAAAACTATGATCCAATGGATTACCGTTTCTTCCTTCTTGGTGCTCACTACAGAAGCCCTGCAAACTTCAGCTGGAACTCAATGGATTCTGCAAAGAACAGCCGCCGTGCTCTTATCCAGCGCGCAAGCAAAGTTGTAGAAGCCGCCAATGGAAAAGAAGCTGATCTTTCTGATGCAGCAAAAGCATACCTTGATGCCTTTACTGCCGCTATGGAAAATGACCTGGCTACTCCACAGGCTCTGGCTCAGCTTCAGAAGTCACTTAAAGATGAAAATCTATCAGCTGGTGAAAAGCTTGTTCTTATCCGCAAAATGGATTCTGTACTTGGTCTTAAAGTTGAAGAATCTGCTGAAAAGCTTCTCAAAGAATCCGCAACTCCAGCAGCCGATACTCATGCCGGAGATCCTGAAGCCGAAGAAATCAACGCTCTTGTTCAAGCTCGCCAGGACGCAAAAGCTGCTAAAGACTGGGCAAAAGCTGATGAAATCCGTAACCAACTGACCGCTAGAGGCATTACTATTATAGATACTCCGGCAGGTCCAACCTGGAAAAGGGGTTAAATCTCCGTAAAATAAGCAATTAAGTGGGAGGAAATACATGTTAGCATCTCTTAAAGCCGGTGGAATCCTTATGATTCCAATCATTATCTGTGGGATTATTTCTGTCTTTATCATTATTGAAAGACTTTATTACTTCATCACCATCAAGAAACGTGATACCCGCCTTATGTATGGAATCAACAGTTCTATTAAAGCCGGCAACTTTGAAGCCGCTGCCGTAGCCTGTGCCGAAGCCGACACACCAACAAGTCAAGTAATCAAAAAGGCTATCGACTGCCGCCGCTGGGATGAAAAAGATCTGAATACTGCTGTTGAATCAGAAATGAATCTGGTTGTTCCAAAGTTTGAAAAACTTATTACTCCTCTTGGAACAATCGCCAACATCGCAACTCTTCTGGGACTTCTCGGAACTGTTACTGGTAACATCAAAGCTTTCGGTGTTCTTGGTGCAGGTGGTTCAATGGGTGATCCTACACTTCTTGCAAGCTCAATTGCTGAAGCTCTGGTAACAACAGTTGCCGGACTTTCAGTTTCAATTCCATCTCTCATTTTCCACAACTTCTTTGTTTCACGCGTAAATCACAGAATCGTAGAAATGGAATCAAATGTTACTTCTGTTCTGCTTATGCTGGCAGGTCGTCTGTAACTAACGATTGGTAGCAAAAACTAACGGTAGGTAGTTATGAAAATTAAAAACCGAAACTCCAGAGTTCAGGCCACAATTGATATGACTCCAATGCTGGACATTGTTTTCCAGTTGATTCTCTTCTTTCTGGTTTCCACTACTTTTGCCATCGTACCGGGAATCAAACTGAATCTTCCACAAAGCACAACTGCAGAAGGAACTTCACAGCAGGGAATTACAATCTATGTTACAGAAGCTAACCAGATGTATTTCAATGATGAAGCAGTAACAAAAGAAACACTGGGTGAAAAACTTATGGCCTTTGATACAGGGGATACTGAAAAGAAAGATTTTCCTGTTTCACTGGAAGCTGACAGCATGGTAACAAACGGAACTATTGTAGGGCTTTTTGATGTGATCCGCGTAAACGGATACAGCGTTATTAATTTAAGAACCAAATCAAACTAACGGGTATTAACTTAAGGATTATATTTTGATTAGACCACCACTATTCGGAAAAGACAGTTCTCCTCAGTACACCGCTCCCCGCGTTTCTGCTATGGGAACAGCGGCCTTTACTGTCATCTTTTTCTTAGTGATGATTTTTTCTCCTGCTCCAAAACCAAAGCAGAAATACGAAACGGTCCGCATTGTTTTGGATACAACTCCTGTTGAAAAAGTTTTAGAAAATCCCGGTCAACCTTCCTCTGGTGCACCAGAGCCAGCTCCTCAGGAAATTGCAGAACCAGCCCCTGCACCAGCTATAACTGAAACCGCTCCTGTTCAGGAAATCCAAACTCCGGAACCTGCTCCGGTTCCAAAACCGGCAGTAAAAAGTGAATCAAAACCAGTCCAGAAATCAGAACCTAAAACAGAACCAAAACCTGTTTCTAAACCAAAAACTGAAGAACCTAAATATACTAAACGCCCAGACACACCTCTTAAACCATCTGTCGACGACCTAATGAGTGAGATTGCCAACAGCCGGCCTAATTTTGTTCGGGATGAACCTGACTGGGATTCTATGTTTGATGATGTTCAGGAACAGACTCCCGTTGCAACACAGACAGTTAAAAAAGTTGAAAATGCTCTTGGAGGATCTGCAGCAACTTCATCTGGGAAAACTAACGACCGTCAGTCTACAACCCAGGCAAAAGCTTCTGATACTCAGGCTACTGCAGACTCAAAGACTACAGGAAACCTTAAAAACATTGCTGCAACAACTTTCACAAACAAAACTTACAACGGAACCAACAGTTCAATGAACATGAAAACTGGTTCAACCTCTTCAGGAGAAACTTCTGTTTCCATGAACGATGGATCAAACCGAATTCTCCTAAAACCACGGGAACCAAAAATTTCAATCGATTCAGATTCAGCAAAGAATATTAGTGGTGAACCTACAGTAAAAATCACCTTCACTGTTTTGCCTGACGGAACCGTTCCAGAAAGTTCAGTAGAAGTTAGTCCTCGCAGCCTTCTTACAAACGAAATCATTGCAGATATTGCCTTCCAGCTTTCAACCTGGAAGTTCGAACCTGGCACTTCCAAAGCCACCGCTTCCTTCGACTTCACAATCAAGAAGCGCTAGCAAAAACCATTTCTTCCCACATACCATAACTTATAACTCTACATCCTTTTTAATCTCACCCAATCAACAACTCCTCACTCCGCACTCATCCAACTCTTCACACTTAACTCCTCACTCTATAAATCCCATTCTAGCATACTAGTATTTAAACAGAGAAATCCCCTATTCTTTTTTTTTGTTAATGCCTTAAAGTAAAGTAAAAGGAAAAACAAAGGAGAACAATAAAAATGAAAAAGATTACAACTTTAGTACTTGCTGCAATGACAGTATTGATGGTTTCTTGTGGAACAACAAAAGAGGCAGCTAAACCTGCAGTTGAAGAAAAACCGGCTTATGTATTTACTCCTACAGAAGAAGGTGACATGGATCTTTCAACAGCAAGTTCAGTTGATTACAGAGGTCTGAAATTCAACGAGGAAACAGGTATTTTGTCATGCAAAAACATTGAATTCTTCCAGGTTCCACTTGGTGAATACCTTGATGCCGGTACAGTTGTAAAGGTTCATATGACAGGAAAAAACAACGGAAAAGAAGGTTTCCGCTGCTGGCTTACAGACGATAACCAGGTAACACTGGCCGATCCACTTTATCTGGATTGCATCGGAGAAGGCCTTCCTGCCGGAGATTTTGATATTTCTTTTGAACTCCACGCTTCTGGTACTGTAGCAAACTTCTTCGTAAAAGGACCAAAGTATGGAACAATGATTGATAATATCGAAATCACAAAAATCGTCCTGAACTGGTAACAGAAGGAAATAGAACTAGCTTTTTGGCCCGGGCAGCAGTGTCCGGGTCTTTTTTTTGGGCTTACCGCTAAAGCGGTCGGCACTTCCATGTTCCCCTACGGTCAGTCCTTCGGACCCGGTTCGTTCACTTCGTTCACTTCCGGCATTCCAGCGCCTAAGCCGTTTTTATAAAATAACAGGGTGAACACAAACCCTAAAATCAGTCCTAATAACATAGAAAGCATAAAAATAAGGAAACCAGGCCCGGCAAAAGCAACACAAGTCAAAACACTTGGAAAAGCAAAAGAAATACAATGATTTCCGGAAATTCCGGCTAAAGCTCCTCCTAAAGAACCTGCAACACAGCCCCAGACCATTGGCCAGACTTTTGGAAGATTCACACTATACAAGGCAGGCTCCGTTACACCAAGACAAGCCGTAAAACCGCTCTGAATGGCAATTTGTCTGTACATTTTATCTTTTTCTTTCAAAGCTACTGCAAATGCGGCTCCTGCCTGGCCATAAACAGCACCAGCTAAAAGAGGCATAATTACATCGTATCCCTGAGTTGCAATATTATTCAAAGCAATCGGAACTATTGCCCAATGAGCCCCAATTGCCACCATTGGCTGAATCAAAAGCCCCATAAAGGCTCCAGCAACTATTCTGTTCCAGTTATAAATGATAAAAAACAGTTTTGTAAGGCCAGATCCAATCCAGGTTCCTAAAGGACCGAATATAAGGAAAGTAAACGGCAAAACTATCAACATACATAAAATGGGCTTTGTGAATCCCTTAATTACTTCTGGAAGCCACTTTTCACAAGGAATCTCCACGAATTTAAGGAGTCCTACGGCTAAAAGAACAGGAATCACGCTAGAATGATAAACAGCTGTAGGAACTGTAAAGCATAAAAAAGGAAAGGTTTTGCCTTGTTCCAGCATAGCCAGAATATCCGGATAAAGCATTGCTACAGGAATCATTAGAGAAACAAACAAATCAGTTTTGAACTGACGGCTGGCTGTTACGGCAAGAAAAACAGGCAGGAAGTAAAAAAATCCATCCGAAACTGCATAAAAGATTCTATAAATACCGTTTTCAACGGAAATCACATTAAAAGAAACCAAAAGAATCAAAACGCTCTTTATGATACTTGCTGCGGTAATTAAATTGATTACCGGAAGAAAAATGCCCGAAAGGGTCTCTACTATTATTTTTCCAGGTGATTTCTTATTTTCCATAATGATTTATATAATCCTCATTGATTTACGGTTATTTTTGGTTCTCTTTTGCAGATTTTTATTCCTGAACAGGTTCCTTAAGCTTTGTTACGTCAATCCAGGCCTTATATCCTGAATATTTCTCCAGATCAGGAATAGTAAGCTCAATGGCACTGTTGCTGCTTCCACAGGCAGGAAAAACTTTTTCAAAGCGCTTCAAAGACTCATCCAGGTAAACTGTAACCCCTTCATTTACTGCAAAAGGGCAAACTCCACCAGGAGCATGGCCAATAATACCTTCAACCTGATCAAACTGAATCATACGGGCCTTTTCCCCGAAATAAGCCTTATATTTGGCGTTATCTACTTTTGTATCTCCAGCACAAAGGATTAAAATTGGTTTTTCGCTTACAATAAATGACATAGTCTTTGCAATACGGCAACCTTCACAACCTAAAGCCTGTGCAGCCAGTTCTACAGTTGCACTGGACTCCTGAAACTCCAGAATACGGCTTTCCATACCAAACTGGCCGAAATATTCCCTTACTTTTTCAATAGACATAATTTTTACCCCTTATTTATTTCCTTGATTCAATTTCTTTACGTTCTTTTACCATTTCTTCATATAAAAAGGCTGGAGACCAAAAAACATTATATTCTGTGAGCATAGCCTTATATAAAACGGGCCCAACCCCTGATTTTCTATATTCTGCAAGGAATTCATCAAGCTGATCCCCTTCAAAACCGGCCAAAACCATCATTTCCCCTGGATTTTCTGGAATATCCTGTTCCGGACCCTTATTTTCAAAACCAAGCGCTTTTGAAAGCTCTCCCAGAGATTTATGGACTTCATCATCCTTTATAAGACGAAATTCTGCCCCAATTTTGTTACAGGCAGCAATTAGAGACATGTTTTTCATTACAGGAAGGCCGTAAGCCAGAACTTTTCTTGTTTTCATTGTAGTTTTCCGAATTTACTGATTATCGGTGTTTTTTTCAAGGAAGTTGAATTTTCGTTAACAACCGTTTGTTAACTTAACCTTTAAACTAACAAACGGTCATAAATTTGATTTTAATATTTGTTTCACGTGAAACCAGCTTTTTTCAAGAGTATTTTTAAGACCTTCTGTTTCACGTGGAACAATTTTCACATTCTTATAAAAGAATTTGTTTCACGTGAAATATTCTTGGATTCAGTTCTCGTTCTGTTTCACGTGGAACATTTTCTCCCCTACTCTAGCTATGTTTCACATGAAACAATTTAACAAAAGATATATCTTAGATTCCTCAGTTTCACATGAAACAAACTCGATATTTTCTCTTAAGATTTCTTATCTTTTTCCTGAGCAATTCCATTATAGATTATGTGCTTTTCAAACCCTTCCGTTTCACGTGAAACTTAAATTTATAATATTTCAATATGATTCAGGCATTAGTTATTTCAGCCAATTTTTCTGTTTCACGTGAAACTCAAAACCTAATTGCATAATCCAGTTTCACGTAAAACAACAATATGCTCGATTGGTTCAACAGCAGTTCTATTCTTATTCCAGAATAATTGTTTCATGTGAAACAATACTTCCTGTGCGGATTTACTGTTTCACGTGGAACAATTCTTAAACTTGTTTAATTAAAAAATTAGGATTATATTCAGTTTCACGTGAAACGAAAATGTGGATAACTGTGTGGATTTGTGGATAACTAATATATTTCTATTACTTACTATTCATTGAAAGTTATCCACAATTTGTGGATGCTTTGTGGATAAGTTCCACGTGAAACAAATTTGGAAGATCTATTTAAAATGAAAAAGCTGGTCGAAAAATCGGACCAGCTTTTGCCTGATGGATATTACCCTTACTATCGTTTTTTAACTAATAGTTTTCCCTTAGGTTTTTCATTATTTACGATTTGACTGGATTTGTCAACTTTTTTACGTAAAAAAATCAAAATTTTAGTGTTCAATCGGTCGTAACTCTTTATATTATAAGAAATTACGACCGATTTTTATCTTATTCAGCGCTTTCCCCGGCGCCTTCTTCAGATTTTCCACCCTTTTCTGTCTTTTTTTCTTCTGCAGAAACTTTATCAACACCTACCAGGAAGTCAGGTTCAGAAATCTTAACAACCTTGATTCCCTTAGATCCTGTTCCCTGCTGGTTGATAGTATCAGCTCTTACACGAAGAGTTTTACCCTGACTTGTCATGCAGACAATTTCATCTTTATCTTTACAGGTAAGAAGTCCGATGATTTCTCCACGGTCATCTGTTCCACCAAAGATTTTCTGTCCACCAGTTCCGCGGCCGTGTGGATTGAAGTCTTCAAAGCTAACACGTTTTCCGTAACCCTTTTCTGTAAGAAGAAGAATTGCTTCGCCTTCAGTAACTTTGATTGCACCGGCAATTTCATCACCTTCAGAAAGTTTCATTCCTTTAATACCAGTTGAAGCACGACCCATTTCACGAACACCGTCTTCGCTAAAGCGGAGAGCCTTACCACGACGAGTAACCAGAAGAACTTCAGACTTACCATCGGTAGGAATAGCACTGATAAGTTTATCTCCATCCTTAAGTTTAAGTCCAATGATACCGCGAGTTTTTGCATTGCTGAATTCGCTTGTCTGAACTTTCTTAACAACACCGCCAGCTGTTGTCATGAACAGGTACTGGTCTTCACTGAATTCTCTGAGAGCAACTACTGTTGTAATTTCTTCATCAGCTCCAATCTGAATCATAGACTTGATATGTGTACCGCGGCTGCCTTTAGTTGCTTCTGGAATTTCATGAACTTTAACCCAGTAAGCCTTTCCGGCATTTGTAATAAACAGGATATGGTCGTGAGTTGAACCGATGAACAGCTGACTGATGTAGTCGTCTTCAACAAGAGCAGTACCGTTACTTCCTGTTCCTCCCCTACCCTGTTTCTTGTACTGAGTAACTGAAACACGTTTCAGGTAACCAAGTTTAGAAATCATGACAACCATGTCTTCTTCCTTGATCATGTCTTCAACGTTTACTGTTTCAACTTCACCAGAAACAATTTCTGTTTTTCTGTCATCGCCGTATTTTTCAACAAGCTTGTTTGTTTCTTCTTTTACAAGAGCAAGAATCTTTTCATGATGTGCAAGAAGATCTTCGTAGTAAGCAATGAGTGCACGACAGTTTTCCATGTCCTTACGAAGTTCATCAATGCGAAGGTTTGTCAGAACACCAAGGCGGAGATCTACGATTGCCTGAGCCTGTTCATCATCAAATCCGAAGCGTTCCATCAATTTGAGTTTTGCTTCAGGTTCATCTTTACTTCCGCGGATAATCTTGATTACTTCATCAACAACATCAACGGCTTTGATTTTTGCTTCAAGGATGTGTTCCTTGTGTTTTTCATTTTTAAGTTCAAACTGAGTACGACGAGTAATAACTTCATCGCGGTGATCAACGAAACACTGGATCAGCTGTTTAAGATTAAGAATCTGTGGACGACCTTTAACAAGTGCCAAGTTGATAATACCGTATGAAGACTGAAGAGCGGTTTTTGCAAAAAGCTGATTAAGAACAATCTTGGCAACAACGCCGCGTTTAAGATCAACTTCAATACGAACTTCGTCTCCGTGTGAACCATCGTTTACACGTTCAATTCCTTCAATAACTTTATCACGGGCAAGTTCACCGATTTTTGTAACCAGGTCTGTTGTACGTGTCTGGTAAGGAATCTCTGTGAAGATGATTGATTCTTTTCCCTTTGTATCAACTTCAATATTGAACTTAGCGCGAAGCATAAGTTTACCGCGTCCAGTTCTGTAAGCGTCCTTAATTCCCTTGCGTCCAAAAATTGTACCGCCTGTTGGGAAGTCAGGACCCTTAACATTTTTCATAAGATCATCAACTGAGATTTCAGGATTATCAATGAAGGCTCCAATTGCAGCTCCGATTTCACGAAGGTTGTGAGGAGGCATATTTGTTGCCATACCAACGGCGATACCTGTTGAACCGTTACAAAGAAGGAACGGGAAAGCACCAGGAAGAACTGTTGGTTCTTTGCGTGTATCATCAAAGTTCGGAATAAAATCTACTGTGTCTTTCTTGATGTCCTCAACCATTTCTTCGGCAATCTTAGACATCTTGGCTTCGGTGTAACGGTAAGCGGCTGCAGGTGAACCGTCGATACCTCCGAAGTTACCCTGTTTTGTAACAGGCATGTAACGAAGTGAGAAAGCCTGTCCAAGACGAACCATAGCGTCGTAAACAGAAGCGTCTCCATGTGGATGGTAACGACCAAGTACGTCACCGACTACAGTAGCACACTTTTTTGTTTTTCCACCGGCAGTAAGATTTTCTTCTGCCATAGCATAAAGAATACGACGGTGAACAGGTTTAAGACCGTCACGAACATCTGGAAGAGCACGTTCAACAATAACCGACATTGAGTAGTCAATGAATGAACGCTGCATTTCATGCTCAATAGGAGCAGTAAGAACATATCCCCCTTCAGGAGTCTGTTTTTCTTCGTATTTAATATTTTCAATCATAATGGTTTCCTAACGATTGGTAGTTACTAATTGGGATATATATATATTAAACGTCGAGTGTAGCGTATACTGCGTTTTCTTCAATGAACTTGCGGCGAGGATCAACATCGTCACCCATGAGGATTGAGAAAATTCTGTCTGCTTCTTCAGCGTCTGTAATTTTTACCTGTTTCATTTTTCTGTTTTCAGGTGCCATGGTTGTATCACGGAGTTCTTCCCACTCCATTTCACCAAGACCTTTGTAACGCTGAACTTCTGCCTTGTCGCGGTTTTCGCCAAGCTCTTCAAGAGCACGGTCGCGTTCTTCATCACTGAAAACAAACTTGCGGTATTTTGCTTTTTTGTATTCAACGCGATAAAGCGGAGGCATAGCAATGTATACATGACCGTTCTCAATCAGCTGTGGCATATAGCGGAAGAAGAAAGTCATAAGAAGTGTAGAAATATGAGCACCATCGACATCGGCATCGGCCATAATAATGATTTTGTGATAGCGCAATTTTTCAATATTAAATGTTTTACCGATTCCAGTTCCAAGGGAAGCAATAACCGGCTGAAGTTTTTCATTGTTGATTACTTTGTGAGCTTCAACTTTTTCAACGTTGAGCATTTTACCCCAAAGAGGAAGAATAGCCTGTGTCTTTGGATTACGACCCTGTTTGGCCGAACCACCGGCCGAGTCTCCTTCGACTATGTATACTTCACATTCTTCAGGATGTTTAGATGAACAGTCTGCAAGTTTTCCAGGAAGACCAAAAGAATCCATTCCGTCTTTGCGGGAAGTTTCTTCCATCTTCTTTTTCTTCAAACGAAGCAAAGCTTCATTAACTGCTTTTTCAAGTACCTGGTTACAAACCTGTGGGTTCTGTTCGAACCAGAGTGTCAGTTTATCTTTAACAAGAGAATCAACTACTGTGCGAACTTCTGTATTACCAAGTTTCTGTTTTGTCTGACCTTCGAACTGTGGTTCAGGAACTTTTACAGAAACAACAGCTGTAAGTCCGGAAAGAATGTCTTCACTCTTAAGTTTTTCAAGTTTAACTTCTTTTCCTTTGGCAGCAGTTTTTGCTTTTTCAACTTTGTTACCATTAAGCTTCTTGTTGATCTTTTCATTCTTCTCAAGAGCTTTATTAAGAACAAAAGTGATAGCAGATTTGAAACCGTCAAGGTGAGTACCACCTTCACGAGTATTGATGTCGTTTACGTATGAGAAAAGTTTTTCTTCATAACCATCATTGAACTGCATTGAAACATCAGCAATGATGTCATCCTGTTCACCAGTAACAAAGATTGGTTCTTCAGGAATTACTTTTTTTCCTTCATTAAGGAATTTAGTATATTCGTTGATACCACCATCAAACTTAAGAACAAGTTCTTTTGGAGTTTCAAGACGTTCATCACGGAAAGTAATTTGGATTCCAGGGTTAAGGAAGGCAAGCTCACGAAGACGATCAAGAAGAACGTCAAAGTCGTAAACAATAGTTTCTGTAAAGATTGTAGCGTCAGACTTCCAGCGGATAGTTGTACCAGTTTTATCTGATTTTCCGATTTCCTTTACGCCTTCTTTGCTAGGAATACCTCTGGCAAATTTTTCCATGAAAATTTTACCGTCACGGCAAACTGTAGCTTCAAGCCAGTCGGAGAGAGCGTTTACACAGGAAACACCTACACCATGAAGACCACCGGAAACTTTATAAGTTGATTTGTCGAATTTACCACCGGCGTGAAGTTTTGTTAAAACCAGCTCAAGAGCAGAAATACCGGTTTTTTTATTGATATCACAAGGAATACCACGACCATCGTCTTCAACACGACAGATGTCATCTTTTTCAAGAGCAACTGTAATATTGTGACAGTAACCTGCCATAGCTTCGTCGATACAGTTATCGACTACTTCATAAACAAGATGATGTAACCCGTTTGGACCAGTAGATCCAATATACATACCAGGTCGTTTTCGAACAGGTTCAAGTCCTTCCAGGACCTGAATATTGTCCGCTGAGTAATTTTCTGCCATGATTTCCCCACCTCATTTGCACAAAAATTTGTAATAAATATTTTCAATAATAAGTAGATAATTATAACATTTTTTTGTCGAATTTACAAACTAACGAACGGTTATTAATAAGAAAAAAATAAACAAAATTTACCCGAATTGATTTGAAGTATAAAAAAATCAATTCATTTAGTATAATAAAAGCTATGAGTGAAAATATATATAAAGAAGCCTGGGAATACACTCTCAACGAACTTCACACTGAATATATAAACTCCGGAAAAGAAAATGATTTTCTTCTCTGGTTCAACATGAAATATATTTCTGACACTATAGATACAATCACAATCTCAGTTTCTTCGGCATTCCTTAAACAGCAGATGCAGTCAAAAGGTAACTTCGATATTGTTCAGAACAAGATCAGAGAAGTAACAGGGCAGAGCCAGATTACTCTCAAAATTGAGATTGAAAATGCAAAAGTTTCACGTGAAAACGAACAACCGTTAGTCTCAGAAACTGAAGAAAAACCAAAAAATCAGAAAAAAAATACACCTGTAAAAGAAACAGCTGATAAAATCCTTGTTAATAAAGAAAAGCACCCAATGCTTTCTGAAAAATATACTTTTGATAATTTCGTTGCAGGTGAAGATTGTAAATTTGCTTATAAAGCTTCAATTGCAGTTGCCAAAGATCCGGGACATTATAAAAATCCGTTCCTCCTTTACGGCGGCTCAGGCCTTGGTAAAACTCACCTTATGCAGGCAATTGGAAATTACATCTACGAAAATGCAGAAGACAATAAAAAAATCTGTTACATGACTGCTGAAAACTTTGCAAACGAATATACCTCTTCTTTGCAGGGAAAAAAGGAAGTAGAGTTCCATAAAAAATTCCGCAATGTTGATGTTTTCCTTCTGGATGATATCCACTGGCTCAATGGAAAGAACGGACTTCAGGAACAGCTTTTCTGCGTATTCGAAGCTTTGAATCAGAAAAATGCTCAGATGGTTTTCACAATCGACCGTCCAATTAATGAATGGACACAGATGAATGAACGTCTTGTAAGCCGTCTTAAAAGCGGACTTTCAGTTGATCTTAATCCTCCTGATTACGAAACACGAGTTGCAATTCTTAAAAAGAAAATGGAACTCATGGAAAAAGAAATCAGCAGCGATGTAATTGAATTCATTGCAAAATCAATTGAATCCAACGTTCGTGAACTTGAAGGAGCTTTAAACAGAATCGTTGAATATGCTGATTTAATGGACGAAGAAATTACAGTCAAAATCGCAAAAGACGTTCTTAAAGATTTCCTTTCAACAAGTGGAAACGACAGAATCTCAATCGAAACAATCCAGAAAGTAATCTGTGAAAATTATGGAATTTCACTTTCAGACATTAAGGGTAAAAACAAAGGAAAGAAATTTGCTAATCCAAGAATGATTGCAGTTTACCTTGCAAAAGAAATGACTGAGTTTACATATTCTGAAATTGGAAACGAATTTGGAGGACGTGATCACTCAACAATCATGCATGCTCATGACAAAATTGGTGACCAGGTTAAATTCGATCCGACAATGAATTCAAAGATCGAAACTCTTAAGAGAGAAATTAAAGACTATAAAAAGTCCTGAAATTTGTGCATAATAAATTGAAAACCTGTGGATAAAATGTTGATTATTCCAGGTTTTGTGAATTTGTTCATAAAATGTTACTTGAAAATAACTTTTTATAAACATCATAAAATTCACAAATACATAAAGATAAAAAGGGTATCCACAGTATCAACGCCCTTATTATTATTATTATTAAATTTATAAATTTAAATATATAATTAAAAATGTGTACAACCACGTTTTATAAAATAGGAGATACAAATGAAATTCACATTCGATCGTGATGCAATGATTAAGGAAATTGCAATTGCACAGGAAATCATTACAGTAAAAAATCCTGGATCAATTCTTTCAAATATTCTTTTGATTGCAGAAAACAATTCTCTCACAATCAAAGCTTCAGATAACACTGTAAAATATGTTTCTGTAATTCCAGTTGATATTCAGGAAGAAGGAAGCACAACAGTTTATTGTGACAATTTCATGAGTATCATTTCAAAACTTCCAGGCGGTGAAGTTGAATTTGTAAAAGATGATGTAAAAGTAACAATCAAATCTCTTACAAAAAAATTCACAGCTACACTTAACAGCCAGGCTTCTGACAAGTTCCCAGAACTTGGTAGTTCTGAAAATCTTCCTTTCTTTGAAGTTCCTGCAAAAGAAATTAAAGAAATGATTCGTCAGACAATTTTCTCTGTGTCTGAAGATCACACAAGAATTTTCCTTACAGGTATTTACTTCCTGAAAAATGACCAGAACCTGACAATGGTTTCAACAGACGGTCACAGACTTTCAAACATTGATAAACCAATCGCAAATAATATTCCTGATTTCCCACCTGCAATTGTTCCAACAAAAGTTCTTGCTTGTATTATGAAGCATGCTTCTGATGAAGGAAACATTCAGATGGCAGTTGTTGATAAATCAATTTTTGTAAAATTCGGAAACTATGAATTCTCATCAAATCTGATTGATGGTCTTTATCCAAACTACAAAAAAGTAATTCCAGAAACTCTGACTTCTTCTTTTGCTGTTTACAAAGCTGATCTGAAAGCAGCTCTTGAAAGAACAACAATCATGGTTGATAAAGCAGTCAGCAGAATCCTTTTCAAGGTAACTCCTGGTGTTCTTAAAGTAATGACACCTGATTCTTTGAACGGTAATGCTTCCGAAGAAATTCCATGCCGCTATGATGGTCCGGATATTTCAATCGGAATGAACTACAAGTTCATCGTTGATCCTCTTAAAGTAATTGATTCAGAATATGTTGTTTTTGAATTTACTCCGGATGATGATGACGGAAGTTCAGAAAGAAAAGTTACAAAGACTGTTATTATGCATTCTGATCCAGCTGAAGATTATCAGCATATCATTATGCCAATGAATAACTAGGGCAGAAGCCCTAGCGACTAACTAACGTTAGTTAATAAAAATTTTTCGCCTTCGCTTCGCGAAGAAAAACAACGGATTGTAAATGCCATACCTTACAGTATCATTTTATAATTACCGTAACCTGAAAAATTCAAGATTAGACCTCGCCGGCCGCGAGGTCTATTTTGTTGGTGAGAACGGGCAGGGTAAAAGTAATCTGCTTGAATCGCTATATTACACGGCTTACGGGATATCATTTCGTACACATACAGATTCTCAGATTACCCGCCACGGCCAGCGAGATTTTTCCGTGACAGCTTTATATGATAAAGCCCCCGGCGATACTCAGCAGGTCCGCGTTATTTTTGAAAACGGTAAAAAAAGAATTGAAAAAAACGGAAAGAAAATTAACGACCGTAAGGAACTGATAAACACAATTCCATGTATTCTTTTCTGTCATGATGATATGCGGTTTGCCACCGGAGAACCGGAAGACCGCCGATTTTTCATAGATCAGTCTCTGACCCTTTTTGATTCATGCTATATTGATGATCTGCGAAACTACAAAAAGATCCTGAAAAGCCGTAATACAATCCTGAAAGAGCATAAATATGAACTTTTGCAGGTTTATGACCAGCAGCTGGTTCAGTACGGACTTATTGTTCAGGCAAAAAGAAAGAAAGCAATTTTTCAGTTTAACCAGATTTTTGGTAAATTATTTGAAGAAGTAACAGGTATTTCAGGATTGAAAATCAGTTATGAACCAAGCTGGAAAGAAATTCCCGAAGGACTGGCCTTAAGAAATCCGGGCTATGATGAAGTTCTGCGCCATATTGAAAGTCGCCATGAAGCAGATAAGGCTATGGAAACTTCGCTTTCGGGACCTCACCGTGATAAAATCAATTTTATCAAGGATGACAAGCTTTTTATTCAGTCTGCTTCTACAGGCCAGTGCCGTCTGATTTCTTTGATTCTGCGCGTTGCCCAGGCAAACTTTTTTACCCAGACAACAGGATTAAAACCGGTACTTCTTATGGACGACGTTCTTCTGGAACTGGATCCTGCAAAAAGAACAAAGATTACGGCACTTCTTCCGGAATACGACCAGCTTTTCTGTACATTCCTTCCGGGAGAGCCATATCAGAACTATATGAGAGAAACCACAAAAATTTTCCGCGTAGAAAACGGGGAGTGGTTTGAAAGTAAAAACTAACAGAGGGAAGTTTTCATTATGAACGGAATTGTAGACGCAAGCGAAATGATAAGCAGAGTTTTTTCGAATATCGAAGCCTCTGATATGGACAATGCAAATAAACTGACTTCCATTTGGAAAAAGGTTGTTCGTGGAATAAAGAATAATCGGGACGAAATGTATGGCGAAAAGATTGCCAGTCATTCGGATCTGGTGGATTTTAAAAACGGACAGCTCCTTATTGAAACAGATCACTCCGGCTGGATTCAGGCAATGCAGATGTATTCAAAATTTATTATTCGCGGAATGAACATGAGTATTGGTGAAAACGGTCCAAAAGTTGAAGGATTGGTTTTCAGACTGAAAGGAAATACTACGACTTTATTTGATACTTACGAATCCCAGATGAAAAAGTATCAGGAAAAGATGGAAATGCAGGCCGCAGCTGATGAAAAGGCTATGGATGTTTATTCTGCAAAATCGGGCGCCTGCGGCGCCAATTCTGACTCAACCACGGGCAAAAAACAGGAAAATTTAAAGAAAGAGCTGCCCGCCGACTTTTTGGCAAAGCTGGCAAGTCTGGAATCAAGTGTATTGACCAACTCAAAAAATAAATGATAATCTTTTATACCCCATTTTAATGTGGTAATAATGGGTACACTACCGAAATCTTTTTTTTATAAATATATAAGGAGCTTAAAATGGCAAAAGGTAAAAGAACATATCAGCCAAGTAAAGTAAAACGCAATAGAAAATTTGGTTTCCGCGCACGTATGGCTACAAAAGGTGGACGCAAGATTCTCGCACGTCGCCGCGCTAAGGGACGCAAAAAGCTGTCTGTAGCTGACGAACACAACAAATACTAATTAGAATCAGTTATAGGGATGGAAACAGATTTTAATAAAACAGGCTTTTTTACTCGTGAACAACGGATAAAAAAGCCTGAAACATTTAAAACACTGTTCAAAAACGGAAAAAAGGTAAGTATTCCTGGAGCACGTCTTTTCTATATGGAAAACGGTCTTGGAATAAACAGAATCGGTTTTCCTTTAAATCGTGGCTACGGTAACGCGGTTCAAAGGAACTTATCAAAACGTTACAGCCGGGAAGTCTATCGTTTTTATAAAGCACACCTGAACACCGGATACGACATGCTTCTGCAAGTTTATCCTGGAAACGACTCGTTCAACTCGCGGTGTGAACAATTTCGAATATTGTGTCAAAAGGCAAATTTGTTAAAGGATTAATTTTCGTCAAAAATTCCTTCAGGAATTTACTGTCGAAAATTTTTATTCTTTTAATCAGATTTTATCAAATTTGTATTTCTCCATGGTTTCCGCCTTGCTGCAGGTACACCCCAAGTTGTTCTGCGTATGCGCTGGAAGCAATTAGAAAATACGGACCGATAAAAGGTCTTTATCTCGCAATCAGACGAATATTAAGATGCAATCCATTTCATGAGGGCGGATACGATCCAGTCCCCTAAAATAGAGTCTTCTTTAATTTACTCCGGCTGCTCAAAATTTATTTTTGGAGTAAAAAAATGGACAAGAATACAATCATTGCAGTTGTGTTATCTACACTTGTAATCATTGGATCTACTATTATCATGCAGAAAAGAAATCCGGCTATGTTTGCCCCACAGACAGCCGAAACTCCTGCATCAGAAGAAGTTTCAACAGAAGTAACAGATCTGAACAATGCTTCAGTTTCAGAACTGGCTGCTGCAGACCTTGAAGCAGGTGAAACTGTTTCTGAATCAGTAGAAGAACAGACAATCACAATCAACACAGACAAAGCTGAAATCGTTCTTACAAACAAGGGCGGTGACATCATCAGTTACAAGCTGAAAGATTTCAATGACAAGGACACAAACGAAGGTGTTCAGATTTCTGACAGCGTTCACGAAAAGAACAGAACTCTTGGTGTTTCTTTTGGAAGCGCTGATAAACCAATCATGAACGAAACAATGAACGTTGAAATGATTGATGACAAAACAGTTCTTTTCAAAAAGAATGTAACAGTTAAAAAGAACGGAGAACTCAAAACTTTCACATTCGGAAAAAAATATTCTTTCAAAGACGGTGAAAATGTTTTCAAGCTGGACCTTATGTTCCACGCTAACGAAGACCTGAGTTTCCTTAACAGTGACGGAGTTTCTTACTCTCTTAGAAGTGCTCCTCAGATTGGACCTCATTTCAATCCAAAAGAAAATCGCTACGAAAACCGTCAGATGATTTCTTACAACGGAAGAAAAATGAAACGCCAGATTCTGGGACAGAATGACTTCAGAGCTTGGAATAAACAGAACGACTACATCTGGACTGCAATTGCAGGTAAGTACTTTGCAGAAATCATGATTCCTACAAATCCAAGTTCAGTTGGAACTGCTTATTACTCTTCACTTATTGAAAAAGACAATTATGCAAATGCACAGACAATCATCGAAAGAAATGCAATGTCTGGCACAGATATTTCTGATTCTTACTATATGTACTTCGGTCCTCGTGATGAAAAATCACTGGCCCGCTACAACAGTCCAAAGAAAGACAACGGAGAAATTGCCAATGGTTGGGGAATTGGTGGTTACCGTCTTACAGAAGTTCTTCAGTCAAGCGGATGGCTTAAATGGCTGGAAAAGATTCTTCAGATTTGTCTTGAATGGATCCAGAAAGTTGTAAAGAACTGGGGTGTTGCCATCATCATCCTTACAATCCTTCTTAAAGCAGTTATGTTCCCAATGTCAAAGAAACAGTCAATGTCTACTTTGATCATGCAGGACATGCAGCCAAAAGTTCAGGCAGTTCAGGAAAAATACAAGAACGATCAGAAAAAACAGCAGGTTGAAATGCAGAAGCTTTATCAGGAAGCAGGTTACAATCCAATGAGCGGATGTCTCCCAATGGTTTTCCAGTTCCTGGTTCTTTTCGCAATGTACAACCTGTTCAACTATAAATTTGAATTCCGCGGTGCTATGTTTATTCCTGGCTGGATCGAAGACCTTTCTTCTGGTGACAGCGTTTGGAACATGCCTTTCACAGTTCCATTCCTCGGTTGGACACAGCTTCGTCTTCTTCCAATCATCTATACTGTAACTCAGCTGTTCTACGGAAAAATTACACAGTATGGTGGTCAGGCTCAGACTCAGCAGAACGGTATGAACATGAAGTTCATGATGTACGGTATGCCAATCATTTTCTTCTTCCTGTTCTACAATGCTCCATCTGGACTTCTTATTTACTGGACAGTTTCAAACCTGATTCAGATGATACAGCAGATTGTAATTAACAAAATGATGGCTGCTAAAAAAGCTGAAATGGCTGCTGCTAAAAAAGCAGGAACAAATCAGAAAACACTGCCACCAAAAAATAAAAGAAAATAATTTTATAGAGGTAACATAAATGACTTACGAGTACGAAGCAAAGACAGAAAAAGAAGCCATTGAAATGGCTGTAAATGAACTTGGTCTTGGTCGTGATCAGTTTGATGTTGAAATTCTTGAAACACAGAAGAAATCAATCTTCAACAAAGGATATGTAAAGATTCGTGTTCACACAATTAATGAAGTTCCAACAGCAAGCAAATCAGAAGAAGACCGTGATTATGATGAAAGACCACGTGTAAAAATCGATCCTGTTCCTCAGGGTGAATTTGAAGAAAAACTGGTTACATTTATTAAAGACGTTGTAGAAAAAATGGGATATGACGTAAAAGTTGAAATCACATACCGTGAAGATAAAAAGATCGGTATCAGAATGGATTCATCTTATTCATCAATTCTTATTGGACGTAAAGGAAAGAATCTGGATGCTCTTCAGCTCCTGGCAAACATCTACGCAGGTCGTCTTGGACATGAAGAAATCCGCGTAATTCTGGATACAGAAAACTACAGACTTCGTCGTGAAGAAACACTGGTTCGTCTGGCTTATAACACAGCAGACAAAGTTCGTATGTCTCACAACTCAATTCTGCTTGAACCAATGAATCCTTTTGAACGCAGACTTATCCACACAACTCTTAACGACATCCCAGATGTTGAAACAAAAAGCGAAGGAGATGGTTTATATAAACAGGTTAGAGTTTTATATAAAGGACTTCGCTAATGAAAAAACTAACAAAGATTCTGGTGCTTGGACTGGCTTTCCAGGCCTGCACCGTTCTTTATGCTCAGGACATGCTGAAAAGCCTGTTTCCTGAGGACATTTGTAATACGCTGATCACCAAAGGATCGTATAAATCGATTAATGAAGATGGTGATTATGAGTACCATGTTCTTCCTGAATGTGAATATTCAGAACAGATCAAAAAGAACCGCGTCCAAAGAGGCGGAATGAATCTTGTTGCAGAACAGGCTTATCTTGTAAAAAAAGATGATCTGAAAAAGACACGTACTTATGAAAATGGTCAGCCTGACCTTAAAGACGCGGCTGAGATTTTCACCAGCGTTTCTGAAATGGAAAAAGCGGTTTATTATTCAAATACCCGCAGAAAGTACATGAATCTGTATAAGATTGTTTCTTATATAGACAACCTGGAAAATCCAAAAAAACTGGATGACCTTAGGCTGAAAGAAACAGATGGTGTTGAATCTTACTTCCAGATGCATGATGCATCTTTCGGTCTGAACTATTTCTCTTTGAAATACAAACAGAACGAGAGCACACTTTTTGTGAACATCGTGAATATGGATCCTATGGGATTTGCCGGTGTAAAAGGAGTTCAGGCAAAAGACCTGATAATCAACTACCTTGTTGTTGATTGCGGCGATTGTTATGTTCTGTACCTTGGTGCAGATATTAAAATGACAAAAGTGCCGGGAATGAGAACTAAGATTATTAAATCTTATGATTCCCGTCTTTCGGCAATGTATAACTGGTTCAAAGAACAGTTCTAGTTAAAACAAGGAGATTGAAATGAATCTGAAAAAAATTTTTGCAGGTGCTGTAATGGCACTGATGATTTTATCTAGCGGCAGCTGTGCAGGAAAAAAAGCTGTAAAACCAGCCGCAGGGAGTAACAAAATGGACGCACTGAAAGGAAAGGAAGGCGTTTTTGCTGTAATGGAAACAGAAAAGGGAACAATGGTTCTTGAACTTTTTTACAAGGACACACCTCTTACTGTTATCAACTTTGTAGGTCTTGCAGAAGGAACTCTGGATGCCGCTAAAGGTCAGCCATTCTACAATGGTTTGAAATTTCACCGTGTAATCAAAGACTTCATGATTCAGGGTGGAGATCCAAAAGGCAACGGAACAGGTGGTCCTGGTTACAAGTTCCCTGATGAATGGTGCGACAAATATTCATTCGACGGTCCTGGATACCTTGCTATGGCAAACTCAGGTCCAAATACAAACGGAAGCCAGTTCTTTATTACACACGTTCCAACAGACTGGCTCAACGGAAAGCACACAATCTTTGGAAAAATCATTGAAGGTCAGAATGTAGTTGATTCTGTTGAACAGGGCGACACCATCATGGATCTTAAGATTGTTCGCCAGGGTGCTGATGCTGAAAAGTTCACAGCTACACAGAAAGACTTTGATCAGGCAATTTATGACGCTGCAAAACGCGCTCAGGAAGCCAAAGAAAAAGCAATGGCAAAAGTTATCGAAGGATGTGAAAAAGATTCAAACGGAATCTACTATCAGATTCTTAAAAAGGGTAACGGAAAGAAAGTAGGTCAGGGTAAAAATGTTACTGTAGGTTATAAAGGATACCTTACAGACGGACAGATCTTTGATGCTTCACAGGAATTCCACCCACAGGGACACGAACCACTGGAATTCAAAACAGCCGGTGGACAGATGATTCCTGGTTTTGATGTAATGGTTCAGGATATGGAATATGGCGAAACACGTAAGATGGTTCTTCCACCAGAAATGGCTTACGGTGCATCAGGAATTCCTGGAGTAATTCCAGGCGGTGCTTACATTTGTTTCGACGTTGTAGTACTTAAATAATTTTAGGGGTAAATAAAATGGCAGATAAAGAATTATGTCCATGTGGTTCAGGTAAAGCTTACGGCGAATGCTGCGAACCAATCATTAAAGGAACAGTAAAAGCTCCAACAGCTGAAGCTTGTATGAGAGCCCGTTATTCATCTTATGTAAAACATGAAATTGACTTCATCATCAATTCATGTGAAGAAGGTGAAGGTATCGCTGAAATCGACAGACAGGCAACAGAAGACTGGAGCCGTCAGTCACAGTGGAACGGACTTAAAATCATCCGTACAGAAAAAGGTACAGAAGCTGATGATGAAGGTATCGTAGAATTCACAGCTGATTACACACTGCACCAGATGCACGATGTTCACCACGAAATTTCTGGTTTCAAAAAGATCGAAGGTGAATGGAAATACGTTGCAGGAAATGTTATTCCAACAACAGTAGTTCGCGAAGGCGCAAAAGTTGGACGCAATGACCCATGTCCTTGTGGTTCAGGAAAAAAATACAAGAAGTGTTGCGGAAGATAGTTTAAGCTTCTGCCTGTGTTTAGCAGGTAACACTTGTTGAGTTATATAAAACCGCAGCCGGTGGAAAACTTTCCTGGTTTGAAAAGTAAACTGCCGAGTCTGCGGTTTTTTGTATTTAAGCAGATTTTTTGTCTTTGACATTTATTTAAAAAATGTCATAATAGATGTGAAGGTGACTATGAAAGTTGTAACTGGTTTTCATGCCATTGAAGAAAAAATTCTTTCACTGGCAAAATCAAAAACTAATCCAAAAGATTTTCAGATTTTTTACAGCAAGGCTGGTCCACGCGTAAAGAAGATTCTTGAAGAAGCAAAGAAAAATGGTATTGTTGTAACACAATGTGATGACAAAACTTTGAACGCCAAAGTTTCTGAACTGGACGAAACTCTTCAGGATCATCGTGGAATTGTTCTGGAAATTTCCGGAGATGCAGGTAAACAGAAAAACCTGGTTGATTTTGACGAATGGGTAAAAATCCATGGCGGCGATGAAAAATCTACTGTAGTGATTCTGGATCGAGTTACTGACCCTCACAACGTTGGCGCAATCATCAGAAGCTGTGACCAGTTCGGCGCCGGCCTGGTTATCCTTCCTGAAAACAATGCCAGCACAGATATCGGAAGTGAAGTAATTTCACGCAGTTCTGCCGGCGCCTCAGCCTGGGTACCTGTTTCAATTGTAACTAACCTGGTGCGCGCTGTTGAAAAACTTAAAGAAGAAGGCTTCTGGGTTTACGGTGCCGATGCAGGCGGCGAAAACCTTACACAGATAAAATTCCCTCAGAAGACTGTTCTTATCATGGGAAGTGAAGGTTCGGGAATGGCTCGTCTTCTGGAAGAAAAGTGTGATACAATTGTATCAATCCCTACATGCGGAAAGATCGACAGCCTGAATGTTTCAGTTGCAGCCGGAGTTCTTTTATATGCAATTTATGCAGGAGGAAATAAATAAATGTCACGACAGGATCGTCAGGATGAAATTGCTGCAAAGGCAGTAAGAAAATCAACTCTTACTTCTCTCAAAGTAAAGAAAGCAGCTCGTCTTAGAAAACTCAAGAATGATTATGAAGCAGAAGTTCAGAAAATAAATCTGGAATATGCTAAGGAACCTGAACGTCTTAAGGCAAAATATGCCGCAGAAGAATTTGCAAGAAATGAACGTTCAAAAAAACGCGCAGCAAAAAGAATTGAAAGATACAGAAAAGAAGTTGAAGTTCTGGAATCACAGAGAAAATTTTCTCTGGCAGAAGAAATCGCTTCTTCTATCATTCAGGGAATTGGAGCACTGCTGGCAGTAGCAGTTCTGGTTGTTTTTGAAGCAGTTGTTGTTAATGGAATTCAGGATTACAAAAATCTGACAATTGTTCTGTATACACTTTTCGGTGCCTGTACAATTTCAATGTACGTTTTCTCTGTTCTTCACCACGCTCTTACAAATCATGTTGCAAAAGAAGTTTTCAAACGGCTTTCACATGCAGCCGCTTTCCTTATGATCGGACTTTGTTACAGTGCTTATGCAATCACAAAAGTCCAGGGAGTTCTGGGCTGGGTTCTTTTCGGAATCGTAGTTGGAGTAGTTCTGGTTGGGATTATTCTTTATTCGATTTTCGGTTCAAAATTTGAAAAGGGAATTATTCCTTTCTACGTAATTTCGGGTTTTGCAGGATTGATTGCCGGAAAAGCTCTTTACCAGTCTCTGTCGGCAAATAGTTTTGGAACTCTTGTTGGAGCCGGAATCCTTTTCATAATCGCTTTTATTTTCTATTCGTTAAGAAAAACAAAGTGGATGCATTTTGTAGGAAACGTTCTTATGTTTTTTGCAAGTTTGATGATTTACAGTTCAGTAGTCCTGAGCCTTATTTATCTTTAATCTCAGGTAAAAATTAGAAGAAATAATTGGGCAGGTTCCATCTGGAATCTGCCCTTTTTTATTAAATGGTCCCTGAGCTTGTCGAAGGGTCGTAGGGGACTTTATTTTATTTTGAAGAATAAAAGAGAACTGAGGTTTCAGGGAGTGTCAGAATCTTGGAAAGAGGAACTGTGAAGTCCTTTTTGTTTTTTCCGTCTTCTGAAATCAGTGTAAGATGAATCTCTGCTTCGCCGATTTCTGTTGAAGCATCTTCTCCGTAGAAGGCACCAAGTGTTTCAAGATATTCTTCTTCGTCCATTTCCTCGTCGTTGAAAACCGGAGCCAGAAGAAGGTCAAGAACAGACACAATGTCTTCATCTGCAGACTTGTAGAACTTCTTTAGAATGTCTCTGTTTACTCTAACAGAAGTCTGATTTGAAGAGTCCAGAACAAGGCCTGAAGTAAACAGGAAAGTGTTTTTTGGTGCAATAAAGCTGGTTTTTAAAGACACGTTGTCAGGAGCGCTTACAGCGACGTTTTTGAAGCCATCAGTATAGAAAGACTGTTTTATACCTGAAACATCAAATAAAGGGCCATTTTCAGCGTCTGAGACGCTTTTTAACATGCTTTTGAAATATTCCCCGCATTTTCCTTCAAAAGATACCAGTACAGAACCGTCTTTCTGGGCGGTTAAAGTTACTTCAGAAGTACAGGAAGTCATGCCGAACAAAGCGGCCGCAGCTATGAGAATGGTGAGGATTTTTTTCATTTTTTCGTCCTTTTTTACGTTGAAAAACGACCAGGTTTAACGGATCTTGAAGAAGATTCCGAGTAAAACTGATGTAATAAGGATCTGCATAATCACAAATTTTAAGAGAACCTGGGTTGGAGACCAGCCTTTGTTGTTTCTCATATGGTCATGCAGAGGGAATGTGATTTTGCTGAAAATCTTTACTTTGAAGAATCTCAGAAGTGCAACTTTCAGAAGTCCCATTCCACCGTTTACAAAAATTATTGATGATGTGGCAAGAATCATGAATGGATTTCCCGAAATCATGACACATGCACCAATAAAATAACCAAGAGCGCGGCTTCCGGCGTCTCCCATAAGACATTTGCTAGGGAAGGCATTATGCCAGAGATAACCCATAACTACACCTGCAAGTGCGAAAAGCATTGCACCCCAACGGGCGCCGTCCTCAATATGAGGAACCAGCAGGTAAGCAGAAATGTTTGTGTGTCCCATGATGAAGTAGAACACCGCTCCTAAAGTAAACAACGCAATGAGGACTAAAGTTGCAGATAATCCGTCAACTCCGTCAGTACAGTTTGTTGTGTTGATTGAAGCCCAAATCATGATTGTAGTAATGATAACGTACAGGATTTCATTAACTGCAACCTGATGTGTAATGAAAGGAAGCCAGAAATAAATCTTTCCGTCAGCAGATGCATTTTTTGCCCAGAAAAGAAGTACAATGGCAGTTCCTACAGAAATAAGAAGATCCAGGAAGGCTTTACGATATTCGCCCCAGCTTGTTACAGAACGGTCATCAAGGAAGCCTGTGAGCATTGTGAGCCAGGTGAGTCCAAGAATAAGGGACTGGTAAAGATTCATTGGAATGAAAAGGAAACAATCGATTACGAAAAAGGAAATGAATACGGAGCCTGTTCCGGTTGGTTTTCCTTTTGCTTGTGCGGCATTGGCTGTAAATTCACGTCCTCTGTCGTGAGGCATAAGGTTATAAAATTTTGGAAGGAAAAATCTTGCAACAAAGAAACCGAAGTATAAAACTACAGCAATCAGAACTGCGTATGAAGAAAAAAGTCTGGCTGGTCCCCAGAACTGCTGAAGATATTGACCGAGATAGTAAAGCATTTTTGTTCCCCTCTAAAAAAACTGCTTAGTATTTTGTATGTTTAACTCCTGTGAAAATCATAGCAACATTGTGCTCGTCACAGTAGTCGATAAATTCTTTATCGTTTGGATGTCCGCCGGTTTGAAGAATGGCTTTAACACCTTTTTCAATCATTTCTTTTACCGGTTCACAAAGTTCAATTTCAGTATCGGCAACAAGTACATCGGCAATTATATCATCCTCAATACTGTGTATTTTATAAGTCTGTTTTGCTTCGAAAAGAACAGATCCAAGAGCCTTGAATCTTGAAGAGTATGACGAAGCAATACCTACAACAGAGTAGTCTTTGATACAAACACCCGAATAAGATTTAGTTGCCTTTGCAAGACACATACCGAAAGCCAGTTCATCACACTGTTTCTGTGTTGGTCTTGTTTTTGTTGGAACAGTCCATTTGTCAAAAAGCTTTTTGTCAGCATCCTGAACGATTACTCCGCCATCCATAACAAGGGCATCAATTGTTGGAGAAGATGGTCTTGTTGCGATGATAAGACGAGTTTCAGGATTTGCGGAAAGGATCTGTTTTGCTTCTTCTGTGAAGCTTGGTGCCATAACTGCAGAGAAAGTGATCTGTGCAATTTCGCGGGCTGCGTCGGCGTCGATTACAGCCGAGGTTGCAAAAGTCGAATGGATATTTGAATCCATGTCATAGCTGAGAGTTTTCTTGAAAGAGTCACGGACATTAGTGTCCAGACCGGCACCAACTACAGTTCTGTATTTTACAAGTACTGAATAAACGGTTCCTGTAAGTGGAGTGAACTGGGTTGTGTAAGGATAGCCTTCGCTTGTTTCGCTGTTTACGGCAGAAGAAACTTTCAGGTTTTCGTAGAGAGAACAAATCTGTTCCCAGGCAAAAGAAGTGTCGGCAACGATTTTATGTGTAACGTCATTACCGTGGATTTTTCTGAAACCTGCAAGGGCGCCGCCATCTGAACCAAGCTGATAAACAACTGCTTTCTGGCAGGAGTTAGATCCTTTCTTGAGCTCCAGATGTTTTTTATATGGCATGGTCATATATGTAAAGAAGGCTGACTGAGCGAAAGGATTGTTCTGCAGAATTGCGTTGGCATTTGCAGAGTCGTAAGCCGAAATCATATTCAGAGCTTTTCCTGCAAGGTACATGCGGAAAGACTGCTGCATATTTTCTGTTCTTACTTCAATAATGCATTCTTTGTAGTCGTTTGGATCTGTCAGAATAAGAACATTTGAAAAGTTTGTACAACAGTTACGGATTACAGTACTGCGGAATGAATCAAGTGCAGGAGATCCGATTCCAACTTTTGGAATTGATTCGAAAGAAGAAGAAAGAGGATCAAAGTTTACACAAACTATGAAATAGTTATTCTCTTCGTCTGGATTATCAAAAGGATTATCATTTCCAAGAATCTTAGTTTTAAGAATCTTCTGAATGAGAAGTGTGGAATCCTGAATGTTTCTTGGAGTGGCGTCAAAGGCATGTTCAATTTTGAAAGAAATATTATTGTCTTTGAGAATCTCAGCAGTTTTACCGTTAGATAAAATAGTCCACCCGTCTTTATTCAGGAACTGGGCGAATTCAACAATGCCGGTATTATCGTCGCAGAAAAGAATAGCTTTTTTTTCCATAAACTATATTTTACATCAAAGATTGGTGGACTTCAATCAAAAGGGAAATGTCGTTAAAATAGCCTCATTATGAAAATTATTGCAAAGAATACAAAACTTTCCGGACACATTACAGTTCCGGGATCAAAAAGCCATACAATTCGTGCTCTGATTCTTGCTTCAATGGCAGAAGGTACATCACACATTAAAAATCCTCTTCCAAGTAATGACTGTCTTTCAACAGCAAAGGCAATGAATCTTATCGGTGCAAAATGTGAATATCCTACAGATTCAGCTGACCTTATGTGGACTGTTGAAGGAGCTGGAAAAAATCTGAAGATGCCTGATGAAGGAACAATTGATGTAGGAAACTCCGGTTCTCTTATGTATTTCCTTTCACCGGTTCTTTCTACATTGAACGGAAAAGTAACTTTCACTGGTGATGAATCAATCTGTTCACGTCCTGTAGGACATCTTCTGGATGCTTTGAATCAGCTTGGCGGAAAAGCAGAAAGTGCAAACAACAATAAGCCGCCTTTTACAGTTCAGGGGCCAATTTGTACAGACAATGTACTTAAAACAGATGGAAAGCTTTCACAGTATATTTCTGGAATTATGATGGCTACTCTTCGCATGAAAGGTACCATGAAAATGGAATTGGCCACTCCACAGGAAACACCTTATCTGACTATGACAAAAATCTGGATGGATCAGGTTACTGGTGAACCAAGCCACGTTTCAATTTCTCCGGATTTTAAGAATGTAAAAGTTGAAGGTCCTGCAGAGTACAAAGGTTTTGATACAACAATTCCTTCTGACTGGGAAGGCGTTGCATTCCCTCTGATTGCTGCCCTCATAACAGACAGTGAAATCTCTATCGACAATGTGGATACAGGTGAAAGCCAGGGTGATAAAGCAATTGTTGATGTTCTTAAATCGGTTGGAGCAGACATTCATTACGAAGGAACAAGCCTGATTGTTCGCGGTGGAAAAAAACTTTCTACAAAAGATCTGCCTGGCGGAAAATTGGTTGTAGACATGGCATCTTTCCCTGATGCAATTTGTGCTTTAGCAGTAATCGCCTGTTTTATTGATGGTGTTGTTGAATTTACAAATGTTGAAATCTGCCGTAAGAAGGAAACAGACCGCGTTGTTGCAATGTGCAGCGAACTTACAAAGCTTGGCGCAAAAGTTGAAGACGCAGGCGAATCAATGTTCATTTACGGAAGCGAATGCAAGATGCACGGTGGCGCAGTTGAAAGTTACAAAGACCATCGCATTGTTATGAGTCTTGCCTGCTGTGGTCTTGGACTTGCAGAAGGTGAAGAAGTTGAAGTAGCCGATGCTGAATGGTGCAGTGTTACTTTCCCTAATTTCGTGGAAGCAATGAACGGGCTTAATGCGAAGTTTCAGACTAAGGAATAAAGTTAGGGAATAAGGAATAAGTAATAAGGAATAGGGAATAATTGTTACGAAATAAAAAAAGGTCTGTGCATTGCGCAGACCTTTTTTTATGAAATGCCGAAATTAGATTCGGCAAGTTAGGAATTACAAGATGTAATTTTTTACTTATGGATTAACAGTTGCTTTGTAAACTGTCTTAAGTTTTCCATTTTCTTTAATCATTTCAACCATTACAGCTGATTTGATTGGGTTGCGTTTTGAGTCGAACTTCAGGTTACCTGTAACGTAAGAACCATCAGCAGCTTCGAGAGCAGCGCGAACTTTAGCAACGTCTTTTGCTCCGCCGGCAGTTTCGATAGCATCTTTCAGAAGGTATACTGAGTCGTAACCAAGAGCTGCGAAAGAGTTTGGTTCTGTTCCGTATTTTGCTTTGAAGTTTGTTACGTATTTAACTACAGCTGGGTCTGTTGAGTCAGCAGCGTAGTGGTTTGAGTAGAATCCGTTAAGAACTTCATCACCAGCATTTTCGTGGAGACCGTCCCATCCGTCAGCACCAACGATTGGTGTGTTGATTCCCTGAGCGCGGAGCTGTTTAGCGATAAGAGCAACTGTTCCGTAGTAGTCTGGGAGGTATACAACATCTGGGTTAGCGTTCTTGATCTTTGTGATCTGAGCGTTGAAGTCTTTGTCGTTTGTTGCGTAAGATTCTTTTGCTACGATTTTTCCACCAGCTTTTTCGAAAGCAGCTACGAAGTTGTCTGTAAGACCAACTGAGTAGTCGTTACCAATGTCGTAAAGAATAGCAGCATTTTTACATCCGAGGTTTTCAGCAGAGAATTTTCCACCAACTGTTCCCTGGAATGGGTCAATGAAACATGTACGGAAAATGTAGTTTCCGGCATCTGTGATGTCTGCAGCTGTTGCAGCAGGAGCAATCTGGATTATTTTAGAAGCCTGTGCACGTGTTGTGATAGCTTTTGTACATCCTGATGTAAGAGAACCGATAACCAGTTTTACCTTGTTTTTTGTAGTAAGCTTTGTGAAAGCGTTTACTGTTTTGTCAGGATTTCCTTCGTCATCTTCAGAGATGAGAACCAGGTTCTGTCCAAGAACACCACCAGCGGCGTTGATTTCTTCGATAGCGAGGTCGATACCTTTTTTACATTCTACACCGTAAACGGCTACGCCACCTGAGAGAGGGAAGATACCACCAATTGTGATATCATTGCTTTTTGGTTTTGCTGAAAGACCCATTACTACTGTGAGGGCTACAGCCATAGCTGCTGTGAATTTTTTCATAGCAAGTCTCCTTCTAATAGAAAATTTAATGAGAGTTAATAACTTTACTATAGTTAAAGGCAATGATTTAGTCAAATCAGCCTGCTTATAGAAAGGAATGGAATTTAAGTCTCAGAAGAAAAGTTCCGATAATGAAGTGGGGTTTTATATATGAAAATGAAAAAGAAAATTATTGGATTTTTGATGATGACTTTTGCGGCAGCATTTCTTTTTGCCGAAAACAATTCCTTTGGAATTCCAGATTCATCTGAAATCCGCCGGCAGATTAGAGAAAGCTGGCTTGAAGCTTCTCTTACAATTGTTCGTTCCAACGAGCCGGAAATCATGTCCAATATTTCAGGACAGAAATTTCAGATCCGCCTTGAAGAATCAGACTCTACTTTCAATATCTTTGTTTCTCCCCGCATGATAATGAATGTAGATTTCATGTCTGATCAGGGAAAAATCACTAAAGAACAGGAAGTTTATCCAGGAGATGCAGCAGGAAGCTGGGTTCTTATCCGTAATAAAAAAGACGGAAAGCCAATCAGAATCCGCTATTACTTCCTTGCCAACAGCGATGTTTATATTCAGTTTTCTCCATACAACAGAACATCAGTTTGTGATTTAGTAATATTCGGAAACTATGCCGTAAAGAATGTTCCGACAGGAGTGCCTTTTGAAAAGTTCTATACAGCAAGTTTTGCCGAAGTTCAGAGAATCACAAAAATCAATGTGCCTTGGGATTATGTAACTTGTGACACTTCTATGTACCACAGCGTTCACCAGATGGCTCAGGTGATCAGAGAAAATCTTCCAAAGTTTGCATATCATCCGACAGCAATGATCGACGAAAATAATACCCTGGTGGATTTTACAACAGGAAAAGAACTCCGCTTTTTTGAAGACACAGACAAGACATTCATTTCTTCTGCAGGCTTCCTTAAGTGGATCGCCGACGGTCTTGTAGAACCGATTGCTGGAAGTAAGCTGAAACGTTATCCGCTTCTTGGACAGACAGTCGAATATAAAGATATCGGCTACCAGGGAATTCTTTCCAATGAGTTCTCACTTTCTTTTGCTCTGGATTTTGTACGCAACCTGAGTTCAGCTGTTCTTTCGGTAAACACAGGAATGGTTTATAAATTCAATGAGTCTGGAGTAGATGTAACAATCGAACCGTTCGCAACTGGATTAACAGACAACGGACTTGTGAATACAGTGACCTTTGTAAAAGACAGCGGTTACAGTACAGGTGTTTTGAAATCACTTCTTTACGTTTTGGCAAATAAAGAACCAGGAAATATTTTCTTTGGTGCAATTCGTGAAACAGATTACCGTACTCCTGAAGTAAAGGTTTTCAACAAAAACGTTGTGTTCATGCCTTACTTTGAAACAGACGGATTGTTCAACTGTTATGTATTCATGAACGGAGAGGAAATGACACTTTCTGAATTTATCAGAAGATACAAAGACTGTTATGTGTATTTGACCAGAGTCCGTTCAAACGATAGATTTTTCCCGGAATAATTTAAGACTATGAAAAAACAGATTTTAACTTTTTCTCTTGCCCTGGCCTTAATGCCGGCATTCGCAGATGATATTTCTCAGAATTTAAGTCGCCTGAATGCAGCAAAGCTTCTTGTTGATGACGGCTGTCAGGATATTCTTTCAGTAACAGACAGTCAAAAAGAAAATGCAAGAACTGCACTTTCCATGCTTCAAAATCTTGAAGTTAATGAGGATGCTGACAATTTTGAAAAGATTTATTTTGCGGTAAGTGCAAAAGCCGCTCTTCTTACGCAGGATTACAAGAAAGTTATTTCTTTCTGGAATCAGGCAGAAGAAAAAGGCGACAAAGCAGTTTCTGAAGAACTGAAATATTTTGCTGCCGTCGCATATTACGAATCAAAGGATTTTGAAAAAACAATTACACTTCTGGCAGATGAGAAAGCTGATTCCCTGAACCGTGTTTACTACGAACAGAAATCACTTCTCGCTTCCGCTTACGTAAAATCCGGCAACCTGGCCGAAGCCTCAAAAGTTTACGAACTCCTTTTGAACAACAAACATCTTTCGGAAGCAGGCGCCCTGGACTACGGAAGAATACTGTATAACCAGAAAAATTATAAAAAGGCCGCACAGGTTGTTTCCGGAAACAAAAGTCAGGATGCTCTGATGATTCTTGGCGGTTGTGCTTTAAGCGAAAAAAAATTTGCAGAAGCCGCATCAATTTATGCAAACTGTTCCGGAACAGACGTTTTGTATTTCAGGGCTTATGCAGAATACAAAAACGGAAAGTATTCGGATGCAGGTTTGAACTTTGACCGTTATGTCATTCAGGCCGATAAAAATCCTCGCACAATTGACGCCTGCTATCTGGCAGTTCAAAGTTATCTTCTTGCAGGTGATTACAAGAAAGCAAAAATCAGCGCAGAAAAATATGTAGAGGAAGCCGTAAGTGATTCAGAAAAAGAAAAGGCTGTGGTCCTTCTGAGTGACATCTACATAGATACAAAAGAAACAGAAAAAGCAGAAACCCTTTTGAATAAATATGCAAAGCAGAACAAAGCTTATTCAGATAAATGTCTGTACAAACTGGCAGTATTGCAGGCTTCTTCGGGCAAAATAAAGGCAGCAAGCGATTCTTTTGCAGAAGTATATAAACGTTTCCCTGTTTCAATAAAGGCCGAAGAATCACTTTACAGAAGCGGGGAAGTCTATTATCTGGAAGGATATTACAGCGAAGCTGCTCCAAAATGCAGAAAATATATTGAAACTTACGCCAAAGGTTCTTATGTGGACCAGGCCATGTATTATGAATTTGATTGTCTTGTAAAGACAAAAGATACAGCAAAAGCTCTTCTGGCAGGAAACAGAATTGTTACACAGTGTTCATCTTCCCGCTATGTGGATGACGTTCTGGAAAAACTTTATGAACTGAACTATCAGAGAGAAGATTACAGAAGTGCATGCGAAGCGGCAGAAAAACTTTTTGAAAGAAAAGGCCGTTCAGATTCAGCTTTGGAAAAGAAGATAGCTTTCATGAAAAAAATTCTTGCGGGCGGAAACAAAGAACTTGTAAGAGCAGAACTTGATTATGAATCGGCCGGTGGAAAGAACACAGTTGAAGGCCGCGAGAAAGGAACTGAACTTGCAGGTCTGTATGTCCGCGATTCTGAATCAAAAGAAAAGGGAATTAAACTAGCGGCAGAACTTCTTTTGATCCAGGAAAAAGATGTTGTGAATGAAAGAGAAGGGGCCGCCGCAAATGCTCTGATTCTTGCTGAATATTTTTACGAAGAAAACAGAAAAGCAGAAGCTGCCGAAAAATATTTGAAGGCCGCTGAATATTCAAGACTGAACGGCGACGACGAAAAAGCAGCTTTCAGTCTTTATACAGCAACAGAATGTTTTGTTCATCTTGGAAAAAAAGGAGATGCCAATGAAACTGCAGCTCTTTTGAAACAGCTTTATCCTGAAAGCAAATACTCGACAGCTGTAAGGAGTCTTTTGAAATGAAAAGTGTAATCAGAAATAAATTTGTAATTGCAACTCTTCTGGCCTTTGCAGCATTTTCACTTACTGCGGAGGAAGGAATTTATCTTCCGGATCTGACTACAATTGTTGAAGATTCGTCGGAAGTTTTTGTTCCCGAAGTGGAAGTAAAGGTTAGTCAGACTGTGACTGTTCCGGCCGGGACAGTAGAAACAGAAGTGATTGTTCCAGAGGTAGCAGAAGTTCCTGTTGAACCTGAGCCGGAACCAGAGAAAGTCCTTTCGGGAGTTGATGGAGTTGTTGGTGCTGGATGGCCGGGAAATATTTTTGTCGGATTGAATCTTTGCAGTCAGAACACTCCAGATTCATATTACTTGAGTCTTCTTTACGACACACAGAAAAGCTTCAAAAAAGATGATTTTGCCAAAGGTTTTTATGACCGTACTTTCTCCCTTGGAGCCGGTAAAGTTTTCCATTGGAACGACAATAAAAATCTTCTGAAGCTGAATGGAACTTTCCTTGATGCAGAATCCGGACTTCAGGGTTTTGAGGAATCATCTTCTTATACAAGAACTGTCTATTCAGGAAAAGCTTCTTACATTGGATATCTTCCAAAAGGATTTGAATTGTCAGCCGGACTTGAAGGTGGTCTTTATAACCGCAGTCTGGAAAGAAAGGACGACAGCCTGTATGGCGGGATTTCACCGGAACTCAGAATGCTCTGGCATTATAAGGATTTTCAGACTTCTCTTTACGGAAACTATGATTTTGAAAAGGGAAACGGAAACACATATCATCGTGGCTACACAGGTGCAGAAATGCTGTGGCAGAACAGATATGTAATGCTTCTGGGAGATGTTGGCGCAGTATTTGGAAACAACATTGGAAACCAGAAAGTTCTGGTCCCATTCACAGTTAATACAACTTTCCGTTTCCCTATTGGAATTTCGGAAACTGATATGGTGATTGGTCTGGAAGGCGGTATGTCTTCGGATGGCAGAAAAGTTTCTGCTCTTGAAAAAGACAATCTTTTTACAGCCGTAAACGCTTTTGGCGACGACGGATTGACCCACAAGGAAGTTTCCGACTGGTACGGAAACCTTGCTGTTTTCTTCCCGATAAAAGATTTCTTTGGACTGAAAGTTGATGTGGAATACCGCAAAACTGCTTTTGGAAACGCCTACATTCAGCCTGATTACGAGAACCTTTCGGCCTGCGGCCTTTACGGTTTTGAAGCCAAAGACAGACAGCTGATTTATTCTACAGAGAATGTGATTCTTGATTTTGGAAATCTGAATATGGCTTTCGGCTGGAATTCGAACTTTGATTTTGTGCCTTCTACTGAAGATGAACAGTCGGTTTTTGCCTTTGCAAAATATGATGGTGGAAAATGGGACGTATCCGGAAAAATGGAATTTCCGGTTCTTTCCCGGGATTCTACCCCTGTTCTGGACCTGGAAAGCAGCATAGAACTGAAGGAAGGCGTAAGAATTGCGCTTAACATAGAAGATACAGTAAAATTATTTAACGGAAAGAGAAGATTATGTACCGGCAGATACGCTTCTAGAAGCGGAAGTGCCTCGCTGATGGTAAAGTTTACTTTTTAGTAAATTTTCACAATTTTCTGTAACTAATAGGAACTTAAGTTGTTGGATAATATGGAAGGACAGGAGAAAATGCAGATAACAGAAGTTAACGCAGGAACTCCTTCTGATTTCAAAAAAATTTATGATGAATGTATGCAGCTTCTGTATCGTATTTCATACCGTATTGTTGCGGATGAAGAAGTAGCGGAAGATCTCGCACATGATTCTCTAATTAAGGCAAACGAAAAATCACTTGTTTTTCCTTCGCTTGACGATGCCAAATACTGGCTTATCCGCGTAGTAAAGAACGCTTCTTTGAACTACGTAAAGCGTAAGGATCGCGAACATAAAGCTTACGAAAAAGTGCTTTATGAAGACCGCAGACACTATGACAGTGGTGAAGTAGATGTTATGAAGGCAGAAACAATCAAACGTATCCAGGAATGTCTGGAAAAGCTGCCTAAGAAGCTAAAGGAAGTAATCATTCTTCGTGAATACGGAGATTTGAATTATAAAGAAATCGGGAAGGTTTTAGGAATAACTGAGGGGAACGTAAAAATACGTATTTTTAGAGCCAGAGAACAGTTAGAAAAGCTTATAGGAGAAGAAAATGTCTTCATGCCCAACTAAAGATATTCATTCATTGTATCTTGATAATGAACTGCCTCTTTCTTACGTGAAAGAATATGAAGCTCATATTCAGTCATGTTCTTCATGTGCCGCTGAACTGGAAAAAGCAAAGAAACTTCATGAATTGCTTTCTCTTGGTGGTGCACCTGAAATGAGTCAGTTTGAAATGGATGAAGGTTTTAAACGCCTCCAGATCCGTATGAGCTACAGCAAACACGCAAAACGTGCCTGGGGAGCTTCCGAAAAGAAACCTGTAGTAACAGCAATCAAATATGCAGTTCCTGCTATGGCAGCCGCCGCCGTATTTGCCGTTGTTCTTCCTGTAGGTCTTAAATCAAATAAAAATGATGTAAAAGCCGGTTCAGCACCTGCTCTTGCAAGCGCACCTGTTACAGTTTCGGCACCAATGGCAGCTAAAACTGTTTCAAATACAAGAACTTCAAATGCAACAGGATTGATGCAGCAGGGAATCAGATCTACTGTTCGTCCTGGAATGCAGGTTGTGAACAATGTAATGGCTTCTTCAGAAAACCTGCCACAGGTTGTTGACGTTTTCCGCCCGAATTTTGATAATGAGAATACTATCTCTATAAAAATTACAATTCCTGGAACGAACAACACTGTACCTTATACAACAGAAATTGAACTTCCTGCGGATATGTATAAGGGCTCTGAGAGTGAAAAAGACTGATACAGTAAAATATTTCTTTAAAAAATCCCCGCTTATTCGAGCGATTGTCTTTCTTTTGATAATTGCGGCTGTAATGGGCGGGATTTTTATTTTTAAATACCAGACAAAACCAGTTCCTTACATTGATGCCATAAATCCTCCTGTAGGAAGTCCTGGCGAAGTTGTAGTTATTTCCGGCCGTAACTTCGGAAAGACCAGAGATATGAGCTATGTTGAGTTCAGCGGAAGCAGACTTACAGCTTCTTCATATCTTTCCTGGACTGATAACACAATTAAACTGGTAATTCCTTCAAATGTTCAGAACGGGCTTGTAATTGTAGGAAAAGGAAAACTCCGTTCAAAGCCGGCCTTCTTTGCAAACATTACAGATATTCCGGTTGAAGTTCAGAACGATGTTTCCCAGACTTCTACACCTGTTATTGCTGCCCTGAAAATGGACAATGCTCCTCTTTCTTTGAACAAGGCCTGGGTAGGAGATCTGCTTACAATCGAAGGAAACAACTTCGGAGATTCCCGCGGACAGTCAAAGGTTTACTTCAATGCCGATTTCGGAGGAAGAGATTACATTCCTTCAACTCCGGAATTAATGATGCCTGTTTGGGAAGATGATTTCGGCTACGAATACTGGACCAATTCAGAAATCAAAGTACGTATTCCTGACGGTGCCGTTTCCGGTTATGTTGTTATTGAAACTCCTTCAGGACTTTCGAACGCCTTTGAAATTCAGCTGGATGAAAGAGGCGGTCACAAAAAATTCAGCGGCAACAACAAAATGTTCCTTGTTCAGTACACAGTTGATGTTGCTGATGTTGTAACAAAAGAACCTTCTACAATCACTCTCCGCTGTCCTGTTCCAGTAATTGGGCCAAGTCAGAGAGAAGTTGAACTGGTTGAAGTTTCGCCTCAGCCTGTTCTTGAAAACTATCAGAAGACACTTATTCACCAGCTTGCAGTGGATAAGAACTTAATGAACAGAACTTATTTCACTCAGTCATTTGCTCTGCGTGTAAATGAAATCAATACAGAAATCAACGAAAGATTCCTTTCACTTAAAAATGATTCTCTTTCTGATGTTCTGTATGCTCTTGGAACTCGTTCTGATGAACTGATTCCTGCAGAAAATGAAAAGGTAGTTACTCTGGCAGCAACAATCTGTAAAGGCGAAAAACATCCTTACAGAAAGGCAAAATTGATTTATAACTACATGATCAACAATTACACAATTGAAGATAAGTTCAGAAAAAATGATGCAAATCCTCTGGATCTTCTGGAAAGAAAATCCGGCGATGCTTATGACTTCGCAGTTATCTATACAGCTCTGCTTAGAGCCGTTGATGTTCCAGCCTTTGCCGATTGTGGAATTCTTGTAAGCCCTGATCTTTCAGCAAAAAATCATATGTGGGCTGAATTCTATCTGAGTGGAATCGGCTGGGTTCCAGTTGACGTGGCACTTGGAGCCGGAATGACTTACAATAATTGGGATGAAGAAGTAGATGTAAAAACTTATTATTTCGGAAATCTTGATGCACATCATATTAAGTTTAGCCGCGGAATTAACAGCCTTAAGCCGTTTGCACAGGACAACAAGATTGTTGTAAGACCAAGATCATTTGCTTTCCAGTCTTTCTGGGAAGAATCTTCAAGGGCAACAGACAAATACAGTTCTTTCTGGTCTGACCCGATTGTAAAAGGAATTTACTGATAAATCATATAGGAGACAAAAATGGGAAAACAGTCTGATTGGGATGACTACTTTCTGAACCTTGCCGCTGAGGTTTCAAAAAAATCCAAGGACCCTTCTTCACAGTGTGGTTGTGTAATCGTGGATAAAAATCACCGTGTAATTTCTGTGGGATATAACGGACTTATTCAGGGTGCTGATGAATCAAAACTTACCTTGAGCGAACGTCCTATTAAATATCGTTTTGCAGTTCATTCAGAAATGAATGCTATTATTTTTGCACATCAGGATCTGAGCGGATGTACCGTTTATAATAATCTGGCTACTTGTGACAACTGTTTGAAATATTGTCTACAGGCTGGAATCAAAAGATTTGTTTACAGAAATCTTAGACTTGGTTCACATACAAGCGGTGCCGCAAAAAGTATGACAAGTTTCGAAAGTGACCTGGCAATTGTACGTCTTCTTTCTGCTATGCCGGATGTTGAAACTCTTAATGTTTCCAATGGAAAAACTTACAAGCAGGACGTAATTGATCAGTATGAGCCTGGAACAGAGGAATATACAGAACTGACAAAGTGGTAGTTTGTAACTGCATTGTCTTTACAAAAAAACGAGGAAAACAATGAAAGTTTTAATGTTAAACGGCTCTCCAAGGGCAAATGGAAATACTTTTACAGCTCTTAATGAAATGTGTAAAGTATTCAAAAAAGAAGGAATTGAAACACAGATTGTTCACATTGGAAACAAAGCAATTCGTGGTTGTGTTGCCTGTGGATCATGCGGACAGAAAGGTAAATGTGTTTTTGATGATGAAGTGAACGAAGTGGCAAAACTTTTTGAAGAAGCAGACGGTCTTGTTCTTGGCAGCCCGGTATATTATGCATCTGCAAACTCTACACTGACAGCTCTTTGTGACAGACTTTTTTACAGTTCACATTTTGACAAAACAATGAAGGTTGGAGCAAGCGTTGCAGTTGCCCGCCGTGGAGGGATTACAGCAACTTATGATCAGCTGAATAAATATTTTGGAATTAGCGGAATGCCTATTGCTTCCGGTCAGTACTGGAATGGTGCACATGGTGCTGCTCCTGGACAGGCAGCAGAAGACACGGAAGGAATGCAGCAGATGAGAACTTTGGCTGAAAATATGGTTTTCCTTATGAAATCAATTCAACTTGGAAAAGAAAAGTTTGGAATTCCAGATAAAGAAAAGAAAACTTTTATGAATTTTATCAGATAGGTTTACAAAAAAAGGCGTCCTAAACAGGACGCCTTTTTTTTCGAACAAATCAGTTTAATTCATTTCGTAAAAAGGAGTTTCGTCTTTTGTGCGGAACTCATGTTTTTCGTAATAGCCGATCAGGTTTTCTTCTTCATCGCGAAGAGCAATCATGTAAACATCCTTGTTCTGTTTTTCATTGAAGAAGGTATGAACTTTGTTGTTGTTTTTATCTGCGGCGAACCACTCTACAACTTTGTAAATAATCCCCTGAGAATTAGGATTGTGGCAGTTCATGATGGATTTTCCTACAAGTGTGCCGCCACCCCATTTTTCGTAGTTTCTGCAGGAAGCAGGATTCATGTAAATGATTGTGTGTTCAAGATCACAGACTACAACAGAAGCCTGGTCCTGATCGATTATTGATTTAAAAAATTGTGAAAGGTTATTCATTTTCATTCTCCGGATTTTCTTTGTTTCTTTCGTAAAACATTTCGGCATCTTCATGTCCGTATTTTTTTGTCAGTTCATTAAAAGAGCCGGGTGTCTGGCTGGCTGGAGCTGAGTTGGTATTTTCGGAAGCAGCTTTTGCGCCGGTTGAGGCAGCGGTCTTCTTTTTGAAAAGGTTGTCAGTGTGTGAATATTGTCTGCGCATCATTGCGTAGTATTCTGAATCGTCCATGGGGATAGTATAGCAACTTGAAAGAGGAGTGGAAATAAAAAAACGCCACCCGAAAGGGTGGCGTTATGTATCAGGCGGTTGCCTTTATTTTATCCCCGCTTGAAAACAGGAATGCTTTCGATTGGAGTTGCAACTTCTACAGTTGTGCCACCGTCGTAAACTTTTCCGTCGCGGATATCAGTCCACTTTCCTGCTGGCAGGTAAACCTTGCGAGATTTGATTCCAGCCTTAAGAACCGGGGCAACCAGGTATTCATCACCGAACATGTACTGATCACGAAGGTCCCAACATTTTTCGTCGCCAGGGAATTCGTAGAACATTGTACGCATTACAGGTGCACCTGTTTTTGCGGCTTCTTTTGAAAGTTTTGAAATGTAAGGAACCAGGCTCTGGCGCAGTTTAATCTGAGCTTCAAGAATTTCCTGTGCTTTTGGTCCGTAGCTCCAGATTTCGTTTGGACGGCCTGTGTAGAGGTATCCTCCACCGTAATCCTGCTGTGGGTCTTTGCAAAGTGGTGGTGTATCGTGTGGATCGCGGTCACCATGCAGGCGCATGATTGGGCTGAATACAGCGAACTGTGCCCAGCGTTCCAGAAGTTCAACAAAGGCTGGATCTTCAGGGTTACCGTACATGAATCCACCAATGTCTGTGTTCCACCAAGGGAATCCGGCAATACCCATGCTCAAGCCCTGTGCGATAGAGTCTTCAAGACATTCCCAAGTTGACTGAACGTCACCGTTCCAGAGAACTGCACCGTATTTCTGGCTTCCGAACCATCCTGAACGAGTCAGGTTTACGATGCTCTTTTTACCCATTTCGACCATTCCTTCGTAGAAGGCCTGGTTGTAGCATTTTGGATAGATGTTTGTACATGCAATGGCTGGTCCCATCTGATAGCGGTAGTTTTCCCAGTCGTAAATGTTGTAGTCTGGTTCTGCGTTGTCCAGCCAGAACATATCGATTCCATATTCAACATAAGATTTCTTTGCAACTTCCCAGATGTATTTGCGTGCTTCAGGATTTGTAGCATCGAATGTAACACAGTCGCCCATGAAGTCGTAAGTCTGGTTTGTTCCGCGTTCTGTACGAACCAGAAGACCTTTATCCAGCATGTCGTAATAATGGATAGATTTTTTATCAACACTTGGCCAGATAGAAATCATTACCTTTGTACCCATAGCATGAAGTTCATCACACATGGCTTTTGGATCAGGCCAGTATTCAGAGTCAAAGCCCCAGTCGCCCTGGCGAATCCAGTGGAAGAAGTCGATAACAATTACATCCAGGTGAATTCCCATTTCTTTGTATTTGCGTGCAACAGTAAGAACTTCTTCCTGTGTGCGGTAACGCAGTTTACACTGCCAGAAACCAAGGTAGTCTTTTGTAAGAACAGGAGCGCGTCCAACACAGGCTGTATATTTTTCAATGATTTCAGCAGGTGTGTCGCCGGCTACAATCCAGTAGTCCATTTCTTTTGTAGATTCACAGAGCCATTCTGTCATGTTCTTTCCAAAGCTGGCGCGGCCAACTCCAGGATTGTTCCACATGAATCCATAGCCAAGAGAAGAAATTGCGAATGGAACTGTAATCTGTCCGTTGCGCTGAGCCAGTTCAAGCTGACATCCTTTCAGGTCCAGATAAGGCATGGCGTACTGACCCATACCGTAAAGTTTTTCGCCGTCGTTAGGGTCAAAGCGAACTGTCAGTTTGTAATCGTAGCCACCGCGAAGACCTTTCCATTCACGAGCAATTACCTTTGTACAGCAGGTTTCTTTTGATGCACTTGGATCGTAAGAACGGAAATATTCGTGAAGAATACATTCACTGCCTTTGTAGAAAGAAAGAACACCATTGTTGTTGAACTTTGCAGTCATCTTTCCGTTAGTAATTTCAGCACCGGCATTTGAAATTTTAATTTTTGCTTTACATGCTTTTGGTTCTTCTGTAAGACCCCAAACCTTTCCTGTAAATTCAGGTTCCAGTGTTGAGCGAACGCGAAGGGCATCTTTTCCCCATGGTTCAATTTTCAGTGTTTCGTTTCCCTTTTTCAGAATAAGGGCATTTTCTTCCTGTACGAACATGTATACCTCTGATAAAAATATTTTGGGCGCCACCCTCGTAAACTCGGGTCGGGCTTTCCGCGGTCCACTGCCGTTCATCCTCCTCGGGTCGTCTCATTGGTTCGACAAGCTCACCAATCGAGCCGCCCCTGCGGTGGACGCCTTCGGCGCCGCTCCAATCCCTGGCGCATTAGTTTCTACTTTAATTTTACCTTGAGATTTTAGAAATTTGTATAGAAATTTTAGTCAATATTCCCGTGATTTTTTATAAGTTGCAGGAGCTTTATGCCCATAGCGGGCGGCGACATGGCGGTGCAGGTTGCGCTATGTACTTTTGGACAGAAAACTCACACCTTTTTGTGTTTTTCCCTCAAAAGGTGTGAGTTTTATATCTCATAAAAACCCGATTTCCCCCGGTAAAGACTTTTCTTTCACAAAAAACTCACCCCAAAAAGGGAAAACTTCAAAATGGTATTAGTTTTTGAAGGAAAAGGATGGGTCTGTCCCCTTTTGTTGTGTCGTTTCCGGGTTCTGTCATAGAAAAAACTCACACCTTTTTGTCATTTTTCCCAAAAGGTGTGAGAATTTCGAAAATTTTCAAAAATTTTCCTTTGAATTTGCCTGAAACAATAAAAAAAACTCTATTTATATGTTGGAGGAAAAATGAGACTTATCATTTCTGAAATAAAAGAACGATTGTCATATTTGAAAAAACTAGAAGTCCAGGCAGAGAAATCATTAAAGGAAAATCCTCTGGAAGGTCGCATAAAAATAAACAGTTCTTCAAAATATCCGCAGGTTTATTTGATTACAAAATCAAATGATACAGGCGGGAAATACCTTGGAAAGAAAGACAGTAAAATTATCTCCCGTTATTGTCAGAGAGATTATAACAGGCACATGCTGAAAAAAGTCCGAAAGTTAATTAACGGCTGCGAAAAGTTTTTAAATAATCTTCCGTCGGAACTAGGTTCCGCTTCTTTAGAAAATTTCCTGGCAGAAAAAAATCCGGTTCGCAGGAAGTACCTGACCGATTCTGTCTTATCGGATGATGAATTTGTGAAGGAATGGCTTTCTGTTAAGTATAAAGGAAAAGCATTTTCTGAAAATTATGGTGAACTTATAACGGACCGGGGAGAGCGTGTCCGCTCCAAAAGTGAAATGCTTATTGCAAATAAACTGACTGCACTGGGTATTCCTTACCGTTATGAATATCCTTATAAACTCCGCGACCGGCATGGATTTAAAATTACCGTTTACCCCGATTTTACTTTGCTGAATAAAGAAACCCGAAAAGAAATAATCCTTGAACATTTCGGTCGCATGGATGACCCGGAATATGTTTCGCATACTTTAGAAAAATTATTGCTATACGGTCGAAATGGAATTTTCCCAGGCAGTAGATTTATGTTCACAATCGAAACCAGCACTCGCCCTTTTGATGTTCGTCTATTTGAAAAACAGTTGAAAAGTGCCGTATTTATATAGTATGAAATAAAAAGTCTGAAAAGAATGAATTCAACTCACCGTTGAATTTTATCCAAAAATAAATTGTTAGGAATCTTTATACCATTCTGCTAATATACAATTACCACGTGGAAAACAAGAAAATACAGAGAGGTAAAAAATGAATTACTCAATCGGACAGAACATTAAATCTTACAGAAAGCAGCTGGGTCTCACACAGGAAGAACTGGCTTCCCAGCTTTTCGTAACAGCCCAGGCAGTAAGCAAATGGGAAAGTGATGCGGGTATGCCTGATACAGCTCAGATTGTTCCACTGGCAAAAGCTCTGAACATTTCAACAGATGCATTGTTCGGACTTGATAACGGTAACTATGATGAAGCTGCCGCAAAGAAAGCTCATGACATTTATCTGGAGGGCAAAAATAATCTGGATAAAAAGAATGGGTCGATTCAGGCATCAGAAAAACTGTTTGCAGAATGCGAAGCAAATCCTATGAACTATGAAGTTTACAAAAGCTATGTTCAGAGTGTTGCACATCTTACAAGAATGCACTGTTCAATGAATTTTTCCGAAGAGGAAAATGCTTTGTGGAAAAAGCATCGTGATGAAGCGGTAAGAAAATCAATTCAGGTTATCCGTTATTGCAAGGATACAAAAATTGTTGAGATGACACATTATGCAATCGCCTGGGTTTACTACCTGGAAAACAATTTTGATGAAGCACGGGAACACATTGCAAAGCTTCCAAGTATTGAATCAAATATGCTTCAGGAAAATTTTCTGCCGTACTTGGTTTATGCAGAAGGCGGATATTCTGCAAGTAAAAGACACACAACAAATACATTTCAGTTGTTCTGTCTTGCTCTGAACAAGCAGTTTGTTTATTCGTGTGAACGTTCTTTTCTTGGTGGAAACAATCCGGAAGAAACAATTGAATACTGTAAGTGGAGTATGGATGTAATCAAAGCTCTGGCTCAAAGAGAAAACATGAAGCCTTATTGTCAGGGATTTGTAAAAGACATTTACGCCTGGCTTATTCAGTCAGAGCTTTTGTGCGGTCGTGTTGATGAAGCAGCCGCCGCTTTTGCAGAGCTGAAAAAAATCATCGGCGAATATGTTGTTCATTGTGCAGAAGAACTTGAAAAAGAAAATCTTTCAGAACTGTATGATGAAAAAGGAATTCGTAATATGAAAAAGTACACTCAGGAAGACGGCCAGCGCAGAGTTGATGAGCTCCTTGGAAAACTTAAAGCCTGGAACGGCGAGGACAGCAAGCTGTACAAAGATTTTTGCGCAAAGGCAGGTTTATAGAAAATGTCACTGTGGAAAATAAAGGATGAGCTTGGAAACCCAAGTCGTCCTCAGAAAACAATGTTTCTGGTTTCAGTATATTTTGATCCCCTTACGAACCGGACTTTGCAAAAGTTCATTGGTGAATTGGCAGAAAAGACAGGAAATAATTTTATGATAGAAAATAATGTTCCGCCGCATATGACTTTTCTGCAGATTCAGACAAGGAACGCACAGAAAGAATTGGAAGAAGCTATGACCAGACTTGATGGGAAACTTCAGAAAATTCCGTTGGTATTTACAGCTTGTGGCGGTGAAATTCCAAATGTGATTTATGCAAAAGTAAAATTTTCTGAAGAATTAAAAGCACAGATTGATTTGGTTTATGAGGAATTTTCAAAAATTGCAGATATTAAAATAAACCCACATTATCTGCCTGAAATTTTTTTTCCACATGTGACACTTGCTAAAACTTTGAGCCGCGAAGCTCAAAGTGATGGTTTGGAATATATTCAGAGGAATTTTTCCATGTTTACCGGTGAGTTAAACGAAGCGGGGCTTTCCTGCGGAAAGCCCCCTGTTCATCTGGTTCGTTTTAAAGTAGATAGTTAGTTTTCAAAATCAATAAGAATTGCACGGCAAGGAGAACCATCAGCTCCGCCGAGATTAAGTGGTGCACAGTTCAAAAAGTAAACTCCCTCGGGAACCTGTGAAAGGCGGATGCCTTCCAGAAGTACAATTTCTTTATCTAAAAGGATGTAATGGGTTTTTGCAGGGGCAGATTCAGGACCTACAGTTTGAGATTCATTACCTATCAGGTCAATTCCTGCATCTGCAAAGACCTGGGCGGCTTCTTCGGAAACTGTGGTTTTTCCTTTCAAAAGAATCTTTTTGCCAGCTGATTTATTTGTTTGTAACGCATTTGTAAGTACATTTTGCGCATCATTTGCAGTCAATGTGCCTTCAAAATCGGCAACAAAACACCAGCCGCAGAATTTATCGAGGCTTACCTGATCAATTGTTTTGCCATCTCCATAAAAATGGAATGGAGCATCAACGTGAGTTCCATTATGGGCACACATATTGAAGGCTGTAAGATTACAGATGTCACCTTTTGAGGTCTGCATTTTTACTATTTTTTCCGGTTTTGGATCTCCGGGAAAAACTGAGCAAGAAAAGACTTCCTGAGAAATATCATAAAATTTCATATGTTAATGTTCCTGTTTATTTTCTGAAAACTTTTGAGTTTCTTTCAGGTGTCCATTTTGCGCGGCGTTCTGGAGGAAGTGATTCTACAGAATCAGATTTGAAACCAAGACTCTGGAACCAGTCTGCTGCCTGAGTGGTCAAAATAAATACAGATTTAGTCCGTTTTTCTTTGGCAATTTTGCAAAGATATTTTACCATCTTTTCGCCTATGCCCATGTGTTTGAAATTTTCATCTACAGCGACGGCAGCAATTTCTGCCTGTCCGTCAGGGTATTTGTGAAGGGCTGCACAGGCGCGGATACCGCCATCGAATTCATAAACAATGTAATCATCCATTTTTTCAATAAGCTGAGTTTCTGTACGAGGCAGAAGTTTTCCTGATTCAAAGAATGGGCGCATAAGTCCAAGGACACGAGGAATGTCGCCGCTTGTCATAGGACGGATTCCGCCGTAATCGCTTGTGTAGATCATGGTTCCTGAACCAAGTTCACTGAAGATTTCGCAAGGAAGAACCCCGTCAAGTTTACCGTTCAGAATATGTGCACGGGTAACTCCTTTCTGGCAGGCATCCTTTGCAAGGTACAGAAGACGGTTTGTCTGAGGATCTCCTTTTTTGTTGGCTTTAAGGAAATCATCAACTTCCTCAACAGTCATGGCAGGAACATCACCTGATTCTGAAAGAGGGAAGCCTTCAGGAATTTTGTAGTTTTCCGCAGTGATTTCCAATCCGTCCATAACAAAGAAAAGTTTGTCGGCTTTAAGAGTTGTGGCAACTTCTTGTGCCAGATTGATTGAAGAAATATTGTAAGGCTGTCCGTTTGAGTTCCATCCGATACAAGGGAAAATCGGAATGAAACCGTCATCAAGAATTTTCTGAATTGCATCAGTCTGGAGCTTGTCGATTTCACCGGCGGTTCCAAAATCTTTTCCCCCGAGAATTCCTTTTCCGCGGGAACGAACCCAGTTACCAATAACTGCGTTAACTTTGTTTGCGGCAAGATTTGTCATGACAATATTTGTGACGTCGAAGGCTGCCATTTTAATCAGCGGAATTGCTGACTGGTCTGTAATGCGGACGTTGTCTTTGTAAGACCAGCTGATGTTTGCAGAACCAAGAACTTCATCGATTCGTTTTTTTGCGCCTGGAACAATCACCACTTTAAGACCAGATGCGTGAAGCAGAGCAATGTCTTTAATATGGCTTGTGAAAAGAGGCGAGTCAAAAAGTTTGTCGTCTAAATAAATAACGACAGTAGCATTTTTGAATTTCTGAAGATAACGAATTACACCGCGGATATTGTCGGCTTTTTGTGTTCTTGTTTCCATAATCTACAGTATATCAATTTGAAAAGGTTATTTCGAGTTTTCTTCCTTCTGTGCAACGGAATTTGCAGAATAAACGCAGCCGCAGTATTCCTGCCTGTAAAGACCGTATTGTTCTGTAAGCTCCAGACTGCGGTTAAAGCCGCCGGCCTTTTTGAAATCAGAAGGAAGCCATTTTGGTCCAGGCTCATGACTTTCTGGAGGACGACGTCCGCGCCATAAAAATCCGCCTGAAAGTTTAAGACCTTCCGTATTGATTTTTTCGGCATCTTTGAAAGAACTGATGGAAAGTGTGGTACAAAAATAATCAAATCCCTTTGAATTTGCATAATTGTATGTACATTTTAAGCGCAATTCATAGCATCTGCGGCATCTTTCCCCTTTTTCCGGTTCATCTGCGATATAAGGTTCATTCTGAACATTTATGGCTTTGTAGTAATCCTGTGGATCATAAGGCATTTCAACAAGTTTAACTTTGTTTTCCAATACAGGAGGAAATCTGGTGTAAAGGTTTTTAAGCTCATTCAGGCGCCGATAGTATTCTTCTGCCGGGTAAACATTGGGATTATAAAAAAGGACTGTAATATCAAAATATTCTGACAGGTATTCAAGAACGTAACTTGAGCAGGGACCACAGCAGGCGTGAAGACAGAGAGTTGGTTTTGATCCGTCCTCTTTTGGATTAGACTGAATTTTTTTGAGAACTTTTTCCAGTTGCTTCTGGTAATTGAATTTTCTTTCGCTGGATTTTTCAAGCAGTTCCTTTGTGGCCATAAAAGAATTATATCCAAAAAGGCTTAGGGAAAAAACAAGAATTTTTTTTTCTTAAAATAAACCAGCACAATGCCAAGACTAACCAGGAGTAGTGAAAAAATTCCGGTCCATGAAAAGGCGGTGCTGGCTTCTCCAAGAACAATTGCAGAAAGTAAAAATCCAAAAACAGGATTGATGAATCCGAAAACAGCAACTTTGCTCACATCGTTTACTTTCATCAGTAATGACCATAAAGTATATGCGCAGGCAGAAATGAAAGCCAGGTAAAATAGCAAACTGTAAGCTTGAGCTGTTTCTGCCGGTGTGCTAATTTTCCCGCCAAATAGAAGGGCAGCCAAGATCATTATGAGCCCACCAAATAAAAATTGATAGCCGCTTAAAACAAATGGAGTTTCAATTTTAGAGAACTGTTTTAAAAGAGAAGGAACAAAAGATGCGAAGAGACAGGAAATAAGAACGAAGCCGTCTCCCAACAAATTGAATTTAAACTCAGAAAGATTTGTTCCATGAAGTTCAATTAGACAGACTCCAGCAAAACCAACAAAACAGCCGGCGATTTTCCAGAAAGAAATTTTTTCTGTTTTAAAAATATAACAGGCCCAAAGGATTGTGAAAAAAGTATTTGTGGCTTCTACGATTGCGCCGTTACTTCCGCTTGTGTGAGCAAGGCCGATGTAAAAGAAAATATACTGGCCTACAGTCTGAAACAAGCATAACAAGAGACAGTATAAAAATGATTTTAAGGAATTTGGAAAAAGAAATTTACGGTTTAGAAAAGTTCCGGCAATAATTACCATAACACCGGAAATTACGAATCTGATTCCGGCAAACAGAATCTGTGCTGCTGTTGCATCGGATGAAATATTAAAAAACTCGTATCCAAGTTTTATACAAGGAAAAGCGCTTCCCCAAAGCATGCAGCAGATTGTTGCAATCAAAATTATGAAATAGGTTTTTGTCCAGATTGATTCATTTTCTTCCATATCTATTTTCTGGATAAAATATATCACAATTCAGTTTTGCTCTAAAGAGATGAAAAAGAAATTTAAAACCCCCATAAAAAAAATCAACTGATTCAATTTTCTAACGATTTTTTAAACACGATAATATAATGAAAAGATTGTTGTTGAATTGAAAAAAGAATAAAATAATTTCGCAGGTAGTTTTTATGTTTAATTATATCTGGCCACTGGCAATTATTGTTTTCTCAAATATTGTTTATCAGATCTGCGCGAAGGGCATTCCACAGGAAATGAACACTTACGCTTCCATGACTGTGACTTACGCCGTTGCAACTTTATTCTCTGCCATTATGTTTTTTGTGACTACAAAAGGCAGCAACATTGTAAATGAGTTAAAGCTTTCAAACTGGGCAACGGTGGTGCTTGGAGTGGTAATTACGGGTCTTGAGGTTGGATTTATTTACGCCTACAAAGCCGGATGGAAAGTCAGTACACTCGCCACAGTTTCAAATGCTTTCCTTGCCATCGGTCTTTTGTTCCTGGGCTTTTTTATGTACCACGAAGTAATCAACTGGAGCAAAATTGTAGGCGTTGCAATTTGTCTTGTTGGACTTTGGTTTATTAACCGCTGATTTTTTTCTTAAACACAAAAGTTTTATAAGGTTCTTCTTCTGTAGAAAAAGGCTGGTATATATCTTCGTCTACTAATTCGTAACCGTGAGAAAAATACCAGTCTACATTACAGTCGCAGTCGGTCCACAAAAACATATTCTTAAATCCCTGCTGCTTAAAATATTCAGTTGCTTCATCAAGTATTTTTTTGCCCCAGCCTGTTTTCGTACTTATGAACAAATCCAGTTTTACATCATCATCAGTCATAAAACCGTAAGCTTTTTTATCCATCATTAAAAGGTAATCACGACTTAAATTAAATGAAAACTGCTGATCTGGAGCGAGAGACTTATACTTTTCTTCCCACCACTCTTTTGAACTGATTTCATCACCCTTCCTTGAAGCACATGCAACAGCCCTAAGTTCTCCATTTTCTGCAAGTTGAAACTGTAAATTGTTGATGTGCATATCCTGACGAATTACAGCCTCCGCATAAATTCGGCGAAAAGATTCTTCTGCATTTGGCGGGGTCCACATATCTTTTACCCGGTCTACCAGAGCCGACATTTTATTAGAATCAAATTTTTCAAGCATTTCTTTCTCCAATTCTAGAATTCACAATTCTTGGCAAGTTATAGCGCTGAATAATCACAAAAGGAATGTGAACCGCCGCAAACAACACAGAAAGCAAAATCAGCAATGGCCAGTGACCAAAATATTTTCCAAGCGTGACTGGAACAAAACTCAAAAAGAACAGAATCAGATGAACATTTTCCGACTGAATCATTGTCTTAATCAATTTTTCTTTTGCGTCTCCATTCACAGAAAACAAACCCGCATTGTAAGTCGGAAACTTATTTTTCCACTGCTTTACTTTTAGCTTTTTATACAGCGATTTTTCCCAGGCAAACTGCTTGAACCAAAATCCTAGTTTATTCTTATATGCAATCACACTAAGAATAACTGCAAAAGGTGGCAGAAGATGAAATATAATCATCTGAGCAGCAATATACATACAAAGCCAATTCTTAAAAATTATTGCTCCTGCAATACTAGCGGCCATAATCAGAACCAGAAATATCGGTACAAGATTTTTTTTATTCTGTTTGGTTTTCATTTTTATTCACCAATTCAATTAACCTTCAATAAAAATCAGATTCTTCTCATCTACTTCAGGCACTTCAAAAATTGCCTTAAACTTTTCTGCCAGACCTTCATCTACAAAATATGCACGGGTCTTTTTTTCAAGCACAGCCTGATTTCGTTTTTCCAGACGACGGTACCATTCTTCATCACTAATAGAAATATAATGAAACTCAAAAGGAATGTTACGTGAGCCATAAAACTCTCTGGCAAAATCCCGTTCCCGCTTTGTCCAGAACCCCCAGTCCAAAATTACATCAATTCCAGATTCAATAATTTCCAGAGATTTCTCATACAAATACTCTTCTGACTTTTCTACGTAGTAATCCAGTTTATCACCGGCATCCTGACCAAACAAAGCCAGCGTAATTTCATCTACCGATAAAATTACAGCCTTGTGTTCAGCCAGAAGTTCCTTAGAATGGGTACTTTTACCGCTGCAGATTTTTCCGCACAACATATATACTTTCGCCATTTTGTAAATTTCCTATAAAACTTTTTTATTAGTGGTCATTTCGACAGGCTCAATGACCGTTCTGAATTCTGCACATTAAATCTTCTGAATAATAATTACCGTTATCAAGCTTTAACGCCATAGGTCTTTCTCCTATTTTCTTAAAGCCCATTTTTGTATACAAAGCAATTGCTCGTTTATTTTCAGAAACTACTTCCAGATCAATTACAGTATAGCCAAGTTTGTTTTCAGCCAGCTCCAGAGCATAAGTCATTAAGGCAGTTCCAATTCCTAAGCCCCAGAACTCCTGCATCAAAGCAATAGCAAATCCTGCACGATGAGCAGTTTTTCTTTTCTTCTTTGAGCCATGTAATCCACAATTACCTGCAATCTTTCCATCAACTTCGGCAACAATCATAATCACATCCGGGTTCACTAAAACATTTTCCAGAACTTTTGCTTCACTTTCAACAGTGTAATCTTTATCAACTTCATCAGGATAGCGGAGAATGAATTCTGTTTCGCCACCAGATTTTCGCAAATAATTAAGCATGCTCTTTGCATCTGCTCCAATAGCATTACGCAAAATACATTTTCTTCCATCTTTTAAAACTACTTCTTTTGGTTCAATTTTCATCTACATTTCCTGAATAAGTTCTTTACAAAGCATAATCAGATTGTAACGAATTCCCTGACGGGTATTCCAACCACGGCTGTCCCATTCATCAGAGGCAACATCGTCACCACCGTAAATCAAAGCGCCGTAATCAAAACTACGGCACTGAGCAACAGCAATACAGCCTGCCTGTTCCATTTCAACAATTTTTGCACCTTCCAATTTACGAAGTTCAATTCTGTCTGCAGTTTCACGGAGCATTGCATCTGTAGTCCAAACAAGTCCTCGCAAATAAGGAACCTTTTTGGATTCAAGACTCACAGCAAGTTTATCTGTCACTTTTTTATCAGTATAAATTACACGGCTTGGTTCAACATAATGGTAAGAAAAGCCTTCATCACGGATTGCGCCATCAACTAAAAGCAGCTGTCCAACCTGAATGTTTTTATCCAGAACTCCGCCACCACCACAGAACAAAACTTTTTTCAAACCAGCAGCCTGAAGTGCATCCAGGTTCCCGGCACAGGCAGGACAACCAATCTGTCCAAGGGTAATCAAAGTATCAGGCTGGTCCATAAAACGATAAATATCAAATGGATTTTCCCCGCCAATGTGATAAGCAACTTCCAGAGCCTTTTCTGACTTCAAAGTTTCCAGTGCTTCTGGGAAAAATGTGATAATCATCTTATCTTCCGGCCATTTTTCATACATAATCTGTTCCGGATTAATTTTTGCAACAGGATTTGTATCAAATTCTAAAATAGGAAAATCGCGTTTTGTTATCATTTTGTACCACCTTAATTTTATTTTATTATATCTTCGTGTTTTATAAGAAAAAAATCATTAAAGCGGTGATTGAATTTCAGGTGGTCTATTTCAGTAAATCATTTTTCTTCAAACAAGGCTTCAGAACGGTCAGAATATTCTGTGCCATGATTCTATATCCTTTTGCATTACAATGAGTCATATCGTATTTACAATCCTTATGTCCCCAGGCGCCAGCCCAGGCATCCCAGATAATGATTACATCATAATCAGCTTGCAAACGTAGCAGGATTTGATCAAATGCTCCAAACAGATCAAAAAAGCGCATTTCATCATTGTAAAAACGCATGATATAAACCTGTGTTTCTTCATAATTTATCTGATTCAACATGGTACGGAAATTCTGTTCAATTTCTGAATAGGACTGTTTTTTTGAAAACTGGTAAATATCATTTCCACCAAAATCAAAAAGCAAAATTGCCGGATTATGATCCAGAACATCAGTTTGAAAGCGATTAACTCCATCCAAAGTTGTATCATCATTTATACCGGAATTAATAACAGGTATATTAACGCTTTCCTGAAAAACTGCCGGCCAGGATTCGGTTTCAGGATCTGCTCCATTTCCATAAGTCAGGCTGTCTCCAAAACAAACTATTGTCGATGTTTCTGTAATTGTAAGTTTTTTGGGTTCATAATCTGTAACGTTGTAAAATGTAGAACATCCAGAAAGTTCCAGCAAAACTGGCAATAAAAACATGCTGCTTATCAATTTATTTCTTTTCATTTTTTATTCCAGATAAAAGACTTCTTCGAATTTTTTTTCCAAGGCAACACAGATTATCAGGGCTAATTTTGCAGTAGGGCAGAACTGACCTGTTTCTATTGAGCTGATTGTGTTTCGTGAAACGCCTACCATTTGAGCAAGTTCTGACTGTGAAAGTTTTTTTTCTGTGCGAAGTTCTTTTAGATGGTTTTTTAATGTCAAAGTATCGTCCATAAAAATTTCCTTATGCAATTAACTTCTGAATGAAAAGTATGGTCGAAATGATGAAGCCTAAGATGTATATAATTGTGGTAAAAAGTTCATGCTTCTTATACATTTTTACATATTTGGTTATGAATAAAGTTGAAAGCATTCCGCATAAAATCATTACAAATTCAAAGGGAACGGTTTTTTTGAAAAGTGTAACTGCAACTACTGACAGGCAGCACAGAATTGATGTTACATAAATTGAAAGACGTGCAGCTTCGTTCTGAACTTCTAAATCATAAATATCCTGATTTTTATTTTCGTTTCTGCTTTTTTCTAAGATTTCTTCTTTTGTCATAGGGCTTCCTCGCTTTTAAGTCTTTGCAAAGTATACTTGTCAAGATTAATTTTTTTTTCTCAGAACCCGGGTTTCATCGCCCCAGACTGTGGTACATTCTGTGAAGAGCTCATAACCGTATTTTTCATAAAGCCCAATGTGTTCGGTGGAAATGTAAGTGTATTCTGCATTAAATTCTTTTACTGCAAAACTTTCTGCATGAAAGATCAATTTTTCCGACAAACGCTGTCCACGATATTCAGGATAAGTAAATACAAAACCTATCCAGGGACTCCATGATTCACGACCCTCTACCGTAATATCTACTTCATCATTTCGGGTAAGACTTACAAAAGCTGCAAGACGAGGGGTCTGACCCCTTTGTTCATTATTCTCATCCAGCATCAAAAATAAATGGCCCGGTCCAAGTAAATCGTGGAAACCACCATCTGTTGGTGAAACCTGAGGTTTACCTTCTTTTTTTTAGACAATTTAAAATGAAGGGCAAGGCACCGGTTCAAAATCTTTCCATTCGGGATCAGGCTCGGGCGCATTAAATCCAACTTCCCTTGCAAGGTGCCAGAAGGGCACAGGATTTTTGTGCATAACATTTCCCACAACCCTGGCAAGATTTTTGTTTCCTGCAAGCTCTGCTACCTGTCCATAAGTCATGACCTGGCCGCGAGGAATTTTTCGTACAATGTCGTAAATCTTTAATTCAAGTTCTGTCTTCATTATATCACACAAAAAAAATGCAGATACAACTTCTGTGTAAGAAAGTCATATCTGCATTTTGTTACTTTTTATACTAACTGTCCTGGAAGCTTCAGTTTTTCTTTTTTAGGGAACTTGCTGTCATAAGCTTCAAAATCTTCAGGATTTTCCTGAGCAACAAAGTATTCTTTTGGAGGGGCATAAACGCCCTTAAAGTTTTCAGGAATTCCACCATTTAAAACTTTGCACAAAAAGAAACATTGTTCAGCGGGGTCTGTCCCCTCTGGAATCAAATGATATCTGATTCCATATTTTGAAGCATATTCGCATCCACATTTTCCGTAGAAGTCTATGTTTCCTTCAAAAAAGGCTGCAGAATATCCAAGTTCCTTAGCCTTTTCAAAAGAATAATCCAGAAGGATTTTCCCATAGCCCTGGCGCTTTAAATCATTTGCAATACAGATAGGTCCCATTGTAAGGACAGGAAGCTTACTTCCATCAGCAGCAGTAATTTCGGCCTTGAAAAAAATATTCTGACCAATAATTCTGCCGTCTTTTTCCATTACAAATGCCAGTTCTTTTATAAAACCAGCAGACTTACGCAAATGTTCAATAACATAATGCTCTGTACAGCCTGGAGCATAAACGTTCCAGAAAGATTCACGAACCAGATTGCTTACTTCAGCATAATCAGCTGGAGTTTCCTGGCGAATAGTATAATTTGTTGTCATTTTTTTTACCCTTAATTCAAAATTTTTTGACAGAAAAACCTTGAGGGCTGCTCTTACCGAGCGGAAACGTTACTAACCCTCAAGGTTATGCAACAATTCCCATAAACAGAATAATCTGTTTGTTTGAATTTAACATCCAAACTCCTTTAAATTTATTTTCAAACCATACGGTTTGGTGTTTTCATTATAAATCCGATTTCTTTTTATTTCATCTTTTAATGGACATTTTGTTTAGTAAAAGCAGGTTTTTCCGCAATAGTCTAACTATACAAAATCCGCCGGATAGAATCTGTGGAAAGTGCGAACTCGTCGGCAAGCTGGGCAATGGATTTTCCTTCGGCGTGCTGCTGGCGAATCTGAGCATTGCGCTGGATGTAGAACTGGCGGGAACCGGACTTTTCACCCCAGGCTTTTTTAGTTTGAGCAGATTCTGGAATGTAGATTAATTCCCCCGACGAATACTTTTGGATTTCCGCCAGCAATTCATCGGGAAAAATATCGTTTGCGTTTCGATATTTCACGTCCTACTCCTCAGACTAACCGCGTTTAGAAAGAAAATCTTCTATTGAGTTGTAAGAATTAATCTTAATCTGATGGTCAGCTAAGATTCCCTGAATTATCTTTTCCAGCTGATTGCTTCTGTCCGCAAGGAGAGAAAGATTGTCCTTGTCAAAAGAATCCAGCAGGTTCAGCTCGTCAATCTTGTAGTCCTGAGCAATGTACAAAAACTCTTCCTGAAGGTAGCAGGCATCGATATATGCTTTTTCTACTATATTATTTGCACAGAAGAAACGGAGACGGCGCCAGGTCAAACTCATTTCCTGATACCATTCAGCAAGTCCCTGGTAGTCAATCTGCCCACCGCCAGCCAAACCCACGGCAGCCCCGCCACCCGCAGCAGGTTTTCTTTCCAGAATAAAAGCTCGGGTAGTTTTCAACAAAGCAAAAACAGTTTCCTTCACTTCATCAACCTTCTGAACTTCCAGCAATTTGCGACCATTGGCAAAAAAGCCATCTGGAACAATCTTCATTTCAGGACAGAAATAAAGGCGACTTTCCGCATCCCCATTGTAAGCTTGATTTTCACTGTAAATTGGCGACTCTGTATAAGTGTGATTCAAAAAAGCCACAGCCTTAGACAAGCAGTCGTGAATGCAGTCAGCCTCCGAACGAACCCGGTACAATTTATCTTCAAAAATCATTGAACGATAGATTTCCAAAGCCTTATCCATATATTCCAAAGCCTTGCCGTAAACAAAAGCGTCATTGTGCAGGTTCTGAATCATACGGTTTCTGCAATCCTCAAAACGCTTAACATCTTCCTCACTGCGAGACCAGAGAATTGTAGCCTGATCCAGAAGCAAAGCCATGTCGTCCAGCTTCACAGAATTTTCCAGACGTTCCCAGGAACGGGGATACAAATCATGCCCAATTCCATCAATAATGAAAGTTTCAGTAAGCTCGTTTCCCCGGTCAGTAGCCGGAACAAAAAAGTCAAAGCCTTCCCCTGACTCGCACTTCGTTGCTCGCCACCCCTTCCAGCGGGCCTCAATCGCCGGCCCGCAACGCCCGCTATCGTCTCTACTGCTTCGCGCTGATACATACCCTAAGTCAAAATATTTATTTCTATTAGGTAAACGTATGTTATAATCTCTTTTTTATAGAAAATACCACTTAAATCAAAGTTTCTGACTAATAAAGTGGTGTATTTGCTATTTTTTTTTTTTTTGCGATAGCAGGGAACACCCAAATTTTTAATAAAAATCTAAACAAAATCCGGATGTTCACCTGACCAGCCCATTTGTGGCAGGCACATGAGAAACAGCATATCTTCTTTGGAAATGCTGATGCCGTCAAACTGCAAATTGGCTTTCATGCGTTCAAGAGTCGAGGCTTTTGGCAAAACCATAATTTCCTGCTGATTCAAAAATGCCAGCAAAAATTGTGCAGGTGTGACTTTGTATTTCTCCGCCATTTGTATTACAATCGGCTCGTTCAAAACCCGCTGACGGCCAAGTGGACTCCAGGCCTGCACCAGAATATCATTTTTCTTTGTGTATTCAATTGCGGCGTTCTGCATATAACCTACATGTAGTTCCAGCTGATTTACTACCGGCTTTATTTTTGCGCAATCAAGGATTACATCAAGGTGATGAGGAAGGAAGTTTGAAAGTCCCAGAGCTTTAATTTTTCCGTCGGCGTAAAGTTCTTCCATGGCTTTCCAGGTCTGACGGAGAATGTCTTTCCAGTCGTCGCCGTAGTTGTCCTGTTTTGGCCAGTGAATTAAGTAGATATCAAGATAATCAGTTTTAAGTCGTTCAAGGGATTCGTTGCAGGCCTTCTTAGTCTGTTCGTAGCCCATTTCGGTACGCCACATTTTGCTGCTGATCTGTAAGTCAGCACGAAGGATACCAGATGCCTTGAGTACTTTGCCAAGTTCAGTTTCATTTTTATAAAAGGAAGCGGTGTCAAAAAAACGGTAGCCCGCCTCCAAGGCCAGTTTAAGTGCCTCTTCGCCGCCTTCTGTTGAAAGGTAAGTACCGTATCCCACTGCTGGAACTTTAATCCCATTGTTTAAAACAAAATCTTTAATCATGCAGAAATTATACACTGCTTGTAAGTTTTTTTGCCATCCAAAAATAGAATGGAACAGAAATAATAAAAGTGTAAAAGTCGGCCAAAGGTTGTGCCATTTCAATTCCGGTAACGTCAATAAAATGAGGAACAATCACAAAGCTTGAAAGCAATTCCTTAAAATACACAGATGTTTTTAGCTCACTCATAGGTGCACTTACCGAAACAAAAAATGCCGTGAAAGCAAATAAATAAAATAAGAAAGGTAAAAAAATAAAGCCGCCCAAAAGTTTTATATAAACTTTGGACGGCTTTTTTATTTAAGCTTGGAAACTATTAACCGATTGTTGTTCCAATGTAATCCTGGTCGTTGAGGATTGCTTTGATGTTAGGAATATTTTTTCCACCTGCGCAGATTACTTTCATTCCCAGTTCAGAAGCTTTCTTTGAAGCGATAGGATCGAAAGGACAGTTCTTTCCAGGAACCCATTCATCGCCAACCATTTTGCGGAAGTCTTCCCAGCTGATGTTGTCGATTGGAGTTGCATCAGGATTTTTGCGTGGGTCATCTGTGTAAACTTTTTCGATGTTTGAAAGGTTTACGATTGTCTTTGCATCGAATTTTTCACCAAGGTAAACAGCGTCTGTGTCTGTTGAGAATCCTGGTTTCCATCCTGCTGCCAGAAGAACCTGACCGTCGAATTTAATATCTTCTGTTGGATTGTAAACAACATCGTTCTTGCAGTAATCACCGAAGCAAGCCTTTACCAGCTGAGAGTTCAGACGAGTTGTCATGATTCCAATCCAGTCTGCAGAGTTGTTGTCTGCATCGGCACAAACTTCTTTGTATGCGTTCTGGTAGAAACGGGCAGGGGCACCACCACCAACAACCAGAATGAGACGGTTTGTTTTATCGGCGTCCAGCCATTCTTTTGCCATTTCTACGAAGGCTTTAAGGAATGGTGCATCCGGTTTTTCAGGAACTACGATTGATCCACCAAGTGAAAGTACTTTAGTCATATATATATCTCCTTTGAAAATAGATTACCAAAATCTAAAAAAATGGGTCCGGGGTGGAACCCCGGAGAAGGGGGTGTGGAGGCAACGAAGTGCCGACCAGGGGGAAGGCTTTCCCCCTCCACTTTATCTTTCCTCGCGGAAGTAAGCGTTACCAAGAGCTGCAGGAGCCTGATATTCTTTTTTCTTCTGAAGACTGATGAAAATCAGTACAACAATTGTTGCAACGTAAGGCATCATGTCCAGAATGATTGAATTCATTTTGATTCCAAGAAGGGAAACTCCCTGGAACTTGAAGCCGAGTCCCTGAAGGGCGCCAAAAAGGTAAGCGGCGATGATGGCTTTAAGCGGATTCCATGTACAGAAAATGATGAGTGCAACGGCGATCCATCCGGCACCGGCTGTAATGTTTTCGAGCCAGCTTGGAACGAACACCAGTGAAAGGTAAGCACCACCAAGTCCGCAGAGGAAACCACCGGCAAGAACATTGGCGTATTTGATTGCAGTAACAGGAATTCCCGAGCTGTCGGCAGCGGCAGGATTTTCGCCTATTGCGCGCATTGAAAGACCGATGCGGGTTTTGTACATGTAAACATAAATCAGAACTGCAAAAATCAGAGACATGTAAACATAGATGCTCTGATCAAAAAGTGCAGGTCCGATTACCGGAATCTTGCTCAGAAGAGGAATTGCTTTTGGTGCGAAGAAATTGCGGAAGCTTTCTGAAAGAGCTTTGCCTGAAAGGAATTCATTAAAAAGTCCTGCAACACCGGTTCCGAAAGTTGTAAGAACGATACCTGTTACGATCTGATTTCCTTTAAGTGTGATTGAAATGAAACCGTAGATTGCGGCGCCTGCCATTCCGGCAAGTCCGGCTACCAGCAAGGCCAGCATAGGATTGTTTGTTACCAGGGCAGTTGCAAAACCTGCGGCTGCACCCATAAGCATCATACCTTCAATACCAAGGTTTGTGTTTCCAACTTTTTCACAAAGGATTCCCCCAAGAATTGCAAGGAGGATATGGGTTCCCATTTGAACAGAAACCTGAAGGAAAAGTGTAAGTGCCAGCATTATTTATCCTCCTTTTCTGATTCTGAAGAACTTTCTTCAGAAGGGGCAGTCTGGGTGTCTGAAGGGACTGTTGAATCTTTGCTGCTTGTCCATACGAATTTGTATTTAAGGAAGAACTCACTTCCCAGTACAAAGAAAATAATGATTCCCTGAATAACCTGTGCCATAGTTGGCTGGATTCCCATTGAAGCCTGGAGTCCGCCGCCGCCCTGGATGAGCATACTGAACAGGAAGGAAACGATTGTAATGACGATTGGATTAAGCTGACCGAGCCAGGTTGTGATTACCGCTGTAAAACCAAGGCCGCCTGAAAGCTGATAGGTCAGGGATTTTTCCATAGCCGAAGCCTGCATCATTCCAGCCATACCACAAAGGGCGCCCGAAATAAATACAGTGATGAAAGTAACTTTTGTTACGTTGATACCGGCATAGCGGGCTGTTGCCTGGCTTTCACCAATAACATCAATTTCGTAACCCAGTTTTGTTTTCTTGAAAATCACAAAAATGATAGCGATACAGATCAGGGTAAAAATCCATCCGATGTGAATGCCGCCTGTTTTTGGAAGAATAGCAGCATCTGGGAACCGTGGCATGCGAGGGAATCCGTCAGGACGTTTCCATGGACCATACTGAAGGTATGTTATCCATTTTGTTGCAATGTAGTTGAGCATGAGAGTTACAAGAGTTTCACTTGCTCCCCATTTGTTTTTGAAGAAAGAAGCCAGAGTTGCCCAAAGTCCACCACAGATAATGGAAGCCAGAATCATGAGTGGAATCATTACAGGCATTGGCAGCCCTGGACATTTGAATGCGATTAAAGCTGCGCCAAAGGCGCCCATGTAGAACTGACCGTCTGCACCGATATTCCAGAACTTCATGCGGAAGGCCATAGCAATACCGAGGGACAGCATTGTAAGCGGAATTGCTTTGTGAACAGTCTGTGTGAAGTAATATTTTTTTCCGATTGAACCGGTAATGATTTTCCAGAAAACCATGAATGGATTTTTTCCCATACAGGCAATTACAATTCCTGAGGCAACAAGGGAAAGGAGAACTGCCGAAAGACGCAGGATTCTTTCCTTTGCTTTTGAAGGTTCATTTTTTGCTACGATATGAATCATTATTCACCATCCTTAGCGTTATTAGGTTTAACGTCGCCGAGCATCATCATGCCCACGTCTTCTTTACTGATTTCTTTTGGATCAACAACGCCCATAACTTTTCCGTCATGAATAACCATCAGGCGGTCAGAAAGAGCCATAAGAACGTCTAGGTCTTCACCAATGAACATAACACCTACACCTTTTTCTTTCTGCTTATTCAGCATGTCGTAAACTGTGTAGGAGGCTCCAATATCAAGTCCGCGAACAGGATAAGCTGTAACAAGAACTTTTGGTTTCATTCCTATTTCGCGGCCAAGAAGAACTTTCTGAATATTTCCGCCGGAAAGTTTTTTAACCTGATGTTTAATGGAAGGAGTAGAGATGTCGTATTCACCGACGATTGCTTCGGCGCGGTTTTTACCGGCTTCGCGGTCCATGAAGATGCCTTTTGTTTCGTCGTAGGTTTTGAGCATAACGTTGTCTATAATATTCATGCCGGCAACAAGACCCATACCAAGACGGTCTTCAGGAACAAAGCTCATGCGAAGCCCCTTCTTTTTAATTGCCAAAGGAGAAAGACCGATGAGTTCATCTCCGATGAATTTAATGGAACCGTTTTCCGGTTTCAGAAGACCTGCAATTGCTTCACAAAGTTCTTTCTGCCCTGAACCTGCAATACCGGCAACACCAAGGATTTCGCCTCCGAAAAGTTCAAAAGACATGTCATCAATGATTTTGCGGTTTTCATCAGAATTGGTGAAAGTAACGTTTTTAACATCCAGAAGTGGTTCTGCTGAGCGTTCAACAGAAGGGCGTTCAATTTCCAGATTTATAGTGCGACCAACCATTAATGCGGTTAATTCTGCAGGATTTGACTCTTTTGTACATACATTTCCCACATATTCGCCTTTTCTAAGGACTGCAACCCGGTCCGAAATGGCCATAACTTCGTTCATTTTGTGTGTAATGATGATTACAGTACAGCCCTGTTCTTTCATGCGGCGCAGAACATCAAAAAGGTGTTCAGTTTCCTGTGGAGTAAGAACAGCAGTCGGTTCATCCAGAATGAGGATGTTTGCACCGCGATAAAGTACTTTAAGGATTTCGACAGTCTGTTTTTCGCTGACAGACATTTCGTAGATTTTTTTATCGGGGTCAATTTTAAGTCCGTAAGTCTCTTCAAGATTAAGGATTTTTTCACGGATCTGTTTTTTGTTTACAAAGAAGCCGGCTTTAGCTTCACCCATGGTAATGTTTTCAAGAGCCGACATAACATCAACCAAAAGATAATGCTGGTGAACCATACCGATTCCAGCCGAAATTGAATCGGCAGGGCGGGCAAAATTCTGCTTTTTGCCGTCAATAAAAATGCTTCCTTCATCCGGAGAATAAAGGCCGGCAAGCATGTTAACAAGAGTGGTTTTACCTGAACCGTTTTCACCAAGCAGAGCAAGGATTTCGCCTTTTTCTATATCAAGGCATACATCCTGGTTTGCATGAACTTCTCCAAAAGTTTTGGAGATATGCTGAAGAGAAATAAAAGACATAGGGTCATTTTAACAGAAAAAAGGCCTTTGTTATAGAAGAAAATGAATGGGCGTTAGTTTAGGCATTTTACGAAAAGGTTCCCGAAAATTTAAAAATCCTCGAAAAAAGCCGATAATCTTTAATATGATGAAAAACAAGCGCTCAGCCTTATTTCTCTTTTTCTTTGCATTTGCCACCGCAGGATATTCTTTAGCAAAGAAAGACAGCCAGATAACCCCTCTGCACTTTGAAGAAACCTGGGGATATGTTTCTATGTCCCGGGCAAATGAATACAGGGACGATCTTCCCTTAACTGACGTCTGTTATTTTGCAGCCGACGTAAATTGTTACGGAGAATTAATCAGCGTTCCAAAAATTGAGGATGTTCCGGTAACTGGAAAAAGACGGCACATGGTTTTCATCTGTGACAGTAAGTCTCTGACTCATTTTATTCTGAGTCCTGAATACATGGTTCGCGCTAGTATTATCCGCCAGCTGGTTGACGCAGTTCAGCCTTTTGACGGACTTAACATTGACCTGGAGCTGGTGCCGGCACGAGACCGGCATATTTATCTTTCCTTCATAGCAGAATTACGGGAGAGACTTCCAGGAAAAATGATCAGCGTCTGTGTGCCGGCACGTGTGCGCCGTCTTAGCGACGAGGTCTTTCCTTACCAGGAGATTTCGATGCTCTGTGACAGAGTTTTCATAATGGCTTATGACGAACACTGGAGCGGAGGATCTGCAGGGCCGGTTGCCTCTCCCGAATGGTGCAAGAATGTAACCCGCTATGCAAAGAAAACTATTCCGCAGGAAAAAATCATTATGGGTATTCCGTTTTATGGAAGAACCTGGGCAGATAAAACTACAGCGGCAGCCTGGACTTATCCGAGCGTAACAAGAATTCTTGAAGAAAACAAAGTTGATTCAATCGAATATGAAAATGGAATTCCTAAATTCACTTTCAAAACTGAAGTGACAGTTACTGGATATATGAATGATCTTGTATCGGTTCACGGTCTTGCTTCATCATATAAAAAAGATGGTCTGAACAAAATTGGATACTGGAGAATAGGGCAGGAAGATCCGGAGATATGGGACTTCCTTCTTACTGAATGAAAAAAGCCGGGCGAAGAACCCGGCATTTTTTTAGCTTTCTGCTATTTTTTTGAACACTTTCTTAATCAGGAAAATTGAAGCAATACACATTCCTACTTCTGCCACAGTCTGTGAACAGCCGATTCCATAAACTGGAATCAGGTAATTCAGAAGGATGATTGCCGGAATTTCCAGAATGATTTTTCTTAGGAAGGCAAAGAAAAGGGCATATTTGCCGAATCCACAGGCCTGGAAAATACCGATTGCCAAAAAATCCATACAAAGGAAAGGAATTGCAGTGGACATAAGGCGAAGGTAATTCTTTCCATAATTTACGATAATATCGTTATCAAGGAACATGCGAACCAATTGAGGAGCAAAAGTCATATAAATGAAAGTTGTAACTGCAAGGAAGGCTACATCAACTTTAATTGTGAACTTCAAAACGTCCTTCATACGCTGTGAATTCTTTGCGGCAAAGTTATAACCAATAATTGGCATGACTCCCTGACCAATTGCCATAGCAATATAGAAGGAAATAACGTTAATTTTGCCTGCAATTCCCATACTGGCCACAACATCTGAACCGTAACCGGCTGCAAGGTTGTTCTGGATTGTCATGCCTGTAACGTTCAGAAGATTCTGGATACAGGCTGGAATTCCAACGGCAAAAATGCCAAGAACAATTTCTTTTTTGAATCCGAATTTTCTTGGGTCGATGCAAACATAGGTCTGTCCCCGTTTTACAAGGAGGAAGCCTGCAAAGACAAGACAGGCTGCGCAGTTACCGATGAAAGTTGCAAGACCGGCTCCAACGACTCCCATTCCAAGGAACTGTGGAAGAATAAAGAAAGGGTCCAGAATCATATTAAGAATACATCCGCTCATTGCACCGGCACTGGCAATAAGTGCGCCGCCTTCAGAACGAACAAGATGTGAAAAGGTAACGTTCATGATTGCCGGAACTGCTCCAAGAGTACAGGTCCAGAAAAGATAATCTCTTGTAGGGATAACTGTAGAGTCTGTTGCTCCAAGCATGTTCAGGAAGAAAGGCTGGAAAGCAGTGTATCCGACGGCAAAAATAATGGCAAAGAAAAGGGCGCCGTAAAAGCCGAAGGCGCTGCTCCGGGCAACTGCGTCGTAATCTTTGCGGCCAAGCCCGCGGCTCATCATACTGGAAGTTCCAACTCCAAATAGATTGTTCACGGCGTTGAAAGCCATAAGCACTGGACCCGCAAGCGTTACGGCGGCGTTCTGGATCGGATCTCCGGTCATACCAACAAAATAGGTATCGGCAATGGAATACAGAACCATAACCAGAGTTCCCATAATGGCAGGGATACAAAGTTTCATTACCGCCTGAGGAACAGGCATTGTTTCAAAAAGAACTGTTTTATCCTGGGAAGCGTTCTTTGACATAAAGCATTAGAAATCCTATTAAAGCATTTATAAAAGATTTTAAAAGTTTAACATCATTTGATTTTGATTCCAATAAACGAACTGTTATGGATTTTTCTGTTTCTACAAAGGTTCAATAGTTCACTTTTTATTTTGGTTGGAGTAAACTTAAAAAGAGGAGAATTAAAAGATGAAAAATTTCGGACCAAAACCAATGATGTTTCCAATGCCTGTACTGATTCTGGCAACTTATGATGAAAACGGAAATGCCAACGCTATGAATGCTGCCTGGGGAGGAATTGTGGAAATGGACCAGATCTGCATTTCTCTTTCAAAACATGCCACAACAGATAACATTGACCGCAACAAAGCTTTCACTGTTGCAATTGGTACAGCAGATACTGTTATTCCATGTGATTATGTGGGTATTGTTAGTGCAAACAAAGAACCAGAAAAAATGAAGAAAGCAGGTTTCACAACCCGTAAGAGTGAATTCGTAAATGCACCTGTAATCAATGAACTTCCTGTTTCTCTGGAATGTGAACTTCTTCGCATTGACGGGGATGCAAGTAAAGAAGAATACCACTACATCGGAAAAATCGTAAATGTAGTGGCAGATGATAAAGTTCTTGATGCTGAAGGAAATATTGATATTACAAAACTTCGTCCTATCGCTTATGATCCTTCAAATCACGGTTATTATGTAATCGGTGAAAAAGTAGGTCAGGCCTTCAGCGACGGAAAGAAGCTTATTTAGTCATTTGAAATATACTTTTGTAATGCATCTGTAAGTACATTTGCTGCATTTTCGTGACCTTTTTCTGCAGGATGCCAGTCTGCGGCATATACTGAAGTTTGTGGAATTTTCACACAGGTGACTTTTTCGTCACCTGTTTCGGCAGAATATGTCTTTACGGCATTCTGTATATTCAGGAAAAGGTCAGACCCCATCAATCCCAGTATGCAGACAATCTGAGCTTCAGGGTTGTTTGCTCGAACCATTTTCAGGAACTCAACATATCCTTCTTCATAAGCTTTGCATCTGTCTGCCATGCGTTTTGTGTAGCTTGCATCATTTGTTCCAAGATTGATAACAACAATGTCTGGCTGCCAGGTAGAGAAATCCCAAGGGAGCCGCTGGCCCATATATGATTTTTTTCCGAAGCCGTTGTAGGTGAAACCAGTTTTGTCATAGGCCATCTTCATGACCTGTTTATCTTTGATCAGTCCGTCACCAGAATATCCGGAAATGATTCCCCAGCCGGAACAGGAAACCATGCTGTAGTCTGCATTTAAATTTGCGGCTGTTTTGTATGCGTAGGTTTTTGTAGCGTCTTCTGTCTGAGTTGAAAAATGATGATTACGATTTTCATCATCTACACCGTAGCCGCAGGTTATAGAATCGCCGACAAATTCGATTTTAAGTTTTTTATCTTCCACTGGAGAAATGATTTTCCCGTCATCAACTGAAATGTTTTTTATTCCGAAAACAGAGTTTCCTGTTTCTGAAAGTTTCACAATTCTAATTTCATGCTTTCCAGTTTTGTTTTCATATACCTGAATTTTTTCTTCGCGGTTTTGCATGAGAACATTGTGAGTCCTTTCACCGTCTACAAAAACTGCAACGCGACAGATTGCTGTGTTTCCTTCAACAGGCTGTCCGTTTGCTTTGTTGTCTCCTGCAAGAGTGATTTCAACTTTTGATGAATCTGTCACAAAAGTTGCTCCTGTAGCAGAAAAACAGTTCCACAGAATATCGCCGTCAAAATAAGTTCGGCCAAGAAGTTTTACATTTCCTTTTGTTGCTTTGAAATCTGCTGCAAACAGACAGGAAGTTAAACTGAAAATAGAAATAATTTTAATTATTGTTTTCTTCATAAAAAGAAGTTTAACATCAATCAAAAGGCTTTCCAATTGATAACTTGTTATATTAAAATGAAAGAAAAAGTGTTGGAGAAGTTATGAAAATAAAATTATTAAATTCATGGTTTTTATCTTTTGCAGTTTTTGCAATTTTGGTATTAGCATCCTGCCAAACAACAACAGGGTTTTATTTATCAAAAGAAAATAAAGCCTGTAATTCTTTCCGGTATAAACAAGGCTACAACGAAAAAAAGGGAGATCTTAAACAAGTTGTATATTGCGGAGACGGGGATGCTTATCCCTTTATGTGCAATTTTTTTAAGTCCTTTGAAAAAAATGATCATTTAACAAAAGAAAGATTTGAAACTTTAAAAAATAACATTCTTGTAACTGCAAAAGCTAAACGAACTTCAAATGTAAATCTCTTGTGGTATGACATCACTTATATTTCTGAATATTCTGAAGGGGACGCCCGCGAAGAATGTGCTTCACTTCTTCTTCCATATTCAAATAAAAAAACAGGAGAATTTCCTCTTGTTGTAATTAATCATGGAACTCTTATTGGTGCTGATGCAGGAACAACAACAAATAATTCCAATTATTCTGAATGGTGGGCTGCCTGGTATCTTGCTTCTACGGGCGTGGCTGTTCTTCTTCCTGAAACTCCCGGCTTTGGATATACACAAAAGGAAGTTTTTCACCCTTACATGAATAAAGAAGCTCTGGGAGTTTCTTCTCGTGATGCTTTGAATGCGACGGTTCAGTTTTTCAAGGCGAATAAACGAGAAGGAATATATGACAATGAACTGGATTTTAATGGTAAAGTTGCTCTGGCAGGTTACTCTGAAGGTGGTTTCACAACCCTGGCACTTCTGGAAGAACTTCAGAAAAATCCAGTGAAAGATATAGATTTGAAACTTGTTCTTCCAATGGCAGCACCTGCGGATGTTTCAGGGACAATGGTCGAATGTTTCAAATCTGAAAACAAATATCCTCATCCATTTTATATGCCTTACTGTTTCTTAGGGTGGGAAAAAATGGATCCGGTTCTTTTGGATAAAAATCGTGTATTTACGGAAAAATTTCTTTTAGACGTGGTTCCTTTGTTTCTGGACAAATCTTCGGAAAAAATACTTGAAGAAAAAATTGATGAATACCTTGGAGATCAGCCTTGTTTTTCAATGCTTTCGGAAGAAGCCCGCGACTGGCTTTTTAATCCGGAAAACTCAGATGATGGAATAGCTTTTAAAACTCTTTTGGAAAAAAATAACGCTCTTGATGTTCCGGTTCCACAAAATGTTAAAGTTAAGATTCTTCATAGCCCGGCAGATGATTCGGTTCCATTTGAAAATAGCAAAAAGCTTTATGAAAATATGAAAAATAAATCAGCTTTAGTTGAATTACTTGAATTACCAGATGACGTTCATGATTATGCTTTTATTGATGCCTGGGGTTATGCATATAAATTCTTAATGGAAGAACTGATGTAAAAGTTTCCAGAAAGATTACAAAATTGATTAAAAGTCTGTTATGGTAAAAAAGAAAATATAAGGTAAAATTAAAATATGCTAAAAGAAAAAAATGATGAACCATGTTTTCCAGATTACAGCGACAGCATTCTGAATCTTTCAAATTCAATTTTGAATTATTACGGAGTGAAGCCGTTCCATGAAACTTTGCCAGGTGCAGACTATCTTCTTTCAAAGAATTTTCCTCATGTAGTTCTTATTCTTCTTGATGGACTTGGAATGAATATTCTTGAACGAAATCTTTCTTACCGCGATTTTTTACGTCGTAACCTGTATTCAGATTATTCTTCGGTTTTTCCTCCAACAACAACAGCCAGTACAACAACAGTGCTTTCAGGTTTAAGTCCTGCAGAACACGGATGGCTTGGATGGGATGTTTATTTTAAACAGGAAGACAAAAATGTTTGCTGTTTTTTGAATACTATTCAGGGGACCGAAGAACCGGCCGCAGATTACAGCGTGGCTCGAAAATATCTTCCGTATAAAAACATAATCGATCTGATTAACGAAAGTGGAAAGGCAGAGGCAAATGCAATTTTCCCTTTTGGCGAGAATGCTTATTCAGAAATGCATGACTGGATTCGCGCCATCAAAGAATCTGTAAATACTCCCAAGCGAACCTTTACTTATGCATACTGGGAAAGTCCTGACTATGAACTTCACCGTCAGGGAAACCGCAGCAATGATGTAATGAAGATTATAAATGACTTGAATGCTGAAATGGCTTATCTTTGTGAAACAACAAAGGACACACTTTTTCTTATTACAGCGGATCATGGCCATGAAGATATTCAGAACATTTTCCTTCAGGAAGATTATCCTGAAATTGCCAATATGCTTGAACGTCCCTGCAGTATGGAACCACGAGCCATCAGTTTTTTTGTAAAAGATGAATACAAAGATCAGTTCGTAAGAGAGTTCAATGATAAGTTCAGCAAAGACTATCTTCTTTTTACAAAAGAAGAGGCTTTGGAAAAAGAACTTTTTGGTCCTGGAAAACTGAATGAAAATTCAACAGGAATCGGAGACTTTGTTGCGGCCGCAATCTCATACAGAACAATTTTGTGGAATAAGAATTGTCACCAGTTTAAGTCTCACCATGCGGGATTAAGAAAAGAAGAAATGCGAATTCCTTTAATCTGGTATGGGAAAAAGACAAGAAAAAATCTTGGAAGCGGTATTTTCCTGACTGTTATAGGATGTATTGTTTTATTTTTGATTTATATAATGCTTGCTTAGTGAATAAAAAAGCGCCCTATGATGAAGTGCACCCCAATTATTGGACACTTTAACTAGGCTGATTTTAAGGACTG
>JAKSTG010000019.1 GCA_024402695.1 Treponema sp. | reverse complement strand
GTTCTATTGAACAGGATGCCGATGTTGTTATGTTCCTTCATCGTGACCGTAAATCTCTTGATGAGAACAATGCGGTTCAGGACGCAAAGCTGATTGTTGCAAAACAGCGTAACGGTATGACAGGGGATGTAAACCTTATGTTCCTTGCCGGATACACTAAGTTTGAAAGTAAGGTTGATGATGAATAAAAAAAAGGATTGCCGAAAGGCAATCCTTTTTTATTTAGTAAGTTTCTCTAAGATGTTTGATTGTAAGGACCTCTTTTATTTTTTCCAGATCTCCAGATTCGTTAGATTTGAAAATTACCTTGGCAGGTTTACCAGGAAGGAGAGTGAAACAGTTTTTAGAGAAGGTCCCTTTTATGTTGTGGCTGTCTAATGCTACAAAGAATGCAGGTTTGTCGGAAGAAAGTTCGATTTCTGCTTCTTTTTCGGAAATTAATTTAATCTTGCAAGAAATGATGGCTTTTTCAAGTTCACACTTTTTGTAGAGACTTGGGAATACAGTTGTATCACTTGTGAAGGTAATTTTTCCCGATTTCGCAATAAGGCTTCCCTGGACAAAATAAGTTCCTTCTTTCAGGGTATCGGTTTCAGAAAGTGCTTCAAAAACTTTTTCTGCTTTACCGGAAGTAACTTTCAGTTTTTTTGTAACTGATTTAGAAACTTTTTTGCCCTGGAAATCGAAGAAATCGATTGTAACTGAACAATCAATTACATCTTTGTAGTCATTTATAACAGAAAGGGAATATTTTCCGTCTTTTATAGCCTGGGAAAGATGTACCGGTTCAAACATTTCTCTTTCGGCATAGTGGAGAAGTTTCCATTTTCCGCCGTACTCAATAGAACTCCAGGATGGTCCTGGCCATACATCGTTGAGCTGCCATACAAGTGCACCCATGCAGTAAGGCTCAAGACTTCTCCACCAGTCAACTGCAGTTCTTATGGCAAGGGCCTGCTGGACTTGAGAAAGGTAGATTTGATTTTCAAAGCCTTCAGGGAATCTGAAGTAACGGGCAAAACTTTCCAATAAAAGAGTATTTCCGCTTGGACTTCTCTGATGATATTCAGAAATCGGACTTGTGAAATTCAGGTCTTTTTCTGTGGAATATGTTTTTACGCATTCTGAACTTACCATTGATTCATAACCGAACTCGCTTACAAAACGAGGGTGGATATCAAGGTATGCACTGAAATTCTTTTTTTCATGCCAAACAGACCAGTAATGCATATCCCCCTGATTGTCTGAATGCCAGTTGTCGGCAAAATCGTCAGGTCCCGCACAAGGGGAACTTGGCCACCAAAGACGGCTAGGATCCAGTTCCTTTACGAGGTGGCCTATAAGTCCCTGATAAAGTCTGTCGTAGTCTACAAGGTAGCGGTCACGGTTAGCCCTTGATTCTGGAAACCAGGTGAGAGTTCCAAAGTTTTCGTTGTTTCCGCACCAAAGTCCGATACACGCATGGTGCTGAAGTCTGTTGACCTGATAAATGACTTCCTGACGGACATTAGCAAGGAAGTTTTCCGTTACAGGGTAGAGGGCACAGGCAAACATGAAGTCCTGCCATACAATCAGTCCCAGTCTGTCACAGATGTCATAGAAACAGTCTTTTTCGTAGATTCCGCCGCCCCATACACGGATACAGTTCATGTTTGCATCAAAAGAGGCCTGAAGTAGCTCGTAGTAAGTTTCAAAAGTCCATCTGGAAGGAAGAGCGTCTACAGGAATCCAGTTGGCACCTTTCGCAAAGATTTTCCTTCCGTTGTTTTCAAAATAAAGGGAACGGCCACCGTTTTTTTCCTTTTTTGTAATACATTTCAGTTTATGGAAGCAGAACTGCTTTGTGTAGGTCTGGATATTGTGTTCGCCTTTGAAGCGGACAGAAATAAAATAAACCCGGTTTTCTTTTAATCCTTCTTCCTTCAGTTCTGTTGAGGTTTTCCAGATAGAGGGATTTTTTACAGGAATGACTACATTTATTTTGTTTTTTCCTTTTTCAAGTTTGAAAGGTTTGATTATTTCTGTTTCCTGAATATCAGGTCCTGAAACTGTAAAATAAAAATCCTTCTGCTGGTTCACGAAAGAGTCGAATTCCAGTTCTGCATTGATTTTCCAGAGGTCGTCTCCATCCCTTTTTGTATTTGCATAATTCAATTTAAGGGAATTGAAAAGTCCGGTTGTGACAGTTTCGATGAAGATTTCTCCGTAAATTCCTGAAGTCATAAGAGCAGGACCCCAGTCCCAGCCTGAATGGCACTGGCATTTACGAATCAGGTTTCGGTCCGGTGAATAGACATCAGCTTTGTTGTAAGGAACAGGGTAAGGAAGTTTTTCTGCTTCTTTCTGGGCCTCTTTTTCTGCAGACCAGAACTTGATGCGGATTTTATTCTGGCCGGTCTTCAGGTATTTTGTGATATCAAAGCGGTGGCGGATAAACATATTGTTTCCGCTTCCGGCTTTTTTTTCATTTATGAATACATCAAAAATTGTATCTGCTTCAGTTATTTCAAGAATTGCTTTGGTTCCCGGAATCAGACGGTAAACAAAATCCCGTTCGATAGTCCAGTCTTCCCGGTTTAGCCAGAGAACTTCCTGTTCGTTTTTTCCAAAATAAGGATCAGGAATTAAACCAGCCTCAAGAAGGGCACTGTGAAAATCACCTGGTATTAAAGCTTCTAAATTTTTTCCAGCTCCTGAAAGAATCCATTTTCCTGAAAGTGTTGTCTGCATAAATTTTCCTTATGAATGAAAAATAAAAAAATAGGCTGCCCGAAGACAGCCTTTATGAAGTTTTATGAAATCAGATTATTTTTCTCCGGAAAGAATTCTTGCTGCATCTACAGCAGCTTCAACTGCTGTTTTAGATGAAGATGAACCGTTTCCTGAGTTTTCAAGAGGAGACAAGTCTTCTTTTGAAAGAACAGCATATTTTCCGTTTGAAGCTGTTACTACAACTGCAGTTTCTGTAACAGTAATTGGAGTTGCTGATTTTACAGTAATCTTTGACTTAAGTTTAAGTTTCAGGTCTGAACCGTATTTACCAACATAAGCGCTCTTTCCATCCATGATTACACAGTAGTAATCATCTCCGTCTTTTACGAGAACAGAAGCGTCTGAAAGAGTTTCGCTGCTTTCGTCTGTGATTTCCATTGTGTCTTTATCAAGAAGTGCAAGTTTTACAGTTCCGTTGAGAAGGTTTTCACCACAAACAGCCAGGAATCCGTTTTCTGTTTCGTATACTGTACGGCTTCTGATTGTTGTAACTGGAGAATCCTTGATTGCGGCTCCGTCTTCTGCATTGTATTTAACAAGGCGAGAGAAGAGTCCTGCATCGTCAACAAGTGTAAGTCCGTAGTCAGCTGTCATTTTAGCTTCAGCAGCTTCTCTGTCCTGAACTTCTTTCTGGTCTTTTGCAATTTCTTTGCGTTCAGTCTGGGCTTCAGAAGTTTTCTTGTCTGCTACAGTCTGCTGATCTTTAGCTTCCTGTTTAGCTTCTTCTGTTTTCTGTTCCTGTTTTTTTTCAGATTCTTTCTGTTCGTTTAAGTTCTTTTCAGCTTTATCGGCTTCTTTCTGTGCGCTGGCAGCAGCTTCCTGTTTCTGTTTGTCGTTAGGATTTGCAGCTGCTTCTTTCTTTGTTTCTTCAGCTTTCTTTTTTGTGTCGTCAGCCTTTTTCTGAGCTTCTTCAGTCTTCTTCTTTTCTTCTGTCAGTTTTTTCTGTTCTTCAGTTGCTTTTTTCTGGCTTTCCTGAGCTTTTTCTGTAGCCTTTTCAGCTTCACGTTCTTTCAGGTCTACCATGTCTTTTCGTGAATCAATGTTTTTGTCATCATCTTCCTGCATTGAATCAACAACTTTTGAATCTGAAATAACTGATGTATCTACTGTTGAAATGCCACCGTTAACATCAAAAAGTGGAATAACGATTTCTGATTTTCCAGGCCAGTTTTTGTAGTTTACATCAAGACCACAGTTTGAAGTGGTAAGGTTGTCTGTTACTACTTTCTTGTATTTAGAAGAGTAGTAGTCCATGTTTCCGCGGTAAACAGCGTTGTAAACTGTTACGAAGGTAGCGATTGTCTGTGCATCCTGTTCAGAGTATCCGTAAGCGGCGCGCAGATAAGCGGCAATAATGTGACGGAGATTTCTGATGTGGTCAACCAGAGCGTCTTTTCCGATGAAGAGGATATCAGCATCCAGTTTTCCTTTTGTGTCAGGATCAATTGCATGGATTACATAATATTTTGCTTTGTTACCTGTTTCAGAAGGAACTGAAACATCTTTTCCGATTTCTTTTCCCAGTCCCGTACCAATAGCCTTGATGGCTTCCAGGGAATCAATTACTTTGTGAGGTCCCACATAGTTGATGAATTCAACAGTTGTGTTCATTGTTGAATTAAGTTCGTCCCTGTCAACTGAAAGTGCAGAAACTGTTGCTGTCACTAAAAGAGCAGCGAGAAGTGCAGAAAGCTTTTTCATAATAATTACTCCAATATCTCTATGATACCATATTTTCTGTAAATGTGATATATTTTCTTTATTATGATAGCAAAACATGTAAAACAGATTCTTGAAAGCCCATCAAACGGTGTAATCCGTAAGATGTTTGAAGAAGGAGCCCTGCTTAAACAGAAGTACGGCGAAGATAACGTATTCGATTTCAGTATTGGAAATCCGGATCTTGATCCACCAAAAGAAGTACAGGTTGCCATTGAAAAATATGCAAAAGATACTTCAAAAGGTACTCACGGTTATATGCCTAATGCAGGATACCAGTTCTGCCGCCAGGCTATGGCTGATAAAACTGCAAAGGAACAGGGAGTTCCTGTTGATTTTTCCAATGTTGTAATGTGTGTAGGTGCAGGTTCGGCTCTGAACGTTGCTCTGAAATCACTTCTGAATGCAGGCGATGAGGTAATTGTTCCTTGTCCTTATTTCACAGAATATGATCATTACATTCATAACCACAACGGAGAAATTGTCAGAGTTCCAACAAAGGCTGATTTCTCTCTTGATATTGAAGCAATTAAAGCTGCCCTCAATGAAAAGACAGCAGCAATCATTATTAACAGTCCAAACAACCCATCAGGACGCATTTTCTCTGAAGAAGATATGACAGCCCTTGCTGCCGCTCTTAAGGCTTTCGGAGAAAAATCTGGACGTTATCCATATATCATTGCAGATGAACCTTACCGTGCAATTACTTACGGCGGAAAAACTGTAGCAAGCGTATTCCCAAAATACGAATACACAATCATCTGTACAAGTTTTGCAAAGAACCTTTCTGTTCCTGGCGAACGCATCGGTTACACTTGTGTAAACCCTGCCTGTCCTGAAGCAAAAGAAGTTGTTGCCGCAAATATTTTCTGTCTGCGCACAATGGGATTCGTAAACGCACCTGCTTTCTTCCAGAAAGTAATTGCAGAAAGCTGGGATGCTGAATGTGATTATTCTCTTTACGAAAAACGCCGTAACGAACTTATTGAAGTTATGGATTATGCAGGTTTTGAATATGCTGTTCCGGAAGGAGCTTTTTATCTTTTTGTAAAAGTTCCGGAAGGATGGGACGGGGATGATATGGCTTTCACAAATCACCTGAAGAAGTTCAATATTCTTTGTGCTCCAGGAAGCGGTTTCGGTGGAAAGGGATGGTTCCGCATTGCATACTGCTGTGCAGAAAAAACAATTCTTAATTCCCGTGAAGCTTTCAAGAAAGCTCATGATACACCAAGAGACTAATTACTAGAAAATAATCGGAATAAAATGAGAGTAAAAAAAGTTTTAGCAACGCTGCTGTTTTTCACTGTTTCTATTTTATGTTTTGCGGAAGCAGTGAATGACAGACAGATGATCAAAGGTGACCACTGGATTTACGACGCTATGAACGCACTATGTGCAGAAAGCGGAGTAATTCCGGTTTCTGGAATTATTCCCCAGTCTGTAGGGGAAATTAAATTGAGTTTCCGTAAGATTGATGAGGAAAAGCTTTCTGATAACGGAAAAGCTCTGTTCAAAAAATCAATGGATTTTTTGAACACAAAAAACAATCTTTTTGAGAAAGGGGCTTTTGCCGCATACGGAAACCTGAAAGTAACTCCTGAATTTTATGCCAGAACAAACAAAGATCTTCCATGGTCTTTCCAGTACAACCTGAAAGACAATTTTCTTTCTTTCCCTGTTGGCGTTGGTCTTACTGAATATTTCGTAATGGAAATGGAACCTTTTGTTTCCAGAAGTTATGGTTATGTTCATAACATCAATGCAGATTATTTTTCCATGAACCTGGAATATGATCCTTCAAAAATGGAATTTGAACAGCCTCGCTGGGCTTATGGTTCCCTGGGGTATTCCACAGATGCATGGGGTATGAATCTTGTGTTCGGAAAAGAAGGACTTCAGATCGGAAACTCTTTGATGGGCAGTGTTGTCTATAATAAAGAATTTCTTACAGACTTCTACGGTCAGCTTAATATCTTTACCGAAGATTTCAAATTCAGTATGGATGTGATTGAAGTAGAACTGAATAGATATCTGTATTTCCATCAGTTTGAAATTTCTTTGTTTGATAAATTCAGATTCACCGCTCTTGAAGGAAGTTTTGTAAATGCTCCTTTTGAGATGCGCTTTTTAAATCCTATCATGCTTCATCATTCCCATGGCGGATGGTATGAGTATGAAACTGAAGAAGAAAAAGCCTGGTATGGAAACGAAAGTCATTTCTGTGCCTATATGTGTTTCCTTATGGAATATGTTCCGGTTCAGAACCTGAGACTTTACATGAATTATGCTCAGACTGAATTCCAGACTTTCTGGGAAACTCCTGATGTTCCAGCTGGACTTGCTTTGCAGTTTGGCGGAGACTATCGTGTTCCAGGACCATTTGACGGATACTGGAAACTTGGTCTTGAAGGGGTATATACAAGTCCATGGATGTACGTGAAAAACGGGAAGGAATGGACTTTGATCAGTTGTCGTAAGGCTCCTAATAAATCAGGACCTGTTGAAAGCTGGATCGGATTTAAATATGGACCTGACTGCCTTGGCGGCCAGCTTTCTTTGGGATATGAAGTTCCAGGAAAATGGAATGCCGGATTTGATTATTCACTGGTAGCTCATGGTTCGGAAGGATTCAGGGGTTTTACAAGACATAAATATTTGGACGAAGAGGGTAATGAAAAAGAAGGTGAATATAATTATTATCCTCCTGTGAAAATAGACAATGAACTTGGTGAAGATCCTGACGAAATCAGAAAAAAGAATAAGAAACTTTTACCGTCAGGAATCATTCAGTATATGAATCAGGCAGCCCTGAAAGGGGAATATAGATTCAACGATCATTTCTCTCTTGCCGGTAATCTGATTTACACTTTTGTTTTCAACAACAACAATGAAAAAGGCAACTTCCAGCAGGGAGTTGAAATGGGAATTTCAGGAACTTACCGTCTGTTCCGCTAAAAATAGAATCAGGAGATTTTTATGAAGAAAAGTCTTTTAGGGATTGTGATGTGCTTTTTTGCTTTGTCGGCTTTTGCCCAGACTCACAGCACAGTTGATATTACAGATACTGTTTACAATGTTCTTCAGATTTCTGCAGAAAAAGGTTATTGCTCAACTTTATACAGCACAAAGCCTTATTCAGAAAGCTATATTATTGCAAAGCTGGATGAAATAATCGAAACAATTGAAAATAAACTTGAAGAAAATGATGACCGCCTTCTTGAAATTGAACTCGATATCGTTCAGTCGCAGAGAGAAAAATTCAAACATGAAGTAGGGCTGAACAAAAGAAAACTGGAATACCGCCATGAAACAGAAATAGCGGAAGGGGTTCCTGTTACTTTCAATTTTAATAATTCAATTGACGGTCTTTTTACTACAGGACTTTATAAAGGACTTTATGAAAGTTCAAAAGGCTACGAAGTTGTAAATAATCTGAATTTCACAGGGGACATTACAAATATGTTCTCTTATAAAATTCAGGCTTATGCAGGACTTACTTCAATGCCTTTGCAGGATCTTGGTACTTATGCCATTGGTTCATGGTGGTATGGAAAAGAAAATGGTGAGCCTGATGCTGCATATGGATCTGATGGTTACGGAAAAACAAGAAAGATTAAAATTTTCAGAAATAATAACATGCTCCCATATACCTACAAAAAATTCTGGGATGGAAACGTGTTCCTTCTTTCAAATTTCAGCGCCTCAGGTACTGAAGGATGGGCAGATGGAATCGGTCTTGGTTTTGGTATGAACGGCGAAATGAGAGCTTCTTTCTTTGACAATAAGGTTGAACTTTCTTTGGGACGTAACAGCCGTGACTGGGGTTCAATGGATACAGGTTCAAGTCTTGTTCTGAACGGAAACGCACATCCTTTCCTTGCAGGGGAACTTGCTGTAAGACCTTTGAAATGGCTTTCACTTTCTTCGGTTACTGGTATTCTTGAATTTCCAAATCAGGATTATATAAACGAAGCTACAGGAGATAACTTTACGGATCAGGATTCATATTATTTCCAGAATGCTTACTCTATGGCCATTGTTGATGTGGATTTTCAAAACTTTCATTTTGATTTCGGTAGTGCTGTCGTATGGCCAAAACGTTTTGAACTGGGATATATGTTCCCTCTCATTGACCGTGTAGTTTACCAGGATAATATCGGAGATAATGATAACCTTTGTCTTTTCGGTGACATCATGTTCAGAAAAGAAGGGGTCGGAAAAGTATGGCTTTCGGGATATCTGGATGAAATGCCAAAACCAAATCCTAAAAAAATGTTCAAGAAAACAAGATATATGTTTGCCATGCAGGGGGGTGGAAAAGTTGTGATTCCATGGCTTCCATTTGCAAGCCTTTCACTTCGTTATACGAAAGTTGAACCATACTGTTATACACATCACTCAATCAACTATACTCCGTGGTACGGACATTACATTTCAGAGTCTTACACAAACAACGGGGAAAGTCTTGGTTATTATCTTGCACCAAACTCTGACGAATTCCACATTAGACTTGAAGCAAATCCAATTTCTACACTTCAGGGTTCTCTTCAGTACCAGTTAATTCGTCATGGTGCAGATTTCGGTAAGCGTGCTGTTCCAGGAAGCAATCTTTATTCCGAACTTCCTCCAAGAGGACGAGATGACCTTAATAAATACTTTCTTAAAGACGGGTGTTATGAATGGTCGCATATTATTTCTTTAGGCGGTTCATACGACCTTAGAAGATTCAACGTGCCACTTAAGCTTAATCTGGTTTGTGGTTATGTTTACGATTACTTCACAGATACAACTTCTGATATTGGAACTAAAGGTTCCTATAGCAGAGTTGTGGATCCGAATTCAGAATACAAGACATCATCGGGAGTTGTAATTACTGTTGGATTTACAGCTTTCGGAAACTAATAAATCGAATCAGGGGTAATATGGAACTTTCAAATTTTGGACAGAAACTTTGCGGACCTTCAGGGATCAATCAGCTTATGGATGATCTTGGAAAACCATTTCCTGAAGGACTGAGAATTGTACAGATGGGCGGTGGAAATCCGGCCCGCATTCCTGAAGTTGAAAAAATGTACCGTTCAAGAATGGAAGAAATTCTTGCTAACGGTGAAGAATTCGAAAACCTTATTGGGCGTTATGATGCACCTCAGGGAAAGACCAGTTTCCTTTCTGATGTAGCTGAATATATGTCTAAGACTTATGGCTGGAATATTACTGCAGAGAATGTTGCTGTAGCTAACGGAAGTCAGAGTGCTTTCTTCTATCTTTTCAATATGTTTGCCGGAACTGTAACACGTAAAGACGGAACAACAATGAAAAAGAAGATTGTTTTTCCGCTGGTTCCTGAATATGTTGGATATGCAGACCAGTGTGTAGAAAATGATATTTTTGTAGGAATTCCTGCAGATTTCGAATTCTTTGATGACAACACTTTCAAATATCATATTGATTTTAAAGCATTGGAAAAACATCTGGAAGGTCATGCCGAAGAAACCGCCGGTCTTTGTGTAACACGTCCTACAAACCCTACAGGCAACGTTCTTACAGATACTGAAATTTCGCACCTTTCGGAACTTTCAAAAAAATATAATGTTCCTCTCTTTATTGATAATGCTTATGGACTTCCATGGCCTGATATTATCTTTACAGACGACGCTGAACCATATTGGGATGAAAATGTGATTCTTTCAATGAGCCTTTCGAAGATTGGGCTGCCTTCTTTAAGAACCGGTATTATTATCGCAAAAAAAGAAATCATTTCCAGCATTTCAAAGATCAATGCTATTGCCGCTTTAGCAACAGGTAGCGTAGGTCAGAGTATTGCAGGTAGCCTTATCAGAACAGGGAAACTGATTGAAACTGCAAGAAACAGTGTTCGTCCTTTCTATGAAAATAAAAGTAAAAACATCCAGAAATATATTCATGAATATTTTGCTGGAACGAATTACAAAATTCATAAAAGCGAAGGTTCAATTTTCGTATGGCTGTATCTTCCTGACCTGAAAATTTCAACAATTGAATTTTACAAACGCCTTAAAGAAAAAGGGGTTTTTGTAATGCCTGGTGAATATTTCTTCTTTGGAAACAGTCCTGACAGCGAACCTGTAGAAAATCATCCACACTACAACAAATGTCTCCGCCTGAACTACGCAGGACCGGAAGACGATGTTGAGTATGGAGTAAAACTTATTGCAGAAGAATATAAGAAGATCTGTTAGTATTTGATCTTTTTGAAAGTTTCATCGACAACAGCCTTGAACTGTTCGATGAACTTTTCTTCGCTGAAAGAAGCGGCGTGTTCAATAATTGTTTCTTTATTGAATGCGCCTTTTTCATTTAACTCTTCAAACTTGAGGATTGAGTCCGCAACGGAATCAGTTTCCTGTTTTTCAAAAAGAACCCCTGTAATGCCATCTTTGACAGTTTCAAGAGTACCACCTTTTTTAAAGCCGATTACCGGGCGACCACAGATCTGTGCTTCAAGAGGAGTGATTCCAAAATCTTCTTCTGCACAGAAGATAAGAGCTTTGCATTTGTTCAGGTACATGCGAACATCTTCATCTGATGCACGGCCTGTAAAGATAATATCCTTTGAGTTGCCGGCCAGTTTTTTCAGGTTGTCCATTTCTCCGCCGGCACCCACTACTACGAGTTTTTTACCAAGCTTTTTACAGGCTGAAACTGCAAGGTCAACGCGTTTGTATGCAACCAGGCGACTGAAGGTAACGTAGTAATCTTCTTCTGGAAGATTTTCACAGAAGAAACGTTTTGTGTTTACCGGAGGATAGATTACAGTTGAAGGAAGATTCCAGAATTTTTTGATGCGTCTTGAAATGTATTTTGAGTTTGCAACAATTGTATCGATTCTCTGGCTGGAAATATAATCCCACATACGGATTGAAGGCATCCATCTGTTCATAAAGAACTGGGTGAGTTTTCCGGAACTGCGTTTATAGTCAAAGAAAAGGTCCCAGGCATAACGCATAGGGGAGTGAACGTAAGCAATGTGAGGAACTCCAGGAGGCGTAATGATTCCCTTTGCGCAGCAGGAACTTGAACAGATAACAAGGTCGTAGCCTGTAAAATCAAATTCTTCGAAAGCTTTTGGCATGAACTTAAGAAGTTTTGTATAGATTTTTGTGGCCTTTGGCAATTTCTGGAGGCTAGATGTAATAATACGGTTGTTTTCAAAATGGCCTTTCATTTTGTTCTTGTCGTGAACAAGGGTAAAAATGTCTGCATCAGGATAGATGCGGAGAAAAAGGTCTACGATAGTTTCTGCTCCTCCGTAAGTTACAAGCCAGTCATGTACAATTGCTACTTTCATTTCTGTTTCCTCTATTTTGCGCAATTTCCTAAAATTGTATTTTTAATGATGTTGAAGGTTCTTTCAAAAGAATAAATCTGTGGGAGATTTTCAGGCCGTTCCTTTTTTGAAGCCAGAAGGATTTTTTCTGCCAGGTCTTCAGAATTTCCACATTCGAAGAATGTAACTGGGAAGTCCTTGTAAATTTCTTTGAAAACCGGAATGTCAGAAAGGACTACATTTGTTCCGCAGTTCAAAGCTTCAAGAGGAGGCATACCAAAGCCTTCGTAGAAACTTGGCTGTACCAGGAGACTTGCATTGTGGTAAGCGGTATTCAGTTCTTCGTTTGAAATAAAACCTGTAAAGTTTACACTTTCTCCGAAGGAATCTATTTCTTTTGTAATTGTGTCGTCGCCGGTTCTGAAGTTCTTTGCGTTTCCAACAATTGTAAGTTTTGCATTTGGTTCAGTTGTCAGTATTTTCTTGAAGGCTTCAAGAAGAATGTGGAGGCCTTTGTGTTTTTTGATGTTCCCTACATAAAGAAGATTAAGGCTGTCGAAAGAATCCTTTTTTTCTACGGCTCCTGTGTACTGGGCAGGACTGGCGTTGTAGGTAACAACAACCGGTTTTTTGCAGGTAAGGTGATGGAAAATTCTTTCTTTACTGAATTCAGAAACAGTAAAAATTAAATTACTTTTTCTGCAGGCCCGGTTATAAAACCATTTTCTAGCTTTGGTTCCAATGAAGCCTGCGAGAGCAATGTCCAGGAAAACTATGTCGTGGATTGTTGAGAAAACAGGAACTTTGATTCCTCCGGGAATGTTACAATAAGGAGTGTAATAAGCATCACAGGCGTTTATTTTTGAAAGTTCCTCTTTAGGAAATGAAAGAATTTCTTTTACAGAAAAAGGTTCGATTTCAGGATTGATTTCTATAACTTCAAAATTTTCTTTGAAAAAAGGGAAGAGGGAATCGAAATAGGAACCGATTCCGCTTTTTCCGCTCATACGCATGTCCACTGCAAGTTTCATCATGATTTCAGTATAACAGAAAATACATAAAAAAAGGAGAGGTAGAAACCTCTCCTTTTTAAGGTCAAGCGGCGTTATTAGAATTTCCGCTTTTTAAGTTGGATTAGCAGACACCGATTGAGTGCATGTAATCTGCCAGAACTCCTGTGAACTCTGCCATTTCTTCAGGAAGAATATCACCCATGTTTGCGATACGGAAAGTATCAATATTTCCAAGTTTGCCTGGATAGATTGTAAATCCGAAACTGCGGGCGTAATCGTGAAGTTCATTGAAGTTGTATTTTGGTGTTTCAGGAATCAGGATTGCTGTAATGAAATGACTCTGATTTTTTCTGTCTACCAGCATTTTAAGTCCGATTTTGTCCAGTGCTGAAACAAGAATTTCCCAGCAGGCTGTGAAACGGGCAAAACGTTTTTCGATTGTTTCAACCTTTGTTTCTGTGATTGCCTGACGAAGAGCGTAGAGAGTCTGAACAGGAGGTGTGAAACGAGTCTGTTTTGTTTCCTGGAAATATTTGTACTGATCCAGAAGATTCAGGTAGTAGTTTCTCATTGGCCAGCCTTCCTGCTTGAAGAGTTCTTCTTTTTTGCAGACAACAAATCCAATACCAGCCATACCACCGATATGTTTGTTAGAAGTACAGGTTGCAAAGTCGATGCCCATTTCGGCCAGGTTCAAAGGCATTCCGCCGTATGAAGAAACTGTATCAACAATAGTAACCATTCCATATTTGTGAGCCATGTTACAGAGTTCAGAAACCGGATTAAGGAGACCTGTTGTTGTTTCGTGGTGAACCATAGCAAAGGTTGTGTATTTGCCTGATTTCATTTTTTCTTCAACTGCTTTTACATCGATTGGTTCATAAGTTGAACTTTTGAAAACATCCATATTGATATTGTATACAGAAGCGATTTTAGCAAGACGGGCACCGTATGAACCATTGTCGATTACAAGAAGTTTTCCTTCTGGAGGAATACAAGAAGATACCATAGCTTCGTCAGCACCGGTACCTGAACAACCGAACATGATTGTTGTGTAATCTTTTGGATCTGCAACAAAGGCTGTCAGGTCTGTTGCAATCTGTTCCATAAGATCACCGAATTCCAGTTCGCGTGGACAGATGTCAGCACAAACCTGTGCATATTTTACGCTGTCTGTTGTTGTTGATGGACCTGGGTTCAGAAGAACTTCACGGCGGATTGCATGGAGTGATTCATTTTCCTGAATGCGAGGCCAGATCTGGTTCATTGCACGGTCAAGCATCGATTCATCATCAATTTCTGTCCATGCGTAGTATTCAATTTTGTTCAGATAAACAGGTTCTCCTTCAAGAGAAACCTGTTTAAGAGCGTGTTCGTAATCAAGCTTAATAAGGTCTGGACTTGATTTATAATAAGCCATCATTTTGTTCAGACAGTCCAGACTGATTTTTGTAATTCCTACCAGCTCTCCATCAGGTTCACCAATCTGTTCCTTGTTTTTTGAAACATCACAAAGAATACCGTCTTCATTTGTTTTAAGGTAAACTTCGTCGTGGCTGTTTGATTTTCCGGAAGCAAGAATTACGTTTTTCAGTGTTTCGTTATGAAGAACTTTAAGACCTACTGCATCATAGATAAGGTCACTTTCCAGAAGAAGGAAATCGCCTTTGATGTATGGAACACAAACTTCAAGAGTTCCCATAGAAGATGTGTTTGCATAGTTGTCATTGCGGACAGTTTTGATTACATGGTATTTAGCTGCCAGTTCATCATAGTATTCGGAACAGTGTCCTGTACCGATAATGATTTCTTCAATTCCGGAAGCTATAAGTTTCTGAACTGAGCGTTCAACCATTGGAATGCCGTCAATTTCAATAAAGCCTTTTGGCATAAGTTTGGTTCTGTCGCCGAAGCGTGAGCCAAGTCCACCTGCTACAATTACTGCCTGTTTAATCATATCAATACCTCTTATCTAAGGAATTCCATCATTGCTTTTTTGTTTTCCTGTGGAGTTGTTTTTGGACGTCCCAGGTCTTTTCTGGCTCCTTTACGAACCATTACTTCGATAAAAGTTAGTTTATCAAAAGTTTCTGAATCTTTCAGTACTGCATCCAGTTCATCTTTTGTATTTACTTTTACTACGTTGTCATAACCACATGCTGCGGCGATTCCACAAAGGTCAATCTGACGGCCTACAGTAGGCTGTCCTCCAACAGAGTCGTGGGCCCCGTTATTAAGAACAATGTGAATCATGTTAGAAGGGTTCTGTGTGCCGATTGTGGCCATACCTCCCATCTGCATGATTGATGCGCCGTCACCGTCAATACAGTAGATTGCTCTGTCTTTTTTCTGCATTGCAATTGAAAGAGCAATCTGACTGGCGTGTCCCATTCCACCAACTGTAAGGAAGTCTTTCTGGTGTCCCTGGTTATATTTGTCACGGAGTTCATAAAGTTCGCGGCTTGCCATACCTGTTGTTGAAACAAAGGCTGCAGTTTCAGGTGCGCTGAGCATGATTTTTTCGATTGCTTCTTCACGGCTCATGTCGGCTTCTACTTTGATGTTGTTCTGAAGAACGTATTCATCAAAAGTTCCTTTTTTGATTACCAGAGCGTAAGGAGCGCTGTTTTCTTTAATGTATCCGTAGGCTTTTTCAAGAACTTTATCTACACATTTATCGCAGTTTTCTGAGCTCAGAACAGAATATGGAATTTTCATTGCATCAAGAAGATCGCAGGTAACTTTTCCCTGTTTTACATGCTGTGGTTCATCGTGAACTCCTGGTTCTCCACGCCATCCTATTACGATAAGAAGAGGAACAGAGTAAACATCAGGATCAACAATTGAAAGGAGAGGGTTGATCATGTTTCCTTCTCCTGAGTTCTGCATGTAAATGAGAGGGATTTTTCCTGTTGCGAAGTGATAGCCTGTTGCCAGGGCTGTTGCGCTTCCTTCATTTGCACTGATGATGTGCTGTCCTGCAGGAGCATTGTCTGTAATGTAAGCACAGAAATTTTTCAGGAGTGAGTCAGGAACTCCAGCGAAAAAGTCTGTACCGTTTTTTACTAATGAATCATAAAAATATTTTGGTGTAATCATTTTTCTTGTTTCCTTATTTTGTTCCAGGAATCAGTTCCAGAATCTGTTTGATTGGCATACAGATGTCATTTACTTCCAGGGAACGTTCTGCTTTGAGGATTTCTTCTGCACATTTCTGCATTGCAGGATACGAAGCACGGAGCATGTGGTTTGCGTAAATGATGACATTTGCACCCCATGCTGCCAGTTCATCTTCTGTAAACTGGTTGTAAGTTGTTGGAACCAGAACGATAGGAATGTTCTTGTAAACTGCTCTGAACTTTGCACAGAATTCTTTGATGTCTTCTCCGCTCTTGTCTTTTGAGTGAATCATAACACCATCTGCACCGGCTTTTACTGCGGCAAAAGCTTTAGTAATTGCTTCATCGACTGTATAACCTGCAATGATTTCTTCGATGCGGGCAATGATCATGAAGTCTTTTGTAACCTGGGCTTTTTTACCAGCTGAGATTTTTTCACAGAATTCTTCTTCTGTTGCAAGAACCTGTTTTGCTTCAGTTCCGAAAAGGGAGTTCTTTTTAAGACCTTTTTTGTCTTCAACAATTACAGCTGATACACCGTTTCTTTCGAGGGTACGAACTGTGAAAACAAAGTGTTCTGGAATACCACCAGTGTCTCCGTCATAAATGATTGGTTTTGTTGTGCATTCAAGAATGTCTGTAAGGCTCTGAAGACGAGTTGTAAGGTCAACGGCTTCGATATCCGGTTTTCCTTTTGATGTAGAGTCTGTAAGAGATGAAGACCACATTCCGTCGAAAGAGTGAAGTCCGTCATCTTTCATAACTTCTGTATTTTCAACGATAAGTCCTGAAAGTCCAGAATGGGCTTCCATAATGCGTACGATTGGTTTTGCTGCAATAAGGCGGCGGAGTGTAGCACGGCGGATGTCCGGTGTAGTTCCGATAGCTTTTGCGTTGTCTGCAAGGGCTGAAGAGTTGATTCCCTGTGTGTAAGGGATTTCTACAACCTGGCCTCCCCATTCTTTCATTACTTCAAATACTTCTTCGCGGATTGCACTCAGATAATTAGTTTTCCAGTCATCTCCATGGATGATGTAGTCAGGTTTGATTTTTTTCAGGTTAGGAACATAGCTCCATTCTTCCTGTGGGATTACTTTTGCAACTCCCTTGATGTTTTCTACTACGTTTTTTCTCTGTTCATAAGTGAGGTAGGGAAGGCGTTTGTGGGAAACAATAGCGCTGTCTGTAAGAAGACCAACTGTAAGTTCTCCGAGTTTGGCTCCTTCGTTAATGATGTTAATGATACCTGGGTGAATTATGTCGCCGGTAATTCCTAAGTAAACTGATTTCATTTTAATCTCCCTATAAGTGATATCTGAACAGAATATTACAATATGTTTAAAAAATGTTCAAATGTTATGATATATTTACATAATTTGAACAAAATACTATAATATATGTAAGAAAACGTTCAAAGAGGTTCAAATGCTCCTGAAAAAAGAATTTGATGTGCTTTCAATCCTGGCAACAGAGAACAGTTCTTTGTCTCAAAGAGAACTGGCTAAGCGAACAGGACTTTCTGTGGGAACGGTTAATTCTGTTATTGCAGAGCTTACAGAAAAGAAATTTATTGAATCAGATTCAGTTACCGCTGCAGGTCTGGAAGCCCTTGAACCATACAGGGTAAAACGAGCCATTTTTATTGCCGCTGGTTTCGGTTCTCGTCTTGTTCCGATTACCCTTAATACACCAAAGCCATTGATCCGTGTTCACGGAGAACGTATTATCGATACTCTGCTTGATGCTGTAATCGCTGCGGGCATTGAAGATATCATTATTGTCCGCGGCTATCTTTCTGAACAGTTTGATCAGCTTCAGTACAAGTATCCTAAAATCAAGTTTATTGAAAATCCTGCTTACAACGAAGGAAACAATATTACTTCCCTTATGGTTGCCAGATATTTTATTGACAATACTTATATTCTTGAAAGTGACCTTCTTCTGAAAAATCCAAAACTTATCACAAAATATCAGTATGAATCCAACTATCTTGGAATTCCTTGTCAGAGAACTGATGACTGGTGTTTCCAAATGGATAAAGATGTAATCAAAAGTGTAAGCGTAGGCGGAACCAACGTTTATCAGATGATTGGTATTTCCTACTGGAACAGTGAAGACGGAAAAAAACTTAGTGAATGTGTTAAGAAGGTTTATGAACAGCCTGGCGGAAAAGAACGCTACTGGGACAATGTTCCGCTTACATACTGCAAGGACGAATTCACAGTGAAAGTTCGTGAATGTTCTTTTGATGATATTGTAGAAATTGATACTTTCAATGAGCTTAAAGCCATTGATAACGTTTATAACGTATAAATAAGGAGACAAAAGTGTTAAAGATCCAGAACCTGAAAAAATCTTTCGAAAGTCAGGTCATTCTTGACGATATTTCCCTTGATATCCAGGATTCCGAAATCGTTTCTATTCTTGGACCTTCCGGCAGCGGAAAAACAACTCTTCTGAACCTGATTTTAGGTATTCTTCAGGCAGATGACGGTGCCCTTATTTTCGATGGAACTGATATTACAAAAGTTCCGATGGAAAAACGTGGATTCAACATTGTATTCCAGGATTATGCACTTTTCCCTAACTTGAATGCTTACAAGAACATTGTTTACGGACTTAAAAATTTCCCTGGCCGTTCCACACAGGAAGAAGTAGATTCACTTATTGATCTTCTTGAACTTCGTGAACATCTGGATAAAAAAATCGATATGCTTTCGGGCGGTCAGAAACAGCGTGTTGCTCTGGCCAGAACAATGGTTATGAAACCAAAGATTCTTCTTCTGGATGAACCTCTTTCGGCTCTCGACGGGGTTATCAAAGAGTCTATTAAAGAAAAAATTGTAACAATTGCAAAAGACTATCATCTTACAACAATCATTGTTACTCATGATCCTGAAGAAGCCCTTACAATCAGTGATAAGGTTCTTATTATCAATCAGGGAAAAATCGAGCAGTACGGTGCACCTTCAGAAATCATCGAAAATCCTGCTTCCGATTTTGTTAATGATTTTATCCTCCAGCAGCTCAAAATCAAAAAGAATAATATTTTCAAACTTTTTGATTCTGAAAATAAATAAGGAATAATCAATGAGAAATAAACAGGTTAAATTCGTTTTTTCTGCAGTTCTGGTTTTCTTCCTTTTGTTTATTGTTCTTCCTGCTTTCATGATTTTGAAGAATGCTTTTACTGCGGGCGGATCTTTTTCCTTCGGTAATTTTGCCGCAGTATTTACAGAGGGAAAACTTGCAAAAGCTTTCTGGAACAGTACAAAGGTTTCTTTCTTAAGTTCTGTTATTACTACAATTCTAGCCTTTGTTCTTGCTTATACTGTTTCCTTTACAAACATTCCTTTGTGGCTTAAAAAGACTTTCAGAACCCTTGCTGTTTTTCCTATGCTGCTTCCTACAATCACTTATGGTTTTGCAGTAATTTATTCTTTCGGAAAAACAGGACTTATTACACGATTTTTCGGAAAACAGTTTTTTGAGTTTTACGGATTCAAAGGCCTGGTGTTCTGTTATGTTGTTTATACTCTTCCTATATCATTTACTCTTATCAAGAATACAATGGGGTATATCGACCGCCGTTACCTGGTTGTCTGCCGTGTAATGGGGGATAACGGATTCAAGACTTTCAACACTGCAATCCTCCGTCCATTATGGAGCACAATTGCTGTTTCTCTTGTTCAGAGCTTCTTCCTTTCTTTCACAGATTTCGGTATCCCAGCCTCTATCGGTGGCCGTTACACAGTTGTAGCGGAACTTCTTTATAATACAATGCTTGGTGCTCTTCCAGATTTCCATCAGGGTTCTGTAATTGCGCTTATGATGCTTCTGCCTTCAATTCTTAGTGTGCTTATTCTGAACTACCTTCAGAAATTCAATGTTCGTTACAACAAGATTTCAAAGGATCCTATGAACAAGAATCCGGCCAGAGATATTATTCTTTCTGTTCTGTCTGCAGCAATTCTTATGGTTATGCTTTCTATCTTCCTTGTTGTATTCATTGCACCTTTTGTTACTGAATGGCCATACAACTTCAGCTTTACTTTGAAAAATGTAAAATCCCTGTTCTCTGACAGAGCCCTTGTAAAGGTATTCACAAACTCACTTTATATCAGTTTCCTGTCAGCTCTTTTTGGAACTCTTCTGGTTTATGTTTCAGCTCTTGTTGCTGCCAGAAGTAAAAATGTTCTTAAAGGAACAAAGGTAATTGAAGTTATTGCTCAGGTTACAAACACAATTCCTGGAATGGTTCTTGGTATTGCGTTCCTTCTGGCTTTCAGAAAAACTTCCCTTCATAATACAATCGCTATCATCGTTTGCTGTAATCTGGTTCACTTTTTTGCAACTCCATTCCTTATGATGAAGGAAACAATGAACAAGATGAATGCTTCCTGGGAAACCACAGCTGCAATTATGGGAGACAGCTGGATAAAGACTGTTGTTAGAGTTATTACTCCTAATGCACTTCCTACTCTTATGGAAAGTTTCATTTACCTGTTTATCAATGGAATGGTAACAGTAAGTGCTGTTGTATTTATCAGTGGAGCCCGCACTATGGTTATTACTACAAAGATTCAGGAACTTCAGCATTTTGCTAAGTTTAATGAAATCTTTATTCTTTCAATTTTGATTTTTATAACAAACTTGATTATGAAAACAATCAAGGGTGTTTTAAATAATAAAACAAATTAATTATTAGAGGTTTTACAAATGAAAAAACTTTTAGTTGTGCTTGCTGTAGTTTCTGCAGTTCTTACAGGTTGTGCCAAAAAAGATGCCGGAAACAAACCTGTTGTAATTTATTCAAATGCCGATGATGAAGCAGCTGTTTCAATGAAAAAAGCACTTGATTCAAACGGTTTCGAAGGAAAATACATTTTCCAGTCTTTCGGAACAAGCGAACTTGGTGGAAAACTTTTTGCAGAAGGTGCAGATATCGAAGCTGACCTTATTACAATGAGTTCTTTCTACATTGAAAGTGCACAGAAAATGAACAACATGTTCAAAAATCTTGAATTTGAAACAAAAAAACTTACACCAACTCCTGATTATTACACTCCTGTAATTGCTATTCAGGGTGCAGTTCTTGTTAACACAAAACTTCTGGAAGACAATAACCTTCCTGTTCCAGCTTCTATCAAAGACATGGCAAATCCTGTTTACAAAGATTTCGTTTCTGTAGTTGATCCACTTGGAAGTACAACAGCATGGCTTATGATGCAGGCTCTTATCTCTGAATATGGTAAAGACGGAACAAAATCTGTTCTTGAAGGTATTTACGAAAATGCAGGGCCACATCTTGAACTTTCTGGATCAGGTCCACTTAAGAAGATTCGTGCAGGTGAAGTTGCTGTAGGATTCGGTCTTCGCCACCAGGCAGTTCGCGACAAGAATAAAGGACTTCCAATTGATTTCATTGATCCAGTTGAAGGAAACTTTGCGCTTACAGAATCCCTTGCTGTAATCAACAAGAAAGCTTCAAAATACAATCCTGTTGCAATGGAAATGGCAAAAGTAATTTATGAAAAGGCCCGTGAAGATATCCTTAAAGATTATCCTGTAGTTCTTTACGAAGGTGAAACTGTAGCTGCTGAAAACATGGCATCTAACAGCAAAACTTTCGGTGAAGTCCTTACAACAGACCTGCTGAAAGCTCACCAGGCAATCAGTGAATCTGCAAAGAAATAACTCTTAAAGAAGTAAAAAAAAGGAACTTTCGTTTGAAAGTTCCTTTTTTTGTTCAGTTAATTTTCTGAAATCTATTCAACTTTTGAAATCATGAAATCAATAACTTCTTTTCCTGAAGTTCCACGGTACATCCAAGCTTCTTCTTTTGCCTGTGCGCGGGCTTTAGAAAGCTCTTCGCTGTCCGAAGCATTCTGGATTACAGATTTGATGTTTTCGAACTGTTCTTCTTTAAGTTCAAGACCGAATTTTTTAAGTGCTTCGAACTGCCAGATTTTCTTTCCATTTTCTTTTTCTATAAGGTCATAGGCATCGTAAGGTCTTAAATCAAGGTCGGCTGTTACATACATAACAGGTTTGTCAAAGAGGAATGTGTAGTCAAAAACAATTCCGGAGAAGTCTGAGATCATGATGTCCGATTTTTTCATTGCAATGATGTTGTCACCGGCAAAATCCCATTCAACATTCTTTTTGTTTTCATATCGTTTCTGAAGACGTTCAAGCATTTCAGCTTCTGATTTTTTGCTCTGTGGGTGAGGGCGGACAATAATTCTGAAACCGGATTCTGAAAGAGGATCCAAAAGTTTTTCTCCGTATTTTGCCAGAAGTGCTGAAGCCCCCCATGAAGGAGAAACCAGAACTGTGAAAGGATGGTCTGTTTTTTCTGGTAAAGAAGAAATCTTAGACTGAAGGGTTTCAAGGTAAGGACAACCTACAGTAACCAGTTCCTTTTCTTTTATTCCGCGCTGTTTTTCCAGAGTTCGGATGTCTTCTTTCTGGTAGTCGCCTGTACAAAGAACAGAATCAAAATAATCCAGTCCGAAAAGACGGTAGGTTGTGGCATCATTAGGCATATGAAGGATATGAGAATAATGCTTTACGCTTTTACTTCTTTTAAGCTGATAAACCTGAAGTCCTGGAGTTGTCATAAGAACAACGCCTGCGGAAATCATATTAAGTTTTGCAAAAGCAGCATTTCCTTCACCGATTACTTCTGGTTTTACATACTGGTAGTTTTGCTGGAAAACCGGATCCTGGTCATTTGATACAAAGTATTTGATTTCAATCTGGCGTTTTTCAGCTTCATCAAGAATTGGTTTGAAAAGATTCCAGTAACGTTTATCTTCACTGTAAATTACATATTTCTGGAAACTGGAATCAACAACAGAACCGTCTTTCTTTCCTGAAAAGAAAATCTTTAGTTTAAGAATAGCGGCTTTTCCGAGGAAAAACAGTGTTGCAGCAGCTCCAACCATAATGGAAAAGAGCATACTTCCTGTACCCGGGTCAATATATAATAAATACTGCATAATAATTCTTCTCCTGACTTACTTAGTAGTGTTCATTTCTTCTGTAATATTTTTCAAACTTGAAGGGTCAAACAAACCGTTTTCAAGTTTATACCATTTTGAAACTTTGAAAGTGTTCTTGTTCTGTGAATCCGGACTCCAGCCTTCGATATCAACACCGATAAGAGGTTTTTCTTTTCCTGAGAAATCAACTGGATTTCCAGTGAATGGGTTTACCGGATTTTTGATTGCATCCAGACAAGACAAGGCTGCTACATCGGCATTTGTCATGAAGTTCATGTCGGTTTTTACAGGGCCATCTGTGTTGAAGTCTTTTACCAGGAAAACAGGGTTGATGTTTTCGTAGGTTCCCCAAACATTATCATCAGGCTTTGGTAAATTTCCGGTTTTTTTACCGCTTCCGTGGTCTGATGTAATGATGATTTTTGTGTTATTGTAACAGTCGTTTTCTTTAAGGTAATCAAACCAGGCTGCCATTTTAAGAAGGGAAGCCATGCATACATGATACTGGGATTCGTCTTTGAACTTTCCGTTTCCACGGTCCGTAACTTTTGAGTATGGGATATAATCCGGGTACTGAAGAATTACCGGTTCGTGGGTACTGTCATTTACCATGAAAGTATAGGTTGGTGAGTCGTTTTCAAAGGCGGTGAGCTTTGGAAGGTAATCTATAACAGAATAGCTGTTAAGGAATCCCTGCATGTCGGCTACAGAAACGTCTGTGTTCCAGTATTTTCCGTCATTGTAAAGAGTGTCACGGAATACAGTTGGCACTGCTCGCATGATTGAATAAAGGAAAAGATTTCTTTTTACCAAATCAGAAATAACAGTGTTTCCGCAGGATTCAGGATTTTCTGTAAGCCAAAGGTCTGTATAAATTCCCTCGGTTCTTAAAGCATTGATGGCCGGATAGTCATTGTAAATGCTCATGTCAGGAATCCATGAATAGTTTGCATAAGATATGTCTGTTACTGTTGTGTAAAAGCCGTTTTCCGAAAAAAGACGAGGCATTGCAAGACAGGCTTCATTGTGTTTTGAAACCAAAGATTCTTCTGAACGGTTCATTATGTTCTCTGGAACATAATCATAACCACCGAACATTGCAGGGCTTGCAATGAGAGTACAGCCACCATAGGAAGCGGTGTTAGGATAGAAAGTGAATCCGCTGAATTTTTCTTTGAGTTCGGGTTTTTCTTCAAAAATAACTGGGACGTAGGCTCCGATAAATCGGTCAAAATCGATTACAAAAATATTTTGTTTTGTTTTTGAGAAATTAAGGAACGGTTTGATTTCAGATGTAGATTCTGTAGAGTTTTCATGAATAGCAGCAAGAGTTTTGAATTCCTTTTTGATTTTTCCAAAACTTGAAAAAGGAATGATAAGAATTGCTGCAGCTACAATTCCGTAAACTGAAGAAATCCATTTTTCTTTTTTGAATCCTGCAAGAACCAGAACTACCGCAATTGAAATCATTATAACAGAAAGATTCAGAAGATTTGCTTTTCCTGCGGCTTTAAGAACTCCGGCATTATCCAGATTCATGATGCGGCTAAGGTTTCCGTAGTTTCCTGGGAAAATGAAAATGTTCAGTAAAGCACCAACTGCAAGGAATGCAAAGATTGAGCTGATGCAGGCTTTAACTTCTTTTCCAAAAAGGAAATAAATACAGATTGGCCAGAAGAAGCAAAGTCCAAAGGATTTCCAGAAGCTTACTTTAAGGTAAGTGAAGGGACTTGCTACCTGTTCAATAAAAGAGAACTCCTGAGGACTTGAGGAAATAACCTGGGTTGGAATATAAAGCCCAAGAGCCAGTGTCAGGATTGCGGCCGAAGTAAGGAAAAGTGCCAGACAGGCTTTTTTGTTTTCTACCAGATCCTTCAATACAGTGCGAAGCATGAAAGAGATAACTTTGAGGATAAGTGGAATAAAGAAAACCAGACTTAGCATTGCAATAAGCATAAGTCTTCTGTGAAGGAATCCTGTATGTTTGAAGAAAATGAACCAGTCTGCACAAAGGACAAAGCCACAGCAGATTCCATATAAGGTCCATAACGGATGTTTTAATTTATAGAAAACATTTTTTACAAGACTGAACACGTTGTTCATTGTCCAGTAAAGAACAAGACCTGCAGGACTTGTGTAAAGTACTACGAGAAAAAGAAGGGCCATTCCGTAAATCTGGATTTTATCACGCCAACCGAAACCTTTTGTGTAAATTGCACCTGCCACACAGTTGATCAGAGTCATTGCAATTGGAAGGATATTTACAGGAAAGTTTCCAATGTAGAAGGTAGCATCCGGATTTCCCAGGTCTCTGATAAAAAGAAAACTGAGTCCTTTAAGTTCTTCCAGATTTGAAAGATATGAATAGGCGGCCATGAAGAAAGGAATCTGAATAAGAAGGCCGAAGCTTGAACGTAAAGCCATCATAGGATGGTAATGATTCTGGCGGTAGAAGGTGCTCAGAATCATATACTGTTCATCGCCGTTGAAAACAGCCTTTATTCGGTCAATTCCCGGTTTAAGTTTTTTCTGAGTGTCGCGTTCAATCTGCTGCCATTTTTCTGCAACTACATATAAAGGAAGACAAAGAAAAGTGATTGCTACTGAAACACCGATAATTGCATAGCCTGCGGGACAGGAAAAATTTTTGAATACCTTGTGAACCGCAAGATAGACAACTTCTATTATTTGAATTAAAGGATAAAGAATGATGTTAGAAAGCATAAATTTCCTTCTTTAAATTACTTATTTATTCATTAAATTATATCGGAATTATCTTCCCGATTCAAACTTGGACCAGTTTTCCTTTTGGAAGATGTCGTCTTTTACATAGAACCATTCATCATCTTCTATGGCGAACTGAGTCTTGTAGCGGGCTCTTGTGCTTTCAGGACGGCCGCCAGCAAGAATTGTATATTTATTCTTGTCTTCCTGTCTTAATAAGGTTCCAGTGAATGGATTGGTTACGGATTTGCAGACATCTTTTGTTGCAAGATAAGGAGCATCCGCATTGGTCATGAAAGTCATGTCCCTTTTAAGGTCTCCGTGTTCATTGAAGTCTTTTACAAGAAGAGTACAGGTGTAATAGCTTTTTGTAAGTCCTTTTATGTTATCTTCCTGGTCGAAGTATCCGCTTCCGGCCCCGTGGTCACTGACAATGATGATTCTTGTATTGTCATATACTTCGTTGTCTTTAAGATAGTTGATAAAATCAGCAAACTTAAGAAGTGCGGCACCGGTTGTTGTATAGGTCGATTTTTTTGCATAAGGTCCTGGACCAAAATCTGTAACTTCCAGAGAAGGCTCGTAGTCTGGATATTGAAGCAGCATTGGTTCATGGGTCATTTCGTTTGTAATTAGAACAAAGCTGTCTTTTTCTGAGGTGAAGTCAGTCATTTCCGGAAGGAAATTAAGTTCGGAATAATTCTGGATGAATCTCTGAATGTTACGGTTTTTTGAACGGTAATCAGAATTCCAGTATTCCTTGTAATAAACCAGGTCTCTTAAAACAGGCGGAACAATCTTGAAGATACTGAACCAGATCATGTTTCTTCTGATTGCCTTAGAAAGAGCCTGTTCATGTGGGAAATTGTTCTTTTTATACCATAAGTCTGTATAAAGACCTGCAGTATCTTCGCGGTGAATGTAAGGAGTTTCCTTATACATGTCGGTTAAAGGATATTCCAGGTAATTTTCATATGGAAGGTTAGAAACTGTTGTCTCAAATCCTGCTTCATGGAACAGAACCGGCATTGTCAGGAGGGCCTGGTTGTGTTTTTTCTGAAGAGTTTGATCGGTCCTTTTGTTCATTTCGTAAGGGGTGTAATCATATCCGCCGAAAAGTCCCGGTGAACCAAGCATGGTAAGCCATCCCATAGACACTGTATTCGGATAGAAAGTAAAACCGTCAAATTCAGCAGCAATTTCAGGACGTTCTTCAAATTGAAGATCTACGAAAGGTGAGTGGAAACGGTCCTGCATTATTACTATGACATTTTTTTCATCTTTAGAAAGATGGTAGCAAGGATCCACTTCTGTCTGTTCAACAGCAACTTCCATGCTTTTGTATTCTTTACCGATTGTAATTGAGTTTTTGATTGTAATGACAGAAAGAGCAAGAATAACAATAAGAGTTACTGAATGAAGAATTTTCGGGAATTTGTTAAGAAGGAAAATAACAGTCCCTATTGAAATTAAAAGGGCGGTAAGGTTTATAAGAAGTTCCTTAGGGGAAACGCTCATGGTCTGTTCGAACATGAAAAGACATTCTGGAAGAATAGAACCGTAGTTTCCGCTGAAAGCAAAAGTATTTATTAAAGAACAGAAGGCAAGACTTGAAAAAATTACTACCATGCCTTTTTTTACTTTTGAACTGAAGAGCCAGTAGAAGCATGCCGGCCAGAAGGCAAAAAGACCTGCGGCAATACATGCTGTGTAGAAAAGGAATGCAAAAGGCGAGTTTGTGTTTTCTACATAACAATAGTTTGCAGGTTCTGAAACCATGATAGTTGAAGGAATTGAAAATCCTGTAAGAAGAACAAGAAGAATTGCTGATAAAAAGAAAAGGCCCGAAGTAAGTTTTTTGTCTTCTTCAAGAATTTTGAAATTATTCGAAACAAGTAAAGAAAGACCTTTTATTGCAAAAGGAACAGCTGGAATTACAAATCCTATAAGCATAATCATTGTGTTGATTGAGTTGATGCTTGTCTTAAATGGAGTGAATTTAAAGAGAATACAAGCGACCGCAATTATACAGCTGATTATGTAAAGAACTTTTTTAGGCTGCTTAATCTTATAGAAAATATTTTTTACCATTGAAAGGATGTTGTTCATTGTCCAGTAAACAACAAGTCCGGATGGTGATGTATAAAGAAGGACAAGGAATACGGCAGCACAAACAAAAATCTGGATTTTTTCAGATATTGGATGACCTTTTGAATAAATGATTCCTGAAACGATGTTGATGAGAGTCATTGCGATTGGAAGAACATTTATGGCAAAGGAACCGATGTAGAAAGTTGCATCAGGATTTCCGAAGTCTTTGATGAAAAGGAAAGAAACTCCTTTTAATGCTTCCAGATTTGAAAGGAAACTGTAAGCTGCCATAAAAAAAGGAATCTGAATAAGAAGACTGAAACTTGAACGGAGAGCCATAAGAGGATGGTAATGATTCTGTTTATAATAAGTAGAAAGAATCATGTACTGTTCATCGCCTTTGAAAACAGCCTTGATGCGGTCCACGCCAGGTTTCAGTTTTTCCTGGATTTTTCTTTCTGTTTCCTGCCAGGATTCGGCTACCATATAAAGAGGAAGTGTAAAAAGAGTAACAACAAAAGAAAGCCCGATTACAGAAAGGCCTGCGTTGGAAGTAACTTTATAAAATACTGAATAGAAAAATTCAAGAATCTGAACTAAAGGCCTGATTATGATGGCATAGATGTAAGTCATTTTCTTTTCCTAAATTAATAATTTTTGCCACAAATTTTTTTTACTGAGTGAACTGGATAATATATAAGAAAAAATAAATAGAATTTGAATAGGGCTGTTTTACCGCATTCGTTTCTGATTATTTTTTCTTTGTTTTCAAATGAAAATGTATAATTTTCAGAATGTTTTACTACAGAGTACCATCTGGCACAAAATTTAATAATTCCATTCTGAACTTTAAAAAAGGTTTTTTTATTGATTACACCTTTTTCCAATAAATCTGATTTTACCATTTCTAAATAAATTCTTACAAAGTTATCTATAAGGTTGTATCCGCCTTTTTTCTTAGGATCTTTGTTTTCAACATAAGCGTAGTTGTCCACAATATATTTATTTTTATCTGTGCAATTAAACAATAAAGTTGTGTGTGGATACATATAATTAGGTTCGATGTTTGCTGTTAAAATTCTATCAAAATCGGATTTCCATATAGTGAAGGAAGAACTCCAAGTGGAGTAAAAATTGATATTTTCAAGGAAAGAATTATAGTCAGCAAATTCTGAAATTTCCTTTTTATTGGGAAGTGCCTGTAAAGAGAAAAATATTTCTGACTTATTTTCTTTTTCTTTTTCGATAAGTGAAATAATTCTTTGAATGGCCCCTGGTTTGAATATACTGTAATCATTATGCAATTTTAAAAAAGAGCCGGATCCAAGTTTTAAAGCTTCGATCGAATTAAGGAAACCCTTACATGTTGATTTTTTATATTTTAGATTATCAATGTTTGAGAATTTTTGTTCTATAACATTCTTTGTTTCATCTGTTTCTGAATTATCGGAAATACAAACTTCAAACAAAGTATGATCGATGTTTTGTGAATAAATGCTATCGAGTAATTCAGGAATGAGATATTCTCTTTTAAAAGTAGGTATACAAATTGATAGTAATTTTTCTTTTGATTCGGTAACATTATTCATAAGAGAATAATAACATATTTTTTAGGGTGATAAAATGCTTTTTATTTCATTTTTGAAGAAGATGTATCGCAATAGAAAATGGCGAGAAAATAATATCCATAATGAAACAACAATAGATTATGATAGCCCACTTTTTAAGTTTAATCATGTGTCTGTTGGTAAAAAAACGTATGGAAAACTTCATGTAGTGGATTACGCACCTGGAGATGTTTTTCTTAAAATAGGAAATTATTGTTCGATAGCATGTGGAACAAAATTTCTTTTATCTGGTGAACATTATATTGATACTATTTCAATTTTTCCTTTTAAGGTTAAATGTTTTCATGAAGAAGCTGAAGGCAAAACAAAAGGAAATATAATTATTGATGATGATGTTTGGATTGCTGAAAATTCTATTATTTGTAGTGGAGTTCATATAGGACAAGGGGCCGTTATTGCAGCAGGATCTGTAGTTACTAAGGATGTTGAACCTTACGCTGTAATGGGAGGGAATCCTGCTAAATTAATAAAATATCGATTTGAGGAAATAATCAGAAATAAGTTACTTAATATAGACATTGTTAAATTGTTTGAGACATTTTCAGAAAAAGATATTAGTGATATATATTCACCTCTTACAGAAGAACATCTTGATAAATTACTCAAAAGATTAGAATAGGGGAAAAAATGAAAAAAAACTGTGGATTTACAATATGTGCGAAAAACTATTTAGGACTAGCTAAAGTTTTAAAGAAAAGCTTTCTTCAGAATTCATCTGAAGATTTTTATATTTTTATTGCAGATGAAATAGAAAATGAATTATTGGCAGAAGATATATTAAGATGTCGTTCGGTTCTTAATATAAAAAAATTGGAATGGATTCAAAATTCATTTAAATATGATGTAACTGAATTTTGTACATATTTAAAACCATTTTGTTTCGATTTTTTATTTAATAATTATGAAAATGTTTGCTACTTTGATCCTGATCTTATGTTTTTTTCTGAGACAGAAGTTATATATAGGGAATTTGAAAATCATGATTTTTTGGTTACACCACATTTACTTGAATTAAGAGAAAAACAAGCTGGTTATCATGTTATTGAAGATGAACTTCGTGTAAATGGACAGAATAATTTTGGATTTGTTGGGGTTAGAAATTCAGAAAATGGACGTAAGTTTATTCATTGGTGGGAAGATCGCCTAGCAAATAAATGTTATAGAGATGCAGTTTCTGGTCAGTTCACAGACCAGGGATGGGGAAATTTTCTTTTTTCATATTTTAGCCTTGATTCGATAAAGGTTTTTCGTGATAAAGGGATGAATCTGGCTCCTTGGAATTTTGATGAAAGAAAAGTACTGCTTCAAGATGGAAAGTATTATGTAGCTTCACGATTAAATGAGAAATCAGAAATCGAAAAGTTAGTTTTTGTACATTATTCTGGATTCAATTATGTGAAATTATTGAATAATGAAATAGAACAAGGCAATGATGGGCATGAGGTTTTTTATGAAGATTTGAAGCCTTTGTTTGAAGAGTATAAAAAATTTTTAAAAGAAAACTCGGATATAATTTGTGAATATATTAAAAATGGATATGCATATAATTATTTTTCAAATGGAAATCCAATTTCTTTACTAAATCGTCGTTTGTATAGAGCAATTCTTTTACATAAAGATGATTATGAAGATATAGGGAATCCATTTGATTCTAATAATCCTAAGTTCTATAAAATTCTTGAAAAGAAAAAGCTTCTTGATAAATCTGTTACAAGAGGATCAGGAAAAATTCAAGACCTGCCTGAAAACTACATAAAAAAATATAAACTGTTGTGTTCTTTGTTTTTCATTTTTAGAAAGATTATTGGTCATGAGACTTATATGAATTTAATGAATGTACTTCATTGTATGGGAATCCCTGAAAATCAATTCTTCCTTTTTGATGATTCAAAAATTTGGTTGTGGTGGCGAAGGGAAAGAATCGGAAAAAAAGGAAAATAAGTTTTTAAAAGATAAAATAAATTTTGAAAATAAAAGCATTTTAAAAAATTATTTTTATTTTAGTGGATATATTAAAATTGCATGAACTTTCATCACTTTTATATAAAGGTTTATTTATATATAAACAAGAAAATCCACTGCTCAAATTGAGGTATGGAGTTATAAAATAGGAGAGTTCAGCACCTCCTCCAATGAAAGTCTCGTAATTTGAATACCAATCTTTTGATATGGAATTTACCCCTTTATCAGAAGCGGCATGAGATGCATCAAAATATACTGCTTTTGAAAGTACATAGTTTATGTCAGGACAAAAACGATGGAAAAAAGCGGTAAAAACATATTTTGGATGATAAATATTTAATGAGACATATTGACTGTTACCTCCTATGGAAGTACCGTTCCCTAAAGTTTGCCCTTTGTTTGTATATCCTTGACTTATTCCTCCATGAGTATATAAACCTAAGTAAGCCCATTGTAATTGGAAGTCTTGACTCATTTCTAAGTTGTTTATTTCGCAAATTAATTCGAAATTAAGTTTACTTTTAGGAAGAATATTGAGAATTTGTTTAAAACCTAAAGAATATGTAAATGTATGGAATGGGTTTGATATAATGCTTGATGTATAATCATCCCAAGCTCCTTCGCCGAATAGTTCGAATCCAACCTGTGGAAAAAACCAATCTACGGTCACACTCATTTTTTGATCTTCACCTTTGTCTTTCCCTTCTCCTATACTATTTTCATCAAAAAATGGGTTAAGGTATTTCCATGATTCTTTTGTCCATTGGGCAACACAAATCTTGTTAACACCTAATGTGAAACCAGGAATAAAACTAGGAGCGAAGCTTGCAGTAAATCCAGCAATCATTCTTTTGTTGTTTTCTGGAATTGAATCGAAATAATCTGATTCTTGTAACTGACCAATCCATATTCTGCTTTCCAATAATCCTGCATTCCAATGTATTCCCGGGATTTCGATTTTTTGTTTTCTAATGCCTAAGTCAAACTTAGGATAAGATGGGGCATTGTTGGAATGTAACATAGGGTTTTTGTATGCAGGACCAAGCCAAATTGTCTGAGTTCCAAAACCAAGAGTAAAGTTGTGCCAGCTAAAACGTATTTCTGAGTCTCCCAAGTCATAAGCCCAGAAGGAGGAATCTCCGAATCTTTGAGGTTTGTCAATTCCAATTCCATTTCCATAACCTGAAAAATATCCGAATTTATTTTCATATGCACTTGGAAGAATTTCGAATGAAAGGTTCTGATTAAATGTAATCTGTGGTTTAAAAGTAAGTTCAAATCCGTAGGATTCCAGACGGAGGCCGCCTGTAAGACTTGTGTTGTAACCGCGTCCCTGCCATAAGGCTCCGTCATTCTGACCAAAAGGGGAAGTTGTGTTTACAGAGTTGAACCATTCAGGTCCATATATTTTCATCTGGACTTTTGAGTTCAAAAGATTTTTAACAGTTCCCAGATTGTTGTTTTTCCAGATGTGTTCTTCATTTTCTTCGAGGCCCGATAAGTCCCATTTGTTGTCGCTTAAAGTTTTGTAGCCTAATGTAGGTTTTACAAGTTCTCCTTTAAGCTGAAGAAAATTGAAATAATCTTCCTCAATCGAGGTAAGGCTAACCTGTGAGAATAAGGCCATTGTTATGAAAAGAAAAAAACAAGTCAGAAAAACTTTTTTCATTATTAGTCTCCGATTATGTACTTGGCTGTAAAGCGCAGTTGAAAGTTGTGATCGAGTGTATTTATTCGGTATAATCCGCTTTCATTTTTTTCAGGTTCGTATGTATTGTTAATGATGAGGTCGTAAAGAATTCCGCCTCCAATTATAAAGTTGGAATTTACATAGTATGAAGTATCAACACCTACATAAGCATTAGCCTTAAAAGCTGAAAGCCATCGGTAAGCGGTAGAGTAGCTTCCGTTTTCCTGGGCTTTAGTATTTACGGTCTGTCCGAATACATAGGAGTTATCTGGATTGTTTCGTCCTAAAGTAATGGTTGTAGATCCTTTGGGATAATAAAGTCTGTATTCCAGATGCTGGCTGTTTCCGCCGTAACCGTAACCGCTTCCGAGCCACTGGCCACGGTTAGTGTATCCTTGTTTGAGCTGACCGTGGAAACCGAAGTTGTAGAAGGCCCACATTTGATAATCCTGGCTAGGTTCTGTATTGTTCCATTCAAAAATCAGGATACTTTTCAGTTCTGGATGATTCTTGTGTTTAAAAACTTTTTTTGCTCCAACTGTATAACTTGCAGTATGGAATGGCCATCTAAGATATCCCTGAATAATGCTGTCTCCACTTGGAAGGAAATCATCAATTCCTATTTCTCCATAGATTTCAAATCCTACCTGTGGAAATGCCCAGTCTGCAGTTATAGACATTTTCTGGTCTTCGCCGGAAAGATCATGTGCTCCGATATGAGTGTTGTCGTAGGCAGGAATTATATAGCCCATGTTTTCCCAGGATGCATGTACAATACAGATTCTGTTTGCGTTAATTGTAAAGCCTTTCATGAAAGAAGGACTGTAACTCATGGAAAGTCCGTGGATAAGTCTGTGATCGTTATAATCAAGATTGTCAAAATAATCACTTTCTGTAAGGTAACCTGTCCAGATTCTGCCTTCAACAAACCCAAGGTTCCAGTTGAGCCATGGTACTACAACTTCCTGTTTTGTTAAACCCAGGTCGATTTTTGGATAAGTAGCTGCGTTGTTGGAAGAGAGAAGGGGGTGTACATAGTTTGGACCGAGCCAGATTGGCTGCCATCCAAAGCCCACTGTAAGACTTTTCCAGGAATAACGGATTTCTGTGTCGCCCCAGTCGAAGGTCCAGAAGTTATTGTCCCCGAAACGCTGAACTGCATCACAGCCGTCCCCGTAAATGTAACCGTATTCTTTTGCTTTTCCCTTGTATTCTGAAGCATTAAAACCGGTTGGTCTTAGATATTCAAACGGAAGGTTCTGGGCATAACTCAACTGAGGTTTGATGGTTAAAGAAAGACCGTATCCTTCAAGGCGGGCACCACCTGTAAGGCTTGTGTTGTAACCGCGTCCCTGCCACATACCTAAATCATAAGCGCCACATGGAGCCCAAGTATTGTAGGAGTTGTACCATTCTGGTCCATATACCTGACATGAAAGGTCACCAAAAAGAGAAATGTTTTTTCTGAAGGCATTTTCCTTCCATGGATGATCTGCTTCATCGTCAATAAAATTCCAGACACTGTCGCTTAAAGTTCTGTATGAAAGATAGTTTCTTTCGGTAATTCCCGAAAGAAAGAGCATGTCATAGTAATTTTCTTCAGCTGATTTCAAGGCTTCCTGCGAAAAGACAGGAGTTGAGAGAATACTTAAAATCAAACCTGCAAGAAATAATTTTTTTAGTTGTTTTCCGTTCTTCATAAGGGTGATTTTAACATAAAATCAGTTCATTTAATACACAAAGGTCAGTATAATAGAAGTATGTTCAATTCGATTCGTGGCGTCATAACCGGTAAATTTCCGAAACAGATTTTTATAGAAACAAATGGCATTGAATGGGATATCTGCATGCCGGATTCAAATCTTGATATGGTGGGACATGTAGGGGATGAAGCAAAAGTTTTTACATGGATGAACCACACCGACAAGGTTATGGATTTATACGGATTTGCAAATGCAGAGGAACGAAGTCTGTTTTTAGATCTTCTTAAAGTAGACGGAGTGGGACCAAAAGGGGCTGTAAAAATAATGAGTTCTGTAAGCTCCGGCCGTCTATCAGATGTTCTTGAACGCGGCGATCTTGAAATGCTTGAAAAAATCCCTGGAGTAGGTAAAAAGACTGCAGGTAAAATGATGCTGGCCTTGAAAGGCAAACTTTCTATGAATCAGAACGAAACTGTTGTTCGGGTTGCCGCTCCAACTCCTTACAGCGACCTGATTGTTTCCCTTTCATCAATGGGATATGAAAAGAAACAGGTTGAAATGGTTGTAGCTAAACTGGTTGATGAACTGAAAAACGATGATGCCTTCAATTCTAAAAGCCAGAAAGACAGGGAAGATTACCTGTTCAGAAAAGTCCTTGTGGAACTTGCATAAAAAATCAAAAGTAAAGAGTCAGAAAAATGAGTGATGATTTTAATATTGTAAGAGCTGATTCTGCAGGTTTTGCAGATGATAATGATAACAATCTTCGTCCAAAGGGACTTTCCGAATTTCTTGGTCAGAAAGAAATAAAGGACAATCTTTCTGTTTTTATTAAAGCAGCTCGTGACCGTGAAGAAGCTTTGGATCACCTTCTGCTTATTGGACCACCGGGGCTTGGGAAAACAACTCTTGCCCAGATTACAGCAAATGAACTTGGTGTGGATTTTAAAGTAACTTCCGCACCGGCACTTGATAAGCCGAAGGACCTTGCGGGAATCCTTTCTACCATTACTCCAAGAACAGTTTTCTTTATCGATGAAATTCATCGTTTGAAACCTGCTCTTGAAGAAATGCTTTACATCGCCATGGAAGATTATGAACTGGACTGGATTATCGGCCAGGGCGCCGCAGCCCGTACTGTTCGTATTCCTATTCCGAAATTTACTCTTGTCGGAGCAACAACAAAAGCAGGTTCCGTTTCATCTCCTTTGATTTCTCGTTTCGGTATTATTCCTCGTTTTAATTTTTATACTCAGGAAGAACTGGCTTCAATCATTAAACGAAGTGCCGGAATTCTTAATGTAAAGATTGATGATGATGCGGCCTTGCTTATGGCTCAGTGTTCCCGCGGAACTCCTCGTGTTGCAAATCGAGTGCTTCGCCGTATGCGCGACTTTACTGAAGTTTCGGGACGTGACACAATCACCATTGAAATTACACGGGCCGGATTAAAGCGCCTTGGAATTGATGAACTTGGCCTTGAAAAATATGACCGTGAAATTCTTCTCAGTATCATAAATAATTTTGGTGGTGGACCAGTTGGAGCTGAAACTCTGGCAATTTCCATTGGTGAAAGTCTTGATACTCTTGAAGATTATTATGAACCATATCTTATTCAGTGCGGACTTATTCAACGCACTCCAAGAGGAAGAATCGTAACTCCAAAAGCTTACGAACATCTTGGGCTTCCTGCCGGTGGAAATTCTACAAACGGACAGAACTCACTTTTTTAATTTAAGGAAATTATATGCTTACTTCTGATTTTTATTTCGATCTTCCTGAAGAACTTATTGCACAGCATCCAAGCGGAGTGCGTGGGCAGGATAAACTTATGATGCTTGGCCGTACTTCAGGTCTTGTTGAACATCATATGATGGATGATCTTCCTGATCTTATAGATGACGGGACTCTCATGATTTTTAATAACTCAAAAGTTCGCCGCGCCCGTTGTTATGGAATCAAAGAAACTACAGGACGTGAAGTTGAATTCATGTTTTTGAATTCAATCGATAAAGAATGCCGTACCTGGAATACAATGGTTTTCAATGCAAAAAAACAGAAGCCTGGCATGCGCTATAAATTTCCTGACGGAACAATCGGGACAATTGTTGATGTTCCTGGAAATGCGGGGACAGAGTTCCGTGCCATTCAGTTTGACTTTGTGATTACTGAAGAATGGTTTGAACATAACGGACATATTCCTCTTCCTCCTTACATTAAACGTGAAGATACTGATTCAGACTCTGAACGTTATCAGAATGTTTATGCAAAAGAAACAGGAAGTGCCGCATGTCCAACAGCAGGTCTTCATTTTACAGATGAAATGCTTGGTCGTTTAAGTGCAAAAGGAATCGAAAGAGATTTCGTTACTCTTCATGTTGGACTTGGAACTTTTCTTCCTGTTCGTGAAGACAAAATTGAAAATCATAAAATGCATGAGGAAGCTTATACAGTTCCTCAGTCTGTTGCAGATAAAATCAATCAGGCAAAAAAGGATGGAAGAAAAATCCTTGCAGTTGGAACCACTTCTGTTCGTACCCTGGAATCTGCTTCCAATGAAGACGGTACTGTAAATGCAGGAACTTCAAGTACTCATATTTTCATGTATCCTGGTTACCGCTTTAAGACAGTAGACCAGATGTTTACAAACTTCCACACACCGGAAAGTACTTTGATTATGCTGGTTTCGGCTTTCGCAGGAAAAGACAATATTCTGAATGCCTATAAAAAAGCTGTAGAAGAAAGATACAGATTCTTCAGCTATGGCGACTGTATGCTTATAAAGTAAACCGCAGATAAACACAGATTTACGCAGATTTTTTCTTTGGTTTTTCTTAATTTATTATTACTTTATTAACATGGATGTTAATAAAGTTACGGAACAAATAATCGGTTCAGCATTTGAGGTTTCTAATACTTTGGGATGTGGTTTCCTAGAAAAAGTTTATGAAAATGCATTGGCTAAAGAATTAAGAATTAAAGATCTAAAAGTTGAACAGCAGAAAAAAATATCTGTTTTTTATAAAAATGAGAACGTAGGTGATTACTATGCTGATCTATGCGTTGAAGATGATGTTATCGTTGAAATAAAATCAATCAAACAATTAGCTGAAATACAAGAAGCTCAATTGATAAATTACTTAAAGGCAACTAATAAGAGATTAGGTTTATTAATAAATTTTGGAACCCCTAAAGTTCAAATTAGACGCTTAGTAAATAATTTATAGATATCCGTGTTTATCTGCGTGTATCTGTGGCTAATTATTTAAGTTTTATGTTCTCTTTACCAGCATGAAAAGTTTTTCACGGGAAAGTTCCGTGTAAACCGGGCGGCCATGAGGGCAGTGAGGATCTTCGAGTTTTAAGGCTTCTTCTGCGATTTTTGCCGCTGTAATATCATCAAGAATATGTCCGTCCATAACGGCCGCACGACAGGCTGTCATAGCTGCAATACTTCTGATTATTTCATTAGGTTCAAGTCTTTTTGAAAGAATTGCTTCGTGAAGGTCTTTTTCAGTTCCTTCCCATCTGTCAGGAGTTGTGTTAACTTCCCAGGTGTTTTTACCGGCTTTTTCAATTTCGAAACCGCATTCCTTCATCTGATCTTTTATTGATTCCAGATAATTGTTTTCGTCTTCATCTTCAGTTTCCAGAATATATGGAATGATAAGGGAAATCTTTGTAGGCTTTTCGTTCATGATACGGTTGAAAAGCATTCTTTCGTGGGCAGCATGCTGGTCGATGATAAAAAGACTTCCATTTTTTTCTGCAACAAGAAAAGTCCCTAAAGTACAGCCAAGAAATTTGAAATCAGAAATCTCTTCTTTTTCTGGAGCAGTATCAAGTGCTGCTTCTGCCAGGGAAGCGGTTGGTTTTACAGCCTGTGTAGAAGAGGAAATAGATGTAGGAGATGATTTTGTTCCCAAAGTCCCTGTAGAAACTTTTGCAGTAAACATTTCCAGTTTTGTTTTTGTGTCAGAAAAGTTTCTGCTTACACTTCCCGAGAAAGAAGAACTGTCGTTGAACTTTTCTTTTTCTGTTTCATGAGTTGGTATTCTGTATGTACCTTTATAGTTTTCGGAAGTCTTTGTTTCTATAACTGATGATACTGGTGCAGAAGAAGGAGGTACAAAAGCACCGGATTTTGAAGAAGAAACAGGAGCTTCGAAAAGTTTGTCGAAAAGAGCTTTCTGTTTTGCGGTTTCTTCTGATTTTGAATCAAAACCATCGTTTCTTTTTAAGGCGTTGGAAGCTAGTCCTGCGATTGTATGATTCTTATAAAAGTTTCTTACACAGGTTGATATTCCGTGATGGAGACTTGAAATGTCACTGAAACGGGCTTCTTTTTTTGCAGGGTGAATGTTGAAATCAACTTCATGTGGATCCATTTCTACGAAAACGGCTGCAACAGGATACGTTCCGTTAGGGAAGAATCCTTGTCCGCCATATTCGACAGCCTGTACAAGAGAGTATTCCTGAATGCGTCGTCCGTTTACGAAAATAAAAATATCTTTTTTATTTGTTCTGTTTACGCCGGGGTCTCCAAGAATGATTTTTACGCTCCATTTGGACGCAGCATCTCTTGAAGAGATTTCGTAAAAAAGCTTTTCGTTTTCACGGAAATTCATTGCCCTTACAAAACGCTGGGTAAGAGTTACGTCTTTAGGTAAATCAAGCTTTGTTTCTCCGTCCATTACAAGGCGGAAAGCTATATCAGGACGAGGAAGACATTTTTCAATGAAAGTATTTTTGCAAAGAAGACCTTCGCTGGCCGGACGTTTAAGGAACTGGCGGCGGGCAGGGAAGTTTTCAAAAAGTCCTTCGCTCTGAACGATGGTTCCGTTAGTTTCTGCAAAAGGTTCCAGGATGTGGTCTTCTGTAATTGAAGCTCTCATTTTCCAGCCCGCAGAGATGATTGAAAGTCTTGAAACTGCAGCGATGGAAGCAAGGGCTTCTCCTCGGAATCCGAGAGTCGAAAGATTCAGAAGGTCTGTGTCTGTTTCTATTTTACTTGTACAGTGAGGATGAGCACAGGTTTCCAGGTCTTCTTTTGTCATTCCTGAACCGTTGTCTACAACACGGATTTTATCAACGCCGCCGCCATTTACTTCAAGAGTAATTGTGTCGGCACCGGAGTCTACTGCGTTATCAAGAAGTTCACGAACAATGGCGTTAGGTCTGTCGATAACTTCACCTGCAGCGATTTTTCTGGCTGTTTCTGCGTTAAGTTTTTTTACCGGTTTTTTAAGGCTCATCTTTAGTTCCTGTCTGATATCTTATGGATGAAATTCTAGAAGTTTGAATCTTGACGGAGTCCCTGTGTTGGAGCTCCTGCAGATCCTGTCTGGATGTTTGTTGCACCAAAAAGATCCAGCTGAGGAGGGTTGTCTTCGGCCATAGGATTTGGTTCGTTCATGAGAATCTGGATTTTACCTTCAATGGCGTTCAGTTCTTTTTCAAGACCTTTTGCCAGTTTGATTCCTTCTTCGAAATCTTTAAGGGCGTCTTCAAGACTGATATCAGAACGTTTGATATCTGATGAAAGCTGTTCCAGTCTGTTTAATTTATCTTCAAAGTTAGACATAAAAATCTCCTTGTGTTTCCTTTTTTATTTTGCAGTTGCAATGAAACTTCCTCTTGAAGGAGTTATTTCAAGTTCCATTCCAGGCATAACAACCGCTGCGTCGCGGATAATGTCGCCGGTAAGTTTGTCCCTAACCATTGAATATCCTCTGTTCAGAATTGTTGCAGGACTTGCGCCTTCCAAAATTGTAATGTTCTGGTTTATCTGCTGTTTAAGATCTTTGATTTTATTCTGAAGGTTTTCTGGAAGTTCTCTTTTTGCATTTTCAAAACGCATCAGGTATGGAGCTTCAATGTTTCTGAACTGCATTTCCAGGTTTTCCGGTTTGAAACTTCTTACCATAAGCAGTTTGTTTTGAACTTCTTTTGAGATGGTGTTGTAAAGGTCATTTTTATACCACTGGATTCTCTGTATAAGTTCTCCGTAAACCGGCACAGCAATTTCTGCTGCCTGAGTTGGAGTTGCGGCTCGGCTGTCAGCGGCAAAGTCTGCAAGAGACCAGTCAATTTCATGGCCGACAGCGCTGATAACCGGGATGGCAGAGTTGTAAACTGAACGTACAACTGACTCCTCACTGAAAGGAAGAAGATCTTCCTGACTTCCGCCACCACGTCCAACAATCAGAACATCACACATTTTGTAGAAATTTGCTATTTCAATCATTTTGCAGATTGTTTCTGCAGCTCCTTCTCCCTGAACCATTGCAGGAAAAAGAATGATCTGAATATGAGGGTTGCGCCCCATAGCAGTCTGACAGATATCTCTGAAAGCCGCTCCTGTAGGACTTGTTACTACACCGATTGTCTTTGGAAAAAAGGGAAGTGGTCTTTTGTGTTCTGGGGCAAAAAGTCCTTCCTGTGCCAGTTTTTGCTTGCGCATTTCCAGCATCACAAGAACGTCCCCGATCCCGGCCATTTCCATGCGGTTTATAATAAGCTGATAATTTCCTCTTTGAGGATAAGCTGAAATGTAACCAAAACAGCGAACTTTATCTCCGGTTTTGGGGCGGAAGGAAAGGCTTCCAGTTGAGCTTCTCCACATGCAGGCCGAAATCTGACAGGCTTCATCTTTAAGGGTCAGATAAATATGACCGGAACTCTGAAAAGTAATGCCTGAAATTTCTCCTTCTACACAAATTGACCTGAAAGTCATCTGAAGGAGATCTTTAATTTGATTGTTGATTTGGGTAACCGTAAGAACAGGAAGCTCGTTTGCCATATAATTGATTTTAGTCTATTTTATGTTAATATTGAATATCCTCTATGACCGGAAAAAAGAATTTTCTATATAAATATTTTACCAACACTCCAATCAAAAAGAGTCTTCAGAGACTTTATTTCACTCTTTTTTTCGTTCCGGTTTTCCTTCTTTCGGTAATTTTTGTAAACATTCTGTATAGAACTCTCAAAAACTGGGAAGTTCAGCGGGTTCGTAACTCTCTGGTTCAGGCAGAAAACTCCCTGAATGAAATGCTTTCTTCAGTAAAATATTTTTCGGACAGGATTTATGTAAACAAACCGGTTCAGGATATTCTTTCAAAACAATATGAGTCTGTTCTTGATGCTTACCTTGATTACACAAGTCTTTCTTTTCTGGATGATTATCTTCAGTCTTTCAGGGAAATAAATTCTTTCCGCATTTACACTGAAAATCAGACTGTCCTTGATAATTCCTATATCGTAAAAGTTTCTCCGGAAATCAAAAAGGAATTCTGGTACGAAAAAGCGGTAACAGAAAAAGGCCATGTTTTCTGGATGTATAAAACTGATTCCATCACAAAAAAGAAATATCTCTGTCTTATCCGTTCAGTATGGAGCCTTCGGGATAAATCTTTTGTAGGCGTTCTTGTAATAAATGTAAATCCAGAACACATTGTCCGCATCCTTCAGAATCAGTTTTTTGAATCCGCAATTGCTTATGAGGAACAGATTGTTTTTTCATCGGATGAAAACCTTTCTTATGACGAAGCACAGACTTTAAGAAATGAACTTTTATATTTGAAAAATCAGAAGGAAGATGAAATTTCTACCATCAGCTGGAAAGGCTCCAAGTCAGGGGTCATGACAAGAAAGTTTACTCCTAATACAAATGCCATTTCCGATTTTACGCTTCTTTATGTAGTTCCTGTAAAAGAACTTTACAGGGCTACTTTTCTGGTTTTGATTCCAACTGGAATTATCATCACATTGATTATTCTTCTTTCTTATTTTGCTATCAGTTTCTTCAATAAATATATAAACTCACGTGTACAGACTGTCCGAGACGGAATTCAGGATGTTGTTGAAAATAACTTTTCTATTCCTGATTCTATCGGTGGTAAAGATGAGTTCGAGCAGATTTATCACAGCCTTTATCTTATGAGCGAAAAGGTTCGTAATCTTATTAACCAGGTTTACAAACATAAACTGGAAAGAGAGCAGGTGGTTTCCCGCCAGAATGAAATCCGCTACAAGATGCTGGCAACTCAAATCAATCCTCATTTCCTTTTCAATACTCTTGAAACTATTCGAATGAAAAGTCTTGCCAGCGGGGATAAGGATGTTTCAACTATGCTTAAGCTTCTGGCATCCCTTTTACGCTATAACCTGAACATCAGCGGAAAAACCGTTTCTCTTTATACGGAATTGGATGCGGTTCAGAACTATCTTAATATCCAGAAGTTCAGGTTCGGTTCACGAATATCCTATGATATAATCACAATGTGTGATGTTCAGAAAATAAGTGTTCTTCCGCTTCTGATTCAGCCTCTTGTTGAAAACAGCTTCAGTCATGGTCTTGAATCAACTGTAACCGGAGGTTTCATTTATGTTTTGATTTCCGAAGAAGTGCCTGAACAGGGACCGAAACTGCTTCACATTTCGGTTAAAGATAACGGTTGTGGTATTCCTAAAGAAAAACTTGAAGAACTGAACAAAGCTTTGAAAACTGAACTGGTTGATGAATATGAAGGTTCCATTGGACTTATGAATGTTAATTCCCGTATTAAACTTTTTTACGGAGATTCATTTGGTATGGAAATTGAAAGCGAAGAAGGGGTTGGTACAGAAGTAAAACTTACAGTACCCCTTATTCAGACTGAACAGATAAGGAACTCGCGTATATGATGAAATTGCTTATTGCAGATGATGAAGAAAGTATCAGAACCGGATTGAAATTTATAGTTGACTGGGAAGAACTTGGTTTCACAATTTGTACAGAAGCCTCCAATGGAAATGAAGCTGTAGAAGCTGTAAAAGATTATTCTCCTGATCTTGTCCTTCTGGATATTAAAATGCCTGGCCTTACAGGCATTGAAGTTATGGAACAGGTCAATGAATACTGCAAAGGACAGGGAAAAAATCCTCCGGCATTTTTAATTCTTTCAGGTTTCTCTCAGTTTGAGTATGCCCAGAAGGCTTTGAATCTTGGGGCAAAGGGGTATCTTCTGAAGCCGGTTGATGAGGATGAACTTACTGAAAAAATCCTTGCAATAAAAAATGAAATAAATACGACCCGCGAAGTTCAGGAAGATTCAAAAACTGCAAAAAAATATGAAAGCCGCGAGTTCTATAAAAATCTTCTTCTCAAAGGAACTTACTCTCCGGAACAGGATAAAGGAGACGAATATACGGTTCTTTGTTTTTCAAGTGAATGTTTCCCTTCAGAGGATAAATCTATAATTGAAAAATGCATCGAAAATTATTTTTCATTTTTCTCGATTGAATCTGTAAATATAAATGGAAATATTGCTCTTGTGTTAAAGAATGCAAATGAAGAAGCTGTAGGCAATTGTATAGATCGTTTTGTAAAACATTATCCTGCTCAGACTTTTATTTGCCGCGGTAAAAAGCTAAAAGGACTTGAAGGTTGTATAGAATCTTACAAAGAAGCATCCTCGTATTTAAATTCGCTTTTCTATTTTTCTTCTGTACCTGCTGTCTCTGAAGAAATAATTTCCGTTCAGGACTTGAAAGACTCTCTTTTTGACTTTGAAAACAAAATGTCTGATTTTTGTAATAGGGCAGTTTTTTCTATTGAAACCTATGATAAAAATGGGCTTGAAGATCTTTTCAAAGAAATCAAGAAATCTGTGTTTGTTGTCTCTGCGAAAAGTGCCGACGTTAAGCAGAAACTCATTTCTCTTTTAATGGAAACTTATAACAGGGTTACTTCAAAATATCCTGAACGGGAACTGGAAGATCTGCAGAATCTTGATATTGTTTCAGAGATTCTTGAAAAGAAAACTTTTGATGAAGCGTTCAATTTCTTCCGCAATACTCTTAATTCTGTAACAGAAGCCTTCCACACCAATACAGCTGATTCTGTTATCGTAAAGGTAATCGCTTATGTAAAATCGAATTATTCAAGCGACCTTAAACTGGAACTTCTTGGAGATCTTTTCAACTGTAACTCGGCCTATCTTGGAAAGAAGTTCAAAAAATATACTGGAGTTCAGTTCAATACCTATCTTGATAATCTTAGAATCGAAGAAGCTAAATTCAAACTGCTTAATTCTGACTTGAAAATCTATCAGATTTCCAAACTGGTAGGTTATTCCAATACTGATTATTTCTTCATGAAGTTTAAGAAAGCAACAGGAAAAACTCCAAAAGAATTCAAAGAAGCAAACGGCCGAAAAACTGATTCGGATGAGGAAAATGAAAATAAATAAGATGAAAAAAATATTGATAGTTTTCTGTTTGTTGATGTTCTCTGTAAATGTTCTGGTATCCTGCAGGAAATCTCAGAATAAAAAAGACAGTCAGAAAACTTTCACTTTTTATTCATCGGATCTTACATCCTATACTCCATGGACTGACCTTACTGCAAAAGAACTTACAAAACTTTCCGGAGTTTTCCTGGAAACTCAGTACTCCCAGGGCGGTGATGAACTTTCGGTAATGATCGCCAATGATTCTTACCCGGACCTGATTTATGCAAAAAGTGATTTGGCCCGTCTCATAGAAGCCGGAGCTGTTATTCCTCTTGATGACTATATCGAAAAGTACGGGGATAACATGAAGAAACTTTACGGTGACCAGATAAAGAAACTTAAGTATTCTTCTGAGGATCCCCACATTTACAGTATGGGTACTTTCGATATTAAAAATCGTGTCCTTGAAACTTCAGGAAATATTCAGCTTCAGCATGCTGTTCTTAAGGAACTCGGATATCCAAGAATCAATACTCTTGATGATCTTGAAAATGCCCTTATTGCGTATAAAAGTAAATATCCTTACATGGAAGGTCATCCAACAATCGGCTTTTCTCTTTTGTGTGATGACTGGTTCTGGTATATAGGTCTTTCAAATCCTGGTGGATATTTAATCGGCCATCCGGATGACGGGCAATGGTTTGTTGAGCAGGAAACTCTTAAAGCCACTTATAAATTTCTTGATCCAGAAATGCCGGTTTTCTATAAATGGCTCAATAAGATTTACCACGAAGGACTTCTTGATATAGAAAGTTTTACACAGAAAGAAGACCTTTATCAGAATAAACTTAAGGGCGGCTATGTTCTGGCAACAAGTTATCCTCATTGGGGACTTATGGATATGAGAAGTTCCCTTGCTTCCAATGATAAAGCAAACCTTACTTTTGCATATCTTCCTGTTACTGCCGGTCCTCAGTATAAAGACCAGGCTCTTAAGGATTATGGGTTTTCAGGAGGATGGGGAATTGCAATTTCAAAATCCTGCAAGGATCCTGAAGCCGCTTTTAGATTCCTTGATTTCATGTGTTCCGAAAAAGCCCAGGTCATTTTAAACTGGGGAGTTGAAGGGGTAACCTTTGGATATGATTCCAATGGAAAAAGAATCAGTCTTCCGAATATTCCTGAAAATAACGGGATCGGAATCTGGACCTATCCTTTCCCTCAGGCGGGTAAAGGGGCCATGGATTCTACAGGTAATCCTATAGTCCAGTCCACAGAAGAAAACATCAAGAAAAATTATCTTCGCGTAGAAAAAGAAACTCTCCGTGCTTACGGTGCAGAAATGTGGACCGATCTTTTCCCTTCAAGTGAAGAACTTGGACCAAGCCGTCACGGTCAGGTTTGGCAGTATAATCTTTCTTCTGAAAGTCAGGGAAAAGTTTCCCGCATAGATGAGTTTGTAAAGCAGAGCCTTATAAAAATGATTCTTGGGCCAGAATCTGCTTTTGATACGGCCTGGCATGAAATGACGCTGGGAATCCGTTCTCGGGATATTGAAAGTGTAACACAGGAACTGAATTCCCTTATTCAGAAAAAAATGGATTTGTGGAACAACTAGTTGTCTACCAGTTCACCGATTCTTTTCATTCCACATAAAGTAAGATCTTTGTCGGTTTCATCAAAAATATCAGTTATTGGCTGAAGCATGCTGTTCAGGCCTCCAGTTGCAATAACTTTAATATCTTCGATTTTTGTTCCGTATTCTTTGTTCAGGTCCATCTTCATCTGTTTAATGAGACTTTCTACAAGGCCTTTATATCCAAGAACAATACCTGCCTGGATTGCCACGGTTGTGTTTTTTCCGAGGCTTGTAGGTGGAATCTCCAGAGGAACAGAAGGAAGCTGCGCAGTGTTATTAAAAAGTGATTTAAAGGCGGTTCCGATTCCCGGTGTAATTGCAACCCCTGCAATTCCTCCGTTCTGTTCAACTACAGTAAAGGAAAGTGCTGTTCCGAAATCGGCAACAATGCAAGGTTTTTTGAATTTGTTCCAGGCTTCAAAGGCGTCACAGAAAAGGTCTGTCCCGATTTCATATTTTGCGCTTTCAGGAACATGCATTTTGACTTTTTCATAAACATCCGGCCCGATAATTACCGGTTTCTTTCCTGTTATGTGATTTGAAACAATTACGAAAGGTCCTATAAGACTTGGGACAACTGAACTGAGTACAACTTTTTCAATGTCTTCATAGTTGATGTCGGCCTCACGGAAAAGGGGACGCAAAATAGAAAAATATTCGTCTCCGGTTCTGCGGTTGTCGGAACTTACGCGCCAGGTTTTAATGATTTTGTCGCCTTTGAAAATAGCGATTTTTATATTTGTATTACCAATATCAATTACTAAAAGCATTCAAGTTACCCTTTATTGTTAAAGAAACATCTATTCGTTATTATAAACCCATGGAAAATCTCATTCAACCACGTATTTTGAAAGGATTCCGCGATTTTCTTCCGGAATCAGAAATCACAAGAAGCAGCCTGATTGAAAAAATCACAAAAGTTTACCGTTCATACGGTTATGTTCCAATTGATACACCAGTTTTGGAATACACAGATATTCTTCTGCGCAAATCAAACGGTGAAACAGAAAAACAGGTGTTCCGCTTTGAAGACAACGGTGGCCGCGATGTTGCCATGCGTTTCGATCTGACTGTACCATTTGCCCGTTTTACAGCAGAACATTTTTCAGAACTTTATCTGCCTTTCAAACGTTACCATATCGCAAAAGTTTGGCGTGGTGAAAAACCACAGGCTGGACGTTACCGTGAATTCGTTCAGTGTGATATTGATACTGTTGGCAGTGATTCAGCTACCTGTGACTTTGAAATCCTTTCTGTTCTTCGCGCAGCACTTATGGAAATCGGAGTTTCTGATATTACTATGCGCGTTAATCACCGTGGTATTTTCAACCGTTTCCTTGAAAAAATCGGATGTCTTGATAAATCAGAAGATATTCTCCGCTCGGTTGATAAACTTGCAAAAGTTGGCGAAGAAGAGGTAAAGAAAGAACTTATTGAATTCACAGGAGATGAAGGAAAAGCAGCCTCTGTTCTGGAATATATCAGTGCAAAAGGTTCATTCCTTGAAGTTCTTTCAAAAATTGAAGCAATGGCTGGTGGTGAAACAGAAGATTCAAAGCGTATGAAGAGCATCTATGCAATGATGCAGGCTTCCGGCATTGAATCAACTTATGTTCTTGATCCAAGCATTACCCGTGGTCTTGATTATTACACAGGTGTTGTTTACGAAACTTTCCTCAACGAACTTCCATCACTTGGTTCTGTTTGTTCCGGCGGACGCTATGACAATCTTACCGGTCTTTATATGAAAGAAAAGGTTTCTGGTGTTGGTGGTTCAATCGGTCTGGACCGTCTTATTGCAGGTCTTGAACAGCTTGGTCGTCTTGAAAAGAAAGGTTCTTATCTTGATGTAGAAATATTTAACCAGAACGGAGATCACGTTGTTGCTTACCACAAAGTTGCAGCTCAGCTTCGTGCAAAGGGAGTTTCTGTTGAAGTATTCCCTGAACCAAAGAAAATGAACCAACAGTACAAAGTAACTGAAGCTAAGGCCGTAAAATGGGGAATCCTTGTTTCTGAAGAAGACCTTACTAAAGATACTTTCACTCTGAAAAATCTTCAGACCCGTGAACAGTTTACAGACTTAAATGCCGAACAGGCAGCGGAAAAAATTAAGAAGAGTTAAGAGTTTTGCGCGACCCGGTATGAACTGAAATATTAAAAAATAATCGGGAATGAAAAACGGGACGCAATAAAATGCGCCTTGCCGAATCAGACTTAGAAAAAGTAATAAATAAAAATAAATGGGGCGCAGCGAAACGGGACAAGTGGATAAGGGGCCCGTTATAAAACTGAAATATAAAAAAAATATATTCGAGAATGAAAAACGGGACGCAATAAAATGCGCCTTGCCGAATCCCGCAGTGAGCTTGCGAACGAGGACATATTCGGCTAAAGGTGCATTTTGTTAAGCTGGGACCCGTTTTTCATTGTATATTATTGACAATTTTTTTTATTTTTTTTATATTTCTAGTGTACATTACTAGTTTTTATTACAAAGACTCGTGCATTCGCCCGGGTCTTTTTTGTTAATGTTCAAGGAAAATTGTGGAATACACATCATTCAAATCAATCAAATACTATTCGGAATGCAGTCCGGTAGTTGAAGGTCTGGGGTTCAAGCTTGTTGAACTCAAGGTAATTCCTGGAAAGGAAGTTACAAAAATCGGTGCGGTAATTACATCAACTGATCCTGCCGCAAATATCAGCGTTAATGACTGTGCTAAAGTTCACATGGTTCTTCTTCCTCGTCTGGAAGCATTGCTTGGAACTGACAACACAACTATGGAACTTACAAGTCCTGGTATTGAACATAACATCAAGAATGCTGCAGAGTTTGAACTCTTCACAGGTCGTCTTGTTCGTGTTTATGACAAAACTGTTACAGACTGGGTAGAAGGAAAAATCCTTTCTGCCGATGAAAAACAGGTAAATCTGGAAAAAGAAGACGGTTCTTCAATGACTGTTCTTTATGAAAATATAGCTAAAGCAAAGTTCCTGCAGAAATAGCAGAACATTAAAAGGGGTATTATATGTCAGAGATGGCAGAAGCTATCCGTGCATTGATGGATGAAAAAGGATGCTCGGAAGACTCAGTAAAACAGACAATCGAAAAAGCTCTCAAGGCTGCTTACAAACGTACTTTCGGAACAGATGAAAATGCAATCGTTACTTTCGAAGATGACCTTTCAGAAGTTCACATCTATTCAAGAAAAACTGTTCTTGATGGTGTTTACGATCCTGTAATCGAAATCGAACTTGAAGAAGCAAAAGAACTTTCAGATGACCTTGAAGAAGGTGATGAAATCGATATCGAACTTGATCCTAAAACTTTTGAACGTTCAGCTGTTTCTACAGGTAAACAGACAGCTCACCAGGGACTTACAGAAAAAATGAAAGATTCCCTCATGAGCGAATACAAAGATAAAGTTGGACAGACAATCATTGGTTACTGCCAGCGTGAACGCAACGGAACAATTTATGTTGACCTTGGTTCAAAAGTTGAAGGTGTTCTTCCTGCAAAATACCAGTCAAAACTGGAACACTACGATGTAAAAGATCGTATCAAGAGTGTTATCGCAGAAGTTAAGACTTCAGCAAACGGTGTTCAGCTTATTCTTTCAAGAACAGACAAACGTCTTGTTCAGAACATGCTTGAAACAGAAGTTCCAGAACTTGCAGACGGAACTGTTGAAATCCGCAAAATTGAACGTGACGCAGGATACCGCACAAAGATCGCTGTTTCTACAAACCGTGAAGAAATCGATCCAGTTGGTGCTTGTGTAGGACAGAAAGGACAGCGTATCCAGACTGTTATCCGTGAACTTGAAAATGAAAAGATCGACGTTCTCCGTTATGAAACAGATCCAGTTCTTTTCATTAAAAATGCTCTGAGCCCAGCTCAGGTAGAACGTGTTGTTATCCTTGACCAGGATAAACGCCAGGCTCTCGCAATTGTTGAAGAATCTCAGTTCTCTCTTGCAATCGGACGCCAGGGACAGAACGTTCGTCTTGCAAATAAACTTTGTGACTGGAACATCGATGTTAAGACTATTGAACAGGCTGCAGAAATGGATCTTTCAGACATCGCTACAGTTCAGAATGCTGAAAACCTTTTTGACTCATCTTACGATGAAATTGAAACAATTCAGGATCTTCCTGGAGTTGATGAAAGAGTTGCAGCACTTCTTAAAGAAAATGGAATCGAAGACATTCAGCGCTTTGTTGAAGCCTTTGATAATGATGAAATCCACATTGACGGCGTAACAGCAGATGATCTTGAAGCTGTTAATGACCTGATTGAAGCAAACGTACAGTTTGTAGAAGAAACTGAACCTGCTCAGACAGAAGCTCCTGCAGAAACTGCAGCAGAAGCTGAAGAAGAAGAATACTTCTGTCCTGAATGTGGAGCAAAAATCACACTGGACATGACACACTGTCCAAACTGTGGAATTGAATTCGAATTCGAAGAAGAATAGGAGAAATAATGGCTGAAGAATTAGACGAGAAAACTGAAAAAAAGCCTGCTTTTGTAGTGCATAAGAAGTCTCAGGATTCACAGAACAGTGCCGGTGCCTCAACAGCCCAGCCTGAAAAGAAAAAGGTTATCGTTGTTAAACGTAAATCTGCTTCTGAATCAGGTGAAGTTAAAACACAGGCCGCAGATGCTCCTAAAAAAGTTGTTGTAAAGAAGGCAGCTGAACCTGTCGCAAAACCAGCCGCACAGCCTGTAGAGGAAAAGAAGGAAGCTCCAAAACCGGCAGCTCCTGCACAGCCTGCAGCAGCAAATGCAAACAACAACGGTCGTATCGTTAACAGAAATCCTAATTTCGAACTGAATCCAAGTCGTCCGAATGTTAAGGCCGGAAACCTTTCTGATAAACCTCGCGGACGCTATGGAAACGGTGGTTATAATAATAACAGTAACGGTTTCAACAATAATAACGGTGGTTACGGACAGCGCCAGGGTGGTTACAACAATCAGAACCGTCAGGGCGGATTTGCCGGCGGACAGGGCCGTCAGGGTGGCGGATTTACTGGTGCTCAGGCTCGTCAGGGTTACCAGAACCGTGAAAACTACAACCGCGACGGACAGCGTCAGGGCGGTTTCAACCGTAACGGACAGGGAGGAAACTTCCAGAACCGTCAGGGTGGACAAGGTGGACAGGGCGGATTCAACCGCAATGGCCAGGGCGGACAGAGACCATTTGGAAACAATGGTGGACAGGGAGGTTTCAAACCTCGTATGGGAGGAGCTCCTGCTCCAATGCCTGTTGATCAGTCACGCCAGCAGTCAGCCAAGAAAGCTGCTTTTAAAGGAAAGAAACAGGTATACAACCGCAAAGATGAAGAACAGTATGATGATAACCTCTTCGGACAGAAGAAGAAGTCTGAAACTCCTGCATCAGTTGTACCAAAATCAATTGATATGATGGAAACAATTTCAGTTTCAGATCTCGCAAAGAAGATGAACCTGAAAGCATCTGAAATCATCGGAAAACTCTTCTCAATGGGTATGATGGTTTCAATCAACCAGTCAATCGATGCTGATACAGCAGAACTTCTTTGTGCTGAATACAACTGTGAAGTACATCGCGTAAGCCTTTATGATGAAACTGTTATCCAGTCTGAATCAGATGAAGGTGCAGAACTTCTTCCACGTGCTCCAATCGTTACAGTTATGGGACACGTTGACCATGGTAAGACAAAGACTCTTGATGCTATCCGTAATGCAAACGTTGCTGCCGGCGAAGCTGGTGGTATTACACAGAAAATCGGTGCTTACTCTGTATCAACAGAAAAAGGAAAGATTACATTCCTTGATACTCCAGGTCATGAAGCTTTCACTCTCATGCGTTCACGTGGTGCACAGGTTACAGATATCGTAGTTCTGGTAGTTGCTGCCGATGACGGTATCATGCCTCAGACTCTTGAAGCTATTGACCATGCTAAAGCTGCAAAAGTTCCAATTATCGTTGCAGTTAACAAAATTGATAAACCGGAAGCAAACGTTGACCGTGTAATGACTCAGCTTTCAGAACGCGGACTGGTTCCAGAAGAATGGGGTGGAGATACACAGTTCGTTAGAATCTCTGCTCTTAAACGTGAAGGTATTGATGACCTTCTGGATGCAATTCTTCTTCAGGCTGAAATGCTTGAACTTACTGCTAACTTTGAATGCCGTGCTGAAGGTAAAATCCTTGAATCACGTGTTGACCAGGGACGCGGTGTTGTTGCATCTGTTGTTGTTGAACGTGGTACACTCCATCAGGGAGATCCTTTTGTTGCAGGTATTTTCTCAGGTCGTGTTCGTGCTATGTTCGATGATCACGGAAAACGCATCCAGGAAGCAGGTCCTTCAACTCCTGTTGAAGTTCTTGGTATGGACGAAATGCCAATGGCCGGTGATCCATTCCAGGTAACAGAAGACGAAAAAGAAGCCCGTGCAATTTCAACAAAACGTCAGGAACTTAAACGCTTCGAAGCTGCCAAGGCAGTTAAGAAAGTTACACTTGAAAACATGTTCAGCACTATTGATGAAAGCAAAATTCAGGAACTTAAAGTTATCATCAAAGCTGACCTTCAGGGTTCTGCCGAAGCCCTTAAGATTTCTCTTGAAAAACTTACAACAAAAGAAATCCGCCTGAACGTTATTCATTCAAGTGCCGGTGCAATCAACGAAAGCGATGTTACACTTGCAGCTGCAGACAATGCTGATGCAAACGCAATCATCATCGGTTTCAATGTTCGTCCAACTCCAAATGCAAAAGCACTTGCCGATAAAGAAGGCGTTGAAATCCGTAAATACAGCATCATCTACAAAGCCGTTGAAGAAATCCAGCAGGCTATGGAAGGTATGCTCCGCCCGGATACAAAAGAACAGGTTACAGGTATGCTGGAAGTACGCAACACATTCAAAGTTCCAAAAGTTGGAACAATTGCAGGTTGTTACGTTACAGAAGGTGTTGTACGCCGTACAAGCTATGTAAACCTTATCCGCGACGGTGTTGTTAAATACACAGGTAAACTTGCATCCCTCAAACGTTTCAAGGATGATGCAAAAGAAGTTTCTACAGGTTATGAATGTGGTGTTGGCCTTGAAAACTGGCAGGATATCATGGTTGGTGACCAGATTGAAGCTTTCGAATACATCGAAATCAAACGTAAGCTTGGTGATGACCTGGTTGATGACCGCGCTGAAAACGAAAAGAAAGCCGCAGAAGCTGCTGCAAAAGCAAAAGCTGAACAGGATGCAATCGCTGCTGCCGAAGCTGAAGAAAAAGCAAAAGAAAAGGCTGAAGGTAAAGCACGTAAAGCCGCTGCTGCTGGAAAATCAGAATAAGGGGACGCTGAACTATGGGACAGTACAGAATGCAGCGTCTGAACGATCAGCTTAGAGATGAAATCTCCCAGCTGATCCTCCGCGGGGAAGTAAAAGATCCCCGTGTAAACTCTTTCCTGAGCATTAACCGTGTTGAGGTAACTTCTGATCTTGCTTATGCAAAGATTTATGTTTCTACTTTTTTGCCGGACAAGCAGCTGGCAAAAGGGGTAGACGGCTTGAATTCGGCGGCCGGATTCCTCCAGTCGCAGATTGCAAAAAAGATTCAGATTCGTAAATTTCCTAAATTCCAGTTTATCGTGGATAAAGGAATGAAAGAAGGTTTCGAAATGGTTCAGAAACTCAACGAACTTGAAGCTGAAAGCAAAAGAATCGAAGCTGAAAAAGAAGAAAAATAAAACTGTTTTACAGGGATATTAAGTTATAAAAGGGCCTTTTTTAAGGCCCTTTTTTTTGTAACCCATTTACCTTTGTGGCTTTTATTGAATATAACATCAGTTTAATTTATAATTGGAGGACAATTATGAGATTATTTAAGAAAATTTTTGCATCAGTTTTCCTTTTCACTCTGGTATTTAGTGCTTATTCAGCTACTTTTAACGATAATCTGTCGGAATCGGAACGTGAAACTATCGAAAAGGGCGAAATCCTCATTAAGAAAATCAATTATTCTAAATATATCTGTCTTGAAAACGGAACTTGTGAATTCGGTGACAGGCTTATCAAGCTTTACAAAAAACTTAGTCCAAAATACCTGGCCGAAGTAATTCAGATAAAGCCATACGAAGGAAATGAAGACCTTCCTGAACGTATGCAGGAGCTTCTTGCTAATATATCTGATTACGCAGGTATTCCTTACTGGTCAGAACGTCATGAAAGATTCTGGGACCTTTATTCCTCTGCAGAATTAGTTTCTGAAGAAGATACTGAAAATGGCAAGGAGATTCAGGCCAGAATTGATATGGAACCTTTTGGTGTTTTCAACCAGAAGATTACTATCGAAAAGGAAGATGAAGTTCTCCTGTACGATTCTGAAAATCTTAATAAATTGAACTATGAAGGAATTGATGTTGTTTTCAAAGGAAAAATGAAAATGAGCATTTTGCTTTTCCGTGACGGAGACAATTGGGTTCTTTATGGTATTGGCGGCGTAAATGCTCCAAGAATTCCATTCCTTACACAAAGAATTGATACTTCATTTATAAACAGAATTAAAACCTTCTGTAATTATATATTCGAAAAACTTTAATTTTATAACATTCAGGTGGGAAAATTATGATTTGGTTAATTGGAAATAAGGGAATGCTGGGAAGCGAAATTCAGAAACAGCTTTCTGAAAACAAACTTCCTTTTGTTGGCACTGACCGCGAAGTTGATATTACAAGTCCGGAAGCTCTGGAAACTTTTGCTTCGGGTGTAGATACCTCTTCATATTTCCCTTCAGATATTCCAAGAAGCCAGCGTAAAATCAAATGGATTATCAACTGTTCGGCTTACACAAACGTAGATAAAGCCGAAGAAGACACTGAACTTGCCGCTAAACTGAATCGTGACGGCCCATGTAACATTGCCCGTGTAGCAAGAAAACTTGGTGCAAAACTCATTCATATTTCAACTGATTATGTTTTTGGTGGTAATGGATCTACTCCTTATGCCGAAGACGGCGAAAAGAATCCTCTTGGAGTATACGGACTTACAAAATCAGAAGGTGAAGACCTTATCTGTAAGGAAATGACTCAGTATTTCATTATCCGTACAGCCTGGCTTTATGGTTTTGACGGTAAGAACTTTGTTTACACAATGACAAAACTTATGAATGAAAAGTCTGAACTTAAAGTTGTAAATGACCAGAGAGGTACACCAACTTGTGCAGTTGATCTGGCAGGTGCCATTCTTAAAATCATTGAAAAGACTGAAAATGCAAAAGGCTTTATCGGCTCTGGCAGTACACCGGCTTTTGGTATTTACCATTACACAAATGCAGGTGAAACTACCTGGTTCGAATTTGCTAAAGAAATTTATAAGGTTGGTGTAAAAACCGGTCACATTACAAACAAATGTGAAGTTCTTCCTTGTACTTCGGAAGAATTCCCTTCAAAAGTAAAAAGACCTTCTTACTCAGTTCTCAGCAAGGCAAAGATTCTTACTATCCTTAAGAAGTCGATTCCTTCCTGGCAGAAGAGTCTTGAAAAGTTCATGAAAAACAAGAGATTTGATGTTAAATAGATTTTTTGTTCACTATTGACAGTGAATAGGGAAATCTGTTAATATACAGTCATTCGGGCAGTTAGCTCAGCTGGTACGAGCGTCTGGTTTACACCCAGAATGTCGG
>JAKSTG010000018.1 GCA_024402695.1 Treponema sp. | reverse complement strand
GTGGCGGAAGACCGCTTGCGGGCTGCAGGCAGGGGAAGGCTTTCCCCTCCAAAAATGAGGAATATGACAACTAATCCAGAAATGCTTTGTATAACGACCCGCAATTTTTGGAGGGTCGTTAACCCCCATCAAATATAATGGAAAGTCTAAGAAGTGGTACTATGCACTACCAATTGTTGTATTTTGGCTGATGATTTTGTATTTGATTTTAAAAGCATTTTTTTAGGATGGTGAAAAGTATTGAATTTATATTGGATTCGACATGCACAGCTGTTTTATGTAAACAGCCAGGCACATTTAGGTGTTAAATAAAGGAAATCCACTTACCATGTTTGAAACTTATTTTGCAAAGCTTTGTTTTTTGTGTCCTCTTATTTTTATTGCTATGTTCATAGATTCTATTGCCGGTGGCGGTGGAATTATAACTATTCCGGCATATTTATTTGCGGGGCTTCCTATTCAGATTACTTACGGCACTAACAAATTTGTTGCCTGCATTGGTACAGCTTTTGGTGCTGGTAACTACATACGAAAAAAATATGTAGATTGGAGAATAGCTGTGCCCGCTTTATGTGGTTCGCTTGCTGGTTCTACAATTGGAGCTCAGCTGGCACTTCATCTTAGACCTGAAATTCTGCAAATCTGTTTAATGATTGTTCTTCCTTTTGTGGCACTTTTTATGATATTTAATCGTAGTTTTGGTGATGAAAATGCAGAAAAGCCTTCAAGAAGTTTCCGTTTTGTCATAATTGCAGCAATTCTTATTGGTCTTGTTATAGGTTGTTATGATGGACTTTTTGGTCCAGGAACGGGCATGTTTTTTTCTCTGGCCTTTGTTTTAATAGAAAGAATGACTTTGATTTATGCTACAGGAACTACAAAAGTAGTAAATTTAGCTTCAAATTTTGCAGCAGTAGTAACTTATCTTATGGCTGGAGTTGTAGACTTTAGTATTGCTATTCCTTGTGGACTCTGTTCAATTGCAGGATGTTTATTGGGCAGTCAATGTGCCATTAAGAAAGGAGCAAAGTTTATCAAAATTATTATGATTGTGGCAGCAATGCTTCTTCTTGGAAAATTATTTATTGATTTTTTGGAAAGTAGTTTTTATTAGTTTTCTCTTATAGAACAAATCGATCAGTTATTAATATGAACTAGGCGGAACGAATGGATGCTTGCCATTTGCTATCACCGTGACACTCTGGAGCAGTATAAATCAAATCAGACTGTCAAAACCTGAACGTGATGATTGTAGGCTACCCTGCTCTGGAACCACCAAAAAAGACTGTGAAATTTGCCGGACCTCCAGCTCCTTTCTGCAATGATTTTGCCATGTGGCTCATTAGTCCTCTTTTCAAATCAATAATGGGAATGCCAAAATCAGTTTTAAAAACCATTATACCAATGAAGAATCGAAAAGCAGGCATTCTTTTTGATGGCAAAATCACAAATACCGACGCCATCAATAATCCTCAAAACTACGATATGTCAAAAATCACAGTACCAGTTCTGATTTTCCACACAAAAGACGACAAACTGGCAAACAATCTTGATACCGTTGTTCAATGGAGCAAAAAAATTCCCCAGTGCCAGATTCACATTTTTGAAAACGGCGGCCACCTGATGGAAAACGACGGAGATTTTATTTCTGAATGTTTACGGGAATTTGTGAAATGAGATTTTTCGAGAAATCTTAGAACTCAGGCTTGTTAAATTTTAAATCAATTTATATTGATTGGAATACTTAAAGTAAATATTCTGCTTTTCCAACTGTAAAAATCAGATGAGCATATTTTTCAGTACCTTTATGTATAAAACCATTCTTAATATACCAGGCTCGTAAATGCTGATCCTCTTCAATAAAATCTACAAATAGAATTTTTCCACCAAGGTCTTTTGCTTTTTGTTTTGCATAATCCAGCAATTGTTTTCCATAACCATTTTTTCTGAACTCAGGTAATACACATAAGTTATGGATTGCATATACATTTTCTCTATCTGGAACCAAACTTATAGAAATATAACCGATTATTTTTTGATCTTCATATAATCCATACATATGAAATCCCCAATCCCAGAATTTCTGCAATTTTTCTATTGGCATATAACTTGTATGTCCAGGACAGTTATCCTGAGTTAAATTTAACCTGTCTGCAACAGTTTTAAAACATACATGAATTAATTCCAGACAAATTGGTAATTCTTCATAATTTACTTCTCTGATTTCAGGTTCACTCATTCTTTTATTCTCCCCCTCCAAATTCCTGTTTGTGTGCTTAATTATACCACACTCCGCGTGCATCCGCTTTTATCTGCGGTTATGAATTATCATCTCAAATTCGAATTTAATCTGAATATTCTTCAACAATTCTTTCTACTTTTATTTTTCCACCAAGAATAGTTTCAACTAATTCACCTTTAAGTTCTCCACTCCAATATTTTCTTGCCTGAGCCATTTTTTTTTCAAAACTGTCCCCATTAATTTGAGGAAGAAAGATTGCGTCTCCTGTAAAAAAATCACCATCAGAACTCAATTCAACCATCTGAAGGATTTTTCTATTATAGCTCAAAAAATTTTCTTTCCATTTGTAAGCCTCTTCCAAGGTTTTGCAAACATATAAACATTTTAATCGTGATGGTTTTTCGGGAAATTCTGTGGCTCTTACTAATTCAGTTATAGTTTCTCGTACAGCCCTAGACTGATTGAATATATAATCCTGAATAACAAGTTTTCCTTCATCAGAATAATCATTTTCATTCAACACTTGAAACACATCTGCACCATCATTTCGTCTGGCTTCTCTTTTCATCCAGAAATCATATAAGCGATTATTACCATTACCTGAAAAATCTATTATCTGCCCTTCAAACATTGGAATTCGGGTAACCAAATGATAATACTTCATAACAAATGCTCTCCTCGTTATTAAAATCAATTGTTATTGATTGGGAAATATTTTCTGTCCTTATAATTTATCTTTCGAATAGAAACTTACCATATAACCTGAGTTATCATCACCACAATGACAGTCTTCCCCATTTTCATTATTCTCTGTATGAATCGTAAAAGGAATATAATCACTTATTGAAATATAATCATTTTTAAAAAAAATATAATATCTCTCCCCACGGATATGTTTTAAATCATCAAGTACAAGTGTATCTTTTACATATTTATCCTCAATTTCATCTTCATATACAACTGATAGTTCATAATCATTTTCGATTTTTGCCAAAGTATATTGTCTTAATGAAATAGGATCTTTATAAGTTCCAAGCAAACTCGAGAGTTGAACTATGGATTCGTTTCGATAAAAATCCAACAATTCTTCCTCTTTCAAACCTGTAAGTTCATAATATCCAAAAGATTTAAAAGATTTTACAATCGAATCTTTAATTTCAATATTATAATCTTTCACAAATTTAAAAACGTCTACAGTTTCTGGAGTTTGATAAACACTTCCGTATTGAATTGAATTATCCTTAAAAGAGAGTTTTATTTCCTTTTCACTCAGCCATCTAGGATGAAAAGTAACAGCAACAAGAGGTTTTCCATATTCTTCTGAATAATATATCCCTTTCTGCCCATTCAATGTCTGTTCAAGATAATGAAATTCATCAAGAATGGAATTAGAATTTTGTTCTGCAAACTTAATCTTCCTTTCTTTACAAGAGACAAATAAAAAGGAAGTGGTAATACATATTATTGCACATAAATAAACTCTTTTTTTGGTCATATAAATATTCTTTTATTTGTTGATTTTTTTCTTCCACTTCCAGTCCAATAAGCTATGCGTATAACCAATATTATTCGTTTCCGCCTAAAAACTTATCCCGCTAAATTTCTGTTTGTTTAAACAATAACTGAATATACCGCAATTTATCACAAAACTATTTACTCTAACTATACAGGCAGCCCAAATACCAGAAACCTCATTAAATCAACAACTGTATGGCTGATTATCGCAGAGGTCAAATCTCGCTTGCGCTGTAAAATTGCAAATGGAATACCAAACAGAACAAGAAGTATAAGACTTTCAAAGAAGGAATATCCGTGTGCAAAACAATGTGGAACTGTCATTAAAACCCACATTGTAAAACTCTGAAATTTTGTCGGGGCTTTGTTTTCTGTAGTAAATATGTAGATTAAGAAGGCCATAAAAATAGCTCTGTTGGATATTTCTTCATTTATGCCTGGAATAAGGCTCACAATAATTCTTGGAAGCGTAATGGCAAAGTCTACGTCCATGGAGTTTTTCCCAAGAAGCAGGTTGATTAAACCAAGAACAGCTCCTGTCCCCAATCCTATTAAAACTGAAATCAAAGGTGAATATTTTTTGTCTGTTTTAATAAGCTGAAAACCACCATGTTTTTCCATAACAGAAAAAATTGCAAGGCTACTTAAAAGACAAGTAATACCTGTAAAGACCATCTGAACAAGAAATCCTCTGGAATATGCAAAGTAGGAAAAACTGGCAATAAGAGCAAAACAAATAGAAATAATTATATATTTTGTAGATGGCAGCTTGTTCTTTGTTAAAAGAGTAACGGCTAAACTTGTAGTCCAGGCAGTTAGTATTATCCACAAGGAAGCTATTTTTGTTAAATATACTACGAAAAAAAATGCAACAGAAATCCAAACTGAAATCATAAATCACCCTCTCTTTGTTTATATGTATTATAACATAAAAAAAAACTGACCCATATAGGCAGTCGTTCCCCACCCACACAGGCCAGCTTCTTCTCCAAATGAATCATTAACCCAAACAAAAGGCTAACTCTTAACTCTTCCCTATTCCTTATTCCTTCCCTCTCACCAGCATGCAAGTACCTTCAACAATAGCCTTGTGCTCTTCAGGAGCGATGCGTGCATAAAGGGTGTCAGGAGTGTCGCCAGGCATAACAGGAACTTTTTTCTGAATCAGAATCTTTCCTGAATCACAGCCTGAATCTACCAGGTGAATTGTACAACCACTTTCTTTTTCGCCGGCAGCAAGAACCGCTTCGTGAACGTGATGTCCCCACATTCCAACTCCACCGAATTTTGGAAGAAGTGCCGGATGAAGATTAAGGATTTTTCCTTCGTATTCTTTTACGATGTTTCCAGCAAGAACAGTAAGCCATCCAGCCTGAATGATAGCAAAGGCACCTTCAGCTTTACAGATTTCAAGAACCTTGTCTGAAACTGCTGTGCGCTTTTCGTCGCGGCTTGCAGCCTGAGCAGCTTCTTTCCCCATTACTGCATAAGGAGATGTAATATAACTTTTGATTCCGGCATTGGCGGCGCGCTCAAGAGCATAGGCATCTTTATGATCCGAAATTACAGCAGAAATATGATAAGGACAATCGGCTGTTTCTTTTTCATAATCAATCAAAGCCTGAAAATTTGTTCCGCCTCCGCTTACAAGTACAACAATATTTTTTTTCATTTATTTTCCTCCATAGTTCATTTCATTATAAAAGACCCTTCAACAAGCTCAGGGTGACAAGTCTATTAAATATCATTTCAATTCAAACTGAGCTTCACAAAGGGCTTTGTATAAGCCGTCTTTGGAAAGAAGTTCTTCATGTGTTCCGTTTTCCGCAATACCTTTTTCATCTATTACGGCAATGTGATCTGCGTTCTTTATTGTACTCAATCGGTGGGCAATGACAATAGTAGTTCTTCCCTTACTGAGTTCATCAAAAGCACGCTGAATCTTTATTTCTGTGGCAGTGTCCAAAGCCGAAGTAGCTTCATCCAGAATGAGAATTGGAGGGTTCTTAAGGAAACAACGGGCAATTGAAACACGCTGCTTCTGTCCTCCTGAAAGCTTTATTCCTCTTTCCCCTACTACCGTATCATACCCATTTGGCATTTTAAGAATATCTTCATGGATTTCTGCACGTTTTGCGGCAAGCTCAATTTCTTCCTGGGTGGCACCAGGTTTCCCGTAAGCGATATTTTCTTTTATGGTTCCTGCAAAAAGGAAAACATCCTGCTGAACAATACCAATCTGTTTACGAAGAGAGTGCATGCGGATTTTTTTGATATCCATGCCGTCAAGAAGAATACGGCCTCCTGTAATTTCATAAAAGCGTGGAAGCAGATTGCAGATTGTAGTTTTTCCGCCGCCGGAACTTCCAACAAGGGCCTGCTTTTCTCCCGCCTGAATATTAAGGTTTACATTCTGGAGAACAGGATAATCTTCTGTATAGGAGAAATCCACATTTTCAAAAGTGATATTTCCACGGGAGCTGAGAATTTCAACAGCCTCAGGATCATCTTTTATGGGATTTTCAAGACGCATGATTTCAAGAAAACGGTTGAATCCTGCCATGCCCTGAGTATACTGTTCAACAAAGAATGCCAGTTTACGTACAGGTCCACTGAAAGCGGCAACAAAAAGATTTGCGGCCACAAGATCCGCAATATTCATTTTTCCTTTCATGATAAAGAAACCGCCTGCCGCAAGGACAAGGAGGCTCATAAGGTTTCCGGTAAATTCGATATTGGAAAGGAAATTAGCCATGTATTTGAATCGGCTCTGCTTTGCTTTTATAAAACGTTCATTATTCTGTGCAAAGCGTTTTGTCTCGTAATCTTCATTTGTGAAAACCTGAGTAACACGGATTCCTGAAATACTGGACTCAATGGCCGAGTTAATTTCTGCTGTAGTTTCTTTAACTGCCTTTGATGTGGCCATCAGTTTTCTACGGCTTTTGAAAACAATAAGAATATTTACAGGAAGGAAAACAAGACAGAGAACTGCCAGTTCCCAGCGGATTCCGAACATCAGAACACAGGATCCCAAAAGTGTAAGGACAGAAACCCACACGTCTTCGGGACCATGATGAGCAAGCTCGGTAATATCAAAAAGATCTGTTGTAACACGGCTCATAAGCTGGCCGGTTCTGTTCTTGTCAAAATAAGAAAAGTTCATGGATTCCAGTTTACGGAAAACGTCCATGCGCATTTCAGCTTCTACATAGTTTCCAAACTGATGTCCCCAGTAAGTGATAAACCAGTTACATAATTTTCTGAGGAAGAAACCTGCAAGAAGCGCAGCAACAAGAATCACGAAAACTTTAAAATTTCCTTCAGGAATCAAAGTGTTTATGGCCCAGCGTGTCAGCATAGGAAAAGAAATATCGATAAGTGCCAATATCGTCGCACAAATCATATCCCCCACAAATAACTTAAGGTGAGGCTTGTAGTAAGCCAAAAATATTTTTAAAGAAGATTTATTATAATTCATAATTATTTATCACTTACACATACCGCTTGCCCCATGGACAACACATCGTCTCATACAGCAAACCAATTATTCCTTATTACTTATTCTTAATCTTCCCATCTTCCCGTCTTCAACTCATCCCTGATTCTTGCCCAGCTGTCATAACGTTCAAAGCTGATTTCGCCGTTTTCCACTGCGGCTTTAATGGCACAACCTTTTTCTGCAATATGGCTGCAGCTCATGCCGAACTGACAAGTTCCAACCAGAGGTTTGAATTCCTTGAAGTAAAGATGAAGATCATCTCCGTCTACATCGTCCAGAACAAAGCGGCGGATACCAGGTGTATCTACTACATTTGCCTTTGATCCTTCTTTTCCTGTAAGTTCTTTATCGATATTCAGACGGAGCAAAGTCCCTTTTGTTGTAGTGTGGCTTCCCCGGCAGTATTTTTCACAAAGCTCACCGGTACGAAGTTCTGCTGTTGGATCCAGAGCATTTACAAGACTTGATTTACCAACCCCAGACTGGCCTACAAAAGCGGTACTTTTATTTTCCAGGAACTGGGCAAATTCTTCCATGCCTTCACCTGTATCGGCAGAGACAACAAAAACTTTGTAACCCAAAGACTGCCAGTTCTGAAGTGTTGCTTCAACCCGGTCCAGGTCTTCATCTTCCATATCTTCTATTAAATCACACTTGTTGCAGACAATGACCGGTTCAATTTCCTGATGTTCTGCCTGGGCCAGGGCACGGTCAATAAAGCGTGGTCTGAAAGGAGGATTATCGGGAGTGGTTACAAGAACCAGAAAATCAAGATTGGACGCCAGAAGCTGAGGACAACGGCCCTTTACGTTCCAGCGGCAGAAAGTATTTTTGCGTTCAGAAAGAGTCAGAATCTGGCCTTTTGTAGGGTCCAGAGCATCCGGTTCAACAGTAACAATATCGCCTGGCGCAAGAGGATTATAAAATTTCTTGTCCGATTTGATTACTTTGCCCTTTATAGAACAGGACCTTACCTGTCCGTCAGAGCATTCAAGAGTAAAAATATTGTTTGTACCCGCAATTATGGTTCCGGTTATTTCTGACATGATTCAAGTATATAAGATTGAAGATTCTTTTTCAAAAGCTCGTAACGTTCACCCTTCTGGGTTTCTGCCATGCGGATTTCCCGGGCCGGCTGCAAAGGATTATTTTCATAACAAAGCTTTGCTGCATCTTCGCCAAACTGTTCGCTTGTAAGATCGATGGCAATTCCGTTAATCACATTGTAACAGTGAAGCCCGCGGCCTGTATCAAGCTCACGGATTTCGCCACCAAAAATGTCCTGAACTAAGAACGCCGTAATAGCGCACTGCCCTGCCGTTTTGTTAGATTCGCTGTATTTATTCCTAAGGCGCGCAGTGCAGGTTTCCCTCGTCCAGCAGTGCATAAGAGCTTCGTATAAATCGTCAGGTGTTTCGATTCCTTTGTAAAGCTGATTTACAGCCTTAATTTCCCTATGTCCGTGATTATAATATGCCATGACTTTATTATAGTATAAAATCAACTATTTTGATAAACTCTTTCTATTATGGCAAATCCAACAGACTTATCGAAAATGAGAAACATCGGTATCATGGCTCACATTGATGCCGGAAAGACAACTACTACAGAACGCATCCTTTATTACACAGGAAAAATCCACAAGATTGGTGAAATTGATGACGGTCAGGCCACAATGGACTGGATGGCTCAGGAACAGGAACGCGGAATTACAATCTGCTCTGCCGCCACAACTACTTACTGGAAAAATCACCAGATCAATATTATCGACACACCGGGCCACGTAGACTTTACTGCCGAAGTTGAACGCTCACTTCGCGTACTGGACGGTGCCGTTGCAGTTATCTGTGCAGTTGACGGGGTTCAGCCTCAGACAGAAACTGTTTGGAAACAGGCCGACGAATTTGCCGTTCCACGTATGTGTTTCATGAACAAGATGGACCGCATTGGTGCAGACTTTTTTGGTTCAATGGCCGACGTTGCAGAGAAATTCGGAATTACTCCGCTGGCACTTCAGATTCCAATTGGTGAAGGAGCAGATTTTGAAGGTGTAATCGATCTTCTTAAAATGAAAGAACTGCGCTTCAGCGAAGAAGATGACGGTGAAACAATCATTGAAAGTGACATCGACGCTTCACGCCTGGATGCTGCCAATGAATGGAAAGAAAAACTTATTGATACAGTTGCAGGTTCCGATGATGCCCTCATGGAAATCTACCTTGAAGGCGGAGAAATCTCTGTTGATCAACTTAAAGCTGCAATCCGCAAGGGAACAATCAGCCGTACCTTCATTCCTTTTGTAATGGGTTCTGCCCGTCACAATCAGGGTGTTCAGCCTCTTATTGATGCTGTTGTAGAATACCTGCCTTCCCCACTTGATATTCCTCCTGCAAAGGGACTGAAAATCAAGAAAGATCAGAGCGAAGAAGTCTCAGTTCCATGTGATGTTTCAAAAATGCCACTGGGTCTTGTATTCAAGATTCAGTACGACCGCGAAATGGGACCACTTTGTTACGTACGTATGTACTCAGGAAAATTCCAGAGCGGTGTTCAGCTTTATAACGTAAGTAAAAAGAAACGTGAACGTGTAAACAGAATTCTCCGTATGCACGCTGACAAAAACGAACCTCTCGATTCAATCGCAGCCGGTGACATCGCAGTATTCGTAGGTCTTAAACTTGCACAGACTGGGGATACAATCGGAAGCGAAGGACTTCCAGTTCTCCTTGAAGAGCCAAAGTTCCCACAGCCTGTTATTTCGGTTTCTCTTGAACCAGACAGCATGAGCGAAAAAGACAAGATGAACGAAACTCTTGAAATCCTTTCACGCGAAGACCCTACTTTCACATTCCACGATGACGAAGAAACCGGTCAGCTGATTATTTCGGGAATGGGCGAACTTCATCTGGATGTTCTTGTTACCCGTATGCAGGATGACTTTGGCGTTAAGTGCCGCGTTGGTGCTCCACAGGTTACTTACCGCGAATCTGTTTCAGGAACAAACTCTGTAACAGAAGAATTCAACAAAGTTCTTGGCGGAAAAGAAAATACAGCAAAAATCACCCTTACTGTTGAAACACAGGAAACAGGCGCCGGATGTTCTTATGTTTGCGCTGCAAAACAGGGCGACACTCCGGACGAAATTATGGATGCAATCAAGCACGGTATTGAAGGATCCTTCGCATCTGGAATCAAATACGGATATCCTTGTGCCGACCTTAAAGTTACTGTTACAGCATTTGAATACAACGAACTTACATCAACAGCATTTGCTTTTGAAGCCTGTGCAGTTGCCGCTTTTGACAATGCATGTAACGGAGCAAATCCAATAGTTCTGGAACCTGTTATGAGTGTTGATATTTCTTGTCCTAAAGAATTCGTAGGACCTGCAGGAAGCCAGTTCAGTCAGAGAGGCGGCACAATCATGGGACAGGATTCCAAAGCCTCTGCCGAAATCATTCATGGTTCAGCACCAATGGCAAAGATGTTCGGATTCAGTACAAACCTGCGTTCTGCAACTCAGGGACGTGCAAGCTTCAGTATGGAATTCAGCCACTTCCAGGAAAAAGCTGGTGGACTTGGTTACTAGATTTCACAAAGGGATTTCTTAGTCTTTTGAAAGGCTCAAAAATCCCTGTTCATAAAAAAAGCCGTCCGGCATATTTGAAGCGAACTTCAGATTGTCGGGCGACTCTTTTTTTTAGTGCAGGAACTCGGATATATCCAGTTCAACGGCATCTGCATCTTCCATGTTTACCGTGAATTTACGGGAGGCTTTTTTACTTTCAAAAGTTTTGCCGTCCACAGTATCAATTCCAGTTACAGACCAGACATAAGTACCGTTCTCCAGGTTTTCAAGTTCACCTGCCTTAAGGGTATAAGCATTTCCCTTAATAGTTTTATCTACAATTTTTTTATCAATGAGTCCATCTTTATAAACAACAAGATGGTACTTCTTTGCATCAGGCATTTTTGCCCATGTAAACTTGATTACAGGATTATCATCTCCAAAGAAAGAATCCGAAGCTTCAAACTCAGGCCCAGGGGTACGGAGGGACGGTTTCTGATTTTCAATCTTAGAAACCTTAACCACAGGAGTTGGATTTTCTACCCTTTCCTTCTCTGTACGCTTAATTTCTTCAGCTTTCTTTGAAACTCTTTCCTCTTCAGAAATCTTTTTCTCAGATGAAGTTTCCGGAGTTTTTGAAACTGATTTAGAAGTTTCTTCTTTTGCAGCACCTGGTTTTTCAGATTTTGATTCAACTTTCTTTGTTGATTTCGAATCAGTCTTTGTTTCAGGTTTGCTGTCGGCTTTTGCTTCGATCTTTGCCAGAGCAAGACGTTCTTCCGATTTTCTTTCTTCTTCTTTACGTTCAGCTTCTCTAAGCTCCGCTTCTTTTATTTCGGCTTCTTTACGTTCAGCTTCTTTGCGTTCGGCCTCTTTTAATTCGAGTTCTTTACGTTCGGCCTCTTCGCGGGCTTTTTTCTCTTCTTCAAGCTTTGCAACACGAAGCATTTCGGCTTTTTCTTCCATACGCTTCTTCATCTCAAGAGCTCTGGCTTCAGAAAGTTCCTTTGCTTTCTTTTCGGCTTCGATCTTTGAAAGTCTTTCTTCTTCTGCTTTTTTAGCTGCAGCCTCTTCCGCAAGCCGGGCTTCTTCGGCAGCACGTTCTTCTTCGGCTCTTCGCAAAGCCTCAAGTGCAAGTTTTTCCTTTTCTGCTTTACGTGCGGCTTCAGCTTCAAGTTTTACTTTTCTTTCTTCGGCTTCTTTAGCCTTCTTTTCTGCAAGCTTTTCTCTTGCCGCTTTTTTCTCGGCTTCAACTTTTGCCAGACGTTCTTCCTCTACTTTTTTAGCAGCTTCTTCCGCAATACGAGCTTCTTCTGCAAGACGTTTTTCTTCCGCAATACGGGCTTCTTCTGCAAGGCGTTTTTCTTCTGCTTTCTTTGCAGCTTCTACACGGGCTTTTTCTTCAGCAGATCTTCTTGCGGCTTCCACGCGTGCTTTTTCTTCGGCCGCTTTCTTTTCTGCGGCTTTCTTTTCTGCAAGTTTTCGTTCAGCTTCTTTCTTCTCTGCAAGGCGTTTTTCTTCAGCCTTCTTAGCAGCAGCTTCAGCGGCTTTTTTCTCTTCGGCTTTCTTTTCTGCTATGCGTTTTTCTTCAGCTTTTTTTGCAGCAGCCTCAGCCGCTCTTTTTTCTTCGGCTTTTTTTACAGCAGCTTTTTCTTCTGCTTCTTTTTTAGCAACACGGGCTTTTTCAGCTTTCTTTTCTTCTTTACGAACTTCAGGTTCAGTGATTACTTCTACCTGATGAACTTTTTCTTCCACCACCCGGTCGTTTTTCTTTTCTACAGTTTTTACAACTTCAGGCTGAGCCTTTACAATTTCTTCATTTGTCTTTATTACACTTTCCGAAACCTTTGCGGCCTTCTGTTCTCCAAGAGCTTCTTCAAGAATTTTTCTGAACTCTTTCTGTTTTGCTTCAGACTTCACAGATGAAGTTCTTACTTTCTGAACAACCTCTACAGTTTTTTCTTCTTTTGCTGCAACTTCAATAGGTACAACTTTTACTTCCTGTACTTTCTTTTCCTGTTCGATTACTGCAACTTCACCGGCATGAATAGTTTTTTCTTCGCCAGGTTCTTTTACCTGAAGTTCAATAACAGGTTCAGGAGTTTCAGTTTTGGTAACTGCAGCACGTGCTTTTTGAACAGTTTTTCTGATTGTTGACTGAGGAGTCTGTGGAACTTCAACAGGTTTCTCAACAACGGAAACTGTACCGCTCGTAACAGCAACAGAAGCTTCTCCTGACTTGGAACTGTCCACAACTGCGCTGGACTTTCCGCTCAAGTTTAAAACTTTGCTTCCTCTTGTAATAACAACCGGTTTGTTTTCTGCATTTTCTGAGGCTACAACGTTTACCGATCCTTTTGCGAAGTCAAATCCGGTACCGTCTTTCTTATCACGGATAATAACGATTGTATTTTCATACATATCTACTGTAGTACCATCATTGTAAATAATGGTAGCTTCAGATTCTGCTTCAGTTCGGATTCGGTCACCACCATAAACCAGGTCGGCAACTTTTACCTTCTGCCAGATTTCGTTATCGGCAAAACGCCTTTGAGTCATATTCTTTTTATGTACAACAGTTGCTACTGGTTCTTCATTGTCACGGGAAGAGCTCTTATTCCAGTCATTCAAAAACAGACCAAGGAACACAGCCATTCCTGTAAGGCAGACTACCCACAGAACTGCATCAACAAGTTTACTCGCCGATCTTGTATTTCTTTTCTTCTTCATCTGTGTTTACCTGTGACTTATCAATGTCATGGAAGCCCATGAGTTTTCTAACTTCTGCAAGAGTTGTTACACCCTTTACACCCTTGATATTTACAACCGCATACATTCTGATTGCGTCTTCTTTTCCTTTAACATGAACAGAAGGCATTTCTTCAACAATCAGTTTTTTACCAATAAGTTTGTAAGTGTTTTCTGTAATGAGAATATCGGTCTGAAAAGGCTTGTTCAAAGATTCTGTACGACTGGCCAGGTTTACAGCATCACCGATTACTGTATATTCCATGCGAACATCAGAACCAATCTGACCTGCAACGACGCTACCTGTATTAATACCACAACCGATCTGGATTTTTGATTTTCCTTCTTTTTCTCGTTTCTGGTTTAATTTGTAAAGTTCTGTACGCATCATGAGAGCACCGACAACTGCATTCCATGCATCGGCTGCAGGACTACCTGCACTATCCGGACATCCCCAGACAGCCATAACTGCGTCTCCAATATACTTATCAACAGTTCCGTGAGTCTTTACAACGCAGGAAACCATCTTTGTCATGTATTCATTAAGGAATTCAACGACTTCATTTGGAGTCAGTTTTTCTGACATAGCGGTAAAAGAACGGATATCGCTAAAGAAGATTGTTGCTTCACGGCGTTCACCACCAAGGCCAAGGGAACCTTTCATTGACTGTTCAACCAGAGTTTTGTTTGTGAACTTCATGAAGTTTCCAAGACCGTTACTCATGGCCACAAAGTTTTTTGTAAGAAGCCCGATTTCATCCTGAGTCTTAGGAGTAATATCCAGAGAGAAATCCCCTTTTTCGATTTTCTGAGCGGCACCAGCCAGCTCAAGAATTGGTCTTGTAAGGGTCTTTGAGAAGTGTCTGATAAGCAGAATAGCAAGGAAAAGAATGGCCATTGAAATAAGAACGATTCTGTAAGCAGTATGTCTGATTGTCTGAAGAACGCTTTCTTCTGAAACACAAGTTACGGCATAAATGCCGCCGGCCAGTTTCTTATAGGCAATTTCCCACTTCGTATCCGAAGCATCACTTTCAATAACCTGTGCATTATCAATTTTCGCATTCTGCACAGCTTTAGCCGCAGCCTGAACATAGCCTTCATTTTCTGCATTTTCAATGTCAGCAGAAATCAGAAGCTGACCTTCCGAATCCATAATTACAGAAGTATTCATACGGCTGTTTGTCATAAGCTCAACAAGTTTTGTTACGCGGAAACCAACAACAGCACAATCATTTTTTCCATTTACTTCATAAGGGAAGAAAATACAAACTGAAGGCTGTTCCATAACCGAAGTCAGATTCAGAACTGAAACATCTCCCTTGCGGGCTTTTTCTTCTGCCCAGGTGTGAATATTCATCCAAGACTTGAAAGCCTTCTTTGCATCTGCCTTGTAAACTTCGGCATGAGGAGAAACCTTCATTCCGAATTCAGGAGCCTGAATAAACCAGATGTCAGGATTTCTGTAACAGAAATCTTCGAACATGCTGTCTGCAGATTTCTTGTTCTGGCTTAAGAGAGAATCATTGAAAAAGCCCAAGGAATTGTTCTGCATGTTAACCATCCAGTTTTCTACAGTCTGGGCGGTTACCTCATTAAGGGTAAGGTTTGTGTCTTTAGCCTTTGCTTCACTGTCACGGCTTACCATATAAACAACCATTGCAGTTGAGAATCCCAGTACAAGGACTACAAGTACTGCAACAATCATTACCATCTTAAGACCGATAGGATATTTTACTTTCTGCATTTCCATATATTTTTTGCTCCCTATTTACTAATAATTTAAATTAGCCTGATAAATAGTGCTATGGTCACCGTCATTTACAAGACATAACACTCGTCCATGTTCATTCAGGATTTTTATCTTGCTAGTTGAATACAAATTTGTATGAATAGCATTCCAGCTATTTCCATAATAAGAATAAAAATAATCTATTCCGCTTCTTGAGTTATACAATATCTGATTGCAGTCTCTTGATGCCCAGAACACCGGAGTGAACAAAGGATCAGATGCAAGTGAAAGGACAGTTACACTATAGTTCATCAAATCCAATGTTTTAAGGGCGTAATTATTTCCATCCGGAACTGAGAAAAGGATGGAGTTTGCACAGGCTCTTACACAATCGACAGAACCGGATCCAGCTCCATAGGATTTATATGAAACTCCGCCATCATCAGAATAGAAGAGTCCTAATGAAGTACCAATAGCTATTACTTGTCCATTATAAGAAATATCAACTGTATTCATGGATTGACCATTAATCCACGTAGAAGTTTCTCCTACTGTTCCATCCATAATACTGTAGCCCTCGTTTGTCAAAACAACAACATGAGATTCCCCTGTCGAATCTTCACTTATGAAAACAACCTTATCTCCATTCTCATTTACAGCAATCTGCTTTGGAATACCATAATCACTATTTACAGGATAAACCAGAACAAAAGGTTCGTTATAGAAAATACGGGAGTGGGTATTCATATAGACATTGCCTTTTTTATCGGCATAAACAATGAACTCCCCATTATTGGATTCATCAAGACACTGAATTCCATTTTCTACTCTGATCAAGAAAGCATCATGAATCAATTCAGAATCATTATAGGAAGTAAAATATGAACCATCATCAGTACAATCAAAATCTGTCATTTGTTCGTAGTAGTAAGTCCACATTTTGAATTCGACATAATCCTTCACTTCAACATTTACTGTTTTTTCAAAATGATATCCTAAGTAATCTGTAACAGACATGGTAATGTAAGTAGAACCTGGGGAAACTCCCAAGACAGATCCACCTTCTTGAACCTCGGCAATTGAATCATCGGCCGAAGTTACCTTAAATTCCTTTGCCTGAGCAAAACCAAGAGAATCACCATTTGAATTCCGTAAATCATATGAATAATACTGGTAAGTACCAGTCTCTAAACCAAAATAAGTTTCAAGATTGAATCTACTGTTTGCTTCAGATATTCTTTGTGCTTTTTCCCAGCAGACATACAAAACTTCATTATTCGAAGTAACTGGCCATACCCAGTAGTAGCCTGGCGCAAGACAAGAATAGCTATCTGGGGAATAACCTACACCATTTTTTACATATCCTGATCTTGTCAAACTTTCATACCAATCAGAGAAACCTTTCTCTTCCAGATAGTTCCAGGTTAAATCAAATCTGGTTACTGGCTCATCAAGTTCAAGAGTAAAGGTTTTGTTTGTTCCGTTATTGGCATTTATCTGAATCGAAGAAAATCTTGTAGCCCATGCAACATAAAGATATGCATAATGAGGCTCTTCATCGGTCCTGTAAAAATAAACACTTCCTCCACCTGGACCACATTCGCCGTACATTTTATCTGGACTATATGTTATTCCGAGTTTTTCATATCCCTCTTTAGACAGACTGTCATACCAGTTTAAGAAACCGGAATAACCTGCGAATTCTTCCCATGTCATGAATCTTCCTCTTTCATAATCATCTAATTCAATAACAAAGGATTCTTTACTGTCTGTTTCCGAGAATACTCTGATATACTTAACCAGAGGTTTCCAAACTATATAAAGATCTTGCGAGTAATAATATATCGTAGAATACCACGAATAATCTGGCGATATATATTCTGAATTCTGGTCCGTTCCCAGACCTGTTTTTTCATAACCATAATACTGAAGACTTTCATACCATTTCTCAAATCCAGAATCCAGAGAACATAATTCGCCCCAGTTCACCGAATAGCTGGAATATTCATCTCCAAGATCAATAACATACTCTTCTTTTTTATCCCCTATTACTGAATGGATAGTAATTGTAGAGAAAGTTGGATCCCCGCTTTCCCAACCAAGGTACAGACAGTTCATCCATTTGTTTACTGTAATGTTTTTATAAATTGGCTGATTATAATCGTAATGATATTCAGTTGAATAGTAATATTCTGTGGACACATATCCATTTTTGGCAAATCCGACAGGATGGTATCCATAATGGTAATCAGTATAATTATAGTTGTCACTGTTATAACGAACTTTATAATAAAGATATTGACCAACATCTCTAAGGAAAAAAGAAAAACCTTCATCTAACTTTGCCTCAGAAAAAGACAGGCCATAATCCATATCATAAGGAACCGGTTCGTCAAAATAATAATCGTAATATCTTGGTCCGGCTGACGGATACATCAATTCATATCCATTGTTGGCATAGATACGAATTTTTTTCATAGGACTGTTCCATGCCACATACAAAGGTTCATTTTTATATGCAGTAAATGGAACGTCTATAAAAGCTCTTTCTGATATCGGATTATAAAGTCCTACAGGAGAGTAATCACTTTTTTCATCAAGGCCCTTATACCAGGCGGCAAAATCTTTAAATTCCAGAAGAGATGCCAGATCAATTCTGACTGAACCATCATCCCATGTGTAACTATCACCAAGATCTACAACAATACTGCTGTTTGTAATTTCATTATCGTAAAATGTCAGAACACATCTGTTGGCTGGAGCGGCAAAATTCAGTTTATCATTCAAAAGAGAAGCCAGATTACATGAACTGAGCAGGAAACTGCCCAGAAGAATTAATAATAATTTATTTACTTTTCTCATTATTTCTTCTCCATGATAGTTTCAATTCCGTAAACCACAAGTCTTGTGCGCTTACCCTTATAGCTGGTATCATAGTCATTCTCGATTCCAAAAGATAAAGGAACCATTTTCTTTAATTTTACATACCGTTTTGAATACCACTCATCATAAATAAAAAATTTGTATGGTACAGTCAGAGTGTTAATTCCTTCCTTCGCGGTAAATTTATAGTAGAAGCGAGTTTTCTGATCAGATGAAATAAACACAATAGAATAAATATGTCCGTCACCAATATATTTGAATGTAATTCCATCACCGTTCATCAAATAATCGAAAACTTTAGGATCTCCCGTTGAAAAACCAGCCCCTATATCGTTCGTAGAGGATGTAATAGTCGAATTGAATTCTGTTACAGCATATTCAATACCATCAATTTTCTGCCACTTACTAGATGTATAAGCCTTTGCGTTTTTCTGCTGGAACGCACCAAAAATACCAAGCTGTTCAAAAGGAGTTCTACGGGCATCATAAATAGTAGTAAAGTTTGGTTTACCGTAAAGGCCACCCAGATCTCTGAAGGTTGTATCATCCTTTGTCCATGAGTAAACGACAAACTGATAATCTTTCCAGTCGGTGAAAGCCTGCGCACTGATTTTTCTGATTGAAGTTGGAAGAACAATTTTCTGCATACCGCGGCAGCCTTCAAAGGCCCCTTCCTGAATTTCTTCAACTCCGTCAGGAAGAATCACTTCCTTAAGATTGATACAGTTCTTGAAAGCATCCTTTCCGATTACACGGACAGAGTCAGGAATACTTACGCTTGTAAGCATGTAGTTGTCATTGAAGTTTTTGATTTCTGTAATTCCGTCAGCAAAAACAATACGTTTAATGTCTTTACGAAGTTTATATTCGTCTCCCGAAACAACGCCTTTCTTTGTAATTGTAAGCTGCTGGTTCACCGGCTTCAGTTTATATTTGAACTTGCCAAGAGGAATTCTTACACCAACAGTCACATCGTCATAGAAATAATTTCCGGTCAAAGGATTTCCGTATGTGCTGTATTCGAGTCCTGCAAGGCGGTCAATTCCCGAGAAATGCAAGGTGTAACGAACATCAAGGAAGTTTCCAAGACAAAGACCAACATTTGTGAAAGCATAAATGCCAAGAGGACTTTCCAGATCAAGACCGAAAAGATTTGCACCGGCACCAAAGCTCATGTAAGGTCTGAAGTTAATACCCGCTGTTGAAAGTCTTAAATAAGTTTCTGCATTTGCGATCTGCTGCTGCCAGTCATAGGACCCAGCGAATCCCCAGTGAAGAACATTCAGATTCAAAAGTTCAAAATTGATTCCGGCAGACATTGTACTGTCAGGGGCTTCAAGTCCCATAGCAAAATAGTTTGGTCCGTAGTTGTAATCAAATTCTACATAAGGAAGGAATACTCTGTATTTCTTGAGTGCGGTGAATTCGTAAGGAATGTATTCCAGTTCTTTAACATCAGAAAGAATTTCTTCCTCCCCGTCTTCCCGTGGAACAAAGCCTTCAGGACGAATAAAGATGTTTGTTTCTTCGGCAAGAGAAAGCTGAGTTTTCTTAGCCTTATCCTTTTTGCCAAACTCAATATATTTTACAACTGAGTTTTCAGGAGATTCTGCCATAAGTGCATAAACTCCAGGCTCAACTGCAGACTTGCTTCCTTCGATCACAATCTTCTTTCCGTTTTTGTTGCTTTCGGAAATAATCATCGGAACTCTTGTGCTCAGACCTGTGTATTCAGACATTGGCGAAACAAGAGTGAAGACACATTCTGATGTAAGGTTTTCACCTTTTAACAGCAGACTGATTTTTTCCTTGTCTGATTTCTGAGTTGCAATGGAATCGATCTTTGGAACTCCGGCCTCTCTTTCTATATCGCGAACAAGAAGGAAAACTGTAGATTTTCCCATGGAGTTTTCTGCATTCAGGTAATAGTATCCCGGCGGAACATTTTCGGGATTCACTTTGAAAGCAAGCTCCATGTCTCCGCTTTCGTTCAGAGGATTAATGCTTGAAGCGTAAAGATCCAGCTTTGCCCTTTCCTTTGAGCTTGAGAAAGGATAAGGAATACCGGAAGTAGAAGGAGCAAGTGTAAAACGAGTGTCGCCTGTAAAGCCAGCTCCTTTTACATAAAGGATTCCTTCGTTGTCTTTGATTTTTGAAACATCAAGAATGCGAACTTCATAGTTCGGAAAGTAATCAAACTGCTTTTCATCAAACTCAGGAGGTCTGTCTGCAAGAACCAGAATATCAAGATAGGCTTTCTGATTTCCCGGATTTTCTGCAACAATCTGATAGTAACCTGAATAAAGATCTTCAGAGTTATATGCAACAACTACACCTTCCCGTTCAAAGTCGTTGCGAACCAGTTTCAGCGGAACTGTCTTACGACGTTTGTTGAAGGCTTCAAAAAGGCGTCCGCCAGATGAAGATTCATCGACAGGCTCCATGTAAAACTTTGTTTCTGTAAGGAAGATATTTTTTCCTTTAAGGAAGAAGGAGTTTTCAGGATCCCCTTTTTCCGATTCAACATTTTCTTCGACAACATCCCCTTCTCCGCGGGTAACCTGCAACAAAGGAGAATCCCACTGGCGGGATTTTTTCAGATAATCTGCGTAAAGGTACGGCTGGGTTTCGTCCAGAACAAGGAACTCTGCCCATTCAGTTTTCTTACCGCGGCGGCCTAATTTATTCAGGGAAATAATCTGAATACGCTTCTGACCAGGATAAAGGGAAAGCTGAATTGAAGTTTTTTTAGTCTTTACAGATTCAATTTCCGGTACCCATTTACCGTCCTCAAAAGATTCAATGACTACCTCATATTGAGCAGCCTTAGCCGAGGGCATCCATTTAAATTGCTGAATAAACTGATAACGGGTAGAAATTTCACCGAAAACGTCATCAGACTCCTGTCCTAATAGAGGAAATGAAGAAAAAATAAGGATGGCTGAAATAAAAGCCAAAATTTTACGTTTTAACATAAAATACTCCTTGTGTATTATCGGCAGAAAACTATAATTTCTTTAGATAAATAGTTGTTACCCCTTTTTAGGGAAATTTCACAAAATTTGGAGATTCTATGGCATCACCTGATATTCTTTTGTTCAAAAAACCTGCAGAACCCTACAATTGGGAAAGCCGTATACCTCTCGGGAATGGACGCCTTGGTGTAATGTTAAAGGGCGATCCCTGCCAGGAAGGACTTCAGCTCAATGAAGAAAACATCTGGTCTGGCGGTCCCATGGACAGAAACAATCCTTCTACCCTTGCGGACCTTCCAAAAATCCGTGCTTTAATGAAAAAAGGGAAAATCCCGGAGGCCCAGGAAATGGCTTTCCGTTCAATGGCAGGAAGTCCTGTAAACATGCGCTGTTATCAGAACGCCGGGGATTTCACCATCGATTTCTTCACAAAGAAAAACTTCGGAATTCCAGGCCCAATGCAGGGACACATTCCAGGAGATATCCAGAACTACAAAATGGAACTGGACATGAGTCTTGGAACCAGCACAGTTTCATACACTGATGATGAAGGAACCAGTTTTATCCGTACCACTTTCGTTTCCGCCGTAGACGATATTATCGTGATGCATGTAAAGGCAGACAAAAAAGGAAAAATCAATTTCCGCGGAAACCTGGAACGAGGGGTTTGGGCAGATTCTGTATGGACAGACGGAAACAGCATCTATCTTGAAGATGCCCATGGAATCCCATTCTGTGCTGGAGCCACTGTAATCTGCAAGGGCGGTAAAAAAGAAATCATGGGGACCTGTCTTTGCGGCCAGGACGTTGATGAATGTATTTTCTTCATCTCAATCCGTGCCTTCGATAATTTTTACGGGAAAAATCATCCTGTAAACCTTAAAGACTACGAAGAAGCTATCCGCAAGAATACCTGGACCGGTAAAGTAAAATCCCAGCTTAAAAAAATCACAGAAAGATTCTCCGGCGGTGCCGCTGCTTTTGCAAAAGAATACAAGAAACTTCTTTCTGATCATGTAGAAGAATTTTCTTCATACTACAAAAGAATGGAACTTAATCTTGGAGTTTCTTCTTCTCCCCTTTCCACACCAAAACTTCTGGAAAATCTGAAGAAAGCTTCCGAAAGCGGAACAGAAAAAACAAACGACAAATTCCTTGTGATGAATTCTGCTTTCCTCATAAATCAGTACGCAAACTTCGGACGATACCTGCTCATTTCCTCTTCAAGAAAACCGGGGAAAAATCCTGCAACGCTTCAGGGAATCTGGAACTGTTACATGGATCCGCCATGGGGAAGCAAATATACAATCAACATCAACCTTCAGATGAATTACTGGTGTGCCTGTATGTGCGCCCTTTCCGAAACAGAAACAACAGTCTTTGACCTTCTGGCCCGCGGCTACGAAAGAGGAAAAGTTACTGCAAAAAAAATGTACGGCTGCAAAGGCTACGTAATGCATCACAACACCGATGTCTGGGGAGACAGCGCACCTCAGGATGCATGGGTTCCAGGAACTTACTGGACTCTTGGAAGCGGATGGCTTGCAACTCATATCTGGGAAAACTTCGAATATACTCTGGACAAGAAAATGCTTTCGAAATATTACTATCTGATTCACGAAGCCTGCCAGTTCTATTCAGACTTCCTTACAGAAAGCAAACTAAAAGCTCCTGACGGGAAGCCTTATCTTATTCTGAATCCGTCGGCCTCGCCTGAAAATACTTACCGCACAAAAGACGGCGTTGTTTCGGTTTTCAGCCAGGGTTGTGAGATGGACAACCAGATTCTGACTCATCTTTTTGAAAGCTGTCTTAAAGCAATGAATATTCTTGGAACAGATGCAAAAAATCCAAACGGTAAAAATTATTCCTCTTCCGACAGAAAGACTTTCGAATATGTTCTTGCCCATATCAAAAAGCCTTCGCTGAACAGCGATGGTTCAATTATGGAATGGAACGAAGAAATGGAAGAAGTGGAACCGGGACACCGACACATTTCTCATCTTTACGGACTTTTCCCTGGACACAGCATTTCCCTTGAAAAGACACCGGAACTTGCAGAAGCCGCAAAGAAAACTCTTGTAAAAAGATTAAGTGCGGGCGGCGGTCACACAGGCTGGAGCCAGGCATGGATAATCAATTTCCGTGCAGCCCTCCACCAGGGGGAAGAAGCCGGTGAAGCTGTTAAGAAGATTCTTTCACATTCAACAAATCCAAATCTGCTGGACGTACACCCTCCTTTCCAGATTGACGGAAACTTCGGTGCTCTTTCCGGAATTATCCGCATGCTGGTTCAAAGTGATTTAAGCTGGGATGAGAACAACAAACCGGAAGTAAAAATCAAACTGCTTCCTGCCCTTCCAGAAACTGATGAATGGAAAGCCGGAAGTCTTAAAGGCGTAAAAGTGCGCGGAGACTTAACCCTTGATTTTGAATGGGACAACTGGAAAGTTACAAGAACCGCAGTAAGTGGAAACACAAAATACGAAATCCTGTAACAGAGGTTAAACAAAAAAGACGGCTCAAGCCGTCTTTTTTTGTTAGTCTAAATTATTTCTGTTATCTGAAGCTCAATCAATTCAGAACGTTTTCTGGTTATTATAAAAATCACAAGAGCCGGAACAAAAAGAAAAGCAAGTACGATTCCTGCTGTAAAAGCTTCGGTCTTTTCGACATTAAACAAAGCCGCCAGAGGAGAAGCTGCAAAAAATCCTGCAACAGCACAAAGAATCGGAACTACAAGAGCCAGAACATTACAGAAAGACTGGAAGGCTGTAGATACATTTGCCTTTACTGTCATTCCAGGTTTAAGCTCAAAGCCTTTAGGATTTTTTGCCTGAAGAACAACGCGGCAGCTTGAACAGGAACCGGAACAGGTTGAGCAGGCGTTTTCATCGTAAGGAATAATGTCTACATTGTTTTCAGTTACTTTGCTGACTTTAAAAATCTTTCTCATATTGCTAGTCTTTTATTCCCATTTCCAAAAGTTTAAGCTGAATAATTTCAGCTGCAGACTTCTGTTTAAGTTCATTGTAAGTATCGCGAAGATTCAGAAGTGCATCCCCATAATAAGGATCCAGAGTGATTGCCATTTCAAAACATTCCGAAGCGGCACGGAAATCATTTGTATTGAAGTTCAGAACTCCCATTACATTCCAGAGTTTTTCACTGAGAGGATGGAAATCCAATGCCTCCTGGCAGACTGTAAAGGCTTCATCCATTTTGTTCATATTAAAAAGATGAACTGCAAGAGTTTCTGCAACATCTTCCCGCTGGGGACTGATTTTAAGGGCATTGCGCAAAGCTACAAGCGCATCATTCATCTCGCCTGCGTCACGGTAAGTAATTCCAAGATTGTACCATACCAGATAATTGTTACGGTCAATGTGAATGGCACGACGAAGGCAGGCAATAGCATCGGTGTACTGCCCGTCTTTTGCAAGGAGAATAGCCTGATTGTTCAAAGTATCTGCGCGTTCTAACATACTTAAAATATACTCAAATTTTACAGTTTCGGAACCATTCCTTTGAAAAGTTCTTCAATAAGATCTGCAAATCTTGTTCCTTTTTCTCCACCAAGATTACGGAATTCTCTGCAGGCTTCATCAATTACCTTGCAGCCTTCTTTCCATGCATCCCCAATGCAACCGTTGGTTTCCAGGAGAGCAATACATTCTTCAACTGCAGGACTTTCAATTCCCTCTTTTCTTGCAATATCCATGAAGGCAGCGATCTTTTCTTTATCTTCAGGATGATTTTTTACATGAATGAGAACTGGAAGGCTTTTCTTTCCTTCAACAATATCATCTCCACGTTTTTTTCCTACGTTTCCTGTTGTCAGGTTGATTACATCATCAATGATCTGGAAACCCATTCCGATATAGGAAGCAGTCTGACCAAGCTTTAAGGCAAGTTCAGGATCAGCACCGCCTGCCATTGCTCCAAGTTGAGCGGCAAGATTTGCAAGGGTTCCCGTCTTCTGACGAACCATAGCTTCATATTCTTTTTCTGAAGGGAAAACTTCCGGATTTCTGTGCCAGTAAATATCCATTGCCTGACCAAGATGAAGCCGGCGAAGTTCCTGTTCAACCATTTTGTGAAGGGCCAGCTTGTCACCGTCAGAAATGTTCTGGATATCAATAAGGGAAAGAGCTTCAAAATAAAACCAGGCCCCCGCATTAAGGGCTGTATCAAGTCCGAAACTGATGTGAGCGCAGGGTTTTCCACGGCGCAGGTCTGCCCCGTCTTCAATATCATCATGGATCAAACTGGCTGTGTGCACAAATTCAACGATAGGTGCCAGATGATAAACCAGATTTTCTTTTTCACCAGAAACTCCTGCTCCACCCGAAACCAGATCAGACACAAGAGTTGCAAAAAGAGGACGCCAACGTTTTCCACCCTGGCTTATAAGATTTGTATTTGGTTCAAGAAGACATTTCAGGTACAGATCGCCCTTGTCTGAGCAGACACCTTCAGGAAGGACTCCAAAAGAATTGTTCTTCCAGGAATCATTCAGTTCTGTAACACGGAGAATTTCTTCTTCAATTTTTTTCAGGCGAATTTCAAATTCAGGATTCATGCTTCCTATTATATCAGAAAATCGCCGAAAAAACTCCAGAACTAGATTTCGTTCAGTGAAGTAAGGATTGTTTTACCAACTACAGCGTTTACTTCAGCGTCATTTGAAATCTGCGAAAGAGTATTCTGAATAGAAATGATCTCTCTGTTCAAATGATTCACTTCTTCACGCAGGCCGTTCATAAAGGCAACAACATTCTTAACTGGATCAATCTGACGTTCAATTTCAGTAGAAACATTGTCGATTATGTATGTTGTTTCTTTTGCACCGTTTACCATTTCGGAAATAGATTTGCTGATTTCTTTGTTTCCAACATCAATTTCCATAATTCCAGAAATGATTTCATCAATTGAGTTCAGAGTTTCTGTTGCAGATTTTCCACTGCTTTCAACATAGGTGTTGAACTGAGCCATAGTCTGAACAGTTTCGTTTACAACGTCTGTATTTTCTTTAAGAACAACTTCAATGTTTTTAGCGTTGTTTGAAGTTTCTGTAGAAAGCTTACGGATTTCCTGTGCAATAACACTGAAGCCTTCACCCATCTTTCCTGCGTGGGCAGCTTCGATTGAGGCGTTCATAGCAAGAAGATTTGTCTGTTCTGAAATCTTGTTGATTGTTCTTACAAAGCCGTTGATAACCTGTGAGTATTCTTCAACTTTCTGCAGCTGGTGACCAAGAGAGTTTGCCAGGTCTTTCTGGTGACCAACACTTTCGGCCATTTCATTAAGCTGAGATTTTCTTTTCTGTGCTGTATCAGAAATTGTAGTAACGTTTGCCGAAATCTGAACCATAGCAGAAGAAGTTGTTTCAACGTTTCTTGCCTGGTTCTCTGAAGTAACCTGCATTTTTCCGGCGCCTTCCTGAATGATGCGGATATTGCTTTCCAGAATATTGAGGTTTTCAGAAAGAGTATCAATCTTTGGAAGAATTGTATTGAAAGCTTCGCTGATTACAGCAGATTTTGAAGACGCATCGTTGGCAACTTCTTTGAGGGAATCACCAATTTTGAGTCCTTCTTCTGATTCAGAAACAATGTTTTTGATTTTACGGATATTATCTTCTGCCCTGTCGTTATCTGCTTTTGCAGCGGCAATAAGTTTGTCGTTGTGTTTTACCATATTGCGAAGAGCAATCATAATCATAAGATATGCAAGAGAAGAAATCATTACTGCAACAATGAATCCTCTCATATCTGCTTCACGGATATTTTCTGTTACGAAAATATTTGAAGCCTGGAAAATCACAAACGAAGCGATATCATAAACAAGAATCTGCTTAATACCTACGGCCATCATTACATTCATAACCGCCATAGTGGCAACGAAGTAAATGTTACGGTAAATAATAGAAGATTCAGAATAAGAGCTTGTTGCAAACAGACAGACAAGGGCATCTACCGCCAGAAGAGCCGTCGTAGAAATAACTGCAGCAACTTTAATATTTCCCTTTCTCATGGAAACAATGGAAGTTACGGACATTAAGGTACTTATCATAGTAACTGCACCGACCAGGAAATTACCAAGAATAAATTCAATGATACTAAAAAGGAAAATAGTACAGAAAAGAATAATATTTCCCACAATCATAAACTTAAGCTGGTTACGAACCTTAAACGAAAAGTTTTTCTGAACTTCCTCAGAAGGCATAAGTTTTTCAGTCAAAATAAGCCGAGCCATAATAACTCCATTTTTTCAATATTACTAATATTCTAAGTCAAATCTCTAAAATGTCAAATAACGTATTATTATAAATATAACATTGACAAAATATATCGTTGTCCGATATATTTTGACTATGATATATCGTTATCCGATATATCACTTACTTATAAAAAAAGGAATTACTTATGGAAAAATATCTGCCTCTGACAGAGTCTGTTTTTTACATTCTGCTTGCTCTTCGAAAACCGAACCATGGGTACGGAATCATCCAGGAAGTTAAAGACCTGACAAAAGGCCGCATCAACATGGGGGCCGGAACTCTTTACGGCGCAATTCAAACACTTGAAGGGAAAGGCTGGATTCAGGTTTTCAGTGAAGAAACTGATTCACGTAAAAAAAAAGAATATGTAATTACAGAAGAAGGAAAAGCTGTTTTTATTTCAGAAACAAACAGACTTTCAGAACTTCTGGATCATTCAAAATTAATGAATAAATAAAATGCAAAAGGAGAAAGAGAAATGAAAAAATTCAGACTTTACTGGGATACAGAAAAAGAAACAGCATGGCTTAACGAAATGGCAAAAGAAGGCTGGAATGTGACAGGATTCAACATGGGCTTTTACACTTTTGAAAAATGTGAACCCGAGGAATATCAGTATCAGATTGATACTTCTGATAAGCTTTTTAAGTGTTCTGATAAATACCGTGACTTTATGGAAAGTGTCGGCATTGAAATTGTATGCTGCTGGGGTGTTTGGGTTGTGCTCAGAAAAAAAACTTCTGAAGGAAAATTTGAACTTTATTCTGATGATGAAAGCCGTCTCGAACATCTGTATAAAATTCTGAATATTTACAAAATTGTAATGCTTATTGAAATAGGATGCATGATGGTAAATGTCTACCCTGCCATTTTCCACAACAGTATTGAAAACTTTATTGCTGCCTTTATTGTTTCACTTTTTGTTGTGCTCTTCGGTTACATGATCCGCATTACTAAAGGTCGTATCAATAAGATTCTGGAAAATAAAGGTGAAAAAGTTTCGGGTGTAGCTAAAAACCCTATGGCAACAAATTGTGTCGGATGGCTTTTCTTAATGTGTTCTTATGCCATTAATAATTCACATTCAGAAAGTCTTTTTATGGACATCATTTCAATTGTTCTTGGCTTGACAGCCTGTGTATTCTTTGGACTTTCCTTAAGAACATCTGGGCTGAACAAAAAGAATAAAACTAAATAATTACTGATTGATTTTTTTCCAGTCTTCCAGGAACTTACGGCGTGTAATAATCAGGTTGATAAGTTCCTGGTACATATTAAAGTCAACTTCAATGGCAATAGGAAGAAGAAAGAATTCCGTTTCGTTACAGTAACGTTCAATAAACTCTGTATCTGTAACATAACCAAGGGAAATCATATTTGAAATGCGGTCTGCACATTTCAGAATTTTTGCTTTCTGGCTTCCGTTTTCAATAATGCGCTTAAGGAAATTGCGCTTCTCTTCCCCTTCGTGCTTTGTAACTTCCAGAACCAGTTTAAGAACTTCCGGACCATCAGAATCGGCACATTCAATCAATTTAGGATCAAAACCTTTTATATCTTCGATTGTATCATGAACAAGAGAAGCCTTAAGAAGAACAGGATCTATGTAACCATAATCAATAAGGATTGCCAGGGTATCCATCTGATGCCGGAACATATTTCCACCGGCATGTCGGGCTTTTCCAATAAGGGCTGTGGAAAGCTGCATGTATGGCGCCAGAACAGTATCCCGAAGCTGAAGAAGGTCTTCGTCTTTCATTTTCTGTGATCGTTCTGTTTTCATTTCATATTTATATTTTGCCATAGACGCCTCACTTCCCTGAAAAGTTAAAAGATTATATCACAAAATGAGGTTGTTACAAAACTATTGTTTTAAAATACCCTGAGTGAGACGCTTCCCGTTTATAATTTTTCAATAAGAAAATTTTTTAAAATTGATTTAAAGTTTGATTCTTCTTTTTTGTTAAAAATACGGTTTAAATAACTCCACACAAAATCTTGTTTTTGAATTCCATCATTAAATACTTTTTGTTTGCATTCTTTATAAAAATCGTTCAAGAAATTTGAATTTTGTTTTAAATAAAGTTCCGATTTAATAAATAAAGAACATATTTCATTACAATAATCCTCTTCTAAAACTTTCTGTGAAAACTTTTTGGGACACGAAAGCATAATGTGAAGGCCATAACGCAACTGTCCATAATCAGAATCATAGTAAGCTGTAAAATCCTTTGGACACCACTCAACATGTATTTTTATGTTTTCGTTAATAAAGTCAAATTCCTGCCACTGTTTTTCTTTTACCATTACTCACCTTCCATTATGAAAATTTAAACCTGAGAAACCGGTCGTTTATGATATAAGAGAAAGTTTTGGATTTGTTAGAATTCCTTTTATGATTTTAAAGAAAAAAAGGAACCATCCCAAAAATGTTAGGCATTTGCCTTTTACAGGAAAGCGGACAAACCAGATGCTTTCCAAACATTCACCCTAGCCCTTGCCTGGATGGAGATGGTTCCTGGATCAACTTTATTTTTTAATCTGAAACGGACCAAACAATACGGAAACCGGTGTATAAGTCCCTGCTATTGGCGTCTATGTTCCATACATACTTGCCAAGTTCGCACAAGCTGGCACAATAACGACGACTCCAGTAAATTCTATTAAAACAGCCTCCAATGGTTGTAGGACATTCCTTTGATGAATCCCAACACCACTCCAATACGTTACCAGTCATATCATAAAGTCCATAACCGTTTGCCTTTTTTTGTGCCACAGGTTGTAAGCCACACTTAAAATACCAGGCTACTTCATCTATATTTTGACTACCAGCATATTTATACTCTTGTCCGCCTTTGGCTGCATATATCCATTCTTTTTTTGTTGGAAGTCTGAATCCATTTGCGTTTTCATCAATTGTAAGTTCTCCCTTGAGCTTTTTTTCCTGATGAGGGGTATATTTCCATGCTTTCACATCTGTCTTTCCATCAACCGCATATACAGGGGTAAAACCAAAATTTTCACTAAGCTTATTACAGAAATAAATCGCATCAAACCAACTCACCTGTTCAACCGGCTTTCTATCCCATTTATCAAAACTCGGATTGCTGCCCATAACAGCTTCATACAATTGCTGGGTCACTTCAGTATTAAGCATTCTTATGTTCATCCCAGGAATATTCACCATTTTAATTCCCATAGAATCATGATTTTTCCCAAGTTCATTTGCTCTTTTCTCATCTGCTGCATATTGTTTTTCTTTTGCAACAATACCTGCAATTTCCCTTAAATCCCATTCTGGTTTCATTATTCTTGACTGTACTATATTCAAATTACTTGTCTGCGTTACTTTACCGTTTATTGTATTTATTACTCGAATCTTAGTGAAATTAAAATTATACTCACTTGGCTTATCATCCCCTTCTGCTTTTACGTTATAGTCAATTTCAAAATAAATGATTGGGTCTCCTCGTGTAAGCAAAGAGTTATACATATCTACATTGTTTGCATACTCTTCAATCATAGCATCGTCTAATTCTGTTTCCATATCAGGTGCTTTCTTTTCACTCAAGGCTTCATAATTAACAATAAAATTATCTGTATAAAGCAAAATTCCGTCAGAATACAAAGAAAGATATGCGTTCCATCCGTTCTTACTTCCTTCATACTTTCCATAGCTTACCTTAAGCTCATCTCCCATAGAAGAAACAGTCCTTACTGTAGACAATTTTTTCTGGTCATTTCGAATTTCTGATAAAAGAGCTGCATCCTGACTTGCGGTTGCTTTTTTTACAGCTTCACAGTCTGCAAAGAATTTGTTTGTAATATCTTCATTACTTTTTATTATCTGGTTTTCACGACGCTGTATTACCTGTTCAGTAGGTTTTCCGTCACTTCCCAGTTCTGCTATGCTGTAAGTTTTATTACGGATACGAGTTTCTTCACTTTTTTTATCTTTAAGCATCTGGTCATAGAGTTCCTGGCTACGGGCTTCTACTCCCTGCCTGATTTCTACTAATGCTTTTTTCTTGCTTTCAATTACATTTATCTGACCAAGAACACCCTGTTTTTCCATTTTAAGCTTACGTACTTCTGCAGCTTTAGCAGCAGCATCTTTTGCCATCTGGTCACGTTGGGTCTTCAATGCAATGGAACGTTCTGCTTCCAGTTTTTTATCTTCTGCAGCACGAGCCATCTGAACTTTAAGTTCTTCCTGACGTTTCTTTTCTGCATCCTGTTTTTCTGCAAGCAAAGCCTTTTCTGCCTCAATCCTGTTTTTATTCTGAATGGCATTGATATCATTTGATGTCATAAGCTTTGAAAGCTCTGCATCATATTCTTTCATCATTTTATTGAAGTTTTCTTCATTTTGTTTTGCCAGAGCCAGCTGGTCATCCATACTAAAATTTGACATTCCGCTGGTAAGTAAATTTTTATTTAATTCTGACAATTCCAGGTTAAGCTTATTTCCAAGTCCAAGGGTAATTTCATCTATAGCACCCGTTATACCGTAAAGATATTCTGGTTTTGAATATTCCTTTGATGTTACAGAAGCCATCTGTTCACCTGTTGCCAGATCTGTGAAATCGGCACTTATGGTGTATCCGCTTCCTGTCTTTCTGATTTTTGTAAAAACGGCGTATTTTGCTGTTGTTATTTTTCCAAGTTCGATTGCGGTAGTTTCATCCCGAGCTTCACTTTCGCTTTCTGTCTGAAGTTTTTTTAATGCTGCTTCAGATTTTGAATCTACCACAGTTTTCATTCCAAGGTATTCCTGCAGATTGCTTTTCAGTTTGTCCTGAATCTGTCCCGGAAGCCATGCAGCCTCTGAATCTTTAATATTGTTTACTTCCTGTATTACAACCTGTACAGATTGTGATACAAACGGACTTTTTGACTTTGTTACTTTTTTTTCAGCTTCCACTTTACCTGTTGAACCACATGAATTCATCATCACTATAATGAAAACAATAAACAGAATATTTTTATTCAATGCTAAAAATCTCTTTCTCATTTTTTATCAACCTATTAAAATTCTGTTTGGTACTCTTTTAATTAGAAGAATTACAAACAATCCTAAATCCAACATAATTATGCATGCAATGCTTACGAAAGTAATCATAACTATACTTACCATCACCCTGATACTCACGATAATAGCCAAAATTGCCTCCTAAGGCATAACGACAAGGTATGTTCCCTGTACCCCAAATATAAACTGTATCACACCATTCATTTACATTCCCTTCCATATCATAGAGCCCATAGCGATTAGCTTTTTTTTGTGCGACAGGATGAGTTTTATTGCCACTATTTCTTGACACCCATTTTATTTCGTCAATACTGTGTTTCCCGGAATAACCTGCTTTATTTGCATATTTCCATTCTTTTTTTGTAGGAAGTCTATACCCGTTTGCTGAATTATTCTTTTTTACTTTGTATGCTAACTCAGCGTTCTTATGTGGCGAATATCCCCAACTATCTGGATCCGTTTTACCATTCACTGAATATACAGGTATTAACCCAAATTTTTCACTTAATTTATTACAAAAATACACTGCATCATTCCAGCTAACATTTTCTACAGGATTATTTTCGCCCTTAAAATAACTTGGATTACTGCCCATTACAAATGAATACAATTTTTGTGTTACTTCAGTATTCATAACCAGATATTTTTTCTTTGGTATTGTAACCATAAAAATTCCCAATTCTTCTATCAGTTTATTATTTTCGATTTTCTTTTGTTCAATTTCTGGTAGATTTGCAACAATACCTTTGATTTCTCTTAAATCCCATTCAGGCTTCATTATTCGTGGTTCTTCTTTGTTCAACGCACTTATCTGAGTTACTTTACCGCTTACTGTATTTATTACACGGATATTATTAAAGTTGAACTTATATTGACTTGGTTTGTCATCTTCTTCTCCAATTACGTTGTAATCAATTTCACAATAGATAATCGGATCACCACGAGTGAGTAAAGAATTATACATATCTACATTGTTTATATATTCATCAATTACCTCATCAGAATCAGAAACCATATCAGGAGCTTTCTTTCCACTTAAAGCTTCATAATTAACAATAAAATTATCTGTATAAAGCAAAATTCCGTCAGAATACAAAGAAAGATATGCGTTCCATCCGTTCTTACTTCCTTCATACTTTCCATAGCTTACCTTAAGCTCATCTCCCATAGAAGAAACAGTCCTTACTGTAGACAATTTTTTCTGGTCATTTCGAATTTCTGATAAAAGAGCTGCATCCTGACTTGCGGTTGCTTTTTTTACAGCTTCACAGTCTGCAAAGAATTTGTTTGTAAGATCTTCATTACTTTTTATTATCTGATTTTCACGCCTTTGTTTTGCCTGTTCAGTAGGTTCTCCGTCACTTCCAAGCTCTACAGTACTATAACTCTTATTTCGAATACGTAATTCTTCGCTTTCTTTATCTTGAAGCATCTGTTCATAAAGTTCTAAACTACGTTTTTCCACTTCCTGTCTGATTTCTACTAATGCTTTTTTCTTGCTTTCAATTACATTAATCTGACCAAGAACTCCCTGCCTTTCCATTTTAAGCTTACGTACTTCTGCGGCCTTTGCGGCTGCGTCTTTTGCCATCTGGTCGCGCTGGGTTTTTAATGCAATGGAACGTTCTGCTTCCAGTTTTTCATCTTCTGCAGCGCGAGCCATCTGAACTTTAAGTTCTTCCTGACGTTTCTTTTCTGCATCCTGTTTTTCTGCAAGAAGGGCTTTTTCTGCCTCAATTCTGTTCTTATTTTGAATAGCATTGATATCATTTGATGCCATAAGCTTTGAAAGCTCTGCATCATATTCCTTCATCATTCTATTGAAATTTTCTTCATTTTGTTTTGCCATAGCCAGCTGATCATTCACACTAAAATTTGTCATCCCGCTGGTAAGGAAATTTTTATTAAGTTCAGACAATTCCAGATCAAGTTTTTTTCCAAGTCCAATTGTTATTTCATCTATAGCACCTGTTGTTCCATATAGATATTCCGGCTTTGAATATTCTTTCGATGTTACAGAAGCCATCTGTTCACCTGTTGCCAGATCTGTGAAATCGGCACTTATGGTGTATCCGCTTCCTGTCTTTCTGATTTTTGTAAAAACGGCGTATTTTGCTGTTGTTATTTTTCCAAGTTCGATTGCGGTAGTTTCATCCCGAGCTTCACTTTCGCTTTCTGTCTGAAGTTTTTTTAATGCTGCTTCAGATTTTGAATCTACCACAGTTTTCATTCCAAGGTATTCCTGCAGATTGCTTTTCAGTTTGTCCTGAATCTGTCCCGGAAGCCATGCAGCCTCTGAATCTTTAATATTGTTTACTTCCTGTATTACAACCTGTACAGATTGTGATACAAACGGACTTTTTGACTTTGTTACTTTTTTTTCAGCCTCCACTTTACCTGTTGAACCACATGAATTCATCATAACTATAATGAAAGCAATAAACAGAATATTTTTATTCAATACTAAAAATCTCTTTCTCATTTTTTATCAACCTAATTGTTATTTTTCTATGTATTGTTTTATTTTCTTAGATTTATTCTTCTGTTGTCCTAAACTAACAGCAGTTTCAAAAACAGGCTTTAAAACAGAACCCAAAACTGGTACCTTATCCAAGATATCAATAATAATTTCACAGCTTAAATCAATCCCCGCTTGTTTCAACTGTTTTCCAAAAGGTTCTGTTCCCAAAATTTCCAATCCCTCTTGGTTTTTATTAAGGTTGTCACTGATTATTGTTTTTACTTCCTTAATCTTCTTTTTATCATAAAGAACACAAATTAAATCCAAAAAATCGCCAGGACTTATAATGCAAATTTTTGCGTTAAAACTTGAATCGGTAAATCCGCCATTTTCTTCGATAGCATGTTTTACTTCAATAGCAATATTTGGATCATCAATAAAAACTTTTATTTTATTTTTTTCAATATATGCATTGGAAAGACAAGAAATAAAAGATTCCTTCCAATTAAATGCTTCTAGAGGATATTTCAATTGTTTCTGAACTTTTAATTTATTAATTTTTTCCTGAGTAATGCCTAATATTTTTGATAAGGAATAATCTGAATATGTATCAGGAGCTTTTTCATTTTCTTTTAGAAATTTTTCTATCAAAATGGAAAACATTAAAACTTCTATTTCAGATTTACTTGTTGTACCAAAATTTGTGTTATAAAACTTTCCCGCAATTTTATCAAAAGCCTCTATTTTTTCTTTATCAGAAAATGAGACAGAGTTTTTATAATCCATTAAAACATTCCCCTTTATTACTCTTTAAAAATTGAGGTGCATTCAAATTCTGAATGCACCTCCTCTATCCTTATAATAAGAAATCTGACAAATCTAAAGCGGCTTGAGTTGCTTCTTTTGTTTGAGCTTCCTGAGCATCCATTTCTTTAGCAGATGCCTTTGCCTTTACAGTTTCTGTAGCAAGACGGGCAATCTGAGCTTTATATAAAGCTTCTTCTTCGGCCTGTTTTGCAGCTTCTTTTTTGTCTGCATCTTCTTTCATTTCACTGAATAAAGCTCCAATCTTTTTCTGTGTTGAAGTTTCAAGGCCTTCTGTTCCCATTAAATCCATAAGATATTTTTTACAGATATCATCCCAAGTTGCTTTATCCATAGAAAATACTGTGTAATAAACATACTGTTCACTTTGTTCTTTTGTATCAGCTTTTGTTGTTCTTACTTTCTGATAGAAACCTGCCTCTTCGCGGAGTCCACTCATTTCAGCCTTTGTTTCGCTGGCTGCAAGATACACTGCTTCCAGCTGTCCCATATCATTTAATCCCTGGCCTACTCGACCAATAACCTTCTGACTAAGTTCTGCAGCCTGTGTATAAGCAAAACCTGCACGGCTCAAAGCCTGTGCTGTTGCTTCTGTTTTACCTGTTGCCATACTAATCTTTACAACACGTCTTGGTTCTATTCCCCATAATTCTTTGAATGTATCACTATTTCCACGTCTCATATTTTTGAGCCATGTTGGTGCAGAAATTTCTCCAAGAGTCCTGTCTGTCCAGTCCACTACTACTACTTTGTCTACTTCATCAATTTTTGCATCTTCGACCTTCATAACAGGATCTGATTTTACAGCCTCTTTTTTTGGTGATGATGCACAACTTACACACACTAATCCGAATGCAATTAATGTTACAATAAAGTTTTCTTTTACAATTCTTTTCATTTTTTCCTCCATAATGAAAATCTTATAATTTTAAAATGCTATTAAGCTTCTGCTTCAATGCATTTTCAAGTTCCTTTGTTAATTTTGGATATGCTTTTTTACGGGCACTTTCCAACGAATAACCGATTGATTTTTCTTCTGCTGTTATTTCGAATGAATAAACAGTTTTCCCGGCATTACTTATTATTTTTAAGCTTATCCAGGGTTTTATAGACATGGGATCATTTCCAGTTATATTTTCATCAATTTCGACATTGACATAATAATTTGCTTCAATCTGTGTTTTACTTACTGATAAGCCAAAATCACCTAACACTTGAGATAATGCATTAGAAATGGTTCTGTTATAATCAGTCTCAATATTCAACCACATTGAACAATTCTGTTTTGCTTCCTCAAAAATTACAGGAACATTTGCAATCATATCTCTTTCATTCTGATAAGCAGCTTCTGCATCAGCCTTAATGATTCTTCCATATCCAAGGTCTACCAAAAGTTCTTTTCCACATTCCCAGACTTTTTGACATAATTCCATCTTTGTAAAATAATCTTTCTCTTTCTCAAGATTTTTATATAATCCAATGAAACTATTTTTCTTTACATCAATTTGAGGTTTTAACTGTTGCCATGCATCATTTCGATTCAAATAAACAACACAGTACCATTTTTTCTCCGATTTCAAGTAAAAAGGTTCTGTATATTCAATACCAAAAAAATCAACCTGGGATTGGATGCGTACTTCATCAATAATTTCAGTTCTCTCATCAATTGTATTCCCTGTTGTTACAGAACTCATTGTCGTAGAAAGATTTGCCGATACATTTGTCTGAAAATACCGTGATAAAGCGGATATTGCATCATTGCGTGCTTTTTCTGCAGAATCTCCGCTTCCACGCTGGGCCAGATACTCTGCTGCCGGATAAACAGTTTTATAATTCTGTACCCACTCTGGAATTTTTACTTGTTTGGAAAACATAGAAAAAGAAGTAAGAAAAAGTATAAAAAATAATAAAAATTTCTTTTTCATTTTTAAAACCTCTAAAAACAAAAAGCACAAATTAATAGTATTTACCTAAAATTGAATGATAAATCAATTTTAGGCATTTTCCATTGAGACCTAATCAATTATTTTTGAGTATCTCTCAATTTTTTTTAGAAAAATCTGTTGTTATCCTAATATTATGCAGTCTGAAACAGAGATAATTTTATTAACCTCAAACAATATGGAAGGAAATGGGTGTAAAAGTTTTATTGAGCTGAATAAACCAGGTTGTAAAATCTCACTTATGCTGCTTTTTTCTGATTATGATTTTGACTGTTTTAATATCAGTAGCGTTTCTAAAAACACCATTGTCATTTTTGATTATGATTCTTTTAAAGATGATAAAACCTTCCAATTTATTCAAAAAATGACTCAAGAAGGAATACAAACTATTATTTATTCCCAGCTTTCAACGCCTGGTCTTATCTTAAAAGCAAAACAGCACCTTATATCCGGATATGTTTCAAAACATTCCAGTCCGGACTGTTTACTGAGCTGTATTAATGTTCTGGAACTGGGAGGATTCTATTACGATCCGATTTTTTCTGATTTATTGAAAAAAATATCTTCATTTGAAGAGGAACTTTCACTAACGCAAAGAAATGTTGTTTATGAAGTTTTATCTTCACCAAACAAGAGTCTCAAAGAAATTGCTGCTCAATTAGATCTTTCAAAACATACAGCCGAAGTTCATCTTTCGAATATTTATCATAAAGCAAATGTAAATAATTATTCTGAACTTCTTACATATTTTTCTTTATAAAATCATTCTATTCTGACTTCTGTAATTTCTGATACATAACACTTATTCCAAAAGAAATAACTGTAATAATCGGCCGTTCGATCAGATTACTAGGAATTCTTGAAAGAATATATGCCGGTATGGAACTTAATCCCATTTTCAATAAATCAACCTGAAAATAACTTGTGGCTGCATTATCCTGAATGGCGTAACCTGTTATATCCTGAACATAAATACAGATTGCGTTTACAATACCACCGCTTATGGAAACACAAAGTGCCATCAAAATGGAAATAAAGAAGATAATAAAAATCGTATTCAAAACAGAATCTGTTTCCTGCAGGGAGTTTCTAAAAAGACACACTACTCCAATAGCTGCATAAACCGTTGTAACATAAAGAAGAATAATTGCACTGGCATAATGCTCTACAAAAAACATAATTATCTGTGAAATTGTTGCACAGATGATTGCCGGAACTCCGCCAAAAACAAAAGCGACGGTTATACTTCCCAAAGTATCCATAAAAAGAGGAAGTTCCAGTTTATATTGAATTAAATACATTGGCAGGATGTTTAATATGATTCCTGCAACGATTCCGATTATAATTTTTAAAAATATCTTTTCAGTCTTCATAATGTTTTATGCTATAATAATTTCAATGTTTTCTATCAATAGTATACACGATTCTATGAAAATCTTATTTAAAATTTCTATAACTTTATTATTTTTTTCGCTTATTTCTTGTGAAACGAATAATCAAATCAATAAAATTTATGAAGACTGGATTCAGGTTGAAAATTCCATTGCCACTGGCACAGAAGACAACAGCCTGGAGTATTTTTTTAAACGTCACAAAGAATTTACGGAAACGGACATTTATAAAAACATGATTATTTCTGAAACCTACGGAGATTCCTTAAAAAAATTGGATGCTGCCATCGAAAGTGAAGATATCGCTCAAATCCGTAGTGCAGTTTTTAATTTAGGACAGCTGGACCTTTTAATCAGCCAGAAATCTAATCACGAGTATATTTATCTTTCACAACTGCTTCTGGTTTTCTGTGTAATTATTTCTGTGTTCCTGTTTATCATTTATAAAAACTACGAAAAGAAACGTAATGAAGCCAAACAAATGGGAATATATTCCAGGTTCATGATTGACGGAATTGAAACTGAACGTTCACGAATATCAAAAGAAATTCACGATACAGTACTTCAGGATATAAAAGCTCTTTCTTTTAAATATGAATTAATTGATTCTGCCGATATCCAAAATAATGAAAGCCTAAAAGATGAATTAATCTCTCAAACCAATTCCTGCATCAGCCAGCTCAGGGCCATCTGTAATAACCTTACACCAATTGAACTTTCCGGAAACAACAAAGACATTAATGGATTTATTCTTGCCATTCATAATTTAATCGATCAATTTACTGCAAAAAGCGGAATTGAATGTATTCTGAAAATGCAGGATAAACTGGACATCTCTTCTTTAAGCATGAAACAGACCATTAATATTTTCCGAATTATCCAAGAAGCATTGAACAACATAGAAAAGCATGCAAAGGCTTCCATAGTTTCTATCATCATCACCATTATCCAAAATAACAATCAAAAAATGTTAAAAGTATACATTACCGATAATGGAACCGGATTTAATTCTGAAAAACTTTTGAAAGAAACTGCTTTGCAATACGGTCACTTTGGCATTTCAAATATGAGAAACCGTGCAAAAGATATTAACGCAAGCTTTTCAATTTCATCAGAAATAAACAGTGGAACAGAAATCAAACTGGAGGTTCCAGTCAAATGAACTCAAATGAGCAGCACACAATTTATATAGTTGATGATCACGACATGCTCCAGATTGGGCTAAAAAACTTCCTGGAATCCAAATCTGATTCTAAAGTTATTGGAACTGCCAAAACTATAGATTCAACAAAAGCCCTTCTGGATTCACAGCTTCCTGACTTGATAATCATTGATGTTGAACTGGCAAACGAAAACGGATTTGATTTAGCAGCTTACATAAAAACAACTTTTCCAGATCTTAAAATTGTTATGTATTCTATGCATGATGAGAATGATTACATCTTAAAAGCTAAAGAACTGAAAATTGACGGATACATTTCAAAAGCTTCAGAGTCAGAAGAATTTTTAAAATGCATAAAAAATATTTATTCCGGCAATTCCTATATCGAAGAAAGATTGATTCAGAATCAAAAAGTAATTGATGAAGCCATGTGTCTTTTAACAAAAAAAGAATCTTTAATTTTTCAGGAAATGATTCAAGGAAAAAGTAATGCTGAAATTGGGAAAATATTAAATCTCAGCAAGCACTCTGTTGAAGTGTATGTTACAACAATTTATGAAAAAACATTCTGCGAAAATAGAACAGAATTTTTATCCAAATACAGATTCAATAAATAATGCAGCAACACAGGTAACAGGAAAATTACCATTTCATTGCTAACATTTCATCAAGAGTCCAATCAGGGATTTCTGTTTTCTTTGAAGAAATCTCTTTATCAAATTTTCCCCAAATACGATTCAAATCAGCCCAGGTTTCAGATCCAAAATTCTCTTTTAAAAATTCTGTTCTTTCTGAAATATCCTTTGTAATTTCATCTGCATTTTTTTCAATTTCGGTAACAGAAAGTGCTTTCATTCTAAGACCTCCTTGACATTTATAATATAACGAAATATATCAAAAAAGTTGAAAACAAGAAAAATACTCTAGCCAATTTTTTTTAAATAGGATTCAGTTATTTCAAGTCTACTGAAGATTCAACTTTCACAAACTCTTCAAAATAATTACCGTAAATATCTTTTGTTTCGCCATAAAACTGATTCTTTGGGCGGATAAGCTGAAGGTGCCAGACTTTGTTATCTTCATCGCCTATTAGTCCAAGTGAATAAAAATATTCCCCGGAATAAAACTTCACAAGCCGCTTGTCGCTGTACTGTCCGATATTTTCGCCTTTTTCAAATCGACTGCAATCTTCAAAATTAAAAATAATTTTTTTTGCATTGATTTTATATTTTCCGCGCCACACAATAATATTTTCTGAATCAGCGTAAGAAGTTCTGAGCATAACAGAATGATCAGGACGTAAAATCAGGTGATGATAATAAAGTTTAGCCTCATTATCATAATTCTGCATAATCCATTCACTGTCTGGAAAAGGACTGTTTTTTTCTGAAAAACAACCGCTCAAAAGAAAACTAAAAAGAATCAAAAAAACAACAAAAAATTTTCTACAATTCATATAACAGCTCCTTTTTTAATCAAGATTCCTTTTAAAGAATCTACCTACTATAGATTTAGATCGAATAACATTTATAAAGGCATCAGGATCTGCCAGGCGAATCTGTTTTTCAAGGTTTCCGCTTTCTGAACCGGATACAACAGAATAAAGCATAGGATGTTCCACTCCCTGATAACAGCCTTTACCGTTAAACACAGTAGCATCATGATTAGTCTGTTCCTTTATAATTTTGTAAATTTCATCAGGCTTATCGGTAACAATCAGCAATGTGATTTTTTCATACCGCCTGTAAAGCAGATTCAGAACCTGAGTTGAAACATACTGAAAAATGATGGAATACAAAGCAGCGTTCCAATTTATCAGAATACCTGCCACCAGCAGAACACAGAAGTTTCCTGCCATAATAAAATTCCAGGCAGATTTTCCGGTTTTTTCTGAAACGTAAATCGAAATAAAATCTGTTCCTCCAGAAGAACTGTCTGCCATTAAGCAGCAGTTAATAGCAACTGCATTACAGATTCCACCAAAAATTGAACAGAGCAAAATGTCATCAGTTATTTTCAGTCCCGGAATAATATCAGTTAATAATCCGGATAAAATAATCATCACCATAGAATACAAAGTAAACTTTTTACCTATGTACCTGAAACCGATGTAAATTGGAAAAATATTGAAAATGTATACAAGAATTGAAAATGGTAAATTAACTTCAAAATAAGTTCTAAAAATATTCTGAATCAAAAGTGCCAGACCACTGAAGCCGCCTGGTATCAAACTTGCGGAATGCACAAAAGTATTGATATTCACGGCCATTAGGACTGCACCTAAAACAATCAAAATTAAACGCTTAATTTCATTCTTCAACATATACACCGCTTTGTATTATTTTGCTAATCAATTATAGCACATCATTAAATATAAAGAATCCTTAGAACTAAATCAAAAAAAAATCCCCGGCAGCATTCACCACCGAGGATTGTGTCGCAAGAAAACTCGCGCTAAATTATTTCTACATCAATTCCTTAATGTAAACTTCCATCTTTTCTACAACGTTTAATTCTTCAGCAAGCTTTGCTTTTTCGGCTTCAACCTGTTCTTTTGGAGCGTGCTGGGCGAAGTTTCCGTTCAGCTTGTTCTGGCTTCTTTCGGCGTATTTTTTGTGTTCTTCCAGAGTTTTCTGGAAGCGTGTAAGAAGCTGTTCCTTGTTGATTGAATCATCAAGAAGGATGAAGGCTTCAAAGCCAACGCCAACTGTACCGATTGAAGAAGCTGGTTTTGCATCAACAAAGTCGATGTTTGCAATACCAGAAAGGAGCTTAACCATGTCGGCGTAAGCGATACAAACTTCGGCATCACTTCCCTTTTCAATCTTGATTGCAATGTTGATCTTAAGTGCCGGGTCAATTCCACATTCAACACGGAGTGCGCGAACTTTACCAACAAGGTCTTTAAGAACGTCAAAGCGTTTTGTTACGGCGTCGTTCTTGCGGTCATCACTTGGTTCTGGGAATGGAGCATTGATGATCATGCCATTGTATTCAGAAGTTGTGATGATCTTGTTTGCACCTGCCTTCTTGCGGTTTTCTACCAGTTCAGCCAGAGGAAGTTTTGCATAGATTTCTTCTGTTACAAATGGCAGATATGGGTGAAGAAGACGGAGGTTTTCTTCCAGCAGGTTCAGGATAACTGAAACTACGCGATCTTTTTCGTGTTCGTCACCGTTCTTGAAAGAAAGTTTTGTTGCTTCAACATACCAGTCACAGTATTCGTTCCAGAAGTATTCCATCATAGCCGATGCAGCATCATTGTAGCGGTAGCTTTCGAGAGCTTCGCGGGCAATGCGTGTTGCGTTATCAAGGCGGCTGTAAATCCATTTGTCCAGTTCTGTAAGGTCAGCGTCTGTAATTGGGATCAAAGTACGGCCTTCAAGGTTACCCATGATGTAGCGGCTTGCGTTCCAGACTTTATTACAGAAACGTGAACCAAGTTTGAAGCTGTCTTTATCGATAAGGATATCCTGTCCCTGAGCACACATGAAACCAAGTGTGAACTTAAGGGCGTCGGCACCGTACATGTCGATGATTTCAAGAGGGTCCATACCGTTTCCAAGAGACTTAGACATTTTGCGTCCCTGCTTGTCGCGAACAAGACCGTGGATGTAAATGTCATGGAACGGAGCCTTTCCTGTAAATTCAAGACCGGCCATAATCATACGTGCAACCCAGAAGAAGATGATGTCGTATGCAGTTACCAGGGCTGTTGTAGGATAGAATTTTGCCAGGTCTTCTGTGTTTTCAGGCCATCCCAAAGTTGAGAAAGGCCAGAGCCATGAACTGAACCATGTATCCAGAACATCAGGATCCTGTTTAAGTTTGTCGGCACCTGCACCACATTTTGGACAGCAAGTTGGATCTGTACGGCTAACGATTGTTTCACCACATTCACAGTACCATGCAGGAATACGGTGCCCCCACCAGATCTGACGGCTTACACACCAGTCGCGGATATTTACCAGCCACTGTTCATAAGTGTTTTCCCATTTCTGTGGGAAGAACTGGATTTCACCTGCTTTCCATGCAGCAAGGGCTTTGTCGGCCATTGGCTTCATTTTTACGAACCACTGGTCAGAAAGGTAAGGTTCTACAACAGTTTTACAGCGGTAACATTTACCAACTGAGTGAACCATTTTTTCTTCTTCTTTGAAAAGTCCAGCTTCTGTAAGGTCTTCAATTACAAGTTTACGAGCCTGTTCAGGTTTAAGACCACGGTATTTTTCTGGAACATTTTCGTTCATTTTTCCATCTGGAGTAAGAAGATTGATTACTTCAAGATTGTGGCGTTTACCAACTTCCCAGTCGTTAGGGTCATGAGCCGGTGTGATTTTTACCATACCAGTTCCAAATTCCATATCAACGTATTCATCAGCGATGATAGGAATTTCTTTTCCTGTGAGAGGAAGCTTCAGCATTTTTCCAACAATTGCCTTGTAGCGTTCATCTTTAGGATTTACGGCAACAGCTGTATCACCAAAGAAAGTTTCAGGACGAGTTGTAGCAACTTCAATCTTTCCGCTTCCGTCTGCATATTCATAGTAAAGATGATACATTGCGCCAGGTGTATCTTCATGATCAACTTCGTCATCAGCAAGAGCTGTACCACAGCGAGGACACCAGTTTACAAGGCGCTTTCCTTTGTACATAAGTCCGCGTTCGTAAAGAGTAACGAAAACGTCACGAACGGCACCAGAAAGACCTTCGTCGTATGTAAAGCGTTCGCGGTCCCAGTCAGTTGAGTTACCAAGTTTTTTCTGCTGTTTTACGATGATGTTGTGGTGTTCTTCTTTTACCTGCCATGTGCGTTCCAGGAACTTTTCACGGCCCAGGTCATTACGAGAAAGACCTTCTGCTTTAAGTTTACGTTCAACAACGTTCTGAGTTGCAATACCGGCGTGGTCTGTACCAGTTACCCAAAGAGTATTGTCGCCACGCATACGGTGGTAACGAACTACAATATCCTGAAGTGTGTTGTTAAGACCGTGTCCCATGTGAAGAACGCCGGTAACATTTGGAGGAGGAATGACGACGGCGTAGGTGTCTGATTTTTTGCATGATTCACACTGGCATTTGTACTGTCCATGTACTGGAGATGCCTCATCACTTGCAGGCTTGAAGTAGCCTTTGCTTTCCCATTCACCATAAATACGATCTTCAAAAGTTTTAGGATCGTAAGCCTTTTCCATTTCGATTGCTTTCATAATTCCTCCATAAAGCACTAAAAAAAAATGTCCCTATATTATAGTGAAAAGCAGAAGGAATGTCATTGAATCAATGATTACCATACTAACAATAAAAGTTATTTTACTGTCTTAATATCGGACATAATTGTTGTTCCGTCTGCAAAGTGAGCAATAACAACGTACTTCCAGCCTTTTTCAACTTTTGAAAGATCCGGAATATAAGTAAAGGTTTTTGAAGCAGTTCCTTTTTCTGTTTTTTTGTAATTATAACAGTCACTCTTGGTTTCAATACTAACTTCGTAACCTCTTGCTTCCCATAAAGCAGGATTATCTTCATCCAACTCCTCCGGGCAACACATTGTGTGAACAAACATTGGATTGTCGTAATAAATCTGGAAAGATTTTTGACTGCTGATAATGTTTTTATTTACACATTCAAGCTCGTCATCTGTATCTTTCTGGTAAACATATTTCGGCAGAAAGAAATACGGCAGATTAAATCCGTATTTTGAGGAATTTAATTTAACAATTTTATAAAAGCTGTCAAAGTCACAATTTACATACTCACTGCTTTTAGTACTATTTTCAAAATAAAGAGAGTATTTGGTATGATTTCCCAAATACGTATTCATAAAAGGACGAGTAGCATACCATTCTTTTTTATCCATAACTAACTGTGAATACCCCAAATTAGTTTTATCTATCAACTCCAGGGCAGCAACAGTTTCTGTCGCATCAGAAGTTAGTTTTGCAACAAGTTTTTTAAACCCAGGCTCAGTTTTTTCTTCTACCACTATATTTCGGCAAGACAAATTGGTTACAGAATCATTACCCGAATTATCTTTTAAATGAATACATAAGGTATATATTCCCTGTTCAATAGCACCATAAGGGATAAATATATAGTCTGCATTCTCATCATAAGAAAGAGTTTTTTTATAAGTCTTATATTTTTCCAAATCTGAAAGTTTAATATCCAGCGGTTCAATATCGCCAGGTGCTGGATTCACATCATTTTTAATTAAATAGTAATCAAATTCAATTTTTCCTTCTGCATTTTTATACAATCCGAAACCATAGTCCTGTGGCCATACAGTGCGACCTGCATATTTTTTTACCAGATAATAACCATTTGTAGAAAACTGAATGGTATAAGTATTCATAGGGTAATAAGAGCTAAAATTGATATAAGGCGGATTTTTATCAAAACTTTCGAGAGAGCTTTGAGTAGCAAGATTTTTCATTTGGTAAGTCCCAGCTTCTTCATTTACAGCATATATTCCATAAAAATACTCAATTCCAGGATCAATACTAAAACTTATGGAATCTCCTTCAATAGGAAGGTAAGACTTCATCCTTTCTATATATTCATCACTTGTATATTCAGGAGTGGAATAATAATAAATATAATATTTACAGTTTTCAGATTTAGCCTCTGTAAACTTAGGAGTAGCTTTTATTTTTACATAGCCGGAATTTGGTGCATAATCATCTGCTGTACCAACAAGTTCAATTGCTAAACTTTGTGGAACAACAATTCCTGTATCTCTTGTCAAATAATCTTCAACTCCATCTTCACCAACGGTAACAACCACAGGTTCACAGGCTGTTCCCCAATAAAATCTTTCTGCATATTCAAAATATGGTAACAGTGAGATTTCGTAATATTTTTTTGTTGTTTCAACTTGAAGCGCATTTTTAACATAATTACCAGGATCTGACAAACTACGTGGAGCAACAGAATAATCAGACCAAGAAGAACCTTCATTGTCTTTTGTTCTGTATAAAATGTAATAATCTGTTCCAACAGCCTCCATGGATACTAACATGGCCTTTTTTTCTCCAAGACCTATAGGCCTAATGAATGCACCATAATCGGAACCAGATTTTTTCGATGTAACAGAAACAATAGTAGTGTTTCCTGGAATAATACGAACAACTTCAGCTTTATTTCCTACCTCATCAAGAACACTAAATTTCACATACACATCTTTTTCTAAAGTTGAATCTTTAGTTCTACGCGCAGCATTTGTCAAAACATAACGTTTATTAAGGGCATCATATTCCATCTGATTATTTATAGTTGAAGAAGAAAGCCCCCAATAAGCTTCGGCATATATATCAGACAGTTCATTTCCAAAATAATAGTCTTTTACCGTATCTGGAGTTAATTCAAATGAAAGCTGACTTGTTAATTCGCTAAGAAGAACTTTATTCCTATTATCAGGAATCAATGAACCAGCCATAATCTTAGATGCATCAAAACTGGTATCTTTATGAACATAGTAAGTATTTACAGTTTTATTACCGGCATAATCACTTACAACAAAATCAAGTTTTACTACACCATCATGTTCGGATCTAAGAGTATAAGTCATTGCAGAATTAAACTGTGAATAAGCATAAGGTTCCGATTTTAATGTTACAGGAGAAGAGAGATCTGAAGAATCTGTCACATATTTTAGTAAGGTTTCTTCTACGACAAGTTCTTTCACTCCGGAACCGGAATCAGCCGCATTACAGTTAATAAAGATTTTGTTGTTAATATGATTAGTTTTTCTTAAAACTTCATCATCTTGAATTTGGGTTCTTCCTTCTTTTGAAAGCTCAACTCTTTCCGCTTTTTCAATTCCACTTTCATAAAGAGGTCTATATATGCTCATTGAAACATCAGGCTGGATTTCTTCTGTGCTGCCATTTATTCTATAAATAAAGCTGTTATCCCCTTCCAGATGAAATCCATCAGCCCGTTCAATAACTTTACTGTCCAGGATTATTTTTATATTCTGAACATCTTCTTTAGCTGGAACAAGAGCCTTAATAGAGTAATCCGAAATTGGCTTTAATACTATATTTTTATTTTCCCATTCCAGAGTATAATAATTTTCAAAATGAACAGATTCATTTTCAGGATTAACAATTTGAACAGAACCTTTTTCTGCAAGGTTTACAGTTGATTGATTTATTTCTATTCCATCAAAAGAAATTGTTATAGGTGTATCGCAGGCTACGCCTAAACTTGTGTAATCAGGAGAAATTGCCGCTTTTGCAATCTTGTGACATTTGGCTTTTACTGTAATTCCACCATAAGCTTCGTAAACACGAAGTTTTGTTTTAAGGGAATCAGGATCATCAATAATAATATTTACTGCATCAAATTCCGGATCCGAAGATGTAATTTCCCAGCCATCAAATACATAACCATCAGCTAAAGAAAATTCCAGGTCTGATATTTCGTTCAAAGAATAATACTGAGTTCCACTTTCCGTCACAAAAGAACCACTGCCGGCTGCAGCTACAAAAGTAATGTCTGCTTTATTTACTGTTGTATGGTCAGCGACATAAGTGTATGTTTTTCCAGCAGCGCCATAAGTTACCTTAGTTCCATCACTGTTTACATAATAAAAATCAGCGGGAACTTTAACAGTAACAGTTTTTGTCTGACCTTTTGGAATATCCAGCATATTTGTGCGGTCAGCAACAAAGGTAATTGTATTGTCCACAACTGTTGGCGGATAAATAAAACAGTTTCTAATATCTGTTCCACCAGTGGTAATAGAAATATTGTTTATCTGTTCAAGCCCTTCCTCGTCAACCGGCAAATCCTTATTGAATTGAATTACAATTGTTGAATTTTTTCCGACAGTCTTCTGGTTTCCTTCTGCTTTTGGCATAAACTCAGAATCTATGGTTCTTAAACGTGGAGCACAAACAGCCTTTATTTCCGAAACAGCGTTATTTTCTGTTTTACTAATTACTGTAGCAATTGCAGAAATATTTTTATTATCTTCTATATAAATAATACTGCTGTCATAATCCCATCGAATAAACTGATAATCCGGATTTTCTGTAAAGATGAGGGAAATCTTTTGACCAATACTATAATCTCTGGTTCCAGGAAGATATATATTACCTTCTGTGGAGTTTGAAGTTAAAGCGATTGTGGCCTGTTCATCGGTTGCTTCTGTTACCTGGTAGCGCCATTCTTTATCTGTGCCCATTTTAATCCCAGATTCATCACAAATATCAGAACCTAAAATTACAGTTATGGTTTTGTAAGTTGAACCAATATCAATTGTAATTGGATTTGTTTTATCTGTAGCAACTGTAAGAAGAGCTCCTTCCACTACCGGCTGAAGGAAATGTTCTGCAAGAGAAATTCCATCTGTGTTGGTAATTGAAACATTCTTAAAGAAAGTCTGATTATTAAGTTTGTATGCCCATATCTGACCATCGCTGCCAGCAACCGGAACTGCACCTTCAGGAACTTCATCTTCTGCAAAAATAAAACAATTTGAACTTAACTTTTTAGTGAACTCAACTACAATTGAACGGTCACGGCTTACACCATTAGGACTATATTGTGGACTCAAATTGTTAGTTGTTTTTATACGTTTAGCACATTCTGCTTTAATTGTTATTCCGTCTATATTGACAACAGTAACATTTGTTTTTACTGATTTAGGACTTTCAAAAGTAACACCATCAGTTACAATCTTATTGTCTTTATAGGCAGCCCAATTCAAAAACTGATAATCGTCTGTATTTTCATCAAAGGATATATCAAAAGCATAACCTGCTTTAACCTGATAGTTTCCGGCCGGCACAGTATTTCCTGTATTTGGATCAGCAGTAACTAAAACTGTAACATCAGGAGCATTTGTATAATTGACTTCAGCTTCAAGTTTTTCTTTAAAAGTATTTCCAGTCAAAAAATTCTCACAAGAACTGAACAACAAAGAAATTGTAAATACCAAAAGCAGAAACAGATTCTTTTTTACATTCATAAAGAGCTCCAATATTTTTTATACTTATACTTCAATAATTTTGTTTGCGAAATTTTATTATAATTTAAAACCATTCAGAACGGAACACATGAGGCAAAAATCTGACCAATCCTCCTTTCCCAAACAAACCTTGTCTTTCTTCAATTATATAGTGAATTAAACAAGGAATGTTATTCGAACAATTTTCTTGACATACATATAATTTATACATATATTCTAAATATGAGTTATATGTATTCAAAAGACAATTCTCTCAAGACAGTTACGGTTTACTTAATAAAACAGCTGTATGAAACCTATCAGGTTCAGGCAAAAAAGCAGGGCCGAAAAGCATCTGAACTTATTCGCGAAGCCATGGAAGAATATGCGGAACGTAATTTCGGACAGAAAAAAAGCCTTTCTGAATTATCATTTAACCGCACGGTCCGACTCCGCTCAGGCGCCAAAGATTTTCTTACAGATGATTACAAAAGTGATTTTCTTGATGATGAGGTTTCTGAATGAGTTCACTTGCCATCGATACCACATTTTTAATTGATCTGTACTGGGAAGACTCTCCCCGTCATAAAGGTGCTGTAAAATTTTTCAAGAATTTTGCGAACAAAACCTCAAATACCCTGCTGGTATATTACAACTGCTTTAATGAATTCATTCACGTAATAACAGATACTAAACGATTTGAAAATGCGTTTTCTATGGAAGAAGCACTTAATATTGTAGATGAATGGCGTGAACTGGACCGGGTAAAAATTCTCTTCCCTTTTGACGAAAGCTTTGGTCGGACTGTAACCTGGCTCAAAATCCACAACCTGGGCCGCAAACACCTGAACGACACAAACATGGCCTCCCGTTACGAACTTGAAGGCGCCACCGAAATTCTTACAGCAAATCCAAAGGATTTTGAATGCTTTAAGACGCTGCGTACCGTAGGATACTAAATAAGCAAATACCAATAAATTTTATATGTAAAAAAAAGCCCGGCAGCGTAAACTGCCAGGCAATGGGTTCTAAAACAAACTAGTTCTGTGGATTATATAAAGGTACTGCACAATCGTAGTAAGCCTTTATTTCATCCGGTGTACGGGCACAGGTTGAAACACGGAGTTCGTCATAAGCTGCCCGTCTTTATAAACTGCCATATATGTTTCTGTAAATACATGAACATAATAATGCCAGTTATTGTCGGATTTTTTATTTGTGTCAGAGAACCATATACTGTGTGAAGTTACAGTCGATTCATCCGGAGCATAGTAAAGATAATTATAAGCGTCATAGCTGGATTTACTTCCCTTATAATTGTGAATTTCGAACAGATCTCTTTTACTAATTCCTACATGCCAAGTTTCACCTTTCTGCCAGTATTCCACAGTAAAGGCTGTAGAATTACTGTTTAACGGAATCTGATTATAATAGCCATAAACTTTTGCGGCTGCACCATTTATGCCACCTTCAGTCATTTTAGCGTAATTTGAATCAATTCCTGTCCTATCCCAGTTCTTTCCCAAAGTGGCAAAATCTGCGCTGTCTGCTACACCTTCACCCTTCCACCCATCACAGGAAGATTCCCAGAGTACAGGTTCACCAATTCAGGACAATTTGCCCAAAGATATCGAATTTCCTTAATTCTGGTAAAAAGCGGTAATTTTGGAATGGATAAGGTCACTTCTTTTTCACCTGTTACTTTTCCGCTAACTGCAAGAACTGACATTTTTCCAAACCAGTTTTTCAGCAAAAGGGAAAAACCGTAAACTTCTTTTGTTTCTTTTAAGAAGTCGGCAGCACCATTTTCTACAGCGTAAGCTTTAAGCGGATCTTCCGTATTGAACATCACTTTACAGAAACCGCCCGGATTTCCCGTAAGGCCCTTTTCGATGCGAAGTTCCATGCTGTTCATTTTTGCACATTCCGGATAATCCTTTCCGTAGGCAATACGCAGGGCCTGTTCGGCGGCGCGGCTTCCACCGGTCAGTTTCTTTTCGGGATGAAGATCGTTCCATTCCCCTGCATCTACGGCAACGCTCAAAGCTGTGTTTGCAAACCTGCTGCAGGCACTGTTCTGTGCTTCGCGAATTTCTGCCCAGGAACTTGAAAGAGGATAAGAATCAGGATCCACATCATCTGCCCAGGAAGGAAGCTGCATTACAACAAAAGGCAGTTTCTTTTCAGGGCTGTAAACGAACTTTTCACGCCAGAGCTTTATCATACGGGAAAGAAGTTCTTCATATTCAAAGGCCTTTCCGTCATTACTTTCCCCCTGATACCAGAGTGCGCCCCGGACAGCAGTATTAAAACACGGCGAAAGCATTGCGTTGTACAAAGCCTGAGGTTCATATTCAAAGAAAGTGTTAGGAGGACATTCTTCCACCTGGCTTGTAGCACAACAAAGCCATTCCCCGTTCAACGGAATATAAAGCCCGTCTTTATCCTGATCCTCATAGATTTCTCCCCTCTTTAATGGAAGAATTCCTTCTGCTTTTTCCACATTACGGATTGCAGTAGGAATCACTTTTGCGTCCCGGCTTGCAAGAGCGTAATGTTTTTCAGGCCAGAAATACATTTTGCGGCTGGCAAGATTCTGCTGAACCCGCAATGTGATTGTATTCACGCCCTCCTTAAGAACTCCGGAAGGAACATCATATCTGCGTGGAGGATAAACATAGTATGTTACTCCAACCTGAACACCGTTTATAAAAGCCACATCTGCATCACGGATTGTTCCGGTCCAGAGCCTGGCCCCTTTTTCACTGAAGTATGCAGCCTGTTCCGAAGTCAGAGAGATTTCTTTTTTGAACCAGACAATTCCGCCTTTTTCAATCAGATCGATTTCTCCGGGAATCTGACAGGTACCCCAGCCGGCTGCTTCCGCCTGTTTTACAGACCAGTCCTTCCAGTTTTCTGCCATACCCCCATCAAGACTGTAAATCTTTTTATTCCATTCATCCTGAGCGGCCTTTTCCGAAGCCTGAACACTGCTTACATATCCCGGAACCTTCAATTCCTCAAGGCGTTTTACATAATCGCCCACTCCGGCCATAGTTTCTGCATTCATCCAGGCAGTAATTGGAGTTCCGCCCTGACAGCAGGCAATTACACCTACAGGAATCCCAAGTTCCTCTGTCAGGCGGCGTGCAAAGAAATATGAAGTTCCTCTCATGCCGCTTAAAGTTTCAGGACCTGCAACTTTCCAGTCAGGATTCTGTACAGAATCTTTTGGCCCGTCAAAAGCAAAAGTCACAGGAATTGTGATCATTCGAATATTCTGATTTTCCGGTTTTTTGAATTCTTCAGGGTAAGTATATTTGAGGCGTTCCATCTGAAGCTGCATGTTACTCTGTCCTGAACAGATCCAGACTTCACCTACAGCAACATTTTCAAAAGTGATTTTTTCTTCGCCGCAGCAGAGAACCAGGTTACGTCCCGAAGCAGGCTGCCCCGGATTGAACTCGATTTTCCATTTTCCGTCAGAACCTGCCTGAACCGAAGCCGCAACATCACCAAAAGACAAAGAAACTGTGCTTCCCGCTGGAGCTTCACCGAAGATGCAGTTTGTTGAGTTCTGCAGAAGCACCATATTTGATGAAACAATACCTTTTGTACAAAATTCCATATAAATCACCCCGGAATTTATAAATTTGAATTCTAGTATACCACATCAATCCTGTGTTGGATTATCAGATTTTCCCTTTATATATGCAGTTTTTGTAGTATACTATAATTAAGGATTTGGAGGACAACTATGATTATTCGTGATGTTATGACTAAATCTCCGGTTACTGTTACTGAAGATTCAACTGTTACAGAAGCAAAAGCTCTGATGACAAAAAACAATTTCTCTAAACTTCCGGTTCTGGACAAATCAAAGCGACTTGTTGGACTTATCACAAAAAATGATATCCAGAAGGCATCACCTTCCGATGCAACAACCCTTGATATGTTTGAACTTGGATATCTGCTTTCAAAACTGACTGTCGGAAAATACATGACCAAAAAGGTTATTACAGTTCAGGAAACAGAAGTTGTGGAAGAAGCCGCCAGAATCATGGTTGACAACAACATCGGTTGTGTTCCAGTTATGAAAGACGATGTGCTGGTTGGAATCGTTACAGAAAACGACCTTTTCCGCCTGTTCACAGAAATCTTCGGTGCCCGTCACTCAGGAGTTCGCGCTGTAATCAGCCAGCCTGACAAACCGGGACAGCTTGCAAACATTACAAACCAGATTGCAGAGCTGAAAGGAAATCTGATTTCGGTTGTTACCCGTGAAATGAAAGGCAAAGACGTCCGCCGTTCCACACTGAAGGTTACTGGAATTACTGCCGCACAGATGGAAACAATCCTTAAAAACGCAGAAGCAGAAATCGTAGACCTTAGAGTTATCTAAGTTCCGAATAAATCGGTTACCCAATGACATTCTATGAAGCCTCAGAAGCCTTTATCAGAACAAAACTGGAGCCTTTCACGGTCCAGGAATTTCAGGCTTATCTGAAAAAGAACAGAATTAAAGTTTCTCCTGATGATATCTACACCCTTTTCGGGAGTACTGACTGTGTATTCCCCCTTGTAGATGAAAGATTCATTACTCTTGCAGGAGCATTTACCGGCCGCCTTTTCAGTTTCAAACCTACAAGAGAAGAATGCGAAGCCGGTGCCTTCATTCCCGGTCACCGATTCATTCCTTTTGCGGATCCTGCAACCCGCTATTACAATCAGACAATTCTTCTGGACGGAAATCCTGTTCCTCCCACAGTAACTGAACTTTCCATGAACACCGTTCTGGATATTTATGCCCTTTTTGGCGAAGGTTACTGCATTCCTATGGTCCTGGAAGATCCTGCCTGTGACAGAGTCTCTTTTTCGCAGGTTCAGTACGGACTTCCTTCTTCCGTAAAGCAGACCGGATGGTCCCTGGAGCCTTATTTTGAAAAAGGATTCGAATATGGCGACAGAATCATCTGCCGGGTAGAAGACTGGGACAAAGGCACAATCAATACACTTATAAAGAAAGAAAAGCACACTTCCCTCAAAATGAGCTTCTCTGATGTGGCAAATGAGGAATGGTATTCGGCTTTCGAAGAATGTATGCTCCGCCAGATAGAACGTCATGGTCCATGCAGCTCGATTCACCATCAGCTGGCCCTGCTTTTCCTTGAAGACCAGGGAGTTCTCTGCAATGAAAACTGCGGTTCCTCAGGCGATTTTCTGGAACATACCTCAAAACTGGACTTCAAACAGTACGGAATCGAATCCAGAATCTGGAAAGCCCACGAAGAAATTCCATATATCGGAACCTGGAACAAGCAGATGCTGGAAATCGCACCTTTTCCACCTGTAACTCTCCTTTCGGCAGAACATGTTCTGAACTGTTTCATAAAAGACATGCTCTACAGAAACGAACCTCTGGAATCAGGCCTGGACCTTTTCAACAAGGTTTATCCTAAAGACCTTCGATTCACAGAAGCCGAGGAAAAATTCGTCACAATGCACCTGCAGAAACGAATTGATGTGGTTAAGAAATCCTTCAACAGGTTCATAGACTTCCCTATTGCCCGGGACCGCCACAGCTGCATCCTATTCTTCCAGAGAGTTATGGGACTTGTAGCAAAAGTCAGTGTCGCTTCAGTTGATCTTGCAGAACTTCCTCAACAGGAACTGATTATGCTTTCCCAGATTGCGGAAAATGCATCTAATTTCCTTGATGAATTTGAACTGGTTTCAAGCGGCGTTGACCGGGATACCGAAGACATGATGACCTCAATGGGCGGAATGAATGACGCTTATGAGTCAATTGAGCCTCCTTTACTTACTGCACTAAAACATGCAAAAAAACGTGAAAACAATATATAAAAACTGTATAATATATAGTAAATAAATAATAAAAAGGGATTATGAAAAATGGATACAACCTTTGATATTTCCCCACTCATTCACAAAGGCGGGGTTTATAAGGATGTTGAAGGATCGACACCCGAAGAAATTTATGAAAATGTCTGCAAAATGCTTGATTTACCCGATAGCATGACTTCGGAACAAGTGTATAATGCTTTATGCGCACGCGAAAAAATTCTTAGTACTGCTGTAGGTAACGGAATTGCACTTCCACATGCCCGCAGTCCTATTATGAAGGATGAAGCAGACCAGAGAATCTGTGTAGTGTACCTGAAGGAACCGCTGGAAATGGCCGCTCCTGATGAAAAAAAGGTAAGTGTTATGTTTATTCTGCTTACTCAGAATTCACAGACACATCTGAAAGTACTTTCTACACTTGTAGGTCTTTTCAGAAAGAATTCTTTCAGAAAACTTCTGGAAGAACACGCAGGCGAAGCCCAGCTCATTAATGCAATTAAAGAACTGGATTAATTAAACGGCAAAATATTTTTAGGAGTAAAATATATGGATAAAAAAGGAATTGAAGCAGTAGCTCTGTCTATTCGCTCTCTGTCAATGGATGCCATCCAGAAGGCAAACTCTGGTCACCCAGGACTTCCACTTGGTGCAGCAGAAGCTGCCGCTGTTCTTTACGGCGAAGTTATGAAACACAATCCTGCCAACTCAAAATGGGCAGACCGCGACCGTTTTGTTCTTTCTGCAGGTCACGGATCAATGCTTCTTTACAGTATCCTCCACCTTTCCGGATACGATGTAACAATGGATGATATTAAGAACTTCCGTCAGGTTGGTTCACGTTGTCCAGGTCACCCAGAATACGGTGACACAGACGGTGTAGAATGTACTGGTGGTCCACTTGGACAGGGTGTTTCTATGGCTGTTGGTATGGCTGTTGCAGAATCTATGCTCGCTGCAAAATTCAACACAGCAAAACACACAATCGTAGACCACTACACATACTCACTGGTTGGTGAAGGATGTCTTCAGGAAGGTGTTGCTTCTGAAGCTTGTTCTCTGGCCGGAAACCTTAAACTCGGAAAACTCATCGTATTCTACGATGAAAACAAAATCTCTATCGACGGATGCACAGACATTACATTCACAGATGACATTGCTAAACGTTACGAAGCTTACGGATGGCAGGTTCTCCGCGGAGACATGTACGATGTAGAAGGAATTGCTAAACTGGTAGCTGAAGCAAAAGCTTGCGGCGACAAACCTTCCCTCATCATGCTCAAATCTGTAATTGGTAAAGGTGCTCCAAAACAGAATACAGCTGACGTTCACGGTGCTCCACTTGGCGCAGACGGAATCGTTGAAGCTAAAAAAACACTTGGTCTTCCAACAGACAAAGACTTCTACGTTGTACCAGAAGCTTACAAGTTCTTCGAAGACAAAAAAGCAGAATTTGCTAAAGCAGAAGCTGACTGGAACGCAACATTCGCTGAATGGGCAAAAGAAAATCCTGACCTTGCAAAACTTTGGGATGCTTACCACTCAGACGCTGTAACAGACGAAACAATCAAAGACGTTGAATACAAAGTTGGAGACGCATGTGCTACACGTGACGCTTCAGGAAAAGCCCTCAACGTAATCGCTGCTCGTTTTGCTAACCTGGTTGGTGGTTCAGCTGACCTTATGGGACCAAACAAAACAGCATTCAAAGCAACAGACAACGGAACATTCAGCCCAGCTAACCGCGCTGGACGCACAATCGAATACGGTATCCGTGAATTCGCAATGTCTGCAGTTTGTGCAGGTATCTCACTCCACGGTGGACTCCGCCCATTCTGTGCAACATTCCTGGTATTCGCTGATTACCTGCGCCCATCACTCCGCGTTGTTTCCCTCATGAAACAGCCTGTAATCTACGTATTCACACACGACTCAATCTACGTTGGTGAAGACGGACCTACACACCAGCCAATCGAAACAATGTGTTCTCTCCGCTCTATTCCTGGAGTTCAGGCTATCCGCCCTGGTGACCCAGAAGAATCTATGCAGGCTTGGAATATGGCTTACGCTTCAAAAGATCACCCAGTATGTATGGCATTCACACGCCAGGCACTTGCAGTTTACGAAAAAGCTGACAAAAACTGGAAAGAAAACATGGCAACAAAGGGTGCTTACGTTGTACAGGAAGGATCAGCATCTCCTGATGTAACAATCCTGGCTTCTGGTTCAGAAGTAAACATGGCTCTCAAAGCTGCTTCTCTTGTTTCTGGAAAAACAATCCGTGTTGTTTCAGTTCCAGATCTCGGAAAGTTCTCTAAACTTTGCGAATGCGAACAGAAAGCTATCATCGGTGATGCAAAACGCGTTGTTTGTACAGAAGCTGGTATCTCTACAGAATGGCTCCAGTTTGCAAAGAAAGAAGACTGCTTCTGTATCGACAGATTCGGTACTTCAGGTCCAGCAAACAAAGTTGCCGAGTTCTTAGGCTTTACTGCAGAAGAACTGGCTAAACGTTTATAGATTTCAGCAATACTGCGAGTTTGCGCCAGCAAACTCGGGAAGCAGGCGCAAGCCTGCGACCTTCACAGCTGAAAAATTAGCTGAAATCCTTTAGTTAGTCCGCGAGTTTTGCTGGTTTTTGCGACAGCAAAAATGGGAGCCTCTTGCGACCAAAGCAAAACTCGGTAAGCAGGCGCAAGCCTGCAACAAACCCCGTATAGAAGAAATCCTTCTGTACGGGGTCTTTTTTTATCTTTAGATTCTTCCCACAAATCAATAAAAGAATGTTATTATAGAATCCATGGAAGAAAACAAATCTAAGAAAGGTGAAATCAAAAGAGTCATCCTTTTCACCTTATTTTCCGTTTCAGCCGGTATTATCGAAATCGCAGCCTTTTCAATTATGGAATTAACCGGAAAGTTTCCATACTGGATCAGCTATCTTACAGCCCTGGTTCTTTCGGTTATCTGGAATTTCACCCTGAACAGAAACTTTACCTTCCAGTCCGCAAACAACATTCCTGTTGCCATGCTCAAAGTAGCCACTTTCTATGCAGTATTCACACCTGTTTCTACCCTTCTTGGAAATTATCTTGCAGAAACTCTTTTGTGGAACGGATTTCTTGTTACAGCCCTGAACATGGCCGCAAACTTCGTCCTTGAATATTTATACGACAGGTTCTTTGTATTCGGAAAATCAATCGATACAAATAATCGTGCTAAAAAGAACTTAACTGAAGAATAATCCTTTCTGACTGAAAAAAACACACCAAAGCGAAATCCTTCTGACTAATAAAACAGGCCGTCTGATTTTACACTATAGTCTGGAGGATTTATGAAAAAATCAGATCAATTAAAAACAGGCATTATATTTCTTGCAGCAGTTTTTACTGCCGGTCTTATTTCCTGCGGAGGCGAAAAAGCACCCCTTCAGAAAGGAGACTGGAAACTTGTTTGGCAGGATGAATTCAACGGAAATAAACTGGATCTTACAAAATGGGATTATCAGACGGGAACCGGAAGCCAGTACGGACTGAACGGCTGGGGAAACGATGAGCTTGAATATTACAGCCCGGATAATGTTTCGGTAAAGAAAGGTAACCTGGTAATCGAAGCCCGAAAAGAAACTAAAGGTGGCATGGCATATACTTCCGGACGTATCCGTACGATGAAAGATGACGGAACGGTTCTTTACGCCCCTACTTTCGGCCGCGTTGAAGCCCGAATGAAACTTCCAAAAGGCGATGGAATCTGGCCTGCCTTCTGGATGCTTCCTGCCACTACAAAATACGGAGTATGGGCTTCCAGTGGTGAAATAGACATTATGGAAGCAAAAGGAAGACTTCCAAACAGAACCTATGGAACCGTTCATTTTGGTCAGCCATGGCCAGGAAACAAATACACGGGAAGCATGTACAAATTCCCTGAATCAGACATGACTGAATACCACGACTACGCTCTTGAATGGGAACCGGACAGCCTTAAATGGTTTGTAGACGATACCTGCTTCTACGAAACCAACAACTGGTATTCAATGGATGCTTCAGGCGAGAATATCTATGACTACCCTGCCCCTTATGACGAACCTTTCTACATTCTTTTCAATCTGGCTGTAGGAGGCACTTATGACGAATACAGAAAGCCTTCAGACAAAGAAGTTCCTGCCCAGATGCTGGTAGACTGGGTACGTGTTTACGCAAAGGATTCCTACAACAGGAATGTTACCCGACCAGTTCCGGAGCGGGACAACAAAGCCATTGAAACCTATGCAAATGATAACGGCAACTATATCCTTGACCAGGCCTTTAAAGGCATCAACAAAGAAGGACTGAAGGACGCACCTGCAGAAAGATTTACCAGCCACCAGTGGTACTGTCTTGCCCTGACAGACTTCGGCGGTGACGCAGACGCAATTGTAAAAAACGGAGAATGCCGTGTAGCGATGAAGGCTGCCGGAAAAAAGAACTATTCCGTTCAGATTGTACAGAATCTTGGAATTGCAAAAGGTTTTACCTATGTGATTGAGTTTGATGCAAAAGCGGACGGCGACCGGGAAATCGCAGTAAAAATGAGCGGCGACGAAGACTCTGCCTGGGCAGTACACTCAAGTGAATATCACCCGAAACTTGAAGCCCAATACAAACACTTCAAATACAAATTCACAATGGAAAACAGCTCCGACCCAACCGCCCGCCTTGAATTCAACTGCGGTCTTTCCGACAAAGACGTGTGGCTAAAGAATGTAAGTGTTACAACTGCAGAGTTTTGATTATTAAAATACGCACAATGGAAAAATTAAAGAAATTGGTACAACTGACGCGAAGGAACAAAATGTGGTTACAGGGGCATTTGAAGCGGGGCTGTATAGTTTCTTTAACCCGCTTCACATGCAGCGCTATATAGCGCGGCCCTGATAACCCATTTTGTGACTGGGAGTCAGTTGTCCCAAGGTATTATTGTTTTACATTGTTGCTTATTTCTAATAGACAAAAAAAAGACCACTGTGAAAACTGAAGTGCACCCCAATTATTGGACACTTTAACTAGGCTGATTTTAAGGACT
>JAKSTG010000017.1 GCA_024402695.1 Treponema sp. | reverse complement strand
CTTTGTTCAAAAAAAAGAAGGCTCTGCCGTTTATGACAGAGCCTCATTGCTTTCATAATTATTTATAAATACTTATATACTAAAGTAAAATTTAAGTCAAGAAGATTACTTTTGTTTGGTTGGATTCAGTATTTCATCCAGAGATCAAAAATACAATCCCCGATTACATTGTAGCAGTGATAATTTTCGCCTTCATCTTTTCACGCATTAAAGCCAGTCGGTTCAGGGCATCATTCAAAGTTTCATTCTTCTTTGCAAAATGGATGCGGACGTACCGGTTTTCAGGTTCCTTGAAGAAACTAGAACCAGGAACTACTCCAACCCCTACTTTTTCGGCCAGAATTTCAGAGAATTCCAGGTCGCTTTCGTATCCGAACTCGCTTATGTCCAAAAGAATGTAATAAGCTCCTTCTGGAACTGTATGCGGGATTTTCAGGGCATCAAGACCGTTCAAGAACAGATTTCTCTTTTCGGTGTATTTTTCCTGCAGATCTTTGTAATAATCGTCCCCAAACTTAAGTCCTACAACTGCAGCCTCCTGTAATGGAGCTGCAGCCCCTACAGTAAGGAAATCATGGACCTTTTTAAGGCGTTCAGTAATCTCAGGATTTGCCTGGGTATATCCCAGTCTCCAGCCTGTAATTGAGTAGGTTTTTGACAGAGAATTACATACAATTGTACGTTCTTTCATGCCTGGAAGAGTTGAAATGTATGTATGTACATTTGGAGCGTACAGAATATGTTCATAAACCTCATCCGTAATAACAAAAGTGTCGTATTTCTTAGACAAGTTAGCAATAATTGTAAGTTCTTCTCTTGTAAAAACCTTTCCGCATGGATTTGACGGGTTACAAACGATAATTGCCTTAGGTTTCTGACGAAAGGCATCTTCCAGAACCTCTGGATCAAAATTGAACTTTGGTGGGATTAAAGGCACATAAATAGGTTCTGCACCGCTTAAAATGGTGTCTGCCCCATAATTCTCATAGAAAGGCGAAAATACGATTACTTTGTCACCAGGATTTGTAACACTCATCATTGCTGCCATCATGGCTTCAGTAGAACCACAGGTAATTACAAGTTCCCCGTTGGGATCCACTTCCTGACCAGAAAAATGACTGATTTTAGCAGCCAGAGCCTCGCGAAAATTCTGAGCACCCCAGGTTATGGCATACTGATGGAAATCCTCTTTTGTAACCTCTGCCAGGCGGTCCAGGATTGCTTTAGGAGGTTCGAAGTCAGGAAAACCCTGTGAAAGGTTCACAGCTCCATATTTGTTCGAAATACGAGTCATACGTCTGATGACTGAGTCTGTAAAGTTTTCTGTTCTGCTTGAAAGTTCCGGCATATTATCACCTCTTTTAATAACCTTTATGTTATTTATACAGGGCAAATTCTTCAATATGCCGGAGTCAATTTTCAAAGAAAATCTAATCCAGTCTTGTTATTCCAGGTCCTTGCAGTTCACTGTATCCCGAAACTCCGCGGGTCTGCTTAGCCTCAATCTTAAGATCGAATTCCTTGATGACTTCAGAAACATGGGTAATGATTCCAAGAGTCTTTCCTGCAGTCTGAAGTTTCTTCAAGGCCGCAACGCTCTGAAGAAGCGCATTGCCAGAAAGAGTTCCAAAGCCTTCATCAAGGAACAGAGAATCAATTGAAACACTGCGACTTGAAAGCTCAGAAATACCAAGTGCAAATGAAAGACTGATGATGAATTTTTCACCGCCCGACATGTTGCCGCATTCACGATCCTCTTTGTCTTCGCTGAATGCATTGGAATGAATTCTGAAATCAACTTTTCCCGGAACCTGAACAAGAGAATATTCAGGAAGAATACCAGTGAAATATTTGTTGGCTTTCTTGATAAGATTCTTGAAGAACAGTACCTGGACAAAAACCTGGAACTTGGTTCCATCCAGCTTTCCGATCATGTCCAGAATTTTCTGCCACTTGTTTCTTTCACCTTCCATGGCTTTCAGTTCTTCGCGAAGCTTAGCAGTCTCATTTTTCTTTTCATCATTATCTTTAAGGATTGCACTTACTTCGCCAAGACGTTCTGAAAGTTCCGTAAGTTTCTTCTCAAGTTCAGTTTTTTCCTGAACATATTCTTCTGAAAGTTTTTCTGTATCCCCGTCCCTCATTCCTTTTGGTTTTATTTTTTTATGAGATGACAGGCTGTCCCTTGCGGCCTTAACTCTTGTGCTGGTTCCTGTGTCTGCTTTCTTCAGTTCTTCCTGGGCAGCTTTGAGTCTCTTAAATTCCTGGTCCTCAACTCTGCAAGCTTCAAATCTTTCAACAGTTGCAAATCCATTTGCTTCCAGTGATTCATCAAGTTCCTTTTTAGAAAGATCAAGTTCCGCACTTCGTTTCTCGATCTGTTCTTTCAAAGTTTTCGAAGAGCCCTCAAGAGAAGTCTTTTCATTTCCAACTTCTATGCTTCTTTCTTCCGCATCTTTCAGTTCAGCTTCAAGTTTTTCTTTTTCATCCTTGAACTGATTTTCATCAGCGTCCACGTCATCAGAAATTTCGTATTTTCCACCGGAAACAGTTTTTAGTTCTCCAAACAAAACTTCCAGATCTTTCTGATTGTTTTCATATTCAACAACCGCTTCCGAAAAATCTTTTTCCAGGTCTTCAGTTTTTATTCCGTCCAGTTCCTTCTGTGTAAGGTCCAGAGCTTTTTCATCTTCAGTAAAATTCTCTTTTACGTTTTTGTAAGCCCCTGACAGCTCTTCAAGTTCAGAATAAATTTTTTCGAAGCTGCCTTTCTTTTCGAAAGCAACCTGGAGCTTCCAAGGTTCAAGACTTTTATTGAATTCAGAAACGGAACTTTCAATCCTGCAGCTTACTTCTTTAAAAGTTTCTTTTTTCTCTTCAAGACTTTTTGCATTTCCATCTTTCAGACTAATCTTCTCAGAAATTCCCTTTTCAAGTTTTTCGATCTTGTCCGAAAGCTCTCTGATTTTTTCTGCAGTATCAGAGGATTCTTTGTTTCCTTCTCCTTTGTGATTTTCACAGGCAAAAGGATGACTTTCTGATCCACACACAGGACAAGCCTTTCCATCCGAAATAGAAGCCCTGAGAATTTCTGAAACAATTTTATATTTCGAAGTGACAAAGTCCTTAAGTTCTGCATTCGCTTCTTCCTTTTCTTTTAGAAGGTCGGGAACTTCCGCAGTGATTTTTTCAATCTCTTTTTCTGCAGACTTAATCTTTTCCTTCAGTTTTCCAAGAGCTTCCATCTCTGTTTTAATGGCATTCCCTTTTTCTTGTAATACCAAGAGATAGGACTCTAAGGATTTATCATTTTCGTGCTCGCCAAGATATTTTTTTGCTTTCTCTATATTTGTTTTAAGTTCTGCAATTGCATCTCTTAATTCTTTTTCTTTTTTCTTGGCTTCAATTATTTTTCCTTCTGAAATATTTTTTCTATTCTCCGAATCAGAAATCTTTTCTTTCTGGGAATCAATCTTCAAAAAAAGTTCACGAGCCTTTTTCCATTCCAAAGATTTTTTCTTCTCTTCAGATTTCTTTTCTTTAAGAGCTACTGCTTTTTTCTGAGACTCCTCTTTAAGGTCAGAAAATTCTTTTGTAATTATTTCCAGATCCTTTTCATTCTTTGAAAGAATTTTTTCATCTGATTCCTGTGCCTCTGTAAGTCCTTTCCATTTTGTATAAGGAACATTACATGAAAAAGTCTTTTCCGCGTCAGCGAGTTTCTTCTCGTCTGCCTTGAATTCTTTTTTTCTGGCTTCGTATTTAGATCGTTCGTCTTCAGCTTCGAAAAAATCTTTTTCGAATTTCCCAAAAAGCTCAAGCCATTTCAAAAACTCAGAATTCTTTTCAGCCAGTTTTCTTACGTTTTCAATTTCCTGAGGCTTTCCATTTTTTTCGTTTACATAAAAGGCTTCTTCTTCCTCTGAAAGAATTGCGATGTTATCTATGGCCTCTTTTTTATCGCTATATTTTTTGATTTCACTTTTTGCTTTAGCCGCGATTCTTACACCCATAGCCGCATAATCAGTTCCAGAAATTGCTTCCATAATCTGAGCACGTTCTTCTTCACGGGCTCCAATGAATTTGTCAAACTTTCCCTGAGCAAGAATCATGGAACGAGTAAACTGAAGATATGAAAGATTTGTATTCTGTTGTGTGACTTCTTCAATACGTCTCAGATTTGTGATTGTGTCACAGACCGGTTCGCCTGTTTCAAGATTCACAAGTGAAAATTCATATTTCAAATTTCCGTCGGCTTTGCCACCTGCCTTTCGCATCTTGAAAGAACTTTCAAAAGTTCCGTTTCTGCATTCGTAAATTACAGTTGCTTCACTTGTTGTGGTACGACGTGTCATAAGCTCGTTCAAAGCTTCGCTGTTTGTGAGCTTAGTCATGATCTCTTCACTTCGCGGAGTTTTTCCAAAACATGCAAGACTGATTGCGTCCAGGATTGTTGTTTTCCCAGACCCGGTTTCTCCACAGATTACAAACTGATTTTTATTTTCCAAAAAGGCCGGGTCCTCAAGATCAATGACCCAGGTTCCTTTAAGCGAGTTCAAATTCTTTATTGTGATTTTCTTGATTTTCATTTTCGCCCCCTATTCCTCTGGTTCAAAATCTCTTGCCTGCATCAATAAAGGGAGATACGTATCAAAAAGTTCTTTCTGTTTTTCTGAAAGCCCTTCTTCATCAAGATCCTCTTTGTCAATTTCAATCTTTGAAAGAATAAGAGTTTTAAAAATATCTTCATCAGAAATAGTTCCGCCTTCCGAATCAAATCCTGATTCATCCAGAAGACCAAGAGAAATTGTTCCGATTTTAGGATTGTCCTTTCTCTTGAAATGAACAACAAAAACATTCTCCGGAAGTTTTTCAAGTTCTTCCTGAATGAAGTCGTTCACATTACGGGTCTCATCAAAGTCGTAATAGACTTCGATGTTTGTTTCTTTTTCAGGAGGATTTTTAATGTAACCTTGAAGTGTCTTTTTGATTTCTTCGAGTGTGCCTTCCGCACGAACCCAGAAAACTTTGGAAGGGACCTCAATCTTCTGAACTTCCGGCTCTTCCCCTTTCTTTACGTCCACTGCAAGAACGCAGCGTCCTATCTTGCATTCATCAAAGCCCATCACAAAAGGACTTCCCGAATAGCGGATTTTCCCATTGCCGCCAACCTTTGTTGTGTAGTGGATATGTCCAAGGGCTGTGTAATCAAAATCATTCGGGAAGATATCGGAGTGGACAGAGCCCAGATTTCCAACCACATCAATCGAACGTTTTCCGTCATCAGATGCTTCTGATTCCCTGATTTCCCCCGAAAGCCTTCCTTCAAGACCTGCAGCGTAAAGATGGCCTGTGGCAATGACAGGAATATCCCTTTCCCCACGAAGCTCAAGGGCCTTTGCGCAAACCTGTCTGTAAAGCTCACCATAAGCCGCATCACTGAATCCGCCTGACTCATACTCAGCTGTACAGTATTTCTTAAGCTCCATTTCAGGTGCAAAAGGCACTGCACAGCAGATTCCTGCAACTTCCCCGTCCCTATCCTTAAGTTCAAAAACCATATCTTCAGGCTGAAGACTGGATAAGGTTCCCACCACGTGAATGTCCAGAATTTCTAAGATTTCTTTCTCGGAATCAAGAAGAGTCCCGGAATCGTGATTTCCGCCAATAATGATGATATTTTTACAGCAGGTACCGTTAAGAGAGGCCAGAAAATCAATATACATGGTACGGGCTTCCGTAGGAGGATTCCACGTGTCAAAAATGTCACCGGAAACCACTAGGACTTCAGCTTTCTGTTCTTCTATTTCTGTTTTAAGCCAATTCAGGAAAAAACGATTTTCTTCTGTTCTGTCTACCCTGAAAAGCCTGTTTCCAAGATGCCAGTCACCTGTATGTATGATTTTCATAAAAATACCTCCCTAATATTATACGGAAAAAATCCGTATAATGGCTTAAAAGAGGCAAAAAAAGTGAAAATTCCCCTATTTTAAGAAGATTCTGAGGAGTTTTTCGTATAATTTGCTGAAAGGCTGGTAACGCATCGGAAGGTCAAGCCAGGTCTTCTTATCAACGATAGACTGCTTGTGGCTGAAGGTTTCAAAGCCGGTTTTCCCGTGATATGAGCCCATTCCGCTTTCACCAACGCCTCCAAAGGCCATTTCGCTGGTTGCAAGGTGAATAATGGTGTCATTTATGCATCCGCCGCCAAATCTGGTCCTTCTTGTCACATAATTGATGTTCTTTCTGCTTGAACTGAACATATACAGAGCCAGAGGTTTCTGTCCGCCATCAACTTTTGCCACAACTTCTTCCAGCGTCTTAAAGGTCAGAACCGGTGCCAGAGGTCCGAAAATCTCCTGTTTCATCACATCATGGTCAAAAGTAGCGTCCGGAATGATTGTCGGAGCAATCTGAAGAGTATTTTCATTGAATTTCTTCTCGATTCCGTCAGGAATCAGGCCAAGAATACGTTCAAAATGCTTTTTATTGATGATTTTTCCGTAATTAGGGTTCTGAAGAGGATCTTTTCCGAACTGACGTTCGATTTCTCGGCTCATTTCCTTTACAAGTTCATCCTTTACCGACTCATGAACATAAATATAGTCCGGAGCAACGCAAGTCTGGCCGCAGTTCAGAAACTTTCCCCAGACAATACGGCGTGCCGCAAGCTTCAGATTGGCAGTTTTGTCTACTATACATGGAGATTTTCCGCCAAGTTCCAGTGTACAAGGTGTAAGCCATGCCGAAGCAGCCTTCAGAACTTCTTTTCCTACTGCCTGGCTTCCGGTAAAGAAGATATAGTCAAAATGCTGTTCCAGAAGAGCTTTGTTCTCTTCACGGCCGCCTGTAACCACAAAAACATGTTCAGGAGGGAAAACTTCATTTATGAGCTTCTCCATAACGGCGCTGGTAGCCGGTGAATAGGCACTTGGCTTAATAATTACAGTATTTCCGGCCGCAATGGCGTCTACAAGCGGGTCAATCGTAAGCAAAAACGGATAATTCCACGGAGACATGATCAGAACTGTTCCGTAAGGCTGGATTCTCACAAAACTGTGGGAATGAAACTGCACGAAAGGCGTAGGAACTGTCTTATCCTTTGCAAAAGCCTTTGTATGCTTGATCATATAGGAAAGTTCACCCATAACCATGCCAATTTCGGCCATGTAGGACTCCATGGCGCTCTTTCCAAGATCTTCTTTGATTGCAGATTCAATATCCTTCATACGAAGGTTGATGGCATTTCGGAGCTTCTTGAGCAGTTCAATACGATCTGAAACCGGTAAAGTTGCTCCGCTTTCAAAATATTTTCTCTGTTTTTCAATGGCGTTCTGAATGTCTTTTCCTTCCATGTGCAATAATCCTGCCTTTTTTTGCTAGATATTTTCTAAAGAAGTATGATTTTTAAGACTATTTTTGACTGTCTGTATACTTTTTTCTACATAACCAGTCTATAAAGCTCTTTTAATTCTTCCTTATTCATAAGAACTGGTACCGGATATAAAGGATTTCCTTCCTTGTCTGCCTTTGTGGCCATAACATCCAGGTCTTCTTCCTTTATTCCTTCAATTTTTGTCGGAATTCCGATTCTTTTGTTCAGTTCCTGAATAGCTGTGATGAATTTGCGGGCTTTTGTCTTCTCATCATCTCCACTGTCTACTATATTAGCGGCTTCTGCCAGTTTAGCAAGTTTTTTGTTGATCACATCCCCGTAGGCTTCGAGGACATAAGGCAAAAGTACCGAATTTGCCAGCCCATGAGGGGTCATATACTGTCCTCCAAGGGAATGGGCGACACAATGAACGTATCCTACATAGCTTACAGTGAAGGCTTTGCCTGCCAGATGGGATGCTCTGAGCATATTTCTGCGGGCATTCTCATTATTTCCTTCCTTTACAGCAGTTTCCAGGTTCTCAAAGATCAGTTTTACGGCTTCAATGGCGTTCTTTCTGGTTTCTTTTGTTGTAGAACGGCCAATAAAAGCTTCAACAGCATGTGTCATGGCATCCATACCTGTTGTGGCGGTCAAATGTGGAGGTAAAGAGTAAGTTGTAACCGGATCCAGAACCGCATAGCTTGGAATCAGGAAAAAATCATTGATTACATACTTATAATGGGTCTCTGTATCGGTAATAACCGAAGCAAGAGTGGTTTCAGAACCTGTTCCGGCAGTGGTAGGAACTGCAATAAGGAGAGGAATAGGCTTGAAAATCTTGAAAAGCCCCTTCATCTTTGTCACGTTGCGGCGCGGACGGGCAATTCTTCCTCCCAAAGCCTTTGCACAGTCCATTGGAGAGCCTCCTCCAACTGCAATAAGACAGTCACAGCCGTCTTTCAGGTAAAGTTCCCTTGCTTCTTCAACGTTCAAAACAGAGGGATTTGGGTTCGTTTTATCGTAAATTGAGTATGAAATTGCCGATTTTTCGAGGTTTTCGATTAAAGGCTTAATTATCCCGAACTTTACAATTCCTGCATCTGTAACAATAAGAGGTCTCTTTTTCCCCTTCTGATTCAGCACTGCCGGAAGGTCTGCAAAGCTGTCAATAATCACAGGATCTCTATATGGAAGAACTGGAATCGCAATACGGAAAATTGTCTGGAAAGTACGGCAATAAGCCTTTCTAAAAATGTTCATTTTTCTACCCCATTATGACAAAATTTGTGATTTTGTCATTTATACTATATAGGATATTTCAAGAAACTCCAATGGAAATCAGGTGGTCTGGTAGATTTTCTTCAATATTTCTGCAAGTTTCCCGGCATTTTTCGCACCGCTTCCCCGAGGATGATTATTGAAATAAACCTGGACTTTACGGCCTTCTTCCCTTGCAGTCTGTATGACAGGTATGAATTCCTCAAGTTCCTCATCAGAATAGTCATAATCATAACGGGCGCTGCCATTCTGAGTCTCATTGTGGCTGTACCAGGCGTTCCCGTTCCGCCCATGAAGCCTTATATAGGCATTTGGTCCCACAAAAGGGGTCTTAAAGCTCTTTCCGTCCGGAAGATTTTTGAGTTGGGGCATGTCACAAAATACAATGCTTGCATTCCGCTTAGAAAAGCCTTCAAAAACCGATTCCCGGATCCATTCTGCATGCCTTATTTCTATTATTACAGGGTATCCTTCAAATTCCTTCATTAAATCAGAAAGATAATAGCGGTTTTCAGGAGTGTAATGAAAACTTTGAGGGAACTGGAACAGAATCCCTGAAAGAAGCCCCTTAAAATGCATGGGATTCACAGAAAGCCTCATGATTTCCGCATTCCGCTTCCAGTCCCGGTCTATTTCATGAGTAAGAGTCTTGTTTGCCTTTACCGAAAATTTCAGCTTACCGTCTGTCCTTTCACAAAAACGGCGCATCCTGATTTCGTCAGGCATGTTATAGAAAGTATTGTTTATTTCCAGGGCATTGAACTGAGTTGCATAGAAAGGCAGAAATTCTTCCCGTTTTAGGTTTTCGGGATAGAAAATTCCTTTCCACTCAGGATAATCATAGCCGCTGGTTCCAATCAGAATGTCATTCATAGCAATTTTTCTTTTCAAAAAAATTATACTATAATCTTTTTAAAAGAGGACTGTTTTGAAAAAAATTTTCTATTTTTTTGTATTGTACTTTTTGATCTTCACCTTGCAGGCCCAAAACCTGTCTATAATCGAAGGAAAGCTTTCTGCGGAAGACCTTGTTCTTGAAGCCCTGAAAGCATCAGGAACAAGCGAAGATAAAATCCCTGACTATCTTCTTAAACTCGAAAGCCTTTCTGAAACTTTTCTTGCAGACCTCAAAAGAGAAAACCTTTTCGGTGAAGAAGCTGCCGAATACGCCCTTACTTTTCTTTACGCAGATACACTTTTCGCTTACCAGATGAACCAGACCTGTCTTGATGTTCTACTTGATTCAAAGATCTATAACTGTGTCTCATCAACTGTGATCACACTTTACCTTCTGAAAAAAGCCGGAATCGAATGTTACGGAATTGAAGCTCCCGGCCACTCCTTTGTTGAAGTTGATATAGACGGAAAAACTGTACGGGTGGAAACTACAAATCCTTTCGGATATAACCCGGGAACAAAAAAGACTGTAGAAAATTCAAACAGCAGATACTACGTAAAGGCCATCAATTACCGGAACGCAAAAAGAGTCTCTGATCGCCGTATAGCAGCTCTCATATACAACAACCGTGTCGCAACACTAACCAATTCAAGAAAGAGCCAGGAAGCCCTTCCTCTGGCCGTTGAAGCCTATAATCTTCAGCTGCAGAGCGATGAAAGCCTTAGCTACCTCAGGTCGATCGGTTCCAATGCCATAAGCGAATATGTAGACAGAAGAAAATTTTTTGAAGGGCTGGATTATGCAAGAGAGTTCAAAGTTTCCTGGGGTTTTTCAAAAGACTGCATTACAAATACAGAAAGCCTTGTAAGCTGGATTGTAAGGGATTACACAAAAGCAAAAGAATATGATGAATGCCTTTCTTTTCTTGATTCAGTAACTGACCTTCTTCCTGAATCAAATCTTCAGAAATACAGAACAACAACTGTAAAGAATGCATGCGTCGGCGTGCACAACAAAGTCGCTCCTCTTTTCAATTCAGGCCGTTATGAAGAAGCCCTGGAACTGGTGACATCAGGAATTGAAAAATACGGTGAAGACAAAACTCTTCTTAAAGATCTGAACCTTATAAAATCAGTAATGGAAACAGAAGAATAAAACTTCTTCCCTCCCCTCTTTATTTTTTTACCCACTCAGGTTCTTTCTGTTTCGGCTCTTCAAAATAATTGAACATAGGACAGAAGTCCAAGTCCACACTGCCCTTGCGGCCGTTTCTATTTTTCAAAATCTTAAGCTGAAGGTTCTGCATCTTGCCAGGAATCTCTGCCTGCTTTTCCTGCTCTACACGCAGCGCAAGGATTCGCGCAGTACGGGCCTTTTCATCTTCATAACGCCCTTCAGCATTTTTCTGAAAATCCATGCCCTTATACTGAAGCGCCATAAGAACATCACTTGTATATTCAATTGCCCCCGATTCCTTGAAGGAAGCAATGTTAACTGGAGAAGTATAGTTTTCGCGGTTGAAACTTGAGATGGCAAAAACCGGAATGTCAAAGTCACGGCTGGCACGTTTAAGTTCCACAACTGCCTTGTCCGTATTCTGTTTGTCAGTTGCACGCATATCAAAAGGTGCCAGGATCTGAAGATAATCAATTACAACAAGAGGTTTATTCCCGGTAATACGAATATGCTTTGCTATGACTTCCTTGATTTTATCTACACCGATATCTCCTATCCCGATGTGATAATAAAGGTGTCCTGCATAGGCGGCGTAATCTTTCAAGGCTTCATTCATGAACTGTGCCTGTTCCTTTGTCTGGACTGCATTCCCGTTCAGAAGATTTCGCGTGGTCGTTGCATTTCTGATATCAAGCTTCCAGTTCTTGGTTCTTTCAAAAGAAATACGGCTCAAAGATTTTGCCGTCAACTCCTGACGTCCCATTTCAAGACTGAACACCAGAACGTCCCTTCCGGCCTTCGCGGCGTTGTCCGCAATCTGAAGAGCAAGAGTTGTTTTACCAAGACTGGAAATAGCTCCGATTATGTAAAGACCTGAATAGAATCCTCCATCCAGAATACTGTCCGCATTTTTAAAGCCTGTTGAAATACAATCCCTTTTATAACGGTTTTCAATTTCATGAATAAAATCAGAAAGTCCCCAGGCAGCAGAAGTTGTGGTATACTCTTCGAGCTCCTGATTTTTCTGCTGTTCCAGAATCAGAAGAACATTTTCTTTTGCTCCTCGAACATTCTGCACCAAAGCCTCACGGTCCTTTACCAGAAGCTCATTGGCATCTTTGCAGTCTCCGGTAATGCTTATTTCCGCAAACTCGATTCCAAGCTTTTCGAGTTCCGCGCAAAGTTTACGGCTTCCTTCCCTGCCCGCTTCATCATTATCCAGAGAAATAATAAACGGTTTCTTTGGCTGGAAATGTTTTACATATTCCAGAAACTTCATGCTGCCGCTAGAGCCAAGGGCAACCGCAATCCCTCCCGCTTCAATAACAGAAAGAGCATCGATCTCTCCTTCGACAACGAATACAGGTTCCTCCGCTGTTTCCACAGCTCGAAGATTAAAGAGTTCGTAAACTCCCTTTGGCTTCAGATAACGGAACTTCTTGTCCACATCTCCTATTGCCCTTGCGTTGTAACTAGCCTCCCCGGTTGGGATCACGAAACGATTTTTTTCTTCCCAGAATCCAAGTTTGTAAGCATCAATAGTTTTCCGCGATAATCCGCGTTTTTTCCAGTAATCAGTTTTTTCCACTGCTTCATGACACGTTTTGAAAAAAGAAGCGAAATCAATCTGTGGTTCCTGATTATTGTTTTCAGCATTAAAATTTTTTTCCTTGTTTTCCTGACGAAAATTTCCTGATGAATATTCCACCTGGATTCCCAGTTTCTGGTAAACGTAATTGAACAAATCCCTTCCGGAAAGTCCGGTCTGAATTTGTGCCACGTCGAAAATGTCATAATCTGCGCCGCAGGAAAAACAATGGCAGCGGTTACGTCTTTTGTCAAAAGACATGCTAGGATTATGATCCTCATGTGCTGGATTCAAACAAGAGAAATTTTTTGATATATTGATGCCGTTGGCAGAAAGCCAGGTTCCCAGCCCGTTCTTTGCTGCCTCTTTAGATTCTTCTGGATTCATCTGGTCCCCACCCTGATTCCATTTGAATATATGTATTTGAAATCATATTACTTGTGATTCGGCGAATTTACAAATCGCCATCACTTTTATACGTAAGCTTTTTTAAAGCTATTAATAGCTCTTAGGATTTTTTCAAAGGCTTTATTTTTTTGTATTTTAAGCAATTAGCAATATTGGTTTTCCACGTAAAATATAACAAAATCAACCTAAAATATGATAAATTCCACATAAAATATATGAATTCCCACTTTTTTTATATTTTTTATAAAAAGCATGCAGATTTTTAGATCTGCTGCTTATTTTATAGCTGTTAATACGCTATACATATACTTTCAGGATTATTAAGTTTTAGTTATTTCTTTATAAAATAAAGAGTTAGAAAATTAGTTTTTCCACCCAAAATATAACTTTTTCCACCGGGAATATGAGATTTCCCACAGAAAATATACTTTTTTCCACCGTAAATATATGTTTTCCTCGTTTTTTTCCACGCAAAATATGATTTTTGAGCCTTTACAGGGGCATTTTTTTAGGATTTGCCTTCATAGCTTCTTAAAACTGGAGATTTTGAATTCCTGGAATTCCGAAATTGAGATTTTTCTCGAAAAGTTCTTAAGTATGATTAAATTTCGGGCTTAAAAACGTGAATTTGTTATATTTTACGTGGATAATCCACCCAGAATATATGTTTTTTCTCCCACGTAAAATATAACTTTTCCTGTCTGTATTAAAAATTATACAATATGTTTAATTTCTTGTAATATAATGAAATAATTTTTAGTCATTCCACGTAAAATATAACTTTTTATGGAATTTCCCACCTAAAATATATCTTTTTCCCCACGTAAAATATAACTTTTTTATTGATCCGGACATAAAAAAAGCAGGATTAAAATGTATGTAAATTTATACACTTCATTCCTGCCTTTCCCACGTAAAATATAACTTTTTGTGGCTTTATTCCATGTCTTTCTTCATTTTCTCTGCCAGGGCTTTCACCTTTGCCTTATCAGCAATCTCTTCCCGCCTTTTCATTGTCTGTTCGATTTTTGCGTTTTTCCTGTCTGCAAGCTCAGTGAAGTATTCCTGGAACTGGTTTTTGAGGGTAACTTTTGCGTAACCGTCATTAAGGAACTGAAGAATGTTTCCGTTGGTATTGTAAACGGCTTCGATGACCATATCTTCATCGTTGTTTTTGTTGATTTCATCAAGGGCATTGAGGATGGCATCCTTGATGTCTCGTCCCGGATTCTTTGTCTTGTTTTCATCAGGAAGGTCCAGAATCTGCTGGAGTGTTCTGAAACTGATGGTGAAATGGCCGTTCTTTTTGATTTCTGATATGCGCTTTCTTGCCAGAATCGAAATGTTCAGAAGTGAGTCGGCCGCATTGTCGCTCAGACTGAAATAGGATTTTGGCAGAATTGAAAAATACTGGAGGGCAAAAAGCTGCCAGTTGATACGCTTGTTCAGATAGATTTCTACGATTCCCTTTTTAATGTGGGCACCTGTAAAGAGAACTTCAATTCCGCTGTCTGTAATGGCCTGTCGGTCTTTTTTGTCCTTTACGAGACCTTCAATTTTGATGGAAGTAAGAGGATTTTTTGCCTGGTTGAAGGCCTGTCTTGCGGTTGCAAGAGATGTATAAGACCCCAAATCTACGAAATCCTGCAGAGGAAATGAGATTTTCACGTCATTTGCAGGATCTTCGACAATATTGTTCTGGCTTAATTTGACCAGAGTATATGTAAGGATCTTTTTAAGCGGTTTTTTTGATTTTGAGAACAGATCTACGTTGTCCAGCTGGATTGTTGTTTCCGTATTGTCGGTTTTATAAACAATTTTCTGGCTGACTTCTGTTGATCCTGTATTTGGAACGAAAATATCCAGCTGTGTGGAGTGGCTGTTTTCACCGATGCGCTGCTGGAATATGTCCAGATTGCCGGCATGGTGCACCACATTCATCATCTGGTTTGATGCAGGACCGTTAGGGAACGTAAAATAATTATCGTCTTTTTTTGCCATTTTTGCCTTATATAAGTTCTGTATATACGTTTGATATACGAATTATTGTCTTTTGTATATTATTTGTATTGAATTCCCGATTTTGACATCTGGAGTCGTCCGTTTTCAACTTCACGCTGGATAAAATCTGCAGCCATGTAAAGGCCGTCTGTGAAGCTGAGTCCGCAGCTTTTGAAGAATTCCTGGAACTTTTCCTTGTCATTTTTCAAAAGACGGAGGGAAATCATTGTTTTTTCAGTAGAAGGTGATGTTACAGGTTCAGCTTTTACAGCAGATCTTGAGGCTTCGACCATTTCTACTGTTGGAATTCCGCCCGATTTCAATGAATTTACTGAAGAAACCGGCTGTTGTGTCACTGTCTGCTGGACTGGAGCTGAATAATTCTGCTGAACAGGCTGTACAGGTGTCTGAACAGGAACTTCATTCTGAACCGGAGAGGCTTGTGTTTTTGCAGGAGCCTGCTGTACACCTGCTGCCGCATTGTTCAGGGCGGCGAAGGTATCGGCCATGTTTACTGGTTTCTGTGTGCTTTTCTTTCCAATTGCCATCTTTGTTATCCCCTACCCTATTTCTTTATAATATCTGCAATTATCTGCTGAATTGTTTCCAGCGTTTCTGCTTTTGTTCCCTTGAATTCCTGTACCGGAATGTTTGCTGCACGGGCTTTTGAGAAGGCCTGGTCAACAGGAACCTTGTAGATCTGGTAGTTTGCCGAAAGGCTCTGCATGATCATGTCTGTATACTGAACATGCATTGCGATGCTCTTGTTATACTGATTTACAACGATTTTCTTGTAGGCCGGTTTTTCAGACATATCGTTCTGTTTTGCTTCCTGAAGACGGCTGATGAAGATCTGAAGTCCGTCAATTCCGTTTGGATCAGGAATAATAGGTGTAATTGCTTCGTCTGAGGCTTCCAGAGCGTTCTTTTCGAAGGTTCCGAAGGCTGGAGAAAGGTCGATTACACAATATTCGTATCCCAGAGCTTCAAGATCCCTTACAAGACGTTTGAAACACATGTAATCGGAAACCCCTTTTGTTTCAGAGTACATTTTGAGCTGTCCCCCTACCCCGGCTGTTGGTACCAGGTCCAGGTTTGCGACTTCAGTATTCAGAATCAGTTTTTCTGCTGTGCACTGGCCGAAGAAGTAATCTGCAAGGTCATATTCCAGTTCATCTGGATTGAAATGGCTGGTTGCTGTTCCCTGAGGGTCTGCATCGATAACTACGGTTTTTCCGTGTTTTGCAAGTTCAGATGCAAAGGTTACGCTGAGGGCAGTTTTTCCAACTCCCCCTTTCTGGATACTTAACGAAATTGTGTACATGATTTTCCCACCCACATGTATATTTGATTTATATTCATAATATGTCAGTTTTATATGTTTTGTCAAGAAAAGTTATATCATTTGTATATACAGTATAGATTTTGTATATACAATGTATATAGTAAGTATTGATTAAAAATATACGTCTAGAATTCATTCTGACGCGTCCAAATGGGTGGGGGAGTGTAATTTCACTACCCGAAAAAAGCCCCTCCCAGAAGGCCTCTGAGAGCTTGTGGCGAAAGGGCGGGGGATCGGTTGGAAGAAAGGCTTTGATGGCAGGAATTATCAAAAAGATATAATTTGTATATAAATAAGATATATAAACTACTTAATTTTAAATGATATTTTATTTAAATATGATATACAATTTACTAACGAATGATAGTTTAAAGATATAAAAAAGATGTATGTTCTATATATGATTTATATCATTTTATAATATCCGCCAATCTTTCCCCGGAAAAATTCACAAAAACACGACACAGATTTTTTCAGTATATTCCTTATCACAAAATAAGGAGTTATCAAATGAAAGAAGTAAAAGAAAACAGAAAAAGCCTTCTTGGTGAATACTTCAAGAAACCAGAAGTAAAAGACATGACAATTTTGGATGCCGTTATTTACCTTTCGGAAAACATGGGGAAATCCTTTTCTGATGAAGAAGACGAGGATGATGAAAATGATGCATGTGATAACAGCCGACTTCAGCTTACCTTTGAAGAACAGAAATCTTTGGTTGCTAAGGTTTCTTCATACCTTAATACAAACGAAATCCAGACCTTCATTTTCTGTGGACTTTTCTCTTTTCAGGGCGGAATTCCAATGGAAAGAGTAGCTGAAGTTAAACTTCATATTAATTGCCGTGAATTGATCCGCTATAAGAAGGACATTCAGGAAATGATTTCGCGTGGGCTTATTGTGGAAGACGTTGAATATGACCGTTTTGACGGCTCTGTAGAAACAGTCTATTCCGTTTCTCCGGAATCTGTTGAATGCATTTCAGAAGAAAAGCCTCTTAAACTTGTAAAACCATCAAAAAACAAGGATGTTTACGCCTTTCTTGATGAAGTTGATTCAGCAATCGAAAAGAACAGAGTTCCAAGATCGAACACAATGAAAGATCTTAAAGCCCTTGAAATCAAGTACAAGAACGAAAAGTACATCAAGGACATGAAAAAAGCTGTTCCTAAAGAAAACGAAAGGGGAATCCTCTACATGCTCTCGGCTGCCCGTGTTCAGGATTGCTCTGTGAATCTTGGTGCAATCATCAGAAGATTCTATGAAAGTTCCCTGAAGTCTGGAGCAAAGCAGCAGTTCATTTCGGGAAAACATCATCTTCAGGAATCAAATCTTGTAGAGATGGAAACAACGGATTTTGTGGACAAATCTGAAATCTATATCACAAAAGCCGGGCTTGAAATCCTTCTTGGGGAAGATGCAATGTGCTTTACTAAAGAAAAAACAGGAAACCATTCGGCTATTCTGCCTGAAAAGATTTCAGAAAAAGAACTTTTCTATCCGAATGAAATTCAGTCTCAGCTGGACACAATTTACAATGCCCTTAATAAGGAAAATTTTACGGCACTTCAGGAAAGACTTGAAAAGAAGGGGATGCATAAAGGGGTTGCAGTTCTTTTTCACGGGGATCCTGGAACCGGAAAGACAGAGAGTGTTCTTCAGATTGCCAAAAAGACAGGACGTGCCGTTTACCAGGTAGACATCTCTGAAACCAAGACAATGTGGTTCGGGGAAAGTGAACGTCTTACAAAAAGAATTTTCACTGAGTACAAGAAGGAATGCGAATCCGCAAAAAGGGAAAAACGCGGACTTCCTATTCTGTTCCTGAATGAAGCTGATGCCATTATCTCGAAACGCCGTAACATTGGTGAAAACAGCTCGGGACCGGGACAGACAGAGAACGCTCTTCAGAACATTTTCCTTGAAGAGATTGAAAATCTGGAAGGCATCCTTATTGCTACCACCAACCTGGCAACAAACATGGATTCAGCTTTTGACCGTCGCTTCCTTTTCAAGGTAAAATTCGAAAAACCTGAAGTTTCTGTTCGTGCAAAAATCTGGCAGAGCAAGCTTACTTTCCTTTCGGAAAAAGATGCCGTTTCACTTGCCGAAAGATTTGAATTTTCCGGTGGTCAGATCGACAACATCGCCCGTAAAATCGAAATTGATGAAGTAATTAGCGGTGTGACACCAACTTTGGCATGTATTATAGAAATGTGTGAACACGAAGTTCTTGGCGGGGAATGTGAACGCAGGGTAGGGTTCGTGGCCTAAAACAGTTGGCGCGGGGATTTAAAAAGTCCCCGTGACGGCGACCCTGAAAGACTGATTTTAGGGTATATTCTGAATATAGATGATTTAAGCGGAGGTATTTATGTTCGGTGCAATTTTAGGTGATATTATCGGGGAACCATACGAATTCGATAGGGGAAGGAAGACAAAGAATTTCCCTCTTTTTGCGGAATTTCCTTCTTTTACAGACGACAGTGTCATGACCCTTGCAGTCTGCGACGGTATTCTTAAAGCAGGACTTGATGCCGACGAAAGAACAATCAAAAGGAACATAATTGTTGCCATGCAGGTCTGGGGGCACAAATATCCCAACGCCGGTTATGGTGGAAGATTTTTCATGTGGCTGGCCAAGGAGAGTGTGGACCCTTACAACTCCTGGGGAAACGGCTCGGCCATGAGGGTATCTTCTGTAGGATGGCTTTTTGAAACACTGGAACGTACCCGCGAAGTTGCCCGCTGGTCTGCTGAGGTTACCCATAATCATCCTGAAGGAGTGAAGGGGGCTGAATGTACGGCTGCAGTCATGTGGCTTTCAAGAAACGGAAAATCAAAGGAAGAAATCAAAGCCTATGTAGAAAAAGAGTTCGGCTACAAGCTGAACAGAACTCTTGCAGAGATCAGACCTGATTATCATCATGTGGAAAGCTGCCAAGAAACAGTTCCAGAAGCTGTGACCGCTTTCCTTGAAGGAATTGATTTTGAAGACGTGATCCGTAACGCAGTTTCACTTGGCGGCGATGCAGATACTCTGGCTTGTATTGCAGGTGCTATGGCCGAAGCCTTTTACGGAGTTCCAGAAAATCTGAAGAATGCCTGCATGGAACTTACAACAGAAGACATGCATAAGGTGATGGCCCGCTTTGAGCAAAAAAAGATTTCCCGCGTAAACGAAGTGAATCTGGATGTATAAAAAAAGAACGTTTAGTAATTGTAATGACAACTTGAAAAAAATATTGCGATTTCAGTAGAATTTGCTCTCGGGTATTCTATAAAAGGTTTAATTTCTTTTATGGAACAGGAACAAATGGCTAATATATTTCTGATTGTTTTTACAGATCCACACTTTTTAAGTGCCTTTTTTGAAACAGTAATTATCATCTTTTTAGGTTTTGTTTTTATGCGCTCTGGAATAGTGGACTCTGCGGGTAAAAAAACAATCACCGCTCTTATTTGGAAACTTACTGTTCCTTGTTTTGCATTTAACGCCTTTATGCAGGATTTTGAGTGGGCCAGTTTTAAGGCCAGTCTCGTTGAATTTTTTCTTGCGTTTATTTTTTATATTGTTCTCATTTTAATTGGAAAACTTATTTTTATTAAAAAGGGACGGGATGTTTCTACTATCAGCGGGCTTTTTATGGCTATAGGACAGACTACACTTTTTAGTATGCCAATTCTTCAGTCTGTATATGGCGGAAAGGCCGATGAAGTTCTTCTGTATATCAGTACAATCAGTATTGTTTTCAGGATTTTTGTTTACATTATTGGATACAGCATAATCTCGGGAGAAAAAATCACAAGGGAAAATTTTGGTTCTTCATTTAAAAAGGTTTTCCTGAATCCGGTCATGATTGGTATGTTTGCTGGAATTTTCGTTTTTCTTGTACAGAATGTTACTCCCCAGGTTTTGGTTGGAGACAGGACCTATTCCTTTTTGCGCATAGATAAGACTCTTCCGGTTATGTACGTTACAGTGAAAAGTCTTGCCAGCATGATAAGTCCTTTGTGTATGTTTATGATTGGAATGAGCATTGCTGAAGCAGAACTTAGTGAATGCATAAAAGACCGTTTCGCATGGCTCATCGCTCTTTTGCGAAATATTGCCGGTCCAATAGTTGTAACACTCTTATGTTTTATTATTCATAAATCCGGTTTATTCACTTTTAATGAATACAGCATGATTTCTATTGTTGTTGGTTTCAGTGCTCCTATAAGTGTTACTTTAAGTATTATGTGTGTGCAGGCACATCGTGAAGAACAGCTTGCTTCAAGAGCTTGCCTTATTTCGACCTTGCTGACTCTTGTTACTTTTCCTATGAGCTTTGTTTTGTGTCATTTATTTTTGACCTGGATGTAGGGGAAGTGTGAAAATCTCCAAAATGACAAAGTTGTTTCTTTTTTGGCTTTTTTCTGATAAATTAATGAAAGGAGCATTTAATGGTAGTAGGCGCCGTACTTTCCTATAAAGAAAGTTTTTTTTCGTTTAAAGGCAATAAGATTCTCATTAAATTAAAGACACCTGTTTTCCAGCTTATCGTGCAGGAAAGAGGTATTACTTGTACTTCTAAAAAAATCGAATTCTATTTGAATCAGGATCTCTCGGATATGGAAGCAAAAATTATGGGAAAAACCATTAAGCTTACCCAGCTGAGAGTAGATTTTATGAATTTAAGTTCTCCTCTCTGGATTTCGGCTCAGCGCGATTACGGAGACATTTCAGAAAAGCTGAGAGGTTTTGCCGACGCTTCCAAAGGTAAGATGATCTTCACCCAGGATTTTGAAAATCTGGAGAAGGCTTTTTCTGTCATTGAACGCTATGGTGAAATTGAAACAAACAAAAGTAAGACAGTAATCAAAGAATACTGTGATAAAAATATTGAACTTCTGAACAATCAGATTCGTCTTTTAAATGGCGATAAAAATCTTTATCTGGAACTTTTAAAGACACTCTGATTTCTTCTATATACACGCTATGAATTTTCTGATCACAAACGATGATGGCATAAGATCTTCAGGAATAGCACGGCTCAGTAAGGCGCTGACAAAATACGGGAAAGTTTTTGTTGTGGCGCCGGACAGTCAGAGAAGCGGGGCTTCTCAAAGCATTACTACAAAAAATCCACTGGCATTAAAGAAGGTTTCTGATTTTCCGGTTCCGGAAGTTGAGGCCTATGAAATAAACGGGACTCCGGCTGATTGTGTAAGACTCGGACTTGCTGCGGTTGTTCCTTCAAAACCAGATTTTGTTTTTTCAGGAATCAATTTCGGTTACAACTGTGGAGGCGACCTGATGTATTCGGGAACTTTCGGTGCAGCTAACGAGGGAGCTTCAAAAGGGATTCCTTCTGTTGCTCTTTCGGAAGGAACAAAAGACGGATATAAAATCACCGACAAATTTCTTGATGAGATTTTTCAGAAAGTTTTCAGGACAGAAATCAAACCAGGTCAGATACTGAACATCAATTTCCCGACATGCAGGGAAGAAGACTGCAAAGGAATTCTTGAAGGCCGTATTGTTTCAAGACGCCGAATGTTTGAAGATTCTTTTGAGGTTTCTTCTGAAAGGGGAGCGGAAAAAACATTTTCGGTAAAGAGTGTTTTCAATTCTGACTGTGAAGAAGATTCCGACATAAAGGCTCTTCTGAATAATTCTATAAGCCTGTCTTTAATTTCCGGGAATCTTTAAGATAGGGTCCGTGCAGAAATCCTTTCTTTTGCATTTTTTACAGAAACTTCCAATCCATACTGAATCAAATTGTTTAGCGGCGGCTTTTACAAATTCTTCCTGGTTACTTAAAATGCCCGCCTCAAAATTTCTTGTGTTTTCGCCCTTCATTCCAAGACCGGCACCAGTCAGGTTTGCGGAACCAACATAGGCGGTTTCCATATCGTATACGATGATTTTAAAATGGACTCGCGGACAGAGGACTCTTTCCATGCCTTCGATAAGGGCAGGGTATTTGTCAAAGTCTTCGCGGAATGCAGGACCCGGTTCCTTTGCGTGAATCAGGCGAATCTCAACTCCTTTCTTTGCGAGGTCAGAGAGAACTTCAAGAAGGGGTTTTGTTTTGAGCTTTCCGCTTTTGACATACAAATCTTTAATATCTGCGGTTCCGATCCAGAGAGATTTTTTTACTGTCTTAATTCGTTCAATGACTTTTTCGTAATGGTCTTCGTCTTGAACGTACCAGGTGTTTGCCATCGGTTATATTATAGCACAGTTACAGGCGATAGTTGTTCATGATATAATCGGAAATCAAAAGAGGTAAAAAAAGTGGGACACTTATATTATGTACGGCACGGTCAGACTGTCTGGAATGTTGAAGATAAAATCTGCGGATCGACAGATAGTCCGCTGACAGATTATGGTCGCCAACAGGCAAGGGAGGCCGCCGAAAAAATCAGGGCAGAAGGAATTTCTTTTGATGAGATTTTGTATTCTCCTTTGAGCCGTGCAAAAGACACAGCCCTTATTATTTCCGAATTGACCGGTGTTCCGGCCCGTGAAGAAAAAAGACTTTTCGAGCAGAACTTCGGAAAGTGGGAAGGCACCTCTCCAAGAAGAAGTCCGGAGTTTACGGAAGCAAAACGTTCTTTTGTTTCAAGCTACGAGGGCGGCGAAAGCATGCTGAAATTCTGTCACAGAGTTTACGGCTTGCTGGACGAAATCACTTCTGATTCTTCAAAGACCTTTCTTCTTGTTGCTCATAACGGAGTGAGCCGCGTTGTTCATTCATATTTCAACGACATGACCAACGATGAATATGCACAGTTTGGAATCAAGAACTGCGAGATCTGTGAATATTGCTGGGAAGATTCTCAGGACGTAAAAAAATAGAATGATTATTAATACCGGAATGAGAACGGATATTCCAGGCTTCTTCTCCGAATGGTTCTGTAACCGACTTGTAGAGGGGAGCGTCTGCGTAAGAAATCCTTATTATCCAAAAAACATTACGAGGTATCGTCTGGATCCTGAAGTCGTTGATGTCCTTGCATTTTGCACAAAAAATCCGGGACCTATGATTTCGCATCTGGATCTTCTGGAACCGTTCAAGCAGTTCTGGTTTGTGACCATAACACCATACGGAAAAGATATTGAACCCGGTGTACCTGATAAAAATAAAGTAATAGAAGATTTCAAAATCCTTTCCAGAAAACTTGGAATGCAGTCTGTTGGCTGGCGATATGATCCTATATTTCTTGATAATGTATATACAAAGCAATTACATTTAACCTGTTTTGAAGAGATGGCGGCCAAATTGGAAGGCTACACGGATCAGGTTATCATCAGTTTTGTTGATTTATTCGAGAAAGTAAAAAGGAATTTCCCCGAAGTTCGAGAAGTATCAAAAGAAGAAAGGCTTGAACTTGGCGAAGCTATGACCTGTATTGCCCGGAATCATGGTATGGTTCTAAAGCCTTGTGGTGAAGGGGACGATCTTGCCCCTTTTGGAGCTGATTGTTCGGGGTGCATGACGCTGCCAGTTTATGAAAGAGCTTGCGGTTACGGTTTGAAATCTCCCGTGAAAAAATCAGGAAGAAAAGAATGTGCCTGTCTTCTTGTGTCGGACATAGGGCATTATGATACCTGCAGCCATTTCTGCCGGTATTGTTATGCGAACAATGATATGGATGCCGTAAAAAGAAACAGAGCTTCCCATGATCCTAAAAGCCCGCTTCTTGTTGGATACATAATGGCTGATGATAATGTTGTTGATGCAGTTCAGGAAAGCTGGCGTGATGAGCAGGGAAGGCTGTTTTAAAAACGAACAGATTTCTTACTCTGTATTACAAATATTTAAAACTTGTTATAATTGGTATATATGAAAAAGTTTATCAGTCTTCTAATTCTGTTTCTCGGAATCGTTTTTTCTGCATCTTCAGAAGTTACTCTTGTTGGCGAAATCCACGGAATTGATGATATCTATAAAGAAGAATTGAATCTTTACAGAAAGTTTTATAATGCGGGTGGGCGTCATTACTTTATGGAAGTAGGCCATAACACAGCAGAACTTCTGAACTTCTGGATTCAGACAGGTGAAGATATTGTTCTTGATACAGTTTTTTCAAACTGGAAAGGAACTTTGATGGGTGAAGAAGTCACTTATAATTATCTTCATACATTTAAAGAAGAGTTTCCTGAAACTGTTTTTCATGGAATTGATGTTGAGCATCAGTATGAAACAAACGGAAAGATTTATATGAACTTCCTGGAACATAATAATCTGACTGATACAAATGAGTATCTTATTGCGTCAGAGAATATGGAGCAGGGGATGAAATATACTTTGAAAAAAGGTTCAAAGGATAAATATCGTGAAAAATGTCTTACAGAAAATTTCATTCGCGAATATGAATCGATAAATGGGAAAGATGTTTTTGGAATCTTCGGTAGTGAACATACTTCAAAAGACAAAAAACGTCTTGGAACAATTCCTACCCTTGGAATGAATCTTGAAAAAAATGGGATTCATTACAAAGAGATTGATTTGACGAATCTTGGCTGGTTGAGCGAGCCATTTGAATATGTAATCCTGCGATTTAACGGACATAATTTTTACGCCGCTTATTATGGTACACAGTCCCTGGTTGGATTTAAAAATTTTGTTTCCAGAAGTTTTTATGAACTGATTGATACAGACATCGAAGCTTTGAAAAGTTTTGGAAAGAAATATAAAAAGACTTTGAATTATCTTCCACAGTCAAATTATCCCATGCTTCTGAAACCAGGCACAGTTTATGTTCTTGATTATCTTATGGATGACGGTTCCGTTATTTGTGAGATTCATATTTGTGAAGGCAAAACAAAAAACGGAGATCTGGTCACTTATCAGATAAAATAAATACTATGTTCTCTTTTTAGAATTTATATAGTTAATTTTCTTGTTTACTTTCGCAATATTTATTTTTTCGATAGTTAATAAAATAAAATAAACAACTAAATATAAAATGAAGAAAATTAGAAAATATAAAAGAAAAGTAAAACCAAAATTTATCCAGTGACACAACAGACTTAGAATTGTCCAGATAAAAAAGATAGACAAAAAATGTAATACAAACTGAAGTAAACGCGGAATAGCATCGACAGAAAAAATATAATTTGCAAGCCCAAATAAAATTCCTGCAAAGGCTATAGAAATATATTGAAACAGGAAAGCTTTTAACGGTGAGTTAAATTTAGTAAGCAGATCCGGAGAGATAAGGATAATCTGATCTGACTTTGACAAAATAGAAAGTAAGATAAAGAAATTCAAAATCATTATTTCAGAGAGAACAAGGCCTTTTGTACACCATCTTAAAATTTTTTTAATCATTCCATATTCTCCAGGTTGATAAGGGTTGAGTTTATATAGTCTTTGATTTTTGAATAAAAGCGACGTGATATAGGAATTTTGAAATCATTATTCAAAAATAAAAAAATAGAGCCTTTAAAAGTAATATCGATTTTTTTGACATAATCAAAGTTTACAACAGCATTTTTTGATACACGGATAAACTGAGTGAACTGTTTTATGGTCAAATATTCTTCAAGTTCATATAAACGTTTTTTAACTTCATAAGTGTCTTGATTACAGGCTGCATAAACTTTTTTATCCATGGAAAAAAAATGAGTAATTTCATTTAATGGTATAGTCACAATATTAAATCCATCATAACAAGGAATTTTTATTGAATCATAGTTAATCAGATGATTTATTGTATTGCTTAATTCCTTTATTTGAGTAGATTCTTCAGAACACAGAATCTGGACTTCCGTATTTATAATTTCAGGAATAATTTTTAGGGAAACTTTTATCATTGACTTATATTATCACAAAATATTCTACCGTTCATCACGAAAAGAAACCTCTTGTCTACTAAAATGTAAATTTTTCTAAATAAGGATGTAATATCTACCTGTGTTCGAATACAAAATTCAAAAATAGGAGAGATAGTATGATCGTAACAAAGAATACTTTGGATACAGTACATCAGTTTTCTTGCGAACTTTCTTTAGGTGCAGGCTGCTGTTGTTCTTGCTGTTGTTGTGTAACATTCAATTTCTAAAAGAAAATGAATGATTAGTGATTAGTGCAGTAATTTGGAAACAAATTACTGCACGCGATGAGAGAGTTATGAAAAAAGTAGATTTATTAAAAATAATTGGGGGTACGGAAAATCTTTATAGTACCCAAAGCATTTATTGTAATAATGTTGGCGTTGAGTCGACAGATTTATATACAAAAGGTAAGTTTTTCAGTTCCAACCAGCTTATTTCACAGTTATATCTTTCAAATTATGAAAACTGTTTCAAAATGGGTCCAATAGTTTCGACTGCGGAATTTATGGATAATGGAGCAAATGTTCTTGCATTAATGGATAGTGAATATAAAGAAATCCTGAAAGATGCAATCTTCTTGCCAAAGCCTCGAAAAATAAAAACAACATTGCAGGATGCATTGATAAATAGACGTTCTTCCAGAACATACTCTGGTAAACCCATTTCACTGCAAGATTTTTCAGATTTTCTTTATTACTCCAGGGGCGCCGTAAAAAACGAGACAGTAAATTTAGGCGGAAAAAAGGTAAGTAAACAAAAATATACTGCTCCATCAGGGGGCGGTATGTATGCAACTAAATTTTTTTTAGTTGTTTATAACGTAAAAGAAATCAATCCCGGAATATATATTTATCAGCCTGCTTCTCATTCACTTTTGTTTTATATGCCGGTAGTAGCACTGGATAAATTTGTTATAACCAAAAGATATGATAGTAAAACCGGAGACTATGTTCCCATAGAAAATTTTTCTCCATCTGTGTTTATCTGTTGTATAAATGATTTTGCTCAGCAGAGACATAAATACGGAGAGCTTTCTCTGGCAGTTTCATATGTAGATTGCGGCTGTCTTCTTCAAAACTGCGGATTAATAGCATCAGCGTTGGAATTAGATTTTTGTGTCTGGGCAGGATTTAAAAAAAGAGAAGGGGAAAAACAGTTAAAGATTGATGGATTAAACAGTCACATTATTATGACCGCAATGTTAGGAGTAGGAGTATAAAATGAGTTTTTATAAGTTGGCTTTTGATTGCAGGTATTTCACAGATGAAGAGAATATTTATTTAAGAAAAGGAATATGGAATACAATTGATGGAATTATTCCGTTTTCAAATTTACATGATAAATCAAATTTTCTGAGTTTCTTAGAAACCGTAAAAAATGAAAGAGAAGATGAACAGAAAATACATTTTAATAAAATGTCAGCGTCTGATAAGAATATTGCAGGTAATCTTCTGGAAAATAATTTTATTTTTACTGATGATTCAGAAAGCCTGGAAATATGCAGAGTATTAACAGGTCAGCAGTTCAATCTTCAGGGCAAAGAAGTAAAGTTTCAATTAATAACAGATTCAAATTTAATTGATAATCAATTGCAGCAGCTCAAAGAAATATATCAATATGAATATAAAATAGTACCACAAGAAATACTGGAGCAGCTGAAACAGGTAAATTATTTTTCTCGTGTAGATGAACTAGCCTATCAGAAAAAAGCTTCTTTTATAAAATATTCTTTAGATCAAAGTCCTGTTTTATATATCACACAAAATATTAATCTTAATTTAATACGAAACCTGAACAAAATAGTTGAAGATACCCCGATTTTTATCGGCTTTATTGACGGCCCATTTATGATTTTTCTTTCAATTATTCCAAAACAGACTGGGTGTTGGGAATGCTTTGAACAAAGAATGCTTTCATATGTTAAAGACAACACTCTTTATGATAAATTTTCCACCCTGGAATCATCTGGTAACAGCAGAATTTATAATCTTCATCTTATCTCATTACTCCATACCGGATTACAGGAAGTTTTTTCATGGAATCTTTTACATATGTCTAAATTTATGGGTAGATGTATGTTTACATTTTTACCGACAATGGAAATTCATTTTGAAAATGTAAATCGTATTTCTTCTTGTAGAACTTGTGGTTATATTGCAGAAATAGAAAACGAAGAACATAATGCCCGACTTGGTCGCCTTATTGAAGAGTATATTACTGAAACAGGAATTACCAATGATTTACAATAATTTTGATAAAGTAATAAGTAATCTTCATGGAATCGCTGGAAGTGGATTGGGGATTGCAAAGCCTGAGTTGCTGTCTGGTAACAGGAATTGTTCCAATATCAATATGAGTGTTCTTCAGCTTTCTATACCAGATTATTGCCGTACCATGTTTAACTCCAGAAATTCTATTTCGTATCATATAGCAGGTTATGGTCAATCTAATGAAGAGGCAATAACAAGAGTAATTGGTGAAACTGTTGAACGTTATTCTTATATGTCTTTCTATCATCTTCTAAAAAATAGAACAGAATTAAATTCATGGGACAAGCTTAATGAAACAGAAAATGTTTTACCGTTGGAACTAATCAATATAATTGATGAAAATGACCCTTATTTTAAGCATCTGAGTAAAACAGAAGAAACAAAGTGGATAAAACTCAAAAACTATTGTGACGGAAAAGACATTTATTATCCGCTGCTTTTAGTTTGTCAGGATAGTTCCCTTTCTAAGTTCTATTATCCGACAATGAGTACCGGAACAGCAACTCATATAAGTTATGAAAATGCACTAATTAATTCAATGATAGAACAATTGCAAATTCATTTGTTTCTTACTGCCTGGTACAGTGCAAAAAAAATGCCTGTTGTAGATTGGAAAGGTCATATCTCAGCCTCACTTCAGAAGATATTTGATAAGACCTTTGATATGTCCAGCATATCAATCACTGTCCTTGATTATGGTCTTCCTGACATAGGATTTTATAACTACGTTGCAATAATAAAAAATAGAAAAGGGCTAACACCTTATTGTGCAATAGGAATTCAAGGCGGGTTTAATGCGGAGCAGGTTTTATTAAGATCTGTTATGGAGGCAGCATCAATATATGTAAATTTGCAGAACTTCTATATGTATAAAAATGATGAAGTATCGAAGCTGAATATAAATAATGTACAACACCAGTACAATCTTGATGCTCCATTTTTGTATTGGTCAAATAATAATGATATTACGCAGAAAGAAGATTTTCTTGCCTTAATAAGTGATTATGAGAATAAGATCACTTTTGAAGCTAATCCTCCGGTGACAGATAAAGAACAGTTAGAAACTTTATTAAAGTACTATAAACAAAATTTTAAGTTTTTTTCTGTTATGGACATAACAGCACCAGAGGTTCGCAGATACGGTTACGTAACTGTTAGAGTCATAGCTCCGGAACTTGTGGCAATGAATCTTCCTGCACTTACATATAAAAATCATCCATATTTTATTAATAACGGAGGAATTAAGAATGGGAATTTCACTCACCCTCTTCCTTAATATAAATCTACTGTTAATGGTTATGTTTCCTTATGGCAGAATGTTTGCGCATCAAGGAGAGAAAAGAATTGAAAATTACTCAAAGTCTGTATGTGTGTCAACTTCTTTTGCACTGACATATCTGCTTATCTGTATCCCGGATTTTTTTGAAAACCTTTGTAATGTTCCTGAGTTAGGGCTGCTGAAATGGGTAATTGTATCCAGCGGATTAAGTCTTGGATTAGAAATTGCGATTTTTCTGGTTATATATAAAAAAATCCGTATATGTACTATAAGGCAAGGATCGTTATTTCAGATTTTAATGATGCTGGTCGCTATACCAGTAATTGAAGAAATCCTTTATGTATTATGCCTGCATACTATATGCATGACTCTTCATTTTGGGCGCATTGTTTTTGTTATTCTCAGTGCAGCAGCATTTGGGGTGGGGCATTTTATTCATCATAAAATTAATATCCTTACTAAAACAGTTTGGGGAATTATATTTGCCATTATTTTTCTGTATACAGGAAATATTTATATCGTAATTTTTTCACACATGATTAATAACGTTATCTTATTTTTCCTTGGAAAAAGTAAATGGTTCAGGGATTGATTATGGAAAAACTCATTATACTTCTATTGATATTAAATCTTTTTACAAAAACTGGTTTTAAAATTTTCAGTCGTAATATGGTTTTGGGAAAAAACATTCAAAGAAAATCAATTACTATAATAAATCTGGTTTTTATTGTAATTTGTTTTTTTCTTTCTGCTGAGCAGCTTTCAATCGGATTATTAAAAATCAATTCATTTTATGATCTGTTTTTCATTATGTTCTGTTATTGTTTCTATGAACTTGCAGGCTGTTTATGTCTCGTAATAACTGAAAAACTGAAAATTCAAAAAAACAGCTATGAAGAAATAGTACTACAGGAAGATTTCACTTCCCTGATATATAGCCTAATTATTTTTATAAATTTTCAGTATAAATTTTTGGATTTTGATCTGGCAGTGCTTTTAATTTCCCTTATATATGGAGTATTGAATCTTTCTGTAACTCTTTGGATTTATAAAAAAATATCTTCTTATCAGTTGATTTTTAGTTCTGTTTTATATTTTTACGCTCTTTTTATTTTTGCGGCCACAAACAATTTAATGTTTTCTATAGCATTTTTTATGTTATTAAAAATACCTGTTTATATTTCATATAAAAAAAAGGGAGTTTATTCCAAATGAAAAAAATTTTTATAATTGCATCCATTTATATGGGATTACTTTTTAATGCCAGCGCCTATGTTTTTGATCAGAATATTCAGAAGGAAATACTAAACATTGAGAAAATAATGTATGTGCAAAATGATGATTTATTTGAAAATGCTATTTCTGAAGTAGAATCGAAAATTTCTGCAGCTGATTTACCAGACCAGGAGTTTTATGCATTAAAAGTAAATTTACTGCTTGCCAAGTTGAATATGACTTCTGACAAACAGGAACAAAAGAAAATAGTGCTTGAGATGAAACTGCTTCATGAGCAGGCAGATGACTATTATAGAAATAATTCAGACTTTTCTGAGTGTTTCCTGACATCTCTTGCAGATTTGAAATCTCGTCTGGTGAATTATGTAAGCGGTGGCAGTATGTATAAAATTTCCATGGAAGCATCAAAAATATATCAGCAGGCAATAAAAATAAATAATAAATATGCATCGGCCTATTCTGGTTATGGAAACTGGTTCTACTTTGCGCCTGCAGTTGCGGGTGGCGGGTATAAAGAGGCTTTAAAGCAGTTTAATAAAGCTGTAACAAATTCGTCAGATCCGATAGAGCGTTATATTAATCTGATTTACAGATCACAGACACATCAGAAACTTGGAAATAAGAAACAATGTAGTCAGGATTTGACTTCGGCCCATCAGATTTTCCCTGAAGAAAAAATGACAGATCAGATTAGGATTTTAAATGAAAAAGGTAAGTGTTTTTTTGATTAGTCTGTTTTTGATGACTAACATGATTTTCGCTTCTCATAAAGCTGAAATCAATAAAATAATTGAAGATTATTATAGAGGTGATCCTGTTGATTGCGGGGAAATAATGAATCTCCAGGCTGCTATCACGTCATCTGAAATAGAAGATTATATTCTTATACACACCGCTTTGTCGCTGGTTATGACTTCAGTAACTGAAAATAGCCGGATAAAGCTTATGCTGGATAATTTCGAGAAAGAAATGCAAAAAACTATGACTTCTTCTAAAGATGAAGAAATAGTCCATTTGTATTCTGACTACTTATATACAAAGTTTTACTGGTCGAAGTCTAATTCTCAAATAATAGAGTCTCTCCAGAGACTCTATGTAAAGAATGCATTTTTTTATCATAGTAAAAAAGCACTCCTTGATATGGCAGTGTGGTATATAAATGCTGCAGATTCGACTACAACCAACTGGAATTATTTTGTCCTGCAGCAGGAACCGTTTATTGACAAAGCCGGTTTGACAGATGTTGAGCTTTTTAACATATGTATTTCTTATTGTATCTTTTACCTGAAAGTATACGATACGAAAAAGGCTGAATTTTATCTGAATAGGGCAAAAGAAATCTTTCCGAACAGTGTGATGACAGCGATTGTTGAAGATAACTGGGGTAAAGGAAAAATAGGATACTAAAATGTTGACAATAAATAATCTAAATAAAACATATATGATAAAGAATCAGAAAGTCATGGCTAATAATGATATTTCATTTAATGCTCAAGATGGAGAGGTTTTGTGGATATTTGGTAATTCAGGAGCTGGGAAAAGTACTTTATTAAATACTATATCTGGTATTGATAAACCTGATTCAGGATATATTGCATGGGGTGATTATGAACTATCAAATCAGAACGCTAAAACAAACTCCAGATTCCGACTGAATAACTGCGGCCTGATTTTTCAGTTTTTTGAGCTTTTAAAGACGCAGACAGCATATAACAATGCAATTTTACCTTTACGAATTGCTGCTAATGATACGAAAGAAAACAGACAGTATGTATATTCTTTATTTGAAGAGTTCGGAATAACAGATTTGCTTTCGAAATATCCCCATGAATTATCAGGAGGAGAAAAACAGCGAATAGCAATTATAAGATCACTGGCCAATAAACCCAGGTACTTTATTGCTGATGAAATAACAGCATCCCTTGATAAAGAAAACTCCAGAAAAATATATGAGTATATGCGCAATTATATAAAAATAAATAATGGAATAGGAATTTTTGTTTCTCATGATACAACAATAAAAGATTATGTTGATGCAACCTACGAAATGAATGCAGGGAAATTGACAAAATGTATTTAATTAAACTTGCTTTTGATAATTTAGAATATAACTTAAAACGAACGTTCAGCCTGATTGCGCTTTTAACTATTTCAACCTGTGCGGTAATTTTATATCAAGGTTATGTAGAGTATTGCAGGGAAGGAATGGCCACAGGATATATTAGTACTTCTGGTCACCTGGAGATTGCTACTAAAGATTTCTGGAATGGTAGTGAAGAAGCAGATATATATATAAATGATGATCAGCTGAACCAGATTTATCAGTATCTGAAGACAGATGAAAATATAAAGTTTTTTGATACAGTATTAGATTTTGGCGGCCTTGCAGGTTATAACAATAACAGCACTGTATTCTGGGGTAAAGGGTATGATCATCCTGAGAAATATTTCGGAGCAAGTCAGGGGCTTTCCGTTTTTGAAGGTGATGAGCAGATCATGGTTGGGAAAACTCTTGCTCAGAAATTATGTTTTTCTCTTGATTCTGAAAATAAAGATTTGTCATTTATGTGTAATTCACCTGAGTCTGGTATATGCCTTGGTTCTCTGGAAGTTCAGGGACTGGTAGATACAGGAGTTCCTCAAAATGATAAAGGATTAGTTATCTCTACACGTGAAGTTGCCCTGAATCTTCTTGATATGGATAATGCCGCCTCTTACCTGCAGATATTCTTAGAAAAAAACAATCTTGAAGAAGTAAAAGAAAGCTTACAGAAAAACATTTGTAATATTTCTCCTGAATTGATTGTGAAAGACTGGATGGAATTGAATCCTTCGTTTAAACAGGTCAATGATATGAATGAAACCCAGTTTTTTGTGATTAGCATTATGATTGGAATCTTAATAATTATCAGTATTATGCAGACTCTGTCGACTGCCTTTATGGAACGTATGGGAGAGTTTGGAACTTTGGAAGCAATCGGATTGAATAAAAGTCAGAACATAATGATGTTGTTTTTTGAAATTATAGATATGTTTGTAATATCTGTAATTTTTTCATTTTTGATATGCATTTTCATTAATAAAATAACTTCCTGTCTGAATATTACAATGACACCACCTGGATACGATACAGGATTCCCTCTGGTGTTTTTATTTGTTCATAAAAAAGTATTTTTGTCATTCTGTTTTATTTTCATCTGCTGCATAACAGCAAGTATCTATCCGATTTTTTCAATATGCAAAAGCAGTGCGATAAAACTTATAAATAGGAAATAAAAAAAATGAGAAAAGGGTTTATTCTAATTATTTTGTGTATGGGGGTTATTAAGATATGTGCTCAGGATATTTATCAGGATTTTATAACTGAATACGGAACATACGAAAATAAAAATGCTGCATATTTATATACACAGGAACTTAATAAGTATGATTCCAGTGGAAAATTACTAGAAACAACCCCGGCACAAAGTCTTGTTGCAGATAATTTTGAAATTACCCGGATAAAACAGAGTAACGGGATATTGTATTTTTTAAGTACTCCGTCTGGTTACTGGATAAAAAACCATAAGCTTAAGCAGCCTATGAAGATATCAGGCAATTATAAGGTTATGGATGTTCAGATGCAGGATCTTTTGAGGATAGATTTTGAGCAGGATTTTTCGGTTTCAGAGAAAACCTCTTCCTATGTTTTATTAAAGAAAAAAAATAAAAAGAATACTTACTCGTTTATAAAGATTCAAAGAATAGAAGAAGACTACACTGCTGAAATTTACGATAACCGTATGCAAAAAATAAAAACAATAGTGTATAAGTCTGAAATCTTAGATGGGAAAAAGGCATTTACTGCAATACAGATATATGATGAGTTTATTGAATCAGGTGTCCGTTTTGATTATATAACAACAGCAAGGAGCGAAGTAAAAATTTCGAAAAGTCTTTTTAATCCTGTTTATATGGATGAATTAATTAAAAAATTGGATGAGCTATGAGAAAGAAGCCTGTTAGCATTCTGCTTTTTATTGTTGTCATATACGGAGTAGGGTACTCCATAGATTTCGGTTTTAAAAGTAATGCCTGTATAGTCAAAATGGAAGAGAATAAGTACCTTCCGGATTATACTGGAAATTTTGATACAATATTTTTTATTTCGGAAAGTTTGAATTTTAAAAATGCTTTTTTATCAGTTAAACCGGGGCTGCGCTTAATAGATAATGAAAAATTTTTTAATTTTGAAGAGATAAAGGGGAGCCTGTTGTTTGATAATGCAGGTATATCAATTGGAAAATACAATAATTACTGGGGACAGTCTGTTATTTTAAATAACTATTTCCCATTTACTGAAAGTATAAATCCTTCTATAGATAAATTGTGGCGTGCAGACTGTAACTTGTTTATTACAAACTGGACAGTTGGAGCCGGAGCTATTCTTGATACCAAAGCCATAGATACTTACAAAAGTCCAGGCTGGCAGAGTTATTACCTTAAGACGGAATATGGGCACAGAATGTTTATGACAGGTCTTATGTGTAATTTGTTTAATGAAAAACAGTCTGATTATTATGTGAAGTTTACCGGGGAGTTTTTATTAAATTATTTTACCGACATAACAATGTATGTTGATGGAAGCTATGAAACTAAAGTGAAAGATTTACAGAACCTGAATGAAAACTTTTCTTTTGTTTCTGGTTTGTCATACAGCAGAATTTTTAACGTATTACAGCTTTATTTTATGGTGGAAGGAGGTCTTGAAAAAAATAAAGGACTTGGAAGTTTTTTAATGAGTCTGGATTTTTTGAACACCTTACAGGTTTGTACGCAGGTTATGTATAAAGAACAGCAGTTAAGAATAATTCCAGAGATAAGTATCAGTTATGAAAAATTCAGAATAAATTTAACCTGCGTTACAGATGATTTCAAAAAGAATAAATGTATAAAGACGATTTCAATGGGAGTTTATTATGAGTTTTAAAAAAGTGGCAGGAATTATATGGGCTGCAAGTTTATTCTGTACTGTAATGGCAGAGGATTTTATAGTCGATAAAATAAAGCCTTCCGTTGCAATATATCAGCCTCCGTATTCTTTTTCTATAAATTATGAGAAAAGAAAAAATGATTTAATTTTCAGTTTTCCTTTGTTGAATTTAACAATGGATACATACAATGGTTTTAGAATTGTGACGGCACCTGAAGTTAAAGTGCAATATAAAAAATTCTGGGGTAAAGTAGGGTTGGAGTATGAACTTTATAATTCTTCATATGAGCCTTTTTCGCAAATTACAGAATACTCCGGGTTTTTAATTACAGGATATAATTTTCTTAATGGTAGTGTTGCCTTAAAAAATGAATGTGGAAAAAAAAGATGGACAGACTTTCAGGATTGTGTAAGCCGTGAGTTAGATTTTTCCCAGTCAATTATTTATAACTTATATCTGATTGATAACCTTATTGTAAGAAGCAGTTGTAATGCGGAATTAAAAATTGATGTTCTCCCTCAGCAGCAGTTTGCAAGCTATCAGGTAATGACAAATATCCCTTTTGTGTATAATTGGTTTTATGGAGAGTCTTGCCTCTTAGGCAGTATTTTTTATACTCAGTATTTAAATTCTTCTGGGGGAAAAAAATTTCAGATTGACAGAAGTTATGATTCTTTGACAGGTAGAGTAACTTTGAATTGTGATAATCCTGATAAATTCTGTTTTTTTACATCGATTGAAATGGAGCAGAGACTCTATGCATTCAGGTGTTTAAATATTGATAATAATATTTTTCTGTCATTATTTGGAAATGCTGCTATGGGCTTGAATCAGGCACAAGACCTGAAGCTTTTGTATCAGGCTGGGGTAGGAATAGGGTATAATTTATATGGATGTGTGCCATTCACTTTTCAGGCAGGAATAAATCAGGATAATAAAATCGTTATGTATCTTAACGTTGTGGCTAAAGTAATGTAATCAGAAAATAAATACAATAAATAAGGGGTATATGACTGGCACATGACTCAGTTATATACCCCTTATTGTTTTATAAAAAAATCAGGAATGTGTTATTTCTTTTGCCTTTGCTTCAATTTTTGCTGAAAGGGCAGAGGCGTCATTCTGGTTTTCTGAAATGATTCTTACAAAAACAGAACCTGCAACTACGGCATCAACTGTGTCTGCAAGTGCAGCTGACTGTTCGCCGTTACTGATTCCAAATCCACCGTAAAGCTTGCTGCCACCGGCACTAACTTTTTTAAGGAAGTTTAAGGTGGCATCATCAATTTTTGTATCAGTTCCTGTGATTCCTACGCGGAGTGCACAGTAAATGTAAGGGAAGCCTGCGTTGGCAAGTTTTTCCAGACGGTCTGGAGCCATACTTGGTGCGGCAACAGGAATATTAATCATTCCGTTTTCTTTACAGGCGGCTGTAAGGCCTTCATCAAAGTCGAAAGGAAGGTCAGGGATAATCATTCCCTTTACACCAACTGAAGCTGCCTTTTTACAGAAGTTTGCAATTCCTGGAGTATAGATAAGGCTGCAGTAACTCATAAGGTAAATTGGAACTTCAGGAAATTCCTTGTGAATTGTTTCGATGAATTTTAATCCGTCGGCTGTGCGATACTGACGCTGAAGAACTTCTGTACAGGCTCCCTGAATTGCAGGACCGTCTGCACTTGGATCACTGAAAGGCAGCTGGATTTCAAGAATATCTGCTCCGCCTTTAATAAGAGCGCGGGCTGCAGTAAGAGCAAGTTCGTCTGTCGGGTAACCTGCAACCAGGTGTGACATAAGTTTTATTTTTTCCATTTTTATTACTCCTATTATGTGGGGTTTGGGGCTACGCCCCAGGCGAGGGGGTAGCGGAAAACCGTTAGGTTTGCAGCGAGGGGCAGGCGCCCCTACTGATTCATAATCTTTGCGTCGTGAATATCCTTTGCATCATTTAATCGTTCAAGCTCAGCAGCCAGGAACTGCTTCCAGAGTTCAGGACGGAATACTGGGCTTGTGATGAAAATGTCTTTGTCTCCGCGTCCCGACATGTTGATTACAATCACATCATCTTTTGAAAGTTTTGGTGCAAGCTTGATTGCTTCGGCGCCGGCGTGTGAACTTTCCATTGCAAAAAGAACCCCTTCATTTTTGGCAAAGAACTTAAGAGCGTTCAACGCTTCTGAGTCCAGGGCTGAAGTAAATTCTACGCGACCTTTTGCGCCAAGCGCTGCCAGCTGAGGTCCGATTCCACAGTAATCCAGACCTGCAGAAATTGAGCGGGTGGGGAGAGCCTGTCCGTCTTCGTCCAGGAGGAAACGTGATTTGTAGCCCTGAAGGATTCCTTCGCGGCTTGCATTTCCTGTCATGCGGCTTGCGTTTTCACCAACTCCAGGTCCGATTCCGCCGGCTTCTACTGCAATAAGGCGAGGAGATTCTTCGTCTATGAACGGAGCAAAACAACCGATTGAGTTTGAACCGCCGCCACAGCAGGCGATGATTGCAGTTGGTTTTACTCCGCGTTCAGCACACTGCTTTTTGATTTCTTTTCCGATTACGCTCTGGAATTCGCGGACGATATCCGGGAAAGGAGCAGGGCCAAGAGCTGAACCGAGACAGTAGTGTGTTGTGTCAGGGTTTGCGGCCCAGTCACGCATGGCTTCGTTTACTGCATCTTTAAGAGTGCGGCTTCCTGAAGTTACTGCATGAACTTTTGCGCCATACATTTCCATTGCGGCAACATTTGGCTGCTGACGGCGAACATCAACTTCGCCCATGTAAACTGTACAATCCAGTCCAAGTTTTGCGCAGGCGGCTGCAGTTGCCAGCCCATGCTGGCCAGCCCCTGTTTCGGCGATGATGCGTTTTTTACCCATGTATTTTGCCAGCATACACTGACCGATGGCATTGTTTATTTTATGGGCACCGGTGTTTGCAAGGCCTTCAAGCTTGATGTAGATCTGGGCACCGCCTAAAAGTTTTGTAGCGGTTTCAGCGAAAAGAAGTGGAGTTTCGCGTCCAATATAATCACGCTGGATTGTTTCCAGTTCCTTGAGGAAAACAGGATCTGCCATTGCCTTTTTGAAAGCAACTTCAAGTTCATCCAATGGGCGGCGAAGTACTTCTGCTACATACTTTCCACCGAAGTTATCGAAAAATCCGTTATCTGAATTGGTCATTTATATCTCCTAAATATTGTCGAAAAGTTTCTTGATTTTATCCGGATCCTTTTTTCCGGGCTCTTTTTCAACGCCAGAAGCAATATCTACAAGCTCTGGAGCTGATTTTTGTATGATATTGTATACATTTTCAGAAGAAATCCCGCCTGCAAGCCAAAGTTTCTGTTTTTTTCTGATGATTTCTATCAGATTCTGATCTACCTGAACGCCAGTTCCTCCAAGTAATCCGTCAACTTTGGCATCAACAAGAATACGAGGCTCTCCAAGTTTTCTTAATTCTTCCAGTTTCTGAAGGTCCTCTTCCGTCTTTACAGGAACTGCACAGTAATGAGGAAGCTTTCTTAATTCCGGTTTTTTCAGGAAAGAAAGGGCTGTTTCGTAACCATGAACCTGGATTACATCAAAAAGGCCTTCGTTATAATTTCTTAATGCCAGCTCTGCTTCAGGGCTGTCTGTTTCTGTAATAAGGCAGACAGTTTCTGTCCCCTGAGATTTTGCAGACAAAATGTTATTTTTCATTGAATTTAAGGCATTTTGTGTTACATTTCGAGGACTTCTGCTGCAGAAAATAAAGCCAAGGAAGTCGGCACCGGCATCTTTTGCTGTGTTCAAATCTTCCGAATTTGTAATTCCGCAGATTTTTACCAGCGGTCTGGTAATTCCTTTAAGATTTTTTTCTCTTAATTCGACAGCCATTTTGGTCCAGAATGCAGAATGTTGTGTTTCTTTTGCATTTACGAAACCCTGAACCAGTGCTTTTGCTTCCTGAGGATTTCTTGCGGCGGCTTCTCCAAGAAGCATGCCTGTAAATCCAAGACTGCCTGCAAAATCGGCGGCTTCGGGAGTGCGGATTCCGCTTTCGAATACAACTTTTGCATCTTCACCCATAATCTTCTTTATTTCGGAAAGGATTCCGCTTGGTGTCAGAAGATTGATGGAAAAGTTTTTAAGGTCTCTGCAGTTTACTCCGCAGATGATATTTTTTGTATATACAGAATCGGCAACCAGTTTAAGCTTGCGAAGATCGTCTTCCATTTTGAGTTCTACAAGAGCTGAAATCCCAAGACTTTCGGCACGTTTTGCCATGGCCACGATTTTTTCGTCATCAAGGATTCTTGCAATCAGAAGGACTGCATCGGCTCCGGCACGGTATGCTACATCAATTTCTTTTTCATCAATCAGGAAATCTTTTCGCAGAACTGCGGGTGCAACAGAACCTGTTTCTTTTTCGAAAGAATCCATTGCGGAACAGACCTTCATCAGGTCTTCAAGAGTTCCCTTGAAGTAATTTGCTTCAGTAAGACAGCTGATAGCGCTGGCACCTGCTTTTGCATAAGAAAGGGCTGTTGCAGCCGAATCCAGATCCGGAGCAATATCACCTTTACTTGGAGAGGCACGCTTTACTTCAAGGATAACACCTTTTGTGTTTAAGAAAGGGTGAACGGGACGCTGGCGGGTTTCCGGGATATTGAATCCCAGTTCCCATCCAAACTTTTCAATTTCATTTTTTCTGCGTTCAACGATTTCGTCTAAAATATTTTTAGCCATAAGTTCTTTCTACAGTGATTTACTTGTTTCAACAATTTCGTTTAATTTAGCAAGGGCTTTTCCGCTGTCCAGAGCTTCCAGGGCCATGTTGTAGCCGTCATTAAGTGATTTTGCTTTTCCTGTAATGAAGAGGACGGCGGCTGTGTTTAATCCTACTGCATAGCGGATTGTTTTGCGACCCTGACCCTTCAGAACATCAAGCCCGAGCTTGGCATTGTCAGCACCAGTTCCTCCCATAAGTTCTTCTTCGTCTGCGTCTGTGATTCCGAACTTTGCAGGATCAATCACGAAGGCTGTTTCTTTTCCGTTTCCGTCAATGAAGTATGCATGAGTTTTTGCGCAAGGTGAAATCTCATCGTAACCATCTTCTGAACAAACAACCATAACTCTTTTTGCTCCAAGGCCTTTGGCAGCAAGGGCATAGCTCTTAAGAAGATCTTTTGAATAAACACCAAGAACTTCATATTCTGCTCCGGCCGGATTCAAAAGAGGACCAAGAACATTGAAGATAGTTTTTACACCAAGTGCTTTGCGTACTGGAGCTGCAAAGCGCATTGCGGCGTGATAAACAGGAGCCATAAGGAATCCGAAGCCTGTCTTTTCTACCAGCTGAGCTGTTTTTGCAGGTTCTGCCATGATGTTGATTCCAAGATTTTCAAAGAAGTCTGCGGCACCTGATTTTGAAGATACTGCACGGTTTCCGTGTTTTGCCATTGGCTGACCACAGCTTGCAGCAATGATTGCCGAAAGGGAAGAAATGTTGAAAGAACCTTTTCCGTCTCCACCAGTTCCTACGATTTCTGCAAGACCTTTTTTTTGGCAAGGGAATTCTGTTTTCTTTAACAGAAGGGTTTTTGCACAACCAATCATTTCTGTTGTTGCAATTCCTTTACTTGCCATTGCAGTCAAAATACCGGCCATCACAGCTGGATCCATGTTACCGTCTGTAACATATTCCATGAACATGGCGGCCTGTTCTTCTGTTAAGTCTTCTTTTGCAATCAACTGATTGATATATGCAGCGGTATTTAAGTTTTCACGACGGTATTTCAAGAATGCCTGAATAAGTTTCTGACAGTTTTCACTGGCAATTGATTCAGGGTGGAACTGAATTCCTTCGATTGGGAGTGTCTTGTGGCGGATACCCATGATATCGCCGTCTTTAGCGCGGGCAGTTACTTCAAAGTCTGGAGACAGGGTTGATTCATCAATTACCAGAGAATGGTAGCGGGTGAGTTTACAGGTTTTTCCGATTGTTCTGAAAAGTCCGCGGCCGTCAAGGTCGATGTCTTCTACAATGCCGTGTTTGATGAATTTGGCGCCTACGATCTTTGCACCGAAAGCTTCACCGATAGACTGGTGTCCAAGACAAACTCCAAGAATTGGGATTTTTCCAGCGAAGTAGCGGATTGCCTCAATGCTCACTCCGGCCTGGCTAGGGTTTCCAGGTCCTGGTGATACAACAAGATAGGCCGGATTCATTGCTGCAAGTTCTTCAACTTTATATTCATCGTTGCGGACAACTCTGATTTCTTCTTTTGTTGCAACCTGGAAAGCCTGAACAACATTGAATGTAAAACTGTCGTAATTATCTATAACTAAAATCATTTTTTTCTCCTGAACAGAGGGGTCAGACCCCATATTATTTTGTCAAAGTATCAATCAATGCACCGAGTTTTTCGCAGGTTTCTGTGAACTCGCGTTCAGCATTTGAGTCGTAAACGATACCACCACCGGCCTGGAGGGTGTAAACGTTGCCCTGTTTCAAAGTTGAACGGATGGCGATACAGAAGTCCAGGTCACCGTTGCACTGAACGTAACCTACGGCGCCTGCATAGAAGCGGCGTTTTGTTCCTTCAAGGCCGCTCAGAATCTGCATGGCGCTGATTTTCGGAGCACCTGAAACTGTACCGGCTGGGAATGAGGCGCGGAGAACCTGGATTGGTTTTACTCCTTCGCGGACGATTCCTTCTGTGTTTGAAACGATGTGGATTACGTGGCTGAAAAGTTCACATTCCATGTACTGAGGAACTGTAACTGAACCTTCCTTACAAACGCGGCCAAGATCGTTGCGAGCCAGATCAACCAGCATAAGGTGTTCTGCTCTTTCTTTTGGATTTGAAATAAGTGTCTGTTTAAGCTGTTCATCTTCTGCGTCGTTGGCGCCTCTTCTGCAGGTTCCGGCAATCGGATGGATAGAAGCTTTCCCGTTACGAACGCGAACCAGGCTTTCTGGAGAACAGCCTGTCAGCTGGAAATCACCGAAGTCGATGTAGAAAAGGTATGGACTTGGATTTACTTTGCGGAGTTTTCCGTAAACTGTAAGAGCGCTTGCTTCACATTCAATCTGAACGCGGCGGCTTGGAACAGCCTGGATGATATCTCCGGCGATGATGTGCTTTTTAAGTGCTTCAACCTTTTCAACATATTCAGCTTTTGATGCTTCAATGTCTGTAAGCATTTTGTATTCAAAGTGTGTAGGAGGTTCTTCAACATAAGAGAAGTCCATGTCATTCATGCGCTTAATCAGGCGGTCAATTGCGGCCTGAAGGTCGATCTGGTGTTCGTTGTAGTTAAGTCCGAAAATGTGCATTGTTTCTGTGAAGTGATCAAAAACAATGTAAAGGTGACCTGCGATGAAAAGGCTTTCAGGGATTTTAAGTTCATCTTTCTGTTCGAAGAACTTGATGTTGTCACAGCGGGCTGCGAATTCGTATGAAAGATAACCAAGTCCTGAAGCAGGAATTGGGATTTCGGCGTTTGTGCCGGTTGCAGGGGTTTCGTTCTGTTCTGCAACATAAAGAAGGGCATCAAGAATATCGGCATCCTTTTTGCGGCCGATAGCGTCGCGGCTGTCTACATTTGTTGTATCGAAAGGAATGCGGTTTCCGTCTACAAGGAAACCAATTCCGTCTGCATCCTGGATGATTTTGAATGCTTCTTCGGCCATTAAGATAGAATAACGTTCGCGGCCTTTTGCAAAGCTTGCAGATTCAAGAATTGCTGTTGCTCCGATTTTACGGGCCAAAGAATAAGGTGTGTAACGTTCACTTGAAAGGCTCTTGTAAAGAGCATCAGCACGTTTAGCCATTTATATGTCTCCTATAATTGAATACCTGATAATGTTACTATAAATAGTAACTGTTACTGTCTATAGTAACAGTCGGTATTGTTTCTGTCAATAGAAACATAGGAGATTTTTTTTATTTGTCGTAGTTTACGGTTCCGTCGGCGTTAAAGAAGTCTTCTACGCTGATTACAGGATTTCCTTCCTCTTTTCTGTCGAAAATGGTTTTGTGGAGGACAATCAGGTCTGATCTTTCCTGGATAAAAACAGGGTCATGGTCTAGACAGACGTAACGGCAGGGGATTCTTTCCAGAACTTCGATTTCGGACTGGAGGAGCTGAACGTTGTAGGTGTGGTTTCCTTTACGTTCTTTTGAGTAGGTTCCGTCTCCCATAAAGGCGTAATCTCCGCAAAGAAGGCAAAGACAGCCTTTTGCATGGCTTGAAGGCAGCAGAATCACCTGAACATCGCCAAAGTCTGTGTCTTTTTCGATGACGGTGCCGCGCCAGGTGTATTTTTTTGTGTTTTTTGACACATAAAGTTCGTCATATTTGATTTTTGCCAGGTTCATGGTGTGGTCAGGGTGCCAGTGGGAAATAACCACCTTTTTTTTGCCTTCAATCCGGTTGATTTCTTCGGCGGCTTCCTTAGAAAGACCTGTATCGAAGATCCAGGTGCAGTCGGTACCTTTTATGAATACAATTTCGCAGGAAAGAGGATTCCTTGTTGAGGGAAGATAAGAGATTTTGTCTGTAATCTGTACAATTCTACTGTTCATTTTTATAGTCCTATGATTGAATCTGCATATTTTTCGGCCTCGGCCTTGTTATGGGTCACGAAAACCAGGGTTCGGGGATTTTCAGAAAGAAGTTCTTTGATTGAAGCCCAGAGATTTTCCCGGGCGTCTTCATCCAGAGAATTGGTTCCTTCGTCCATAAGGACAAGGGGTGTCTGGAATGCGAAGGCTCTGGCGGCCTGGACTTTCTGCTTTTGGCCTCCGCTCAATTCTGAAGCAGGCGAAAAAGCTCTGTCTTCCAGTCCGACTTTAGAAAGATAGCGGAAAGCGGTTCTATAGGCTTCTTTTTTTGTCATTTTTGAAAAAAGCGGAAGGGCTGTGTTTTTCAGGACGGAAAGCTCAGGAATGAGACGGGAATCCTGGAAAATGAAGGAGGCTTTTTGGCTTCTTACTGTGCCTGAATATTGGTCTCTCGGAATAATGCCTGAAATGATGTTCAGAAGTGTGGTTTTTCCTCTTCCGGATGGACCTGAGATGGCGGAAATCTTGCCTGATTCCAGTTCAAGGCTGAAATCCTTGAAAATTTCACGGTTTTCTTCGGGTGAACTGCCTTTATAGGTAAAAGAAAGGTTTTCTATTTTAACTGCCGCGTCAGGGGCTGGAGCAGTTTGAGGTGCGGAAGGCACCGAAAAAACCGAAGGTTCGGAGGCGGAAGCCGGAGCTGCGAAAGACCCGGCCCGAGCCCGTTGGAAACGGGCGAGGGAGACGCCCATATATTCAAAAAGCTTGAAAAGAACCTTTTCGGAGAGGACGCAGATCAGAGTGAGGGTCAGAACCAGGGCAAAAACGGCGTCCGGTTCAAGAAGGATGCGGTTGTCCTGGATAAGGGTGCCGAAAGCGTTCCGCGGAAGGGCCAGAATCTCGCCGGCGGCCACAACTTTCCAGCCCTGGGCAAAAACCGTGCGGGCGGCACCGGCGGCATAAGGCTTTACCGACGGAAAATATACCGAGGAAAGGCGGGTTTTAAGGGAAAAATCGAAAACGGCGGCCATTTCCAGGAGCTTTTTGTCTGTATTCTGGACAGCTTTTGAAACTGAATCGGTCATGACTGGAAGAGTCATAAGAACTGCGCAGATCACCGGTAAGGTTTTTGTGGGAAACCAGAAAAGGACCACCATGATGAGGGCCACAACCGGGGTCGCTTTGACCAGGGAAAGGGGAAATGACAGAAAAAAGCGGATTTTTTCATTGAGTCCGCAGGCAAACCCCAGAAGAAGTCCCAGGAGGACTGTTACCACAAAGGCGGCCAGAACTCTGCAGGCGGTGGCCAGAAGGGAAGTCCAGAAAAGTCTTGTACCTGCCAGTCTGCAAAGGCGGCGGAAAACTGCTTCAAGAGGTGGAAGCACCAGGGGCGAATCCACGATTTTTGCGGCAATTTCCCATGCAAGGCCGAAAATCAGCACAGAAAGGAGGAAAATCAGATTTTTTTTAAGCGTTTCTTTCATTTTCCGGACCGTTTTTATTTATAGAAGTCTTTTTCCGGCAGTTTTCCGCCAATTGATTCTTCATTTTCCTTCAGGAATAGGTCCAGAAGGCTTCTGATGCGGCTTTCTGCCTGTTTTGCGGGAACAAAAACGTAGTTTCCGTTTGGAATTGAGGCTTCCGAAACCTTTGCGTTGAGTCCCAGGGTATGCTTTTCTGTAAGAAGGCCTGCATCTGCCGGATTTTCCTTTGTCCAGCGAACCGCTTCGCGGTAGATTTCAAGGAATTCGTCGATTTCTGACTGTTTTTTTCTATATGAATCGGCATTGCAGACAAGGAGTGTCATTGGAAAGCTTTCTGGAAAGTCTTCCAGAGGCGAATAGATCTTTCGGACTCCTGCTTCTTTTCCTTTCATAATAGCAACTGTGGTGAAAGGCTCTGGAACAAAAATGTACCGGGCTTTTCCAGAAATCAGGCTTCCGGCAAGTTCAGGATTTGGAACAGAAAAGTCCAGGCTTACGGAGTCTTTTTTAGGCAGGCTGCCGTCTTCTGCGACCTTGATTTTGTGTTTTTCCAGGACTGCACGGAAAATGTAGTCGGGTGTGGCACCGCGGCCTGCGCAAAAGACAGTTTTCCCTTTTAGGCTTTTCAGGTTTTTGTAATCGGGATCGGTTGTTAGAAGGGAAAGGTTCATTTCGCCAACTACTGCCAGGGCGACGATCTGGCCTTTTGATTTGTTGTAGATCTTTGCGGCGGCGTTTGGAGGCAGAATTCCCACGTCCAGTTCGCCTTTGACCAGCTTTGGAAGCTCTGAATCGGCGCCGGAAAAAAGCTGGAAACTGAATTCCGGGTTGTTTTCGATAATATAAGCGGCAGGAATGGCGGAAGGACCGTTCAGAATGCCGATATTCAGTTTTTCTGATGATTTATTTGAAGGTTCTGTGGCAAAGAGAAGGCCGCAGAGTCCGAAAAAGGCAAAAGACAAGGGAAATCTTTTCATAACAGGTGAAGTTTAAAACTATTTCCCCTGTTGTTCAATCTGGTTATTCCCCTGATTTGTCTGATGAAGGACAGGAGTGTTTCTGGCAGGTTCCGGCATAAGGACATCCGGTACATTTGCCTTTACTTTTGTCTTTGATGATCTTAACTGTTGCGGCGGCTACCGCCGCAAGAATTATTACAAGGACTACTGCAGTTGCCATGCTTCTCCTGTCCTGTTCGGTTTTATTCAGTGAAAAGGGCTGTGCTCAGGTAGCGGTCGCCATTGTCAGGTAAGAGAGCTACGATAACTTTTCCTTTGTTTTCAGGACGTTCAGCAAGTATTTTTGCGGCCTTAAGAGCGGCGCCAGAAGAAATTCCTACCAGAACACCTTCTGCTCTTGCAAAAGCGCGACCTTCTGTAAAGGCATCGTCGTTTTCGATGGCAAGAACTTCATCATAAACTGAAGTATCAAGGGTGTCAGGAACGAAACCGGCTCCGATTCCCTGGATTTTGTGGGCACCTGCTGTTCCTTTTGAAAGAACAGGTGAAGTTGCAGGTTCAACAGCAACGATTTTTACATTTGGATTCTTTGATTTCAGGTATTTTCCGACACCTGTTACAGTTCCGCCGGTTCCAACACCTGCTACAAAAATATCAACTTTTCCGTCTGTCTGATCCCAGATTTCAGGCCCTGTTGTTTCAAAGTGTGCCTGTGGGTTTGATGGGTTTACAAACTGTCCAAGGATGATACTGCCAGGAATCTGGTTTTTAAGCTCTTCGGCTTTTGCAATGGCACCGTTCATGCCTTTTGCACCTTCTGTAAGAACAATTTCGGCACCGTAAGCTTTAAGAAGGTTGCGGCGTTCAACACTCATTGTTTCTGGAAGAGTAAGGATAGCTTTGTATCCGCGGCTGGCGGCAACTGAAGCTAAACCGATTCCTGTGTTTCCTGAAGTTGGTTCAATGATAGTGGCACCTGGTTTAAGTGTGCCGGCTTTTTCGGCATCGATGATCATGCGGTAAGCAACACGGTCTTTTACACTTCCGGCCGGGTTGAAAAGTTCCAGTTTTGCCAGAATTGTGGCCTGTGAATCTTTTGCATAGTTATTAAGTTTAAGAAGCGGTGTGCTTCCGATAAGTTCTGTAGCGTTTTCAGCGATTTTTGACATAAAAGTTTCTCCTTTTTTAACAAATCATTACTTATTTTATTGCTGCAAATCCATTTTCCAAATCTGCAATAATATCGTCAATATGTTCTGTTCCGATTGAAAGTCTGATTGTGCTCTGGCTGATTCCAACATCTGCCAGTTCTTCTTCAGTCATCTGGCTGTGGGTTGTGCTTGCAGGGTGGATAACCAGGGATTTTACGTCCGCAACGTTTGCCAGAAGGCTGAAAATCTTCAGGTTGTCGATGAACTTCCATGCAGCTTCTTTTCCGCCTTTAATGTTGAAGGTGAAGATTGAAGCGCCTCCGTTAGGGAAGTATTTTTCGTAAAGGGCGTGGTCCGGATGGTCTGAAAGTGAAGGGTGATTTACCTTTTCTACCAGAGGATGGTTTTTCAGGAATTCTACGACTTTCTTTGTGTTTTCGGCATGGCGTTCCAGGCGGAGTGACAGAGTTTCTGTTCCCTGAAGAAGAACCCAGGCATTGAATGGTGAAATTGCGGCGCCCTGGTCACGAAGAAGGATTGCGCGGATGTAAGTTACGTAAGCGGCTGGTCCTACAGCGTCTGCAAAGCTGATTCCGTGGTAACTTGGGTTCGGATCTGCGATGTTCTTGTATTTTCCGCTGGCTTTCCAGTCAAAGTTTCCACCGTCAATGATGATTCCACCCAGGGAAGTTCCGTGGCCACCGATAAACTTTGTGGCAGAGTGAACTACAATGTTTGCCCCGTGTTCAAGTGGACGGAAAAGGTAAGGAGTTCCGAAAGTGTTGTCCACAACAACTGGGAGTCCGTGTTTCTTTGCGATTGCAGAAAGGGCATCAAGATCCGGAATGTCCGAGTTTGGGTTTCCAAGAGTTTCCAGGTAAAGGGCTTTTGTGTTTGGTTTAATGGCTGCTTCAACTTCTGCCAGGTTGTGGGCGTCTACGAATGTAGTTTCAACGCCGAAATCTTTAAGTGTGTGGGCCAGAAGGTTATATGAACCGCCGTAAATTGTTTTCTGGGCAACGATATGGTCTCCGGCCTGGGCCAGGGCTTCGATTGCGTAAGTGATTGCGGCAGCTCCGGAAGCCACGGCAAGGCCTGCAACACCGCCTTCAAGGGCGGCGATTCTCTTTTCAAAAACATCCTGTGTTGAGTTTGTAAGACGTCCGTAGATGTTTCCTGCATCTGCAAGGCCGAAGCGGTCTGCTGCGTGCTGTGAGTTACGGAAAACGTAACTTGTTGTCTGGTAAATAGGTACTGCGCGGCTGTCTGTTGCTGGATCCGGGCTTTCCTGTCCTACATGAAGCTGAAGTGTTTCGAATTTGTAATTTGCCATTTTTATCCTCACTTTGCCATCTGTTTTTCAAGGGTGAAAGCCCTGTGATGGTTCTTTTTTGTTTTGTGTTTCCTACTGTTTTGATAGGTTATAACAGAACTATATCGGAAATAAATTTAATAGGGAAATACTATATATTTATAGCAAGTAATAGAGATTCTCTATAGTAGAGGTGTCAAAAAAAATATTTTCCTACCATCATATTTGTAATAGGCGGGGAAATAAAATAATCTGGTAGTTTCACACGGGGGCTAAATTAAATTAGCAAATAAAGGCATTACTGCAACTGTAATAAGGCCTGTGACCGCAATGGAAAGTCCGCTCATGGCACCTTCTGTGTCCCCGATCTGGAGAGCCTTTGAAGTTCCTAAGGCGTGGCTTGAAGTTCCGATTGCAACCCCTACGGCTACCGGTTCTGTAATGCGAAACAGGCGGCATATAGGCTCTGCAAAAAGGTTTCCCACGTTTCCGGCCAGGATAACCATCATGGCGGTAATAGGAACGTTACCTTTGTACTGTTCGGTTAAAGCAAAACTGATTGCAGTGGTAATTGATTTTGGAAGAAGGCTTACATATTCAGTATGTCCGATCTTAAAGAGGAGGCACAAAGCATAAACGCTTATGAGGTTTACCAGGACGCCTGTAAGGATGCCGGCAAGAATTGCGAAGGCATTTTCCTTGAGTTTTTCGAACTGTTCATAAAGAGGCACTGCCAGGGCAATTGTACAGGGGGTCAGGAACCAGGAAATCACCTTTGTGCTGCTTTCATACTCGGTGAAAGGGATTTTGGTTACTGAAAGGAAGACGATACACAGGGTAACCGAAACCAGAAGGGGGCTGAAAAGGAAGAATCGGGTCTTTTTGAAAAGAATGTCTCCAATCAGGAAGAATGCGAGGGTAAGGAAAGCGCCCCAGAAGGTTGAAGAAGAGGTAAAATTAGTCAGCATCTGCATTTTCATTTCCTCCGTTTTCGATTTCTGACTTTCTGTGTCTTAATCTCATAATAAGCTGAACAACCAGACCGGTTGCGACCATAACAAGAATTGTGGTGCCGATTCCGATGACCATGAACTGAATTCCGTACTGTTTCATTAAAGGGAAGGCATTTATGAAGCCGACGCAGGGCGGAATAAAGAAAATCGGCATGATTCCAAGAAGGAACGAAGAAACATCTTTTACTTTTTCAGCTTTCAGAATGCCTGTTTCCAGGAGCAGGAACATGATCACCAGTCCGTAAATTGAGGCCGGAACCGGGAGGGGAATCAAAAAATGAAGCAGTTCTCCCACAAGAGAAACAATGATAATAATGAAAAGCTGTTTTACGTATTTCATGATATGGTGAAATTATAAAAAACTCTTACCTTCATTTCTAGTTGTCTAGTTGTGAATTACCTGAAAGATAGATATCATTGGGTATCTGTTTTTTGTGGGGTAAAGAAATGAGTAAAAATGGAAAAGTCATAAGCCGTGAATCCATTATTATCAGAACTTCAATTCTTGGGATTGTTGCAAATGTCCTTATAGCCACTTCAAAAGTGATTTTCGGGCTTCTTGCTTCATCTATCGCCATTGTTTCTGAAGGTGTGAACAACGCAGCAGATGCCCTCAGTTCAGTTATTACTCTGGTTGGAACAAAACTTGCCGGAAAACATCCTGATGAAAAACACCCTTTCGGTTATGGAAGAATTGAATATCTTACAGGACTTGTTATTGCGGTAATGATTCTTGTTACCGGTATTGAAATGCTTATCAATGCAGTTAAGCTGATTTTCAATCCGGAAGAACTTTCCATCAATTACGTTTCCATTGCAGTAGTTGCGGTAACTGCCGTAATCAAGTTCATTCTTGGGGTTTATACAATCAAGATGGGTAAGAAAGCCGGATCAAGCGCCCTTGAAGGGGTTGGTCTTGACTGCCGCGGAGACGCATTCGCTTCAATCATTACTATTGTAGCCGCACTGGTTTTTGTTATTTTGGGATTTTCAATCGATGCCTACGCCGGTGTAATCACATCTTTCCTGATTATCAAAGCCGGAGCCGAAGTTCTTCGCGAAACCGTTTCTGAAATTCTTGGCCGTCCTGGAGAAAAGGAACTTGCTGCTGAAATTTACAAGGAAGTTCGCAATACAGAAGGGGTAATCGGTGCAGCCGACATGATGCTTCATAATTATGGTCCAGACGCCTGGTCTGGTTCAGTAAATATCGAAATGGACCATAAAAAGACAGTTGGTGAAATCTATCAGATTATCCATGAACTTCAGCTGAAAATCATGCATGAAAAAAATGTTGTCATGGTTTTCGGAATCTACGCCGTAGATAATGATTCAGAATTTATAAACGCCCTCAGAAAATACATCGCAAAATTCGTTTCTGCCAATGAGTATATTAAGAGCTTCCATGCAGTTTATATTGAGCCGGGAACAAACCGCATCTACTGTGACCTGATTGTGGACTATAAGCTCCGCGACTGGGCCGGCACAAAAGTTGCTTTCCTTGATTACATGAAGACCGAATACCCTGACAAAGAGGTTGAACTGACTCTGGAAACCGAGTTTGTCTAAGTTTTCAGATTTTCTGATTTATTAGGTCTGAAGCCTGCTTAGGACAAAAAATGTAAAAAAACAAAAAACCTTTATTTTTACAATATTATAGAGATTTTTGATTTTTTTCTTGTGGATTTATTAGCACTGGTGTTACAATATAGAATCGAAGGTGAGATGTGTTAAATAAAAAAATTGTCCGCAGGCAGAGATTTGTAACTTATTCTTCAGCTTTTCTTTTTGGGTGCTTCGGTGTATTTATGGCCATCGGGCGTTGTGCATATCTTATCAAGCAGAATTATCTTGACCAGTTGGAGAAGAATCTTGCAGATGTAGCACATCAGGATGCCCTTTCACTTAGCACATCAATGGGTTTTTTCCAGGATCTTATGGTTTCTGTAGCCAAACGTTTTGAACTGGAACCGGAAAAACGCATGGAAAACCTTTATATGTTTGAGCCGGTTGCAGAATCCTTCGGACTTAAAAGAATCGGTTACATAGATATAAACGGAATTGCTCATGGTACCTCCGGAAGGGAAATGAATCTTTCTTATAGAAAATTCTTCGAGGACGGTATGGCCGGAAAAACAAGTATTTCCGGTGACGTTCGCGATGCCATGGATGATGCTCATGACCATGTAATTATCTTCACAATGCCTCTTCGTGACAGCAATGACCAGGTAGACGGCATAGTTGGCCTTACATATCCTACAGAAAGCCTTTCTGATGATTTTTCAATAAGCAGTTTTGACGGTCTCGGATCCACATTTGTCTATGATGAGTCTGATACCGTAATTATTTCTTCAAATCATGATCTGATTGAGCCTTTTGACAATATTGTGGATCTTCTCTGGGCCGAAATGGGGAAGGATTTCAATAACCGTAACGAGATGATCGATAAGGTTCTTCGAGGAAAGGGTTATGATGAAGATGCCAATGGTATAATGAGCCTTAATGGAGAAGATTTTTACTACCACATTGCATCTGTTTCACTTATGGATGATGCCGCTACTTGGAACGTTCTTTCTGTTGTTCCATGTAAGTATCTGCAGACAAGGTTCCATGAGTCAAAGATAAATCTTTATCGGATGATAGCTATGGTTCTTATTCTTGGATCTATTGCTGTCGGAATCATTACTGTTCAGAGACTTCGAAGAAATAAGGTGGTTGAATCCCTGGCTTTCTTCTCTCCATTAACAAAAGGACATAATAAAGACTACTTTATTCGTATTCTGAACCTGAATCACATCTCTGAAGGTTATGTGATTGCAATGAATCTGGAAAACTTTGCCAATATCAGCTATGCCATTGGTAAAGACAAAACAGATACTATTCTTGCAAAAATCCATGAAATCCTCTGCAGCCATGAAGGCGACGATGATGTTTTCTCTCATGAAAACTCAGATCAGTTCCTTCTCTACATGAATGAGCCGTCTGATAATAAGCTTAAGCAAAGACTTATAGCCTTTACTCAGGAAATAGGAAAGGCTGCAGAAGCCGAACACATTGCCTGGTTAAAAGCAAAATATGGAATCTACAAGCTTAGTGGTGTAGAAAAATCAGAACCTGCAATTCAGAAAGCCAAGATTGCTTTGAACGAAACAAAAGAATCAAATATGTTCTATGCTTTCTACGATAACAACAAGCAGGTAATTGAACAGGAAAATCAGTCATTTGCCCAGTATCTTCCTACAGCCCTTGATGAAGAAGAATTTGTAATTTACTACCAGGCAAAGGTCAATGCACAGACAGGGGAGATTTCCGGTGCAGAAGCTTTGGTTCGCTGGAGCTACAAGGGTGAACGTTTCCTTCCTCCTGGAATGTTCATTCCTTTATTCGAAAAGAACGGTAAAATCCACCTTCTGGATACCTACATTTTTAAACATGTCTGCAAACAGCAGGCTGAATGGAAAAAAGCAGGGCTGCCTATAGTGCCAATTTCTGTAAATCTCAGTAAAGCATCTCTTTTCCGTCCAAGAACTGTAGAAAAATACCTGGGAATCATCAAAGAAAACGGATTAAGTCCAAAAGACATTCAGATTGAAGTAACAGAAACTCTGGTTTCTTCAGATAATATGTCAACTCTTTTGAATCGGTTCCGCGATGCAGGGGTAAAAGTCCTTCTGGATGACTTCGGACAGGGTGATACAGCCCTTGGTGTACTCAATCTGAACTGTTTTGATACCCTTAAGATCGATAAATGTCTTGTTGATGCTGCCGAAGACGAGGAATCTGCAGGCGCAAAGCTTCTGGTAGGTGTGCTGTTCCTGGCCAAAGGACTGGGATATCACCTTACCGTTGAAGGCGTTGAGAAACAGAATCAGGTAGACTTCCTTAGAGAGACCCAGTGTGATGATATTCAGGGTTATTTCTTTGCCAAACCTGAACCGGCAGAAACCTACCAGAAGAGACTTGAAGTAACAGTTTAATTTTTGAGCTTAATCTTCGGCTGTATACTGAATTCCCAGGGTTTTTTCGCAGGCTGCAAGAGATTTTTTAACTTTCCCGTACACAGATTTGATTGCATAGTTGTTTTTAAGCTCAAAACGGACCTTATCAGGGCCTTCTTTTGCGCAGATTGCGCTTATTTCTTTAACAAGAGCTTCCGGATTCTTGCATGGCTTCTTGTCGATGGTGATTTCTTTTTCGCTTACTTCAATAACGACAACACGGATTTTTTCAGTCTTTTCAACTTTTTTACCGGTTCCGTTTCCGCCTTTTCCAATTCCTATACGGATGCAGGAAGCTCCCAGAAGGACAATTGTAAAGATGAAAATGCCCCAACTTGTTCTGAGAATCAGCTTTTTAAAGAATTTAGCCATATAAAACCTCCGATTATTCTATTTCTTTTGTTTCTTTTGCGTTTTTAAGTCTGTAACGGACCCGATTTTCCGTGTCATTTACTTCATATTGATCCAGAACTCTGTGAATGTCTTCAAAGTCGCTGTTATAGACCGAATCTTCGTCGTAAGTGAAGAGGATATAAATGAGTTTGTCTGGATCCGATAGGGAAGCCTGAAGAGATTTTTCAAGGTCCATTTTCAGGCTGTTTACTGCCATATTCCAGTTTTCATGGCGCTGTTTTTCGTAGCTGCCTTTCTTTTTTCGCGGAATGGGGATGGATTCCACATTTCCGTTGAAAATCAGCAGAGTTTCGGTCATGTCGTCGGTATTTTTCAGGCTTACGCTATATTCATCAATTATTTCCTGTAAAAACTCTTCGGCTGCAAGACGGCTTTCTGCAACCTCCAGGGCATTCTGCAGTTCTTCCTGCTGGGCGCCTGTCAGTTTCCCGGCACGGCGGGTATTAACTGCCATAACCATGAAAAGCAGAATCATGATGACGTCTAAAAGAGAGGTTAAATCAATAAAAATGTCATGTTTTTTATACATTTTCATATAATTTATAGCTTTTTATCCAATACCATATCGATTTCTTCAAGATTCAGCTCCATTCGGGCGCTTACAAAGGCATCAAGGGCTTTGAAGAAAATGGCGAAAATCACGCCTAAAAGAGTCGTATTCAGGGCAATCATAAGGTTGTCCATCATGGTGTCACGGGTGTTTGTCATGAGAGAGGCAACTGTGCCAAGAATGCCTAAAAGAGGGAAAATCGCTGTAAAATTCGCGAAAATTGAGTATAAAAGGGTCAATTTTGAGCGTTTTCGCGAAAGCTCATCTTTGTCTTTGGGGGTCAGTTTTCCTTCTGCACCCATGCCAACAGTCTTGTTTGCCTCGGGATGAAGGATATTGCGGGTTTTTGTATTCCACACGATGAGAAGAATATAAATTACCAGATTTGCCAGGGCCAATGCCAGAATCAGAAAATTGTCGGTTTCGCAGAAGAATTTGCCCAAAGTAAGGAGAAAACTGTCCATATAAACCCACTCCATAACATTTGTTTATCTACAATATAACATATAAACGGCGATTTTGCACTTTTTGTGTTATAATCAAGGAAGGTGGAGAAAATGAGAGAAGAAAAAGTAAAAACCCAGCGAATTCTTGAAATCGATAAGCTTATACGTTCAGATACATATCCGAATGCGACTACTTTGGGCGAAAAATTTGAAGTTTCCAGAGCTACAATCAACCGAGACCTGGATTTCCTTCGTGACCGCTACAATGCGCCTATCGAATATGACTCAAACCGCCGCGGTTTCTACTATACAGACAAATCCTTTGTGATTCAGAATGTAATGCTCAGTAAATCTGAGATTTTCTCGATTTTTGCCATTCAGCCTTTGCTCGAACAGTACAGAAATACACCTTTGGAAAGTTCTGTAAAATCAATTTTTCAGAAGATCGTTGATTTTGTGCCGGGCACTGTTACCGTTGATACAGGCTTCCTTTCTGATAAGATCTCCTATATTCCGGAACCTAAAGCCGAGATCCAGGCAGGGGTTTTTAATACGGTTTTTGACTGTATTCGCCAGAAAAAGACACTGGAATTCGAATATAAAGGCAACAAAGACAAAAAAGGACAGGTTCGATTCGCGGACCCGCTGCACATAATCTGCAGAGCCGGGGACTGGTACATGCTGGCTTTCTGCCACAATCATAATGATGTCCGAATGTTTTCTCTGGCCCGTATTGAAGAATGTGACGTTACAGACCGGGATTTTGAGGTTCCTGAAGGCTTTTCTCCTGAAAAGTTCTTTGACCCTTCCTTTGGTGTCTGGTCCAGCGAGAGAACTGTCATGGATGTTGAGCTGCTTTTCGTTCCGGCTTTCCAGAATTACGTTATGGAACGTAATTTTCACCCAAGCGAAAAGAAAGAAGTTCGCGACGACGGTTCAGTTTTCGTTACTTTCAAAACCAATCAGTTTACACAGCTCATTAACTGGATTATGGCCTTTGGAAATTCGGTAGAAGTTTTGAATCCGCCTGAACTTGTTCAGGGCATGAAAAAACAGGCCAAAGAGCTCTGGAATATGTACAAGGATAAATAATCTGCGGTGAAATTCCCGAAAAATACCGGTTTTTTCTCTCGGATTTCGTATTTTTACGATATTTTGATTGATTCCAGGATAACCTGATCGCCTGAAAGGGCAACATACAGGTTTTTATATTCATTTGAGATGGTTGTGATGTTATCAAGAATAATTCCGCCACACTCAGTATGGAAAAATATCTGGTTTTCTTCGCGTCTGACAGAAAGATTTATGAGCCGGCCTTTTTTATTATCTGCTTTCCATTGCGGCCAGTTCTCGAAATCTTTAGTTTTTGTGACGGAAAGTGAGTTTTTGGAGTACGGATCCTCCTGCCAGCTTTCCCCGTCCAGGCGGATAAAAGCGAATTCCCGATAATTTTTGCCATAAACTTTTCCGTCATCAGATTCAAACATGATGATGAACGGGCAGTGCCAGATAAGGCGGGCAAAAGGGAAAGATCTCATATGGAAGGACAGATTCAGGCTTTTATTTACTGGGATTCCTTCTGTAGATTCAGTTCTCCAGCTTTCAACCTGAATGTTGGGGATATCACCATCTGGTTTGTGAAAATATTTGATTTCTTCCGAGATTCTTGGAATTGCGTATTCCGAGTGTAATTCGCTGCTTCTTTCGTCAGTAATGTCACTGATATAACACTTTTGACCTGTAATTCCCAGATAGGCATATCGGGAGCTATCTGTTACTACGATAGTTGCCTTAATTTCGGTATATCCATCATTGATTTGAAGCTGAACGTGGTCCCTTTGTTTTACGGCAGTTACAGTAACATCCAGTACTTCATTTATATCATCTATTCTTTCTTTGAGCTGTTTTACTTCTATTTCAACGTTTCGGGCAGTATTTGTTTTGTATTTTCCATTTACACAGATTGAGAAATATTCAGTGTAATCATAGAAATCCATTTCCTGTTTTTCGAAGTGAACACGGCTGTCTACGGCATCGAATAAAATGAGCACAGGAAGGTTATCAGGGCCTTTTTCCAGTTTTTCTGATTTCATTTTAACGGTCAGTTCAAATGGAGTAATCGGAATTCCTGAATAATTGTTGTTGTAGGAACCTACACAGTAAAGTTCGTTGGAGTTTTTATTCTGCTTTTTTTTGTAATACTTATCCTTATCGATTATCTGTACCATAATCGATGCAAATTCAGGGTCAAACTGATGGCCGGAACATTTTAAAATTTCTTCCCGAACTTCATTTTGTGGCAGGGGATTTCGGTAGCTTCGTTCTGAAGTCATTGCATCGTAGGCATCTGCAACCGCGATAATGCGGGCATAAACCGGGATATCTGTAGCTTTAAGCCCTTCAGGATAGCCTAAGCCGTCATATCTTTCGTGATGGTATTTGGCTCCCATGGTAAGATATGGAAGTTTTCTGATGTGGGCCAGTATTTCTCGGCCCAGAATAGGGTGCTGTTTAATGATACGGAACTCTTCTTCAGTGAGTTTTCCCTGTTTGTTCAGAATCCAGTCAGGAACCCCGATTTTGCCGACATCATGTAAAAGTGCTGAAAAATAAACTCTTTCGCAGTCTTCTTCCGATAAACCTGCCAGTTCGGCAATCTGAAGGGCATATTGAGCCACTCTGATGGAGTGTCCGTGGGTATATTCATCCTTGGCATCTATTGCGCTGGCAAGAGTTTCCGTAATCTGAACAAACATTTCCTTCATTTCGACAACTTCTGCAGTTTTTTGTTTGTCCATACAGATATCAATGTACATAATGATGGCACTGATTGTCATACCTGCCAGTAAGAAGGATCCTCCGTACAAAATCTGTAAAAAAATACAGACGAGGCCTGGAATCATTGAAAAAATGCCGATTTTGGCGATTTTTCGTTTCTTTTTGTTAAAATAGGATTTAATGAGCCAAATTATGTACAGAAGCAGATAACCATAAGCAATCAAACCCTGAAGAAAGAAAAGTTTGCCACGATAGTAGTTATCTGCTTCTATCCAATACATCCACCCAGTGAATCTGTTCACGATACAGAGAGGAATTGATAAGAAAGCTGGAATAGAAAGAAGAATGACCTTGTAACGCGTATTTGCAATTCTGCTGTTTATATGTTTCAGAATAAACAGAAACCATAGGAACGTAACAAAAGACATTAATATGATTGAAATAGAATAGAAAAAAGAAATAACCCCAGGGCTGAAAATGTGGATTTTTTCTTCATACAAGCGAATCGGGATGTTAAAGATTAAGAACAGGTTCAGGGCAGAAATGAACATGAAGAAATAGTTCATGCCTTTCTTTATTAACGAGAAACATTTTTTGCCTAAAAGCAAGCCACTGGCTAAAAGGATGTATTCCAAGGCCATGGCCTGAATTGAACTCAGTCCAACATCCATATAAACTGGATTTCTCCAAAATCTCAAGAAATAATAATCCATTATAACACAGCAAGTTGTTTTTTCACAGAAAAATTGCAAATTATAGAAAGAATATCATTTTCCTTGCTTTTCCTTCAGAGAAATATTAGATTCTAGGCGAGTTCATGAGGGACTCGTTTATGAAAGGCAACTTCTTTATGCGGAAAAATGATTAGGTCTAAGTTTACTCAAGAAGAAAAACAGCTGAGTAAACTTAGACTCTGTAATTAGAAACCTAAAGTTTCACCAACAAGAATAACTTTGATTCTGTTTGGTACTCTGGACATTCTTGTAACGACAATCTGGCAGCAGATGCTGTCTGTGTAACAGTCGCCGCATTTTCCTGTAACGGCACAAGGGGTGTTGCAGTTAAGGCGGTTGCAGTTAGGTGGAGTTGCTTCATTGCGGACGCGGCGGATACCGTCTTCTACAGTGGCAACAACTTTGTTCATTCCTGCAACAATGATTACAGAATCAGGTCCGTAGATCATGTAGCAGACTCTGTTTCCACGGGCATCGATGTTGACGAGTTCGCCATCAACTGTGATTGCATTTGTACTCATGAGGAAAACATCAGAGGTAATCTGTTTTGCATTGCATTCCTTGATTTCTTCGGGAGTCTTGTAGTTTTCACGAATCACCAGTTCATGACCGGCTTCAGTTACAGCAGTTTTGAATCCGTTTTCATCCAGTGTCATAGAACCACCGTAGGCAACAGATTTTTTTCCGTCTCCAATAAGTTCAAGAAGTTTTGCTTTTGCTTCTTCTACATTTTCACAGTAGTAGCCTTCCATTTTGCGCATGTTCAATTTTTTGATAATTGATGCGGCCTGATTTTTATAAAATGTTTTAAGTGGTGTTGCCATTGTTAATCTCCTGTCTGAATTCTAACAAGTTAGGAAAGGGTAGTAAAGGAAAAAGTTGTTATAAGAGGAGAATATATTTTAAGAATTGGAAAACGGGATGTGATATAATAAGAGAATAAGGATTTTGAAAATGGAATACAAAGAAGTAATTGAAAACGCAAAAAAGAATATTGGGCCTAATTGTAAGGTATGTCCTGTTTGTAATGGTCTGGGGTGTGGAAACACAATGCCTGGTCCTGGTTCAAAAGCTCCAGGAAACGGTGCAAATGACAACTTCAACGCATGGAAAAGAATCAAACTGAATATGGATACAATTGTTGAAAAGACACCGATTTCAACAGAAACAGAATTCCTTGGACGTACTTATGGTTTTCCTTTGATGACCGCTCCAATCGGTTCAATCAAGCTTCAGTTCAATCCGACTGATGACGTTGCCGACTTCAACGAAAAATGTATGGCTGCCTGTGAAACTTTGGGAATTACACATGCTTTCGGAAACGGCCTTGAACAGCGGGTCTGGGATTCAGCCATTGCTTCGGGAAGAGCTCACGGCAACAACGGTATTCCGGTTTTCAATCCTGATGCTAATGAAGCCATTGAAGGTCTTATGGATTTGTATAAAGGCGGTGAACTGCCACCAGCAATGTGTGTTGTTGTAGACAGTGCAGGGCTTCCACATTTGAGAAAGCTTCACGGAAAAGCCGGAACCAAGACTGTTGAAGATTTAAAAGAACTTAAAGAATACGCAAAGGTTCCTTTTATTGTGAAGGGAATCATGACTGCAGAAAGTGCCCTGAAGGCTGTTGAAGCCGGCGCCGATGCAATCATTGTTTCAAATCATGGTGGCCGTGTTCTTGCCGAAACTCCGGGCACTGCAGAAGTTCTTCCAGAGATTGTAGCAGCCGTAAAAGGAAAAACAAAGATCATGGTGGACGGTGGAATCCGCACTGGTAATGATGTGTTCAAAGCTCTGGCTCTTGGTGCCGACATGTGTCTTATCTGTCGTCCTGTTCTCATTTCATATTACGGTGGCGGTCAGGAAGGAATTGAATGCTACCTGAACAAAATCAAGACCGAACTTGAAGACGCCATGTACATGTGTGGCGCAAGAAAAATTTCGGACATCACATCTAAGATGGTAAGACGCCAGAAGATTGAGTGGCATCGCTAAAAAGAGTAGGGGCAACTGCACCTGCATTGATTTTTGTCCTCAGCGAAAAAATTGAAAGCTATCACGGTAACTGCTACAGCGTTCAGGATTATTCTGCCGCCATCGAAAACCTGCCGAAGAAATCAGACGGGTGGCAAAGAAATCTTTCGATGAACGAGCCTGGTTTATCTTTGCCACAACTAATTGCCATTTATAATGATGACGGTTATTAATCATATAAACAGAAATTGTGCAGGATGCCGAATTGTAAAAAGAAAAACCAGCTTTCATCTTTTTTTAT
>JAKSTG010000016.1 GCA_024402695.1 Treponema sp. | reverse complement strand
GCTTAAGCGATGAATGAGTTGGGCTATTAGCTCAGGTGGTAGAGCACCGCCCTTTTAAGGCGGCTGTCGATGGTTCGAGTCCATCATAGCTCACGAAAGCTTCAGAGAAATCTGAAGCTTTTTTGTTTTAACCCTTGTTTTATTATTTCTTTCGAACCATCGACAGCAAGCTGTTCGACGGCAACGCAGGGGCGCGTTGCCGAAGCGCGCTCAAAATGCTCCTCGAGCATTTTGCCGGCTAAAGCCGTCGCTTGCTAGGTTCTCGTCCATCATAGCTCACGAAAGCTTCAGAGAAATCTGAAGCTTTTTTGTTTTAACCCTTGTTTTATTATTTCTTTCGAACCATCGACAGCAAGCTGTTCGACGGCAACGAACACAAGCTTAATTCTGAATAAGTTTGTCTGTTCTGTACCAGACTACCCTTGCATTGTTTTCGTCGGCGAACAAGGCGGAAATGATGCCGTCGGATGAAAGGCTCATGTTGTGGTACAGCAGGTTACTTTTGTTCACGTCGAAATGTCTGTGAAGAACTTTCTGGCTTTCGGAATGAATCATTTCTACGTCAAATCCATTTGTGGTGCTTACGACAAAGAACTTCCAGCCGTTTTTAGTAACGCCGAGGAAATCGTAAGGCAGCTTGTAGACCAGTCTGGAATAATCAACTGTAACCGACTCTTCGTATGGTGGAATGGAAACAGGATTTCCGTAAAGTCCAGTTGCAAGGTCCAAAGGATAAAGCAAAGTATTGATATAGCTGATACCGGCCTGAGCTTTTGAGGCCTTGTCCGAGTATGATGAATAGTTATCGATCTTTACGTAAAGTTTGTATTCATTGAAATCAGGGATAACGTTTTCAACTGTGACGAAAACGCTGGAATCTTCATCAATGCCGGCAATTTTTGGAGCTTCAGAAGAACTTACAGGAACCATTGATTTCAAAAATCCGTCCTTTCCGAACCAATAAACCATAAGCCCGTCATTTACTGAGCAGACTGCCACAAATTCATCATTGCTGTTTGTGTAGATGTTACGGATAAATGGGAAAGGTGTACCGCCCGGTCCCTGCTGGCCGATATAGTCTATCTGGCTGCCGTCACGGGGCATTCGAAGGATTGTCTGGCTGTAAAGGGTTGTTCCGTCGCTGCTCAGTTCCTGTCTGTCGCGGGGAATTGTGCTTACAACATAGATACATTTGGCTGAATCAACTGCCAGCTGCCCTGTGTATCCGAAAGGATATGCGATTTCTTTGTGAATGCTCAAATCTGCTCTATCAGAACTTTCGATCAGAGTCTTTGTAAGGGAATCTTCGTTGTAATAAAGGGTAAGAAGATCTCCGTAAGAATTCATTTCCATGATTTTCTGGGATTCGCCGTTCACAAGATAGAAAAACCCGTCCTGCATGAAGATCCCCGTAGAAATATCCCCTACACTGTTCAGACTGAAAATATTAAGCTGTTCTTCAAAATTTCCGTATGAAACAGTAAAAAGTTCATCTTCCGAAATAGATTCAACTGCGTTTTTACGTGAACAGGATAATAAAAGGGCTGAAACAGCAAGCACAAAAAAGGCTCTGGATATTTTTGAAAATCTCATTTTTAAACCATAAAGTTTCACCCTTTACTTGTCAACTCAAAGATTTTTTTATTATTTTTAACGATATAATAGGAAAATAACTGAATTTCTGTTATAATAGATAAACCAAAATTTAATACAAAAACTGGATTTCAATATGGTATTAGACAAAATTCTTACTACCCTTTTCGGTTCACAGAATGAACGCGATGTAAAAGCCCTTAAACCAATGCTTGCTGCAGTAAATGCAAAAGAAGAATGGGCAAAAAGCCTTTCGGCTGAACAGTTTCCTGAAGAAACAAAAAAACTTAAAGATAGAATTGCCAGCGGAGAAACTCTCCTTGATGTTCAGGCAGAAGCTCTGGCTCTTGCCCGTGAAGCAGCCTGGCGTGTTCGCGGTGAACGTGCCTTCGACGTTCAGATCATGGGTGCCATCGTTCTGAACTCAGGTCGCATCACTGAAATGAAGACCGGTGAAGGTAAAACTCTCGTAGCCGTTCTGGCCGCTTACCTGAACTCCCTTACAGGAAAAGGTGTTCACGTTGTTACAGTCAACGACTACCTTGCAGGCCGTGACGCTGACACAATGCGCCCTGTTTATTCTTACCTTGGACAGACTGTAGGAGCAATCCTTTCAAGCATGGACAATGAACAGAGAAAACTGGCTTACAACTGCGACATCACTTACGGAACAAACAATGAATTAGGATTCGACTACCTTCGTGACAACATGAAAGTTTCTCTGGCCGACAAAGTTCAGCGCGGTTTCAGCTACTGTATCGTCGATGAAGTTGACTCGGTTCTTATTGATGAAGCCCGTACTCCACTGATTATTTCAGGTGCCGGCGAAGATGATACTTACAAATACCACGAAGTTGATAAATATGTTGATGAACTGAAGGAAGTTGCAAAGGATCCAAAAACTGGCGAATATCCGGACGAAACTTTCCTTACTCCTGAAGAACGTGCCGCCATTGAAGGTGATTATACAGTTGATGAAAAATCAAAGCATGTTTCTTTCACAGACAAGGGTATGAAGAAAATCAATGATATTCTTCACAAGCACAACCTTATTACTGCCGATTCAAATCTTGAAGATGAACAGAACTTTGAATTTGCACATTACTTCACACAGGCACTCCGTGCTCACCTGCTCTTCCACAACGACGTAGACTACATTGTTCGTGACGGAACAGTTCAGATTGTTGATGAATTCACAGGTCGTGTTCTTGAAGGACGCCGTTACTCAGACGGACTTCACCAGGCTATCGAAGCAAAGGAACACATCCGCATTGCACAGAGAAACCGTACAATGGCTACAGTTACATTCCAGAACTTCTTCCGTATGTACGACAAGCTTTCCGGAATGACAGGTACTGCCGCAACAGAAGCAGTCGAATTCAACAAAATCTATAAACTGGATGTTGTTTCAATTCCTACAAACAAACCGGTTGCCCGTAAAGATGAAAACGATGAAGTTTATCTGAACGAACCAGACAAGTGGGAAGCAATTGCAAAAGAAATCAAGGCAGCACACGAAAAAGGACAGCCTGTTCTGGTTGGTACAGTTTCGGTTGAAAAATCAGAACACCTTTCTGCCCTTCTTACTCGCAAGGGAATCCGCCACGAAGTATTGAATGCAAAGAACCATGCCCGCGAAGCTATGATCATTGCAGAAGCCGGTGCAAAAGGCGCTGTAACAATCGCTACTAACATGGCCGGTCGTGGTACCGATATTAAGCTTGGTGGTTCACCTGAATTCAGAGCAAGAAAACGTGCAGGTACTGAAGCTTCAGACGAACAGTACAAGGCAGCACTTGAAATTGAAAAAGAAAACTGGAAAAAAGATTACGAAGAAGTTCGTGATGCCGGTGGTCTTTATGTAATCGGTACAGAACGCCACGAATCACGCCGTATCGACAACCAGCTCCGCGGTCGTTCAGGACGTCAGGGTGACCCTGGACGTTCAAAGTTCTTCATCTCTATGGATGATGACCTTATGCGCCTCTTCGGCGGTGAAAAAATGAAAACCATGATGAGCCGCATCGGTATGCAGCCTGGAGAACCAATCGAACATCCTTGGCTTAACAAAGGTATTGAAAAGGCTCAGACAAAAGTTGAAGACCGCAACTTCGAAATCCGTAAACACCTGCTTGATTACGATGATGTTCTGAACGAACAGAGAACAGTAATCTACAACAACCGTGATGAAATCCTTTCGGACGACAACCTTTCTGCACGTGTAATGGCAAATGCCAAAGACACAGTAGAAGAACTTTTCGATACATACGATTCAGAAAAGAAACATAAGGACGAAAATGCCCTCCAGCATCTGAACGATGCAATCAAAGAAAAGTTCGGATTCCAGCTTCCTGCAGACCGCCTTACAAAAGAAGCTGTACTTGCTGAACTCCAGAATGATATTACAGAAAAAGAAACACTGGCCGGAAAAGAAAACATGAACATGTTCATCCGTTACCAGTACATCCAGATCATCGACAAAAAATGGCTGGACCAGCTTGAAGCCCTTGAAGGACTTCGTGAAGCAGTTTCACTCCGTTCTTACGGAAACAAACAGCCTCTTACAGAATACAAGATTGATGGTTTCAACATCTTCTACGATATGCTGGACGCTATCCGCGACACAGTAATGAGCCGCGTATTCAAAGTTCGCATTCAGCTTACACCGGAAGCTGCAGCCCGCCGCCAGGCAATGCTTGAAGCCCAGGCTAACCAGCAGATGAACGCACAGCATTCTGATGCAGGTAACACTGCAGCCCAGATGGCTCAGAACCAGGCTGAAACTTCAGCAAGAAGCCAGTTCAATGGCGATGCCCAGCGCCGTGCTGCCGTAAACAGTGCCATGAACCAGAGAAGCCAGGGTGAAAGCGTTACAGTAAAACGCACAATGCCAAAAGTTGGCCGCAACGATCCTTGTCCATGTGGAAGCGGCAAAAAATACAAACAGTGCCACGGTAGATAATATGAACTTCCTTGCAAAAGGAAATTAACACAAAAAAAAATCCCGGTTATCCGGGATTTTTTTTTGTGTTCCTAATGAACCTTAGTTTCCGATTATTTCGCTGAGTTCGATAACTGGGATGACCTTATTTAATACAGTCCGCTTAGATAAACTTGCATCTCCCCAAGGGAACCAATATGCAGGCATTTTTTCATGTACAGAATCTAAGCTTTCTTCATTTTTAACCCATTCATCATTTCTATTTCCATAATTACAAACCCAGTAATCTGGTGAAAAATTTGTTTCATATAAGGCAGAAAATGCTTTCCCAAAATGCGAAAAAGTTGTATCCAAAGTACCTATCATCTCCCTTATAGAGTTCATCATCATGTAAGTAGGAATACACCATTCTGTTGCCAGAGCTTTTACTTTGCTGTTAGCTGATTTTGCATCAAAACCTAAAGATGTTCCAAATTCATATACATATTCAGCAAGAGGCAAATTTGAGAAATCTACTATACCATTAACTGTACAGGCATCTTTTATTTCATTGAAAATACCTTTAGCATTAAAAGAATCACCATTTTTCATTCCTTCTGTACAGATATAATATGATGATTTTGTAGAATCCAAAGCCCAATTTAATCTAATATCAGCTGGTGCTTCAGGCTTATTCAATGGAACTCCATAAATCTGATTGTCGTCAAAATAAGCAATTACAGCAAAAGGAATACCCGAAGTATCCAAGTTTTCCAATTCATAGAAATGCTTTATGAAAAAACTGTTTGAATTCTTATTCCAGAAAACTACATCACCAATAGAATATTTACTTACGTAATAATCTTTAACTTCATAACCTGTAGAAAGATGGTATGGGGTACCATATATATCAATATCATAAAAGTCAAAATCAAAACTTCCATTCATATGAATAAAATATGGTTTATATTTATACCCGAAAAACCTATCATCCCTATTATATGCATAGTAAATGCTATTACTAAAAACACAATAATCTTCAGGGATACGAGCATCTATTTCATTGGTGTAACAATAAACCGTACTTAAACTATTCTTATCAGATTTACAAATCATACCTAACGTATTTGATAACTGAGTCCCGTCAAAAACCGTATTTTCATCGATAAATGAATAATCACCTGTTTTACTTTCAGTTACCATAAGATATGTTTTTTGAGCTCCACTATTTATCTTATTCACAAGATCGTTATAAGAAAAATATAAAGTAATAGCACCATTATAGTAGATCATACTGTCTAGTGAAGAAGAACGGATTTTATAACTATCTTTAGGAAGATATAATTTTTTTACAGTTTTTTCCTCAATTTTACCGGAATCATAATGAGAAAACACAAAACCATCTTCTACTTCTGTTAAATCAAAACTACTTGAAACAAAAGAAAGCATCGGTCCAAAATTAACATAGAAAGTCTGAACGGAAGGTATGTTACAATTTTCGTCATAAACTGTAACCGTATATTCATGAACACCACCAATTTCAAGGAAAGTAGAGAATGGATAATTTACATCAACAGCAGAATCTGTCACTGTAAGAGGTATCTCAATTTTCTTAGTAAAATAATCCTTCAAGGATTCAGAATTACCTGTAAAATATTTTGAGGCCTGGAATTGTCCGTTTTCATCAAAGAGAGAAATTCCGTCTCCGCTGATTCTTTCATAATCATAACCAGTTCCAGACACAATTCGTTTTGGGACTACCATATTCTCAGGAAGATAAACAACCCTTTCTTCCAGAGTTATAGATTTAATATTACTGTTGCCGGAAGAAGAATCATCAACTGTAAAAGATAGTACAAAATGATTGTCTTTAAGACCTTCTATAGAAACTCCTTCAACTTCGTTACAATTTTCATAACTTGCTTTATTCAGATTCACTGTTTTTATATGAGTTTGATCTCTGTTATACAAATCAGTTGTATCAAGTTTTTCTAAATCAAAGGAACCTGGTAACACTTTATTACAGGCTATAACTTTGCTACCAAAATTTACATTCGGTAAATCATGTGCATACAAAACTGCATCAGTTACAACCGGCGGAATATTGTCTTTTACAGCATTTACCTTGAATGATACATTCCGAATATTTCTACTTACAAATCCATCCGCAGAAGCAATACCGTCATCGAATTTTATAGTTATTCTGTTTCCTTCAGACAACCTTTCAACATTTTCAAGTTTCAGAATATTTGAAGATAATACTTTTTTAAAATATCTGGCGCTGGAATCTTCTTTTGAATCAATATAAACATGGATTTTTTTCAGAATCTCAGTTTTTGATTTCAAATCAAGAGTTTTAGAAAAACTAATTTCTATTGATTCTGCCTGGGCAATTTCAGAACTTTCAGGGGTTACCTTTGTAATATAAGGCCGCTCACCAGTAATGAAGTTTATTGAATACCCGTCAAACTCAGGCGACAGAACTGTAATTTTACAATAACCGCTTTCAAAGTTAGGAACAACAGAAACTAAATCTCTGTAATCACTGACAACACCACCGGCTGTATTCAACACTTCAAAACCTTTACACTGAATTCCGTTCTTTAAATCCAGATATACTACCTGGGAATCTCCTATTTTTGCAGACAGTTCTGAACCAGAACGAAAACCGATTTCTTCAGAATTTCCAGTTAATGAAAATTTCGGAATTTTATAAACATCAGCATAAAGCACATAAGAGTCAGCTTCTTTAATTAAAACCTTTGAGGAAAACTCTCCGTTATTATCAACAAAACATTCTGTAAAGATTACTGATGCTTCTTCAAATTCTTTCTGAGTCATTACTTCCGAGAGAATTTTATCTGTATAGAATACTTTTGTAATTTCTTCTTCATCAAGTTTTTTAACGATGAATGGATTGGCAGCATCAACAAAATCATAGCCGTCTGTTGGAATTACAGAAAGATTTGTTAAAGAAAGGTTTCCGGAAAGATTGTAAGGATCAACAAGTGTGCTTAATTCCTGAACTTTGCTGTCCTGCTTTCCAAGTTTTGTATAGGCAATTTTATCTTTTCTTACAATAAGTGAAGGATATGAAAAAAGAACTCCATCAATATAAAGTTTTGAGCCAGGATCTTTTTTCAAAATCATTTTCATAGAAATACTTGTTCCATCTTCAGTAACGACAGGTTTTGCATTATAGAAAACAAGGTCAGAAGAAATATAGGCATCTGATTTAATCTCTTCGTCAGTTAATTCAATATTCTCTGAAATGTAACAGCTTACCGGCTGTTTCACATTATTTTTCAGTATATAAGATTCCCATTTTGAAAAACCAAAAACAGATGTTGTCTTCAAAGTAACGTCATAAGGCTTCCCAAGTTCTACATAGGAAGGTCCTGAAACAGAAGCCTATCCCTGGTACTTCTGTTCAACCTGAACCTGAACACTTGGATTCATAATACAATGAGGAACAATGGTCAGTTTCTTCTTTTCATCAAATACAGTTACAGTAACTTTTTCATAGGTAGGATCTTCTACAGGTTCAAGAAGAATTATTGAAGCATCATTAATTTCTTTATTTTCTTTTCCATAGGTATAATCTTCGTAAACAACCCAGCGGTCAAATTTTCCGGGAAAATCTTTTTCCACAAAAAAGGAAAGTTCAAAAGGATAACCTTTTTTCTTGATGTCAGGATTAGTTATGAGTCTTCCCTGTGAAGCAGATTCAACGAAAACAACAGTATCAACATCAGGGGCATTCATATATGCAGTTTCTTCCCTTAATTTTTTTACAAAATCATCGTTATTAGAAAGGAAGTTCCCGCAAGAAACATATAAAAAGAGAGAAAAATAAATAAAAAATAAACCAAATACTTTTTTCATAATCCGTTCCTTTTTTGTATTACAATTAATTATAAAGGAACAGATTAGAAAATTAAAGTTTAAATTATAAAAGTAAAAAAACTACGAATGTTTTATCTTAAGTTCCGTAAATTTGCTCCATTCACCCTTTCCTACTGCGTAAAGTCCGTTGTAGACTCCGGTAAATCCGCATGCAACTTCGCTGGAAAGATAACGGGTATCGGCAGAACCAAGACACTCGTCATCTGCATAGAAGGTGTAAGAATAATTATTTGAGAGTATTCGCAAAGTAGCACAATTTGACTTCAGTGGAATTGATTTCTTTATGTAATCACAAGGACCGATTCTAAGTCTAAGATTAGCAGAACACTTTCCGTTGTCGTTCTGAACGAAAATTTCATAATGATGATTTTCATCCATCATTATAGAAAGTCCTGCTTCACCACCGCCGCACACAACCTGCACAGAAACATCTTCTTCAAATTCACAGGCACGAACCCCAATCCAGGTGGGGCTTTTTGCTTCATTTAATGTAATCTCTGTAGATTTCAGTTCAACAGAATCGTTATTCACTCTGTAGTTTTCAAAGACCGGATTACGCAGATAATTCCAGTCATTTTTCAAAGTCAGATTTTCAAAAGTCTTTTCGTATGAAAAATCCTGGGTTCCAATCTTATGACAGGTCTCGACTTCTGTTTCCAGAAGGGCCTGTCCTTCAGTACCGATATAGAACCAACCGTCTTTCCAATAAACCGGTTGTACACAGGTTTCACGTCCAAGATGATGGAAAGGCATATAGCGGTCAATCTGACGGAATGCCAGATGACAGAACCACCAGGTTCCGTCGGGAGCTTCTACAATATCCCCATGACCCGCTCCCTGAAGCTGGTAGCCACCCATGTCTCGGTTTGTAAGAACAGGATTTGCAGGACAAGGTTCATAAGGCCCCATCAGATTCTTACTGCGTGCATAGTTCACCATGTGCCCGTATTCAGTTCCGCCTTCAGCATCAAGAACATAATAATATTCACCGAACTTATAAACATGAGGAGCTTCTATATAGCGTCCTCCCGTTCCGTACCACAAAGGTTTGTTCTCAGAAAGCTTTTTTCCTGTTTCTATATCAATCTCAGAAATCTGAATATAACCGACCCCGTTCTCATCATTTCCATTTGAAACGAAATATGTTTTTCCGTCATCGTCAAAGAAAAGTGTAGGATCTATTCCGCTCTGTTCTACGCAAATTGGATCAGACCATTCACCGTAAATATCATCTGTCCAAACATAGAAATTCCCGATATTCGAAACATTGGTAACTACCATGTAAAAACGTCCGTTGTGATAACGGATATTCGGAGCATAGATTCCACCTGAAGCTCCAATATCTCCTAAAAGGAGTTGGCTCTTTCTTGTAAGTACATGACCAATCTGATGCCAGGTGATCATGTCATCACTTTCGAAAAGTGGAACACCAGGGAAAAAGTGAAAAGTTGAAGTTACCATGTAAAATTTATCGCCTGCACGACAAACTGAAGGATCGGGATACATTCCCCTTAAAACTGGATTCTGATATTTCATGATTCAAGTATATTACGGAATTTAATAAAACATAAATCTCCTTAGGCAAAATAATTCAACAAGTTTACTATATTTTTTTGACACTATATAATTCTTTCAAAAAGGAACATAGTTTGATTACCGAAAATCCTGACTTCTTGAATTTTCTCTCAATTGAATGTGACCGGCTGAATTATATCCAGAATTATCTGAATGTAAGAGGAATCGGAACATCCGTTTTTACCACAGGAAACAAAAATCACATTCTGGTCAGATTTCCGCAGAAACAATATGACCCTACATTCAGGATAAAAACTGTAATCGCTCATTATGACAGAGTTCCCGATACACAGGGTGCAAACGACAACAGCTTCGCAGTCTTTTTTCTCATGAAATGGGCTGAAACTTTAGTTACATCAGAATCAGCACACAACATCAGATTGATTTTTACAGATGGCGAAGAATCCTCTGAAGGAATCAAAAGTCAGGGAGCTTATGTACTGGCAGAATATTTCAAAAAACTTCAGATAGACAAAGGGGACATTTTTGTTTTTGACTGCATGGGACGCGGGGACATTCCCATTCTCTGTGAGACGAAACTTTCAAAATCCAGTCCACTTGCATTCAAAAAGATTTATTCTAAACTGGAAGAAAAAGCATCAAAAATCCTGACCTCTTCTTCAGACAAATGGCTCAACCTTCCCGCTTCCTACAGTGACAATGCTGGTTTCATAGCCTGCGGAATCCCGGCTGTTGCAATTACAATGCTTCCTTCAAAAGAAGCTGAAAACTACATGCACCTTCTTATGAAGACAAAAGCAAAATCTATTGAAGATCTTTATAAAGAAGAATTCAAAGAAGATTTAAAATCCCTCTTCCCTCAAACCTGGTTTCTCATCAATTCAAAAAGAGACACTGTTGAAACATTAACAGGAGAAAGCGAAGAGATTTTCAGAAACATTTTGAACAGTCTTGCCGCAGCAAGAACACCGGCTCTAACCTAGCGGCCTGCAAGAGTTTTCTTCCAGCGGGAAACCGCCTGAAGAGCAGCCATTGGAGTCATGTTATCTGTATCACAGGAAAGGATCTCATCAAGAATAATCTCTTCATCATTGAAAAGTCCTGGAGTTGTGAATACAGGAGTTTCAGGTTCCTTTACTGGAGCCGGAATATTTTCAATTTCACCGATTACAGGCTTATCAGAATTTACAGACTGAATATGAGCAAGGACTGCCTTTGCACGCTGAATAACTGAGTCAGGAATTCCTGCAAGACGGGCAACGTGAATACCGTAAGAATTTCCGCTGGCTCCTTCTTTGATTTTTCTGAGGAACACAACTGAACCGGCATTTTCTTTTACATCCATACAAAGCATTCTGATAGCAGGATGTTCCATGCGTGAAAGTTCATGATAATGAGTTGCAAAGAAAGTACGGCACTTGATTGTATCAAGAAGGTATTCAGAAACTGCACGGGCAATTGAAAGTCCGTCTTCTGTGGAAGTTCCGCGCCCAACTTCATCCATGATTACAAGAGACTTTTCAGTACTTGAAACAAGAATGTTTGCTGTTTCAGTCATTTCGACAAGGAAGGTTGATTCACCGCGGGCAAGGTTATCAGAAGCACCGACGCGGCAGAAAATCTTGTCGATTATACCGATGTGAGCCTGCTCAGCAGGAACATAACATCCGCTTTGTGCAAGAAGTGCTATCAAGGCATTCTGGCGGAGGTATGTACTCTTACCGGCCATATTCGGACCTGTAATAAGATTGAACGAAGGAACCCCGTCAACAGAATATCCGAGAACAGAATCATTAGGAACAAACTCCCCTGTTGGCAGGTGAAGTTCTACTACCGGATGTCTTCCGTTTTTAATATCAAAAATGCCGGACTCATCAACAACTGGTCTTACCCAGGAATGAAGTCTTGAGCTGTAAGCAAATGTTGAAGTTACGTCAGTATGGGCAATTTCTCCAGAAAGCTGCAGAAGATAAGGAACAAACTCCTTAAGTGCATTTCTTACCTGAAGGAAAAGATCTCTTTCCAGTTCAAGAATTTTTGATCCGCTTTCATTAAGCTGCTGTTCAAGAGCCTGAAGTTTTTCTGTTGTAAAACGATCTCCGTTCATAAGGGAACGACGACGGATAAAGTGCTGAGGAACCCCATCAAGTTTTCCTTTGGAAATCTCGATGAAATACCCTGATGCATTGTTATATTTAATTTTCAGAGTGGAGATGCCGCTGGCTTCCCTCTCTTCTTCTTCATAACTGGCCAGAATATTATTGAAGTTGTCTCTGATTCCACGCCACTGGTCCAGTTCTTCTGACCAGCCTTCCTTAATAATACGGCCTTCTGTAAGACTTGTGGCAGGATCTTCCAGAATAGAAGAAGAAATCAGTTCAATAACTTTTTCTGCAGGTTCACTTTCAAGGAAAGAAAAATCGAAAGCAAGAAGTTTTGAACGGACCTGAATCCAGGATTCAAGACTCAGACGCAAAGCCTGAAGATCTTTTCCGTGGGCACGGTCCATTGCGATTCTACCGGCAAGTCGTTCAATATCAAGAACTGGTGAAAGAGTTTCGCGTACATCATCCAGAAGAGTCTGGTTATCATAGAAAGACTGAACTCTGTCCAGGCGGTCATTTATACGGGCAACATCAGTCAAAGGGAAAAGGAGCCAGTTTCTAAGCAGGCGGCTTCCCATGGCAGTCTTTGTATGATTTACGCATTCCATAAGGGAATACTGATAAGTTCCGTCACGAAGATTTTCTGTAATCTCAAGGTTTCTGCGAGATGAATCATCCATTACAAGGAAATCGTCATCATGAAAAATACGGATTCCGGAAACATGAGGAACTTTCGAGTTTGTAGTTTTTTCAAGATAATCCAGGAGGAAACCTGCAGGGGCAACTTCCGGAGAATCTTCTTCAAGACCAAAGCCGTGAAGGTTTGCAGTATTGAACTGCTGATTCAGTTTTCTGAAAGAAAAATCAGAATTGAAATCCCAGTCAGGATAATAAGAAACAGAAAGATCAGCAAAACTTTCCAAGGCTTCCTGAATCACATCATTATTTTTAAGACTCTGAGGAAGAAGGAGTTCTCTTGGACCGGCACGACCAAGTTCCTTAGCAAAGTTTTCTGCCATACGGCTCGAAGGCCAACTGGTTGCTTCAAAACTTGAAGTAGTTACATCAATAAAGGCAAAACCGGCTTTCCCTTTTGTAATGGAAAGAGCGGCAAGAAAGTTTGCTCTGTTACCTTCAAGATATTCACTTTCTACTGCTGTACCCGGAGTAATAATTTCTACAACTTTGCGTTCTGTAAGACCTTTTGCTTTTGGATCTCCAATCTGTTCACAAATAACGATTTTCTTTCCAAGGCGCAGAAGTCTTGCAATATAGATTTTGGCAGCATGGTAAGGAATACCGCACATTGGCTGCTGTGCACGATGAGTCAGAGTTAAATTCAAAAGACGCGATACATCAACCGCATCTTTATTGAACATTTCGTAGAAGTCACCTAAACGAAAAAAAACAACTTCGTTTGGATACTGATCTTTAATCTGATTATACTGGATCATCATCGGCGACAGAGTAACTGCGCCGGAAGAAGATGTGTCTTTTGCTGATGTACTCATTTACAGACCCAGCTGAGAGATAACATCATCTGTGATATCTACTGTATGACTGTACCAGAGAATTGAATTTGATTCCTGAAGAGAAAGAATCATTGAGTATCCTCCTCCTTCAGCAATACGTGAAAGAGTTGAATAAAGTTTCTTGTAGAATTCGTCTGAGTTTTTCAGAGACTTTGCAAGAGATTCAAGTTCAACGTTCTTTGCATTTGTATATTCAGTAAGGTAATCTTTTTTCTTTGTGATTTCAGCTTCGATTTTCATTGCCTGAGCTTCGTTGCCGTTTTTTTCAAAATCAAGTTTTTTCTGCTGAAGATCACGAAGTTCTTCAGTTGTCTTATTGATTTCGTTCTGATAATCAGTACGTTTCTTTTCATAATTTCTAACGGCAGTAGAGTTTCTGAAATAAGCGTTATAAACCTTATTTGTATCTACAACACCGAATTTTGTAATCTGCTGTGCAAAAACTCCGGTAACTGTAAAAAGTGAAAAAAGAACTGCAACCAAGATTTTTTTATTCATATCAAGAAACCTCTATTTTATTACTATCTGTTTACAATATTGAATGAGAGAACAAACTGGAATGTATTTCCGTTGTAGTTATCACAGTTTCCGGCCCATTTAAGGTTGCCGTTTTCTGTCTTGAATTTCCATGCAAAGAGAAGATGCAGTGGGAACTGTGGAATAAGGAAGCGAAGACCTGGCCCAAAGCTGAAATACAGATCATCGATACTAACAGAATTGAACATCTGTTCAGGTTCATCTTTTACAAAAATTGTATCGAAGAAGAGGTCAGCTCCAAGGTAACCAGGTGCAATTGGAACACGGAGTTCCATGTTGTTGGCGAAGCTTGCTTTTCCTTTGCTCTTAATGTAAAGGTCGTTCCATCCGCGTCCTGTAAATACACCGTCGATATAAACTTTGTTTGTATCGCTGAAGAATTCTGTTGTTGGGAACAGGAACGAAAGACTTGCATAATCAGCAAGTACACAGTTGAAATTGAACTTGTCTGAAACAGGAATATTGAACAGCTGCCAGTAAGCTTCTGCTTTTGTATCTGTACGGAGGAAGAATTCCTTTTCCAATTTTGGCAGGAATCCGTACCATGAAAGTTTCTGGCTCAAGAACCAACCTTTAGTTGGATCGTAGCTGATATTTCTTCCGTCCATTGCGAAACTTGCCCACATAGAGTTGGAAAGTCCCCATCTGTTTGCATAAGCTCCGATTCCTGAACTTACTGGAATATCGATGCTCTCATCATAGATATAGTTTGTAAGGCTGTTGTTGATACCGCCTGTCAGAGAAAGGATTGCAAAATTTGGATACCATCTTTTACCGATTGCAGTTCCAAGACTTGCTGTCCAACCTTCGTAGTTGAAGTAGTTATGGTCTGTATCAATATTACCGTCAGAGTCTACATCAAGTCGAAGAGCTGTTGATGATGAGTGTCCGAAAGAAAGTGACTGACTGAAAGAAATTGGAAGATTACCGATCCAGTTCTGTCCGTAGCTCAAATCAATTGACTGTTCTGAAGGAGCAAGTGTTGAAGAAATAGAAACTGAACGACCTTCACCAAAGAGGTTGGAGTTTTCAAGTTTTCCGTACAGTGAGAATGGAATTGCTACGTTTGAGTTTGAAGTTGCAAGACCGTTACCTGTAAATACAAGTCCGAACTGGAACGAAGTTGTAGACTGTTCTTCAACAACATAAACCAGGTCAATAAGGTTATCTTCAGAACCCATCTGATATTCCTGCATAACGTTAGAGAAGAACTGAAGGTTATAAATATTGCGGTAACCGTTAAGAATCTTGTCTTTCGAGAAAATATCACCAGACTCGATAGGGATTTCACGTCTGATTACGTATTCTTTTGTTTTTGTGTTTCCCTTAATAAGAACGTCTTCAATGTGGCTGCGGGAATTTTCACGGATTCCAATGTTGTATGAAATCTCATGACGGTCAGAATCTTTCACAGGAGTTGGACGGAAATCGAGAGTCATGTAACCGCTTTCGTAATAGAGGTTAGCAATCTCCATAAGTCCTTCCTGGTATTTTGTAAAATTGAAAACTGTTCCCTCTTTCTGTTTGATCAGAGAAGAAAGTTTTTCAGTTGAGAATACTTCATTTCCCGCAAAAGTAGTTCCTGTGTATGAATACTGAGGACCTTCCTGAAGAATGTAAGTAATTGTCATTTCGTTTCGCTTTTTTGCTTCGTTGATTTCAGTATCAAGAACTACATCAACAAAATCGGCATCCATATAACCGCGTTCATTATAAAGCGAAATGATTGTCTGCTTATCAGCTTCAAGAGTAGATCTCTGGAAAGCACCGTCTTTAAGGAAACCAGCTTCCTTAAGCTTCATCTTAGACTTAAGAGCTCTTTCGGAGAAAACAGAATTTCCCTGAATCTTGATTTTTGAGATAACTACATGTACGCCTTCATTGATAATGAAAACAACCTTTACGCCATTATCCAGCTCTTCGATTTTGTGGGAGACCTTTGCATCGGTAAAACCTTTCTGGATATAAAGTTCACGAAGAATTCTTTCATCCATAAGTATTTTACTTTCTATATATACGTCTGAAGTTTTAGTACTGATTTTATCACGGAGTTCACCGTTTCTGATTTCCTGGTTACCCACAAAACTCATGGATACAACAGTAGGTCTTTCAGTTACCTGGAAAACCAGAAGAACATGACCTTCTTTTTTGGCATGTTTTGCATAAGGAACAATGTCTTCAAAAAGATCCATTGCATAAAGACGGTCCAGCATTTCGCTATAATTGTCTTCATTGAATTCTGAATCAATGAAGGAATCAATAAAACCGTTCATTTCGCTTTTCTTGACTTTCTTAAGACCTTCGAAGGAAATTTCCGAAATTGGTTTATTCCAGAACCATTCGTCATCTTCGGCTTCCTGACCGAATAAAAGTGTAAAGCAAGAAGCTACTATCAATAGAAGAATAAGAAGATTTTTCTTAAAAAAGTCAGTCATTTTTTTCACCCGTTATAGTGTCTATCAATTTTATAATGAAAATTTCCAGGAAAGCGAAACAGAAGATGAAGGAACATACTGTTTATTCATCAAGGCATCTATGTCCGGAGCAACATTCCATCGAATGTTTCCGAATGGAGACTCAAGTTCCATACCAAATTCAGGCTTGAAAATCATCCCACCCACAGAGGCTGCGTCTCTGATACGTTTGTCGTCATACTGCAGATTCAACATAGCATCCACATATAACGCACTTCCCAGGTATTTACCAATATAAACAGTTGAATTATCAAAAAAGTTACCAGCTTTCAGCGTTTCATTTTGAGTTCTGTTGGAAAGACTGAAATTTAAGGTATTCTGAATAATATTGGTACGTAATGAGAATATATCAAAATTAAGGAAATCCCGCAACTTGTTTTCAAATTTGCGCCCGATGAGGGACTGAAGAGCATAGTCACCGGCGGCAAAAAGGAAATTTCCTACACTTTCGGAGTCTGCTACGGCAATCTGACCCAAAAGACGCTGAATTTCCAGGTCTGATTTAGCAGGAACTGAAGAGAATTTAGGGTTAAAGTCTCGGATAAACTGATTCTGAGCATTCAGACTGATTACTACGTTTTCACCATCTTCATCCCTTTCTCGGGTTTCGGCCCTAACATTGATAATCGGGTTAAAATCCAGATCATTTGGCGAGAACTTCAAAGAACCTTCTTTTACATAGAAGTTTCTGTTCAGGTAACTAACATCCCCGGATTTCAGATGAAGAATTCCGAACATAGAAAGCTGATTTGAATCTGAATCAAAAACAATACCAAGAGTTCCACCCGGTACGAAAATGGCGCGAAGCAGAGGATCAACATTTACACGGACGTGGGTTCCCATGCGGATATTCAAAGAACATCTGAAATTAACAGCAGGTTCTTCAACTTCCATGTTTACAGTAGAAACCAGTTTAGGAAGATCTACATAAAGTTCGGTTTTTTCCGCAAAAATATCACCTGTAAGCTCAAAGTCACCGTTTTCAAGAACAAGGTTCAGGGTAAGGTTTGCATCCCCTGCTACACTCATTCCTTTAAGCATTTCCAGATCAATCGGAACATATTTCTTTTCCTCTGTGCGAAGAACAGATTCCATTCTGTCAAAGCGCCATTTATCAAAAATAAAGCGGCAGGAAGCAAACAGTTCTCCGTTCTTCTTGACTGTAAATCTGGTTTCAGGAATATTGATTTCGCCGTTTTCAAAAATCACCGGAACCCTGGCTGTTGCAACCTTGTCAGGCAGACAGTAAGGAACGTTGAATTCAGGACGGTCAAGAACAAGGGTTCCGGCAAACAGTGGATTATCGATGGTTCCAGAAATATCCAGAGCACCAGAAAGCTGCCCGTTATAGATGTTTATAATCTGTTCCAGATTGATAAAGCTTCCAAGATTTTTCAGATTGAAATCAACGTCAGAAAGTTTTCCTGAAATAATTCCGGTTTTCTGTTCATAGATTCCTTCAAGTTTCATTTTTCCATAGTTTTCACAATTCATGACTGCAAAAACATCACCGGAAGAAAGGTACGAAGCAAAAAGTCCAAGATTGTCAGAAGAAATAATATTGAGTCCATCTTCGGTGTAATAAGCTGTAAGCGCAAAGCTTGTAGGATTCTTAATGAAAGATCCATAGATTTCTTCTGTACTCAGGCTTACGGTAAAGGCAGAAGGAATAAGTGCGTTCCCCTGTTTTACCACATCGGAAGTTTCCAGCTTGAAAGGTACAAAGAGGGAATCTTCCATAAGCTTTGCGTTCAGGCTGGCATTGATTGCCCCTTCGAAAGTTTCCAGTGAGAAGTTTCCTGAAACTCTATTGATTTCCATTGAACCGAAATTGAACTTAAAGTCATTTACAATTACATCCCGGTTTTCCATTACGGCAGAGCCGGTAATGTGCATAACCTCAGTTGAAACCAGAAGAGAAAGATTATCCAGAGAGGCCGAAACGTAAGGATGTTCCGGAGTTCCGCTTACATAAAGGGATGCAGAAAGAACATTGTTGTTGGACTTAAGTCTTGTAAAGCGGTTCATATTCAGATTGTTGATTACAGTCGATGCATCCATGTAGAAATCATTCATAAAAGAATTCAAAGAAAGAGGAAGCATGTCAGGATTTGAAATATCAGCTGACACAGTAAGAGCTTCGTCCGTCATAGGACTTTTCAGCGAAAGTTTAATTCCGGCTGATCCAAGAATATTTTCGCTTAACGCAAAGAATACATCAGCACTTCCTTCCAGCTGAGAATAAAGGTCTGAGTAAACGATGGATCCTAAACTGGCTCCATATCTGTTCACATTTCCAGAAAGAGAAACATGAGGTTTAATTCTAAACTGATTTCCGGCTTCCTCAAATTCCATGCGATTAATGGCAACTTCAATTCCGTTTTCTTCCGAATAACTGAAATCAGTATTGATTGTGGCCAGCACAGAAGCATCGAGAATTGAAAGTGGAATATTTTCTGTAATCACATGACCTTCAAAAATATTTTTCTTAGAGAAATCCAGGCGAAGGCTTGAGTTGTAATCACCAATCAGAGTAAATACATTATTGGTCAGGTTTCCGGCAAAATGATAAGGAATATCTTCTGCATTCAGATCAAGAAGCATGAACATTTCTTTTGTATCTGAAAGGAAATCAACAGAACCTGAAGCGTGATAACTTTTCTTTCCTAAAACCAGATCTGCCTGACTTAAAGAAACACTCTGTTCGTTTCCATCAAAAGAAAGAAGCAAAGCCTGATTGTCGCGGCTTACACTGGCCAAAAGAATATACGGAACATTAAAGGAAACAGAATGGAAATCTGTAGAAAAATATCCGTCTGTAGAGAAAACAAAATCATCAAGAGATTCTGCGGTTTTTCTCATGGAAGCCTTAGCATTGTCAGGCATAAAAGAAACAGAAGTTTTAAGAGCGCTGTCCAGGAAGAAACTGTTTGCCGCAACAGAAGTCTGAAGGTAATTTTCTTCAAGAAGATAACTTCCCTCTACAAGAATTCTTCCCGGAGTATCTGCTTCAAAGTGAGAGTAATCGTATCCTTCAAAACTGAAATCAAAAGAATCCTTCTGAGGAATTGCTGTTAATTCAAGAGCAGTGAAAGTATTGTCATCAATGAAAAGCTGTGGAATATAGGCAATGAAACCTTTCTGAAGAGAATCAAAGAAAACTTCCGAAGAAATAACCGATCCGTTTGGCAGAACAACCTGAGGAACTTCCACAGTTCCTAAAAGACTCATAGTCTTGAAAACATATTCCAGGTCCCCGTAAACATCATAGTTTGAACCTTTCATTGAAAGGGAATTAATTTTTACTTTGCTGCCGTTTCCTTTCAGATCGATTGAAATATCAGCTCCGCCAGGAACAAGCACAGAAGGAAGGCTTACACCGGAATCACTTGTATATTCCAGAACCTGAGAATTCACATTATAAGAAATGGAAGAATCAGTATTCAATTTCAGATCAGAAATCTTTTTAAACAGGTCATTTTTCTTCTGAGCCTGAATAATCTGAGAAGCGGTCAAATCTTTTGCTTTCACTTCTCCCCTGACAATTCCGTCAGTCAAATCAAAAGAAGCATCAATATTCAAAGGGAATGCACTTTTGATTGTCTCAAGAGAAATGATTCCCTGATTGTAGGAAGCAAAGAAATTCAGACGGCCAACACGGAAATTGGAATCGGCCAGATTGTTGATGCTGATGTTACAGGTTGAGTTTTCAAATCCCTGGAAGAGTTTTCCGTCCAGAAGCACGTTGCCTGAAAAGTTCTCATTTCCATAATGGCCGTTGGCAAAAATATCAGAAGAACAAAGAAGCAGTTTCTGTTTGTTGGAATAATCAAGATTCATCTTTCTGATGTTTCCTGAAACATAAAACTTATCGCGGCTGTAAGAAATTGAAATATTTTTCAGAAGGACATTAAGTGGAAAGTCAGGAAAAATACTTGAATAATCAAAATCCTTCAGAGAAGTCTGATTTTCTTTCTTTGATTCTTTTGGAGTTCCTTTTGCATTACGGGCAATAAGATCTGCAAGGGCGCTTCCCGAAACGTCAGCACTATCAACGACAAGGGACTTGAAACAGTTTGTAAAATCCCCTTTCAGAAGTTTCAGAAGCTTATAATCAAGACGAATTCTGCTGATAGAAGCGACCTTTTCACCTTCAAGATTTGTGACAGTTACTTCGCGGAAATTTACCGAAGAAAGAATTGACGGAGAAAGTGATTTGTATGAAAGCTTCATTGAGAACTGTTCTTCTACAGACTGCTTCAAATTCCGTGCATAATCGGAAACTTCACGGCCAAGACGGTCATAAGCCGGACGTACAAGCAGCACCGCAAATATTGTGAGAACGATAAAAATGCCAACGGATACAATATCCCTAATTTTAGCTTTCAATGTGTTCTATTATAGCAAATTACAGCTAAAAAAAAAATCAGGTTATCATAATGTTACATTTTTATTCTTCCGAAAAAATAAGAGAGATGAAGAAAACTATACTCATTTTTCTGCTTGTTTTTCTTACAATTTCTTCTGCTTCGGCCTACATGGTCAAATACAAAGAGGATTTTTACAAGCTTTACCACGTCCATTACCAGCAGTACCCCGATGACTGCATAGAAAACATATATTGGCTTGAAAAAGCTGCCCAGGCAGACTTCTGTAACCCTCAGTTTGCCGACTTTAAGGTTGAAAACGAGACTCAGTGGGAAAAATACAGATATCTTTTCCAGATGCACATAAATCTTAAGCTTATTGAACAGCATCTGAGACTTGGCCGCACTTATGACAAAAAAGTAGCCTATTTTTACGATGCTCCGTGGAAAGAAGAATACCTGAGGAACATAGAAAAGGCTCTTAGCTGTTACAAGGCAGGACTTTATTACTGGCAGGAAGCAAAACTCTGGTGCGAAAAGTCCAACGAAGCAAAATTCAACTTTCTTTTCATTACCGCTAAGCAGAACTGGGAAGATGAACGGGAAAGAATCAAAACCGGCGAATTAAACTACGAAAAAATGCTGAATCGCGAAATTAAACGGCTTGAAAAAGTCCGCGAAGAACTTATGAGCATGGATTCAACCTACTGATACTGCCCAGGATTTATTGTAAATTCACTTCAAAATCACTAGAATGACTGTATGAAGAAGACAAGTTTTACAGTCAATTATCCTGCTATTTATTCCGGTACAGACAAATCTGCTATCACTTTCTACGAAGGTACTCCTGACCTGGTTTCCCTTTACAAACCAGGCGAAGACAAAGGCGCACGCTATTTCTTCGTTACAGATTCCACAGTCGGAACCCTTCCATGTATGGAACCTTTTGTGCAGAAATTCGATGACGGAAAATGCGGAAAAGACAGTCTCATCATTCTCGGATCAGGCGAAAAATACAAAACACTTGATACAGTTCTGGAAATCATTAACCACGCCCTGGATGACGGCTTCAACCGCAAGGATATTTTCGTTGGAATCGGTGGCGGAGTTATCTGTGACATCACTGCATTTGCCGCATCCATCTTCAAACGTGGTGTAAAAGTTGAATTCGTACCAACTACACTTCTTGCAATGGTAGACGCTTCTGTTGGCGGAAAAACAGGTTGTGACCTTTCAAACTACAAAAACATGATCGGTACTTTCTACCCTGCTGCAAAACTTTCTTACTTCCCTGAATTCATCCAGTACCTGCCTGAAAACCAGTTCAAATCAGGTCTTGGAGAAGTTCTTAAAACCGCAATCCTTTTCGACAAAGAACTTTATAATCTTCTGAAAAACGAAAGTGAAAAAGTTCTTGCAAGAGACAAAGATACCCTTATGCAGGTTATTCCAGCTTGTGTAGAAGCAAAGGGACGTATTGTTGAAAAAGACTTTACAGAAAAAGGCGAACGTGCCTTCCTGAACCTTGGACATACTTTCGGTCACGCATACGAAACAATCTGTGGACTTGGAAATGTTACTCACGGGGAAGCAGTTGCCTGGGGAATCGGACGTATGGCTCGGCTCAGCGCTGTAAAGGACTTCTGCCTAGATTCCTACAAACTTGAAATCTATGATCTTCTTGAAAAATACGGCTTTGACACTTCTTCTGTTCCACAGATGGTAAACGGCGGTGGAATCGGAGAAAGATTTCTTGAAGTTATGCGTATGGACAAGAAAAACGAAACAAGCACTATCCGCGTAATCCTTCAGAAAGGTCTTTGCGACACTTTCATTTCTGAAGTAAGCGACCAGGATATTCTTCTTGCATTCAAATAATTATGACTGATATTTCACGCTACTTTGACTGGGCTGCAACAAGTCCTTCTGATCCGGCCATTCTAAGAGACGCCCTTGAAAAGACTCTTTCTAACTGGGGAAACCCTTCAAGTTCCCATAAAGCCGGAAAGGATGCCCGGGATTTTTTTGAAGAAGCCCGCAATCTCTGTGCAAAAACTCTTAACGTAAAACCGGAAACAATTTTCTTTACTTCCGGTGGAACAGAAAGTGACCAGATTGCCCTTCTTTCAGTTCTAAATAAGCCAGTTAAAGGCAAAGTCCTTGTAAGTTCAATTGAACATCCGGCCATCAGAGAACAGGCAAACGCATTAACAAAATGCGGATGGGAAGTTATTTCCTTAAAAGCAGACAAGCTTGGGATCATCACTCCAGAAACAGTAGCAAAAGCCCTGGTTGAAAATCCTGAAACTCATCTTGTTTGCATAATGGCAGTAAACAATGAAACAGGAATTATCCAGCCAGTAAAAGAAATAGCTGATGTAATTACAGAAAAATCAAAGGGACGCAGAAAACCTAAATTCCACGTAGACTGTGTTCAGGCTGCAGGAAAAATCCCACTTGATATTTCTTATCCTGGAATTGACAGCGCCGCTTTCAGTGCCCACAAAATCTGCGGACCTAGAGGAATCGGAATTCTTTATCTTAAAGACAAAGAATCAAGTGAATCTTTCCTTAAAGGCGGAGGACAGGAAAAAGGAATCAGAAGCGGAACAGAAAATGTGTTCGGCGCTGTTGCTTTTTCAAAAGTCCTGGAAAAATATTTTATTTCCGGCACAAACACAGAAGCAGAAAATCATTTTGTGAGTATGGGTGCAAGTACAGACTCTTTCATTGAAAAGCTTTCTTCCCTCAAAGGCTGTACAATTGTTCCAGAAGGAAGACTGGAAACAGAGAACAGAAAACTTTTCTCTCCTTATGTTGTCCAGGCAGCTTTCAAAAACATACCGGGCCAGGTTATGCTCCGTGCTTTGGATGCAAAAGGTTTCTGCATTTCTACAGGTAGCGCCTGTTCCAACAAAAAGGCAAATCGTCCTGTTCTGGAAGCCATGCAGGTTCCGGCAGACATCCGTGAAACAGCAGTTCGCTTCAGTTTCGGACCTCTTACAAAGGCAGAAGACGTAGATGCGCTTTTTGAGGCAGTAAAAGAAGTGAACGGAATGTTCAACAAATAGTAGCAATAATTACTATTGCAACAAAAAGCATTAAATGTTATTGTTTGCACAGTATTTCAAGGGAAGGACTTCGCAGATGGGAATTCTTCCCGACTTTATCTTATCTTAATTAAAGGAGCGCCATTATGGGAGCACGCGGAGAACTTTTCACAACTCAAATCACATTAGACAACAGATCTTATTTTTTCAACATCAAAGAAAACAGAACAGGTGATGTATTCCTTCAGATTGTAGAAAGCAAAAGCAAAGACGGCGGAGATTTTGACCGTCACCAGATTGCTATTTTTGCTGATGATATGCAGAAATTCCTTCAGGGAATGGAAAAATCCCTTACTTTCATCGAAAAAGACCGCAAAAACCGTCAGAAGATTGCACGCGAAAAGAAAGAAGCTAAAGAAAAGGCAGCTGCAAAAAAGATTTACCGCGTTAAAGGTGAAGAAGGCGCAGCCCCTGCAGCTGAAGGTCCTAAAAAGACTGGTCGCATCCATGTAGTTTCTAAACGCCAGGTTGCTGCCGCAGAAGCTGAAACAAAATCTGAAGAATAATCAGAATACTAATACTTAAAGCTTAATCTTTGAACTGGAGAAGGGCCTATCTCACGGCATATTTCACGATGTGCCTTTGTGGGATAGCCCTTATGTTTTTTATAGCCATATTCCGGATAAAGAGCATCAAGCTCCAGCATAATCCTGTCACGGCAGGTTTTAGCCAGAATACTGGCTGCCATCACTTCCGGATATTTTCCGTCGGCCTTAGGTTCCGCACGGCATTCCACAGGAACATCAGGACATTTTGTTCCATCTGTAATTCCAGAGAATTCAAGACTTCCAACCTTAATTGAATTTTTAGAACACCATTCGGGCAGTTTTTTCATCATCTCTTCGTAAGCAAGTTTCATTGCCAGAAGACTAGCCTGAAGAATATTTATCTCATCAATTTTTTTATGGTCAACTATTCCGATTCCCCAAAGGGCCTTTTCTTTTATAATAACTTCGGCCGCTTCCCTTTTCTTTTCTGAAAGTTTTTTGGAATCATTGAGAATCTCAACTGGGAAATCAGATGGAAGAATTACACAGCCGGCAGTAACAGGACCTGCAAGAGGACCTCTGCCAGCTTCGTCAAATCCAATTGTCAGAAGCATTTAGAATCCCTGGGTTCTGTTGGAATTTTCTTTTACAGAAGACTGGTCGTCTTTGTAAACAGGCTGAACTGATCCGGAAACTCGTTTTAAGTCAGCACTAAAAGTATTGTTGGTCAAAGTTCCTTCAGTATTGAAAAACTCTGCAATACGGCCAAGAGTTCCTGTAACACGGAAAGAAGAATAATCAGAAAGACATTTTGAATCTCTTAAAGAAAGACAGATTGCAGTATCCGCAACAACCGCTACCCTTGTATTTCTTAAGGTTACCCTTGAAGAAAGAGCCGAAATAAAGGAAGCATAAACCTGTGCTGTAACAGTCACTACTGAATCATTAAGCATGACAACAGAATTAAGAGAATCTGTAAAGGCGGCGTTTCTGCCTCCAGCAAAGTATACTTCCGAATTATTCAAAGAAAGAACTGCGCTTTCAAGTTTTATAAGGGATGCTGCAGACCGAGATGAAGAACTGTCATTGGTAACGCGGCAGCCTGTAAACTGCAGAGTTGAACCGATTACGGATAATGAAGAATTTGCAGGGAATTCAATGGAAGCGTTATCCACTCCAATAAACTCACAGTTGAAATCAATTTCTGTTTTTCCCTGTGGCATTGGAAGTCGTCCTTTCACATAAATATTTACAGAACGTACATCCTTCATCACCGAAAGAGCATCTTTAAAATCTGTAAACGGAGTATCTTTTGATCCGTCTGCAACTGACGGATCTGCTTTTGCATCAAAATAGAAACTGTAACTGTCGATGATTACAGAATATTCCGAAACATCACTTTTCTGTTTTCCTGATTCCGAATAAGCAAGAACCTTATAATAAACAGGCTTATCACTATTTGAAGAAAGGATGAAATCAGAATTATTTTTTACTTTAGAAAATTCAACCGGAACAACACTTTTGAAAACAGCAGAGTCAGCATCATAATCAGCTGAATCAAGAACCATTGGTTCACTGATGGCAACATAAAGATCAGAAGTTCCTGTTGTCTTTACATTCAGGCTCACAGCACCACGGGCGTGAAAGCCAGAAGAGGATGCTGTAAACACAGGATAAGATGGAAGACGGCGGTCAATTTCGTAGCGGCCGTGAAGCACTCCCTGATAAACAGAATCTGAATAGACTGCAATTTCCACAGAATCTTCCAGATAGTCCCCAACAAAGGTATCGGCACAAAGCTCAGTATAAAGTTCATAGAAAGAGGAATCTTTATTGCTGATTGTCATGGAATAAGAATCGTCCCCGTCCAGGAAGAAAGAAACACTGCCGTCAACATTTCTTTCCTGTCTTAAGGAAGGCATTGGAGGAAGTTCATAGAACTCCACAGGATTTCCAATCTGGTAGTCCAGACTCTGCCAGTAAATTATATGTCTCTCAGAACGGTCCAGAATACGAGAACTGTCAGGAAGAGTCCAATATTCATTGTCTACACGGAAAAGCAGATCGTGATCATCAAATATGATGGTATTCCAGTTTTTGATTGTAAAGGGAAGATCTCTGCGGGAAAAACTTCCTGTTGCATTAGGGTTTGCTCTGATTACAAAATGCCAGTATTTTTTTCCATCAGTAACTGTACAAGGAAGAAAACGGGAAACCGAACATTTTGAAGAATAGGAAAGTGTTTTTCCAGGATTAAAATTTTCAGGGACTTCTTCAAAAGAATATCTGAAGGTTTTCGGAATATTGATCTGTGATCCCGAAAAATAATTCAGAAGGCCTGTATCAAAGAAGGTATAAATAAAAAGTCTTTCTTCATCTGCATCCGGATATGACGGAGCTACAGAAAATTTCACCTCTGCCCTTTCTTCTGCTTCAAAACCTTTGGCGATTTTTAAAGTAATGTCACCTGTAACATCAAGAAGCACAGGTCCGTCATATGCGAACCCGGCAAGTTCAGGATCTTCACCGTTAAGGGAATAAAAATAATCTGCGTCATCTTCCATATCAATCATAAGAAGCTGCTTGTTTGCCCAGTTGCCGCTTACAGGACTGATTACCTTGATTTCGGCAAAAAGGAATGCAGAACAAATGACTGAACACAGAAATGTAAAAAACTTTTTCATATAAATCCGGAAACTTTCTCTTTTTTATTTTCCGATTACTTTGAGAACTTCTCTAAGTTCAGGATCTTCTTCGTAATAGTATTTTTCAAGTTCTTCAGATTCAAGACCAACCAGTTCATGACTAAGGTAATGAATCCATCTGTTTTCATCAGGATTATTGATTACAAACTTACGGCAGTAATAATCAGGCTGGATAGGAAGCTGTTTTTCATGATAAGAGAAATATTTGTAATCATGAACCACAACCTTAATATCTTCACGAGGCATACCGCGGCTGTTCATAAGTGTTTCTACCAGACAGTTGATTGTGTTTCCTGAATCAAAAATGTCGTCAATCAGAAGGATTTTATCTCCCGGGCGAAGATTCTCAGGAGGATATGTCCAACCGTCAATGTAAACTTTTGTGTGCTGTGAGATGTCGGAATATGAACGGGCTACAACACCTGCATAAAGAACCGGGTGGAAATTTTCTTTTTTGGCAAGAATCTTGAAGTATTCGCTGATAACATTTGCCATGTAAGCGCCACCACGAAGGGAACAGTAAATAACATCAGGAATAAATCCATCCTGATAGATTTTGTGTGCAAGTTTAAGTGCATTATTTCTAACTGTGTTGTATGGTAAAAACTCTTTAATCATAAACCTTATTATAAATCAATAATAAGTCCACTTTCAAGCATCAAGGAATCTTACAACACTCTTCACTGTATCTGAGAAACTGTCATAAGTTCTTTTACATTCAGGAACACTGGCTGTAAAAACAGAACCGTAACGTTTTTCATATATTCGGCGGTCCAGAACTACAACAACTCCCCTGTCTGAACAGGTTCTAATAAGACGTCCAATTCCCTGACGGAATTTGATTACTGCTTCAGGAACACTAAGCTCCATAAAAGGATTTCCCCCTCGCCGTTCAATAGATTCACTTCTTGCCATGAACACAGGATCCTTCGGAACAGAGAACGGAAGCTTTACTATGATAACTTGAGAAAGTGAATCACCGGGCACATCTACCCCCTGCCAGAAAGAATCTGTGGCAAAAAGAACGCTTTCTTTTTCAGTTTTAAATGTCTCAAGAATTTTTGCGTTGTCATCATCTCCCTGTTTCAAAAGTCTTCCGGAAAAATTTCTAAGCTGATAAGAAACAGTATTGTATGCGCTCTTCAAAGACTCGTAGGAAGTAAACAGAACCAGAGTTCTTCCACCGGCAGCTTCTATGAGCCGTGTCAGAGACATTTCCACAAACTGCTGGAACTGAACGTTCTCCTGCATTGGAGCATCATTCGGAACCGCAAAAAGCATATTGTTTTTATACGGGAACGGAGACTCAAAATCTTTTGCTATGATTCTTTCCCTGTCGGCAAAAGCAAGCCCTGTACGACTCATCCAGTAAGAATAGCTGCTTCCGGTTCTAAGAGTTGCCGAAGTGCAGACTACAGTTTTCATAGGTTCAAAAACCCCTTCATTCATAAGCCGTGAAATATCAAGGGGTGTAGAAGTAAAGATTGTATACCAGGGATTTCCGTCTTTTGCCATATCATCAGGAAGCCGTTTTTTCTGAATCCAGAAAACATTTCCAGGATGTTCATTCCATACTGTAAAGTCGTGCATCAGCTTAACGAACATCTCAAGATTTCTTGAAAGAGATTTTGTTTCCCAATAAGACGGAGTATCCTTGTCTTCGTCTGCAACTCCTTCAAGAACTTTATTTACAATATCAGAAAAACGGCCAAGACTGTTTTTAAGATCTGCCATGCAGCTCAAGAGAGGTCCGAACACTCTTTCTGTAACCCCATAAAGTCTCAAAGAATATTCATTAGCCATAAGATCCTGTGCACAGGTTTCAAGTCTTACAAGATCAGAACGGATTGTAGTAGTAACTTCAAAACAATCCAAAACACTTTCTTCATTTGAAGACATTACGGCAACATTCAGAAGATGTCCCGATTCAGAGTTCTTTCGTTTTCTGTAAAGCTGATTTATCACTTTATTCAGCTTATAGCGGTTGAAGCTTTCACTGAAAAAACTTGTTGCCGCACTTTCTATTCCGTGAGCTTCGTCGAAAACTATGCGGTTATAAGGTGGAAGTACAATCTGATTTTCATATCCGCCTCCGTTCATTCTGGCTTCGATGTCAGCGAAAAGAAGATGGTGGTTTACAACGATAAGGTTAGCGTCGGCAGCTTCCTTTCTTACTTTCATTACAAAACATTCGGAGAAGAATGGACATTTATTTCCCATACAGGCATCGCTTTCAGAATTCACACGAGTCCAAACACTTTCAGAAGGCATAAAATGAAGGTCACTTTTGCTTCCTGTTTCGCTGTCTCTGGCCCACTCTGCAATGGCTTTGATCTTTTCCACATCCTCATCAAAAAGATCTGGCATCAGGGCAGCATCCTGGAGACGCCTTTTACAGATGTAATTCTGGCGGCCTTTCATGAGAACAAATTTGATTTTTTTACCAAGGATTTTTTCTACAGCAGGAATGTCTTTGTCACAGAGCTGACTCTGAAGGTTAATTGTTCCTGTAGAAATGATGACTTTCTCGTGGTTCTGCAAAGCCCAGAGTGCCGATGGAATCAGATAAGCATAAGATTTACCAACGCCGGTCCCCGCTTCAAAAACTCCGAGACGATCTTCATTGAAGGCACATGAAATACTCTTCAGAAGTTCAATCTGACTTTTACGTTCTTCAAAATTTTCGTACATTGCAGAAAGAGGTCCGCCTGCACTGATAAAACCGGCCGCACTTTCCACGCTTAATTCTTTGTATTCACCTTCACCCATTCCTGTGTTCTCCCAAACCACCCATACAAGTCTCAGGGCAAAAAAAAACCTGCTTTTTCAAGCAGGTTTGTTAGCATCTCCTAGCAGAATTGAACTGCTGTTGTCGGGATGAAAACCCGATGTCCTAACCACTAGACGAAGGAGACATACAAGTCATTTCGTGACTGATGTTGATATATTATCTAATATAAGGACTTTAGTCAACAGCAAAAATCAAAAAAATCAACAATTTTTTGATTTTTTTTACATTCCCATTCCGAACTTCTGAACCAGCTTTTCGCGTAATCCCTGAATTTCTTCTTCCTTAATTCCAAGTCTCAGGGCATCATTTACATCCCCCATAGACTTTTCATATTCACCCAATTCAAAATAGCTCAAAGCTCTGCGGTAATGAGTATGAGCCTGGAATTCATTAAGCTCAAGACTCTGTGTAAAACATTCTACAGCTTCATTGAAGTTCTTCGAAATTGAATGAACAATTCCCTTATAGTAATAAGTTCTGAAAGCATTAGGATCATACTGAATACTTTTGTCAAAGTCAGATATGGCTTCTTCATATTTATTCAGAGCAAAGTAAGCCATTCCACGGTGCTTATGAATAACAGCAAGAACCGGCTCAGGAGGCACAGGTTTTGCATCAATGATTCTTGAGTAGATGCTTACAGCTTCATCAAGTCTTCCCGAGTTATGGGATTGAATAGCCGCCAGAATCATTTCATCAATAGTTCCCTGAACAAATGGTGTAATACGAGAAATATCTTCGTCTTTTTTCTTATCTGAACCATCATCAGTAAGATTATCTGCAATAGCGTAGAAAGAATTACGGCGAACGTTTATTTCTTTCTGAAGCTTATTCTGGTAATCTCTGATTTCCTGGAAAGTAATGTCTGCCAGACTCAAAGAGGCATTCAAACTTGCAAGCTTACGGCGAAGAGGAATATCCAGTGGTGAGAACTCAGTCTTATAAATAAGCTCATGTTCGACTTCTGCCCAGGCATCCTGAAGAATTGTACGGATCTGGATTTCGCACACTGCGTCTTTGGGAAGAGGTTTAAGCTTTTCATAAATATCTGTTAAAGGCGGTGTACACTCTTCAGGAATCTTTACCAGCACATGAACCGATTCATATCCGAATTCACTGAACTTCTGGCCACCTTTGTGTTCAACTTCCACAACATGAAAGAGACTTCCAATCTGTTCGATTGCAAGATTGATGTCTTCAAGGAAGGCACAGATAACGCGAATTCCCATCATATCTGTAAGAGGAACCAGTTCCTGTGAAACAGCTGCCTCCCCCGGTTTAAGACGAAGAACCTTTTTATAATAACTGTTAAAAGACTTTACTCTTTTTTTAAAAGTCGGTCTCGAAGAAAGCTTTAAGGCTACTGCAAGAACGTTAGTAATATTAGAAAGGATTTCTGTAAGGTAAGCATTATAGGATTCATATACCGCCTTAATTTCATTCTTTGACGGCAGATCTTTTCTTTCAGTACTCATACCTATATTTTAGCAGATTTTGGAGATTTTTAAACAAAAAAAAACCTTCGGATTTTATCCGAAGGTTTTTTTATCATGATTTAGTTAGAATCAGGATTATTTTTCACCTGCAGAAGCAGCGTTTCCGCTTGTTTTCTGTGCATTTGAACGAGAGTTTTCGTTCAGTGATGGTGTGAATTCATCTTCTGTTGACATCTTAGCCTTTTCGAGGTAGCGGTCAACCTGTTTGTTTCCGAACTTCATCATTTCAGCATTCTGGCGAGCAGATTCTTTTTTACCAATGATTCCCCAAAGGTCTTCATCAGCGATGTCGCGGTCACTTGTAAGGAGGGCTTTGTCGTAGATGATTTTTACATCTTTGAAGTATCCGATGAAGTCTCCACCAATGTGAGCTGCATCACGTGTGATCTGGAATCCAGAGAATTTAACGAATGGAAGTCCACGTGGGTAGATTGGGTAAACACGGATTTCACGTGTACGTACTTCTGTGATGTACTGTGGGTTGTTCCAGCGGAGTTCTCTCCAACCATCGAATCCAAGGTATCCCATGAAGTAGCGGCGTTCGATATTGTCATTGTCTGTAAGGAGAACGTAGAGCCCGTGTGGGTAGTTCATACCCATTGTTGTTACAGAAATAGCTTTGAGTGTACCAACGTTTTTAACGAGACCGTATCCACCTTCGAAGAGAGTTCCGTCGAAGTCACGGTTTACGTTTTCGTTTTCTTTGTGAGCTGTGTTGAATTCAGATTTATCAGCACCTTTTTCGAGTGGCTGACGAACACCGTTTTCATCGAGTTCTCCACATGGTTCGTATGCAGGAATAATGAATGGTGGAACGATTTTTGCGTTTGCATTTGAATTCCATTCTGGGAATACAATGCGAACACCCATAACATCTTTGTCAGCAAATGGAACATCTGCTTCAGCTCTTACGTGAGCTGGAACTACCTGAGAAAGACCAACGCTAGTAACATTACGGGCAGAAGTATTCAGAACTACTTCCCAATCGTTAAGAGCAAGTGATGTTTTCATCAGATCTTTCTGGTTTTCTGTGAATGTTGCTCCTGCACTAACAGAAAAGTCCATAACTGTTCTGCTGTTGTAAGAAATTGTGCCTTCTCCGTTTTCCCCTTCAACTGACTGATCAGCAGAAAGGTAAGTGAAATCGATAAGAACAGCTTCTTCAGCGAAAGCAACGCCTGTAAAAAGCAGCAGTCCAGCTGCCAATAATCCTAAAGTCTTCTTCATTTTTTGAAGCTCCTTTTTATATTGCGATGTAGCCTTGTATTAAGACTATTATCTAATAAGGGGGAGCGTTTGTCAACTTGAAATTGCCAAAATCTCCACACCCAATCAATAACTTTATTCCCCTTCGTAGGCAGGATTGCCTTCTACGAAGACCTGAACCGAGGTTATTCCACGGAAATTCCGTTGTACATTTTCCTTAAACAGCTCTATTGCCTGTTTCAAAGGAAGTCTGTGACTTTCAGTTTCAGGATTTACTATATCACCCGAAAAATCCACATAAAGGGTCTTATTATTAACAAAAATCGAAAGAATCTTTGTTTCTTTAGGGAAAATTCTGCGGCAACGTTCTGTCTGAGGTCCCAGCATCAGTTCATTCACATAATATTCAACCGGGTTCATGTATGATTTTACATGACGGCGGCTTTCAATAATGAAGGAATCATTTTCAACTGATGGAAAAACATAAGTTCTGCGGGTGCCGTCCTTTTTAACAAGAAAAACTGTTAAAGAAATAAGGAAAGCAGCCAGAATCAGAGCAGAAATTACGATAATGATATTTTTCTTTGAATTAAGCATTGTCATTTTACTGAGGTAAATCCTTTTGAACGTTCAAAGTGAGTGATGAACGCAGAGATTCCATTATATATTCCCAAAGAGGCTTTTTTCAAGTAATCATCATTGGTAAGAAGTGTGGCTTCTTTTTCATTGGAAACGAAACCAAGCTCAATCAAAACACTAGGCATGTTTGAATTTCTTACAACAAACCATTCTTCGGCTTTCATTCCGCGGGCTTCAGAATCTTTTCCGATCTGTGCCTGAAGTCCGTCCATAATGAATTTTGCGATCATAATGCTTTCTGTTGTATATTCTTCTTCCATCATTGAGTTCAGGATAGGAAAAAGAGTTGCATTGTTGTCTGCTTCTGTTTTATCAATAACGGTTCTTCTGTATCCCGGAGTCAGATACCAGACTTCATATCCTGAAGCAGTTTTATTAAGAGAAGAATTCTGATGTATTGAAATGAACAAAGTGGCTTCATCTTTTCCGACTACAACAGAGTTAGCGATATCGGTTCTCTGTTCAAGAGAAAGGAACTTATCTGTATTACGAGTCAAAATAACTTTTTTTCCAGGATATGCCCTCTTAAGGCGATCATAAAGAAGAAGCCCTACTCTAAGGTTTACATCCTTTTCTGTACAGGTGAATTTTCTTCCGTTTACATTAAAGCTTTTACTTGCTCCTGGATCTTTTCCACCATGGCCCGGGTCAATAACGATTGCACCAACCTTAAACGGAATGGAAAGATCTTCCTGATGGAAAAAGTTTTCCGCACTGTCCAGAAAATCCTTTGTTACCACCAGTTTGTTTTCTTCGATAACTGGAGCATCTGTAAGCTTCATTAAAGTTCCGTCAAAAAGAATAATCTGTTCATTGGCTCTGAACGAAACAAAATGACCGTTTTTTTCAAGCATGCCGCTTTCTGTAAGACTGTCATAATAAAGGGTCATACCCAGTTCTTTTGATTTTTCAACCAGTGAAAGAGAAAACAGAGTTGAAGCTGTAATCAGAAATAAAATCAGTGAAAAGAGTTTTTTCATTTGTTTTCCTCACAATCCAAGTAATATACCGAAAGCTGGACTGAGCCGCGTAAAAAAGCCTGGAAAAACTTGTTTTTATCTACAGACTTATGTTCAGGAACAATACGGTCAACTCTTGAAAGAGCTTCTTTCATTGAAAGATAGTTCCAGTCCAGAAGATTTTCATATTCAGGAGTCTTGAGACATTCAGGAAGAGCCGATGCAAAAGTTTCACCTTCAGTTATTGTTCCAGTAATTTTATCGAATACTTTTTCATCAACAGGGAATGCTGAAGGAGGAAAGCTTTCTTCATCGGAAGCGGAAGTTCCTTTAAGGAAGTTTTCTGTTGCAGCATCTCCAGTCTTTAAACGTATGAAAATATCACTTACAGTTGATTCAGCGGCTTGAATAGCGCTGTCACGGTTTTCTGATCTTGTAATAACGTTGCCGCATTTCTGAACGTTGTTTCTTGGGAAATCAACTTTTCCCCCAAGACTTACTGTTGCTCTTGGAAGGAAGTCTTCTACAAAAGTTTTCTTTTCAGGAAGATTCACTTCTGATACCGTTCCGGGAATAGAAATCCAGGCACGTTCAGCGCTTGCTTTTTCACATGGAATTTCATAAAGCTCGTAAGGTTTTTCCATACCTGCACATTTTTCACCCGGGTTATAATCAACAGGAACCCGGCGTGAAACGAGATTTGAAGGCTCTTTACCAAGGGCAATAAGAAGTCCCTGCTCTGTCAGGTTCATGTCGCTGGCATAAGGAAATGTCCAGCCCGACATGTAACCGCCTGAAAGACGTCCGGCAATCTCGCCGATCATAGGTCCATTTTTTGTATATTTGATATCTGCCTTTGCAGCACCGCAGGTAAGGCCAAGAGATTTTGCTCCCAGTGCGAAAACAGAAATCAGTTCATCGTGTTCTTTCTTTGAAAGAACTGCAGGCATTGTATGTCCTACTTCAATGAAATAAGGAGGATATTTTATGTGTCTTATGGCAAATCCTGTAACTGTAAAAGTTCCGTTGTAAACAAGAGCATCAATGGAATATTCAGGACCTTCCATGTATTCTTCTACAATCGAAGTTCCGCTTCTTGAATTGTTTACGGCATTTTCCAGCGCAGAAAAATATTCTTCTTTCGAACGAACCATGCGGCAGCCGCGGCCACCCATATTGTCACATGGCTTTACAACAAAAGGAAAATCAAAGGCAGGAAGTTCAATATCAGAACCCTTTGCCGGAATGTCATCTTTGGAAACTTTAATGAAAGCAGGAGAAGGAACTCCGGCTTTTGAAAAACATCCCCGCATGATTACTTTATTTGAAGCATTAGTTGCGGCATCGAAATTGTGTGAAGAAAGACCGAGTTTTTCTGAGACATAGCTTACACTGGCAGAAAAATCGGTTCCGGCTGTGAATACAGCCTTAAGATTTTCGATTGTAGATGCGAATTCTGCAATTTCTTCCTTAGCTTTAAGGTCGATTTTCTTGAACACGTCTGCTTCTTTTACGCAGACAGCCTTTTCATCGGCATCAACCACATAGGTTTTATAGCCGAGATTTTTTGCAGAATTGATGGCAGGTCGCTGCATAAGTCCTGCCCCTAAAATTAAAACAGAGTCCATAATCAGATTATCGGACTCTGTTTATAAAAGTGAAGGTTTAAATAGATGTAGGATTATTTTAAACATTCAATAAATGTACATTGAGTTTAAATGTTCAAAAACTAACTCCCGGTCGCAAAATAGATGTGCAGGACGCGCCAGGGGAGACCCCAGACCCCCTTTAAGGACGCTGCGTTGCAGCGATTTACAGCTGCACGTTGAGCGTGTATAGGAACCTATAAAGCCACGCTCAAAGTGCCACTGCCCATCATATTTTGCTCCCTCGCGTTAGTTTTTGAGCTTTTGCGAACAAGTGCATTTATTTATATGTTTAAAATTCACGCAAGGAAGAAAAGCAAAGTTGTCAGAACTAAAAAGGCACTGTGTCGCTTTGCACATGTATGGTAAAAACAACACGCGAACAAAGACAATGGAGTACCGTGGGCAAGGAGCCGAGCAGAGCGAGCGACGGGGCTCCGCGGGAGGCCTCCATTGTTTTTGTGGGGAGTGTTGTTTTTAATATAAATCTACCTTTTTATTTTACGATTTCATTTGCACGAGCAAGGGCTTTGTCGATATGGTCGTGGATATTATCTGCGCCAAGTTCTTCGAACATACCCATTTTTTCAAGGAGTTTCCAAGGCTGTGGGTGAACACCTGAAAGAACGATTGTGATGTTTTTTCTGTCACAGGCAGATTTAAGCTGTTTAAGGGCCTGAACTCCACCTGCATCAAGGTAAGAAGTGTTGCGCATGCGAAGGATGATTGCCTTGCATTCAGCACCAGCACGTTCTGCGGCAATTTCGAACTTGCGAACTGTACCGAAGAACAAAGGTCCGTCAACTTCGTATACCAGAACTCCATGTGGGATTTCCAGTTCTTCTTCTACACCAGTGTCATTGTTTGCATTGTTTGTTTTTGTTTTCAGACCGCCTGTAAGGTTTTCGCCATATTCATGAACTTCAGACAGATCGATCATTTTCTTGATGAAGAAGAAAGCTGCAAGACCAAGACCAACTTCAATTGCAACTGTCAGGTCAATGAATACTGTAATAAGGAATGTTACAGAAAGAACTGCGATGTCTGATTTCTGTCCTTTAAGAAGAGCTTTAATTGCAGGGAAACCAGCCATGTTCCAGGCTACGTTGATAAGAACTGCAGCAAGAGCAGCCATTGGAATGTAAACTACGAACTTGCCAAGGAAGAGCATAATACAAAGCAGTGTGACTGCATGAACAACACCGGCAACAGGAGTTTTACCACCGTTTTTGATGTTAGTTGCTGTACGGGCAATAGCACCGGTTGCAGGAATACCGCCGAATACAGGAGATGCAATGTTTGCAACACCTTGAGCGATCAGTTCCATATTTGAATCGTGTTTAGTACCCATCATACCATCTGCAACAACAGCAGACATAAGAGATTCAATGGCACCAAGAACTGCAATAGAAATTGCTGTTGGGAAAAGTTCAACAATTGAATTCATTGAGAAATGTGGAAGCTGTGGTGCTGGAAGTTTGTTAGGGATTGAACCGTAACGGGTCTGGATTGTAGCAAGTTCAAGACCGCAGAATTTATTCAGAAGAACAGTAATTACTGTGGCAAGAAGAATAACGATAAGAGATCCAGGAATCTTCTTTGAAATCTTTGGCCATACAAAAAGAACAACCAATGAAACTGCAGCAACTACAAATGCATACACATTGATCGAAGAAGCTGATTTAGCAAAACAGATTACTTTAGGAAGGAAGTCTCCAGGAAGCTTTGAGTATTCTTCGCCAAGAATCATCATTGGAGTTGAGAAATCAGGAGTAAGACCGAAGAAATCACCGATCTGACCTGAAGCGATTGTTACAGCAATACCTGCTGTAAAACCTGTGATGATAGTATAAGGAATAAATTTAACAAGACCGCCAAGCTTGAAAACACCAAGCAGAATCATAAGGATACCGGCGATGATAGTAGCAATCATCAGTTCGCCGAAACCATACTTCTGCATGATTCCGTAAATGATTACGGCAAAAGCACCTGTAGGTCCACCGATCTGAACGCGGGTTCCACCGAAGGCAGAAATAATAAATCCTGCTACGACAGCTGTAAAAATACCCTTTTCAGGGCCAACACCGGAGGCAATACCAAAGGCAATGGCCAGTGGAAGTGCAACGATACCAACAATAATACCGGCGATAAGGTCGGAAACGAAAGTTTTTACTGAATAGTTTTTAAGTGTATTGAATAATTCAGGCTTCATCATAATTCGCATATAATGCGCTTTTTTAGCATTTTGTGCAAGACTATGACAAAAGGAAGAAATCTGTCAGATACGTGAAAGAGCTTTTACATGTTCAGCGACATCGTGAACACGCACAAAACCGGCTCCACCAAGAACAGCGGTCACGTCGGCTTCGATGGTTCCTAAAAGACGATCGGCAGCCATATCGCCCATCATCTGTCCAATAACCCTTTTTCTGGAAAGAGCCATCATAATATTGTATTTTCCGTCGCAAAGTTTACCGCAGTTACGGATAAGTTCAACATTTTCGCCGTAAGTTTTTCCGAATCCGATGCCGGGATCAATAATGATTTTGTTTTCAGAAAGCCCCTGTGAAGTTACAGAAGCAATGATTTTTTCAAAATAATCGGAAAGTTCAGCAACAATTTCTGCAGCTTCTTCAGGAGTCTGATTTTCAAGAGTTTCTTCCCTTCCATGAGGAAATGTATGTGTCAAAATTACAGGAATGCCGTAAGTGGCCACAAATTTTTCCATGTCTGGATCATAACTAAAGGAAGAAACATCATTAAGAATATCTGCACCTTCATTCATACAGGCTTCAAATACAGGCTTTTTTCGGGTATCAATAGAAATAGGAATGGAAGAAAATTTACGGATTTCGCGGATAACCGGAACCAGACGGCGGATTTCTTCTTCTACAGGAACCGGTATAAAGCCTGGTCGTGTGGATTCAGCACCAAGATCCAGGATATCGGCACCTTCTTCTATAAGCTGAATTGCTCTTTCAGTGCCACCACGACTTTTGGCATAAAAAGAATCGGAGGTAACGTTGACTATTCCCGCCACAAAAGCTCTTCTTTCTGTTGAAATTGTTTTTGAAGAAAGCGGGAAAGTTTTCATTATTTACACATCCTTAAAAGATTTTTTACTTCGTCTCCCGAAAGCTCACGGCTTTCTCCCGGAGGAAGCTGGTCCAGATTAACATTTCCTATACGAACACGTGTAAGACTGCGGATCGGGATATTAAAGAATTCAAATACTTTTCGAATTTCGCGGTTTTTGCCTTCAATCAGAACAATACGGCATTTTCTGTCATTGATTTTCTGAACAAGCCGTGCTCTGTAGAAAACATTTTCAATTCTGATGCCTTTCTGAAAACTTTCAGGAAGTTCATCAGGAATGTCCTGCGTAGAAACAATCACATATTCCTTTTCAATTTCACTTGAAGGGTGTGAAAGTTTCGCTGCAAAATCACCGTCATTGGTAAAAAGAATAATACCGCGGGAAAACATATCAAGACGACCTACATTGTAAAGTCGCTCAGAATATTTCTCTTTAAGAAGATCTGCGGCAATTTGTCTGCCCTTTTCATCACTGGAAGAACAAACATATCCCTGTGGTTTGTTTAGAACGATATATCTTTTTATTTCTTCAAGTGTAACACGTTTTCCGTCAACTTCAACTAAATCTTTTGAAGAAACTTTCTGTCCCATTTCGGTAACTACAGTTCCGTTGACACTTACGCGACCGGAAGTAATGATTTCTTCACTAGCACGGCGGCTGGCTACTCCTGCATGGGCCAGGTAAACCTGGAGGCGCATAAGTTCAGGTTCAGCAGAAGCTTCTTTTTTGAAAGCGCTGGCTTTGAAAGCACTAGCGGGCGAGTTCGAAACGTTCGGCTTCATTTTCATCCAGTTTTGGCAGATCAGCGATTGAATTCAAACGGAACAGTTTAAGGAATTCCTTTGTAGTTCCGAACTGTGTAGGGCGACCAGGTGCATCCTTTTTACCTACTTCTTTTACCAGATTACGGTCAATAAGAAGACGAAGTGCATTGTCTACACCTACTCCACGGATTGCTTCAATTTCGCTGCGTGTAACAGGCTGAGAATAAGCAATGATTGAAAGAGTTTCCATGGCAGATTTTGAAAGTTTTCCGTCTCGTTTCGAGCCATAAGTTTCTTTCAAAACTTCCCAGCATTCTTTTTTAGGAACAAGACACCATCCGCCCGTAATCATTGAAAGTTCAACGCCGGAAGAATCGTCTTTATATTTTTCAATAAGGTTTTCAATACATTTCTCTGTTACTTCATCTGAAAGCTGAGCCTTAATTGCCAGCTGCTTTACAGGCAGCGGATCGCTTTCAAGAAATAAAATGGCTTCAACAAAGCCTGTTTCTCTAGCAAGTTCCATATTTTTCCCAAAATTAGTTAGTTGTTAAGTCTTCTTCTTTGATTTCTACTGTATCAGAATCATGGATTTTGCACAGTTTTATATCTCCAAAGAGTTTGTTCTGATAAATTGTAATCATCTTGAATTTTACGGCTTCAAGAATTGCCATAAAAGCGCAGACAAGATCCATTGGGTTTGCACTACGTGTAAGAAGATCTGTGAACATACATTCGTTCTTATCTTCCAGAAGTTCATTCATCAGGGTGATTTTTTCATTAACAGAGATTTCTTCATACATATTCAAAATCTTTTCATTTGAATATTTATTTACCATCTGTTTGAAAATCGACTGAAGCTGCTGGAGCAGATCCCATGTATCAACTTCTTCCCACATGTCATCACTTTCTTCGAAAGGAAGGACGCGCTGAATCTTTTTGCGCTCGAAATTCCATTCAGAATCATCTTCCTGTTCTTCCATAAGAGCAGAAAGTTTCTTGAATTTCTGGTATTCAATAAGTTTATCTACAAGTTCCTGACGAGGGTCTTCGTCTTCCTCATCATCGTAGTTGATTTCAACAGGAAGAAGCATACGGCTTTTGATATAAATCAGTTTTGCAGCCCAGCTGTAGAATTCAGAAAGGTCGCCAAGATCAGTCTGAACAGCGTAATCCAAGTATTCAAGATACTGTTCTGTAATCTGTGCAATTGGAATATCGTAAATATTTACTTTGCTTTCGCGGATAAGATTCCACAGAAGATCAAGAGGTCCGTCAAATTCCCCAATCTGATACTTTCTAACGCTTTTCTTATCTGCTACTTCTGTTGCAATCGCTGTTTCTGTTTTCTGTTCTTCCATTTTACAAATCCTCAGGGATTTCGTTTTCTGAAAAGTTTTACTTCATCCTTGTTCTCAAGGCGGGAAAAAACTTCCAGAAATCCCCTTCTTTGTAAATCTTCGGCAGATTCCGAGAATAACTCAAGCACTGGAATCAAAACAAATGCTCTTTCTTTGATTCGTGGATGAGGTAATGTTAGAACCGGGTTCTCACTGACCATTTCGCCGAAATCTTCAATATCAATATCCAGTGACCGTGGTCCAAAGCGGATTTCTTTAGAACGGTCCCGCCCATATTTGTTTTCAATAAGATGAATTTTATCAAGAAAATCGTAAGGATTTTCATCATCAGGCACATAACCGGTGCAGGCCATATTATAGAAATCTTCCTGATCAGTTACATACATTGCCTTGGAAATATAAATAGAAGAAAAAACAGGATTTTCAAGAATATTGGAGAGTTCTGAACAGGCGGCATCCAAAATCTGTACAGGAGTCATATCCTTGAAGGTACGATTGGATCCCAAACCTAAAATAACTTTTTTCATTTTGCCACCTGTTCCCGGTAATCCGGTTCCGGAAAACCGGAACCGGCACTGAGAACCGGGCTTTGTTTTAATTAGTATAATCCGTCAGCGAGACTTGAATCAGGATGAGCTTCTGCCTTTCCCTTTTCTGTAAGTTCTACAGTCTCTTCTGTTTTTGGAGCAACACGAGGCTCACGCTTAACAGGAACACCTTCTTTGTTTTTAAGAACCTGTCCTGGGAAAAGTCTGTCACGGAGTTTTGTTTCAATCTCTGCAGCAATTTCTGGATGCTGTTCAATGAAATTAAGTGTATTTTCTTTACCCTGACCGATTTTTTCATCGTTCATTGAGTACCAGGCACCAGCCTTGTTGATAATTTCATATTTAACAGCACAATCCAGAAGAGATGCTGTATAAGAGATACCTTTACCAAAGTAAATGTCCAGTTCACACTTTCTGAATGGTGGTGCAACCTTGTTCTTAACGATCTTAACTCTTACACGGTTTCCAACTGCGTCTTCCGAAGTTTTTGAATCGATTGATTCAATACGGCGGATTTCAAGACGAACCGAAGCGTAGAATTTAAGTGCGTTACCACCAGTTGTTGTTTCTGGGTTTCCGAACATAACACCAATCTTCATACGGATCTGGTTAATGAAAACAACGATACAGTTTGATTTTCCGATGATAGCTGTAAGCTTACGGAGTGCCTGGCTCATAAGACGAGCCTGAAGTCCCATGTGGCTGTCGCCCATGTCCCCTTCAATTTCGGCCTGTGGTGTAAGAGCTGCAACTGAGTCTACAACGATGATATCAACAGCACCCGATCTAACCAGGTTTTCTGTAATTTCCAGTGCCTGTTCACCAGTATCTGGCTGCGATACCCAAAGTTCATCAATATTTACACCAAGATTTTTTGCATAAACAGGATCCAGCGCATGTTCAGCATCAACGAAAGCGGCAACACCGCCAAGTTTCTGTGCTTCTGCAACTGCGTGGAGAGCCAGTGTTGTTTTACCCGAACTTTCAGGACCGTACATTTCAATTACACGGCCTCTTGGATAACCACCGATTCCAAGGGCTTCATCCAGAAGGATTGATCCGGAAGGAATAACATCGATGCCATCCACATTTGCCTTGTCGCCAAGTTTCATGAGCGATCCGGCGCCAAACTGCTTTTCAATCTGAAGACGAGCAGCTTCCAAAGCTTTCATTTTTTCCGACGTATCTTTTGCCGGTTCTGCAGCTTTTGCCATTTTAATACCTACCCTTTTTTATTATTTCCCACCTATATAAGTATGGCTTTTATTTTACAAAATATGCAAAAGAGCGAAAAACTTTCAGTAAAAAACTAAAAATTTACGCTCTGGTACACAGCACGACCTGCAAGTACCACATTTCCATCCTCGTTAATAATTTTACCTAAAATCCTTACAGGTTTGTCAGTTTCGATGGAAGGAATTGAAGAAAATTTTACAGTAACAATGCCGTCAATCTGTTTCATTGTTTCATAGCCTATAAGGAATCTGGCCTGGTATGAGTTTTCGCCTGTAACTACATCTGATACGCGACCGTTCCAGATTACATAGCAGTCCAGGTAAAGTTCCGGATCTTTTTCCACATCCTTATATTCAGGACTATAAACAAGATTATCAAAACCGGGAACTGAAAGATATCCCATTAAAATATTGGCTTTCTTTTTAATTGAAAGTGTAGCATTGGAATTCAGAATGCGGTTGATTTCGATCTGGGCATGGTTATCATCCCCTTCCTGGAAAAACTTCAGAGCCTTTTCATAGGCCGAAGTAATTTCACGATTACTGAGGATGTAATGACAGGTAACAGTTGAAAGGTCACTTTCCTGAGCCTTAACTTTTTCATCCTGCGAAAGCTGGATTGAAGTAAGGTCCATTCTTGGTCCCTGAGCAAGATTTGTTTTTCTTGAAAGCATTGTACCTGCAAAAACACAGCCTACAATACAGAAAACTATGCCGACAACGCTGTAAAGAATTTTGTCAGGATTTACTCCCAGTTTTGGGAAAAACTGTTCAATGCGTCCTGAGTCTACCCAACGGCAGATTGTAGTGTAATCTCCGTGAACTCGGATAAATTCCATGGCATCTTTTGCAATCTTGTTTCCAGGCTCATTTTCCAAAATTTCAATATAGTAATTGAGTGCTTTTTCTGTATCACCGCGGCGCAGAAAAATAGCTGCCTGGCCAAGAAGAAGATTAACATCAGTAAGCGTTATTTTACGTGCTCTCTGATAATAGGCATAAGCAGTCCCCATGTCTCCCGCATAAAGGCATGCGGTACCAAGGAGAATATTGTAATCTGCATTTTCTTCATAAACGTCGGCACCTGACTCAAGGATTTTAATTGCCTGTCCGAAATGACGGCGGCTCATCTCTTTTTTTGCCAGGGTCAAAACATCTTTTGCCATTTTTAATCTTTCCTCAGCTGTTTCAGAACAAGATCAAGTTCTTCATTAAGAAGAAGAAGTTCTTCCTGATTCAAATCTCTTCCGTCGGCTTCAAGTTCGCTGATTCTGTTCAAAAGACGGTTAATATATTCCTTACTATAAACAGGCGGTACATACTCATCATAATCAGAAACAAGGTTTTCTTTATCAAGAACATCGCCTGTATCCTGATTTATTGAAAGAGGTTTCTCAGTCTTCATTTCTGTTGCAGAAGTCTCGGTAATCAACAGAGGAACTGAAGGAATCTTATTCTCAGATTCTGACTGAGGATTTTTGAAAGTATTGATATAACTTTCCCCTGTTACCATATCAGGGAATGCCGCTACAGCAAAGTAAACAACATTTGAATATTTTTCTTCCGGTTCCAGGAAAGTTTTTTTCCAGGCGATACAGCAGGCAGAGTTATTATATGAAGATACTGTGTCAAAAGAACGTGTCGAGAGAAGAGACGGTTCCCACGACAAAGTATCAAGATTATCAAAGTTGGCGATTGCCACAAAATCAGGAGTTGAAATATCAGCACCATTCAGAAGGATCTGGAATCCTGTCTGTTCGTTTCCTGTCATAATCCATCTGTTTTCTGATGAAGAACGGAACATTGTTTCTGTAGTAACCGGATTATTGTCAGAACCGTAGAAGTGATATTTGTTTGACTCGCCAAGTTCAGTGTCCATTACAAGTTTAAGAGAAAATTCCTCTTTCTTTGTTTTAAGACTTTTTACATAGGCAGTCATTTTAATCATGTCCCCGTCTTTTGAAGGAAGTGATGAGAAAACTTTACATTCAAGGATAACGTGGGCAACTTTTGGAATGATGTAAGAGATATCAAGACCGTTTTCTGTTTCACGGGCAGCAGTCTTGATTCCTGAACCGCCGGCCAGTTTGTAAAGTTTTTTTCCGGCTTTCAGATACAGAGAAGTTCCTGTAAATTCTTCTGATCTTGAGAAAACTGAAACAGGATTTTCATCCCGGTCAATAACATAACAGTTAAAGCTTCCAAGTTTACCTTTTGCTTCAAGTTTCAAAGAACCGCTTTCTTTTTTTACATTAAGACGTCCCTTTCTCTTCCATTTTTTTACAGGAACAGAATAAACGTCATAAACAGGTTCCGGAAGATCATCAACGGAAACGAATTCCTGTTCAGTCTCAGGCTTTCCACCTTCAGCTGAGGCACACCCTGCAAAACCAGAAACCATTGCAAGGGCTACAAAGAGAAAAACAGAAGTTCTGATTTTTTTTCCGAATTTAACGTTTTCTAATACGGCCATAAACAATCCTTTTTTCAGAATTTGATTTCCGGTTCAGCCTTACTGATCCTGAAGAAGATATCTTGTTTCTTCTGCTTTTGCTTTCAGAAGTTCAAGAAGTTCCTGTTCTTTATCCAGCTCACTTTTTGCCTGTGCTTCAGCACTTGCAGCATCAATTATGCCTGCGGCAATTTTAAATTCTCTAAGTTCATTTTCCAGCTTGCGGTACTTTTCTTCCAGCTCTGCATTTTTCTTCTGGGCTTCATAAAGTTTTGCCCTTGTTCCTGCAGAAGTTTCAGAAGTATAAACCTTCAGCTGTTTTTCATATTCTTCTTTTGCAAAAAGATATTCTTCGCCTGTCTGTTTCAGAAGGTAAAGAAGTTTTTCTTCTCTTTCACGCTGCCCGATTGTTTCAATACGGTACTGGCAGGCAGGTGCCTTTGCGTCATCCGGAAATTCAGATACGACTCTCTGGTAAAGAGCGCGGGCCTCGTCATACTGGTAGCAGGCATAAAAAGATTCACCAATCCAGAAAAGACTTGAAGCATACATATCGTGATTTTCATACTGATGACAGAAATCACTGAGGGTAATTACAGCCTTGTCATATTCACCAAGAGAATAGAAACAGCGGCCTTTCAGATAAATTACGTTTGGTTCGTAGAAAGAACCTCTGAATTCATCAAGGAAATAAACACAGTCATCAAGGGCACTCTGAAAATCACCGGAATAAATTTCGGCATTGATCAGGAGATAGATAGTATCAGCATTATTATTGGTATCAAAGGATGCAGCTTTTTTCAGAGAAAAAACTGCAGTTGTCCAGTCGCCTGCAGAGTAGGCCTTACATCCGTCAAGGAAAGCTGATTCAGCGGCACTTTTAGACTGACCCAAAAGAGCAGCTGAGAAAAGACAAACAGAAATGACAGTTGTGACCAGTTTTTTGCTAATATTCAACACGATAACAAAAGGCTCCCTGATTATTTCCAGTTTAAAGTTCTATTAAAGAAAGCAGATCCGGAAACAACAACATCTGTTCCGGCTTCTACAACAGAGGAAAGAGTTTTTTCGTTAACTCCCCCATCAACTGAAATCATATAATTGTAGTTTTTTGCTTCTCTGATTTTCTTGAGTTCTCTTACTTTATCCAGAGTTGAAGGAATCATTTTCTGGTTTCCCCAGCCAGGATTAACAGTCATAACAAGAATAAGGTCAGCATATTCAAGAATTTCTGAAATGGCAGACAAAGGAGTTCCAGGATTAATGGCGACCCCTGCTTTTTTGCCAAGTTCGTGAATCATCTGAATAACACGGTGTGCGTGATTTGTTGCTTCTATATGGAAAGTAATCCAGTCTGCTCCTGCATCTGCAAAAAGCTTAACGTGATTTTCAGGCTTTTCTACCATTAAATGAACGTCAAATGGAAGTTTTGTACAGCGTCTTACAGAACGGATAACAGGTTCACCATAAGTGATTTCAGGAACAAAGCTGCCGTCCATAACATCAATATGAACTGCGCCTGAACCGGCTTCTTCAACCATTTCCAATGCTGCACCTAAATTTGTAAAGTCCGCCGAAAGAAGTGACGGTGCCAGAATCTGAGTACTCATAATAGAGAATTATACCATAATTTTTCGATACCTTTAAAGTATTTTCCTAATGTTCCGAAAATAAACAAAAGAAGAAGGTAAATAATGGGTATTTCAAAGAAAGGTTTATCAAACACCAGATACGCACTCTCCGGAGGTCTCAAAAAGAACGGAATTGTAATCTGGCGCTATGTATTTAACGCAGCAGAAAAAGACACTGGAACAGAAAAGGCATTTTTCCTTGAACTGGAGATGCTAAATCCAAACCTTTCCCCATCAGAAGCCATGCTTGGTTTCAAACAGAGAAACGCTGTAAGTGCGGAAGATCTTCAGTATGCCCTTGCAGGAACTGTATCTGCCACAGAAATCCAGTCTGAAAACCTTGTTCCTCCTTCATACATTTGTGTTCGCTTCGGTGCTTTCGGGCAGCGCGGAAAACACATTGCCATCTACGATTCCCTGAATAACGTAAAAATCTCGCAGAAACCTTTTGAAATCCACATGGGAACCTGCGTTTTCACAGAAAATCACCTGAGCGGATTCATCAGCTGCACCCAGAAAGACCTGCAGAGCCATCCGGAATACCTTTGTCAGGAAGGTTACGCAGAATGGAACCTTGATTTCGAAGTAATCCAGGAATTTGAAAAAGGTTACGAAGACAAGACTGAATTCTGGGCCCCAATCGGATGCCGCACAAACTTTACAGGTACAATTTCCTGGTGCGGAACCGATTACTATGTAAATCCGCTTACTTCTTTCGGTTATTTTGACAAATCATGGGGAAAATCCCTTCCAAATCCTTGTTTCCATATTTCGGCTTCAAGCCTTTCAAGCCTTATTTCCGGCCGCACAATGTTTGAATCTTCTTTTGCCATTCACGGACTTTACGGTGACAAGGCATCCCTGCTTCTGAACTTCGAAGGCAACCGATTCATGTTTGATGCCGGAGAAAACAAAAAAAACGGAGAATTTGTATGGGATTGTCAGGAAATCTCGCAGAACGAATTCGAAGAACTCCATTGGTCTGTAAGTTTCCGCAACAAACAGTGGGTTGTAGACATTGACATATTCTGTAAGATCACTGATTTGAGCAACAAAGTAATTGAACTTCCTGAAGGAAACAGAAAAACCCTTTCTGTGGTTTCAAGCAGTCTTGGAACCGGAGAAATCAAACTTTACAAGGTTCTTAAAAACTCCCTTGAACAGGTTGAATATCTGCGCATTTCAAAAGCTCTTTGTGAATTCGGCCGCATCGATGAAGCCGAAGTATAAATCTTTCTGATAAAAAAAAAGACTTCCTTGATTCAAGGAAGTCTTTTTTTAACAAATCTGTTTCAATCTATTTAATTAGAACATTTCTGTCATTTTGTAGAAACGGCCTTTCTGCAGTGAACCGTCTTTAAGTCCGTCTGCCAGTTTTTCAAGACCATGAACAGCCCCGTAAGCAAATCCTTCGCGGCTTCTTGCAGTATGTTTGATTTCAATTGTATCTGCAGGTCCGTCAAAGAAAACTGAATGGGTTCCAGGAACGTTTCCGCAACGTGTAGAAGAAACGTGAAGCTGGTGTTTTTCAGGTTTCTGCTTGAATTCGTCTGTAACGATTTCTGTTTTTGCAGAACAGTTGTCCAGAATTACCTTTGCTATTTCCAGAGCAGTTCCTGAAGGACTGTCTGCCTTCTGTGTATGGTGCATTTCCCATACAGCAGTATCATATTCAGGATATTCAGCAATAAGTTTCTGTGCTTCAGCAATGATCTTGTAAAGAAGGTTTACACCAACAGAGAAGTTTCCTCCTCCAAGGATTACACCGTTTGTTTCTTTTGCCATTGCTTCAACTTCGGCATATTTATCATTCCAGCCGGTAGTTCCAACAACAAGTGGAAGTCCCAGTGGAAGAAGATGTTTGATGTTTTCCATAACGGCTGTTGGGTGTGTAAATTCAATTACCCCTTCAGCTCCGCTTGCTTTTACTGCATCTGCAACAGCTTTTCCGTCCCCTACAGGAACGATTACATCAGCGGCTTTATTTCCAACATCAATAGTAACAACAACTTCATGTCCACAGGCTTCTGCAGCATTACGCAGCATAAGCCCCATCTTTCCGTATCCAACTAAAGCAATCTTCATTATGAACTTCTCCTAAATAACCGCAGAAACATTACATCAGACTTCCGGAAAAACTGATTTCCCGAACAGTCCAATTATTCCTTATTTCTTATTCCCTATTCCCTATTTTTACCCAAAGTAAGCTTTGTGCAGAACCTTTACAGTCTGTTCAGCTTCAGATTCATCAACAATCATACTGATGTTTACTTTGCTTGCACCCTGAGAAATCATCTGTACGTTGATTCCTTCATCGGCGAGAGCATCAAAACCTGCAGCCAGGATTGATGAAGAATGTTTAGCGTCACAAACAACAGTTACGATAGCTTTTCCTGAGTGAACTTCAACATCGGCAACGCGACCAAGATCTTCAAGAAGACCGTCAATCTTGTCTTTTGAGTTTACTGTAAGAGAAACTGAAACTTCTGATGTAGCGATAACATCAATAGAAATATTCCATTTGAGGAACTGGTTGAAAACGTGAGCCAGGAATCCGGCAGCACCAAGCATACGTGATGACTGGATATCGATAAGGCTGATTTTCTTTACAGTTGTGATAGCGCAAACAGGACTTGTTTTTCCGTTGTGTTTTTCAACAATGATAGATCCAGGACTAGTGATATTGTATGAGTTCTTTACACGAACTGGAGTTCCTGTCTTGCGACAAGGAATCATTGAACGTGGGTGAAGAACCTGTGCCCCGAACATAGCCAGTTCCTGAGCTTCTTCGTATGTTACTTCAGAAACAGGTTTTGCATCAGAACAGATGCGTGGGTCAGTTGTCATGATACCGTCAACATCTTTCCATGTCTGGATTTCAACGGCACCCATAGCAGAACCGATCATTGTTGCTGAAAGGTCTGAACCGCCGCGTCCCAGAGTTGTAATGTTTCCGTTTTTGTCTTTTGCGATGAAACCTGTAACGATTGGAATTGCGTTTGACAGGCCGTCTTTGTAAGCATTGAGAGCTTTTGGAATGTTTTCCCAAACTTCATCAAGAAGTTCAGCTGACATAAAGTTCGAGTCAGAAACCATTCCGATATCCCAGGCATCAAAGAAGTTTGCAGGAACCCCTTCTTTTTCCAGGTACATGGCCATGATGCGTACCGAAAGACGTTCACCGAATGAAACCAGGTAATCACGAGTCTTTTTTGTAAGTTCGCGGAGCATGCTGATTCCTGTAAGGAGCTGATTCAGTTCACCAAGAAGATCATCTACAGGTTTTTTGTCCAGTCCAAGAACATCAACAGTTTCATAATGAAGGTCACGGACATTTTTTATGTCTACTGTGCCGTTTACTGCCATGTCTGCTGCATCAAGAAGATAATCAGTTGTATCACCCATTGCTGAGAGAACAACTACCGGACGCTGATCGCGATATGCCTTAATAATCGAGGCTACGTGCTTGATTCTGTCTGCATTTGCTACAGAAGAACCGCCAAATTTCATTACTATCATAAGTAAACATAATATCAAAAAGAGAAATGTTAATAAATACTAAAAAAGCAGGACTCTGTTCGGCTGTTTCTATTCAATAAGATACCAGAGAGTTCCGGAGGCTTCAGTCAGTTCGAATTCGGTACCTTTCTGGGCTTTTCCGGAAGGAAGTCCCTTTTCCGAAAGAGGAACAAGTTTCATTTTGCCTTTAAGAGATTTCAGAAGCCCCGAAACAGAAAGAGTTACTGCATCTTTTGAAGAATAAGGCGCCTTTGAAGTTAGTTTTACGTCATCCCGCTGAATAACATCATTTGAAGTTGAATATGGTTTAGGATTTCCGTATTCACGAAGCTGTTCCCCTTTGTTTCCGCTCCAGGAACCTGCAAAGACCAGCCATTTTCCGTCAGCCTTACGAACTCCACTAACAGAGGCAAAATCTCCTGAAGGAACAAATTCAAAACTGAAGGAACCGTCTTTCAGAACCTTTTTCATTGCCGGTGAATCTTTACGTCCAACGAAAACAAAGGCGTTTTCTCCACTTGCAAGGAAAGTTCCTTTTTCTTCTTCCCAGAAAACAGATGAGTTCTCCCCGCTGCCGCTTAATCCGGCAGAAGATTTTTTCAGATTTTCCTTAAGAGAAGCCGTCATTGAAGCAGCCTTTTCTGAGTCACATCCTTTCCAAAGAGGATCAGGACTGCTTTCCCAGAGGATTCCGGTTCGGTTTCCAAGAGCCATTATTGGAATAAAGCCCCATAACGAGGAATTTCCAACTTCCCAGCTTCTGAAACGGTAAAGGTTTTCCCGTTCTGTTTTCTGGTCAAGATTCATCCAGATATAGTTATCTGCGGGTGAAACGGCTCCTGTTCTGAATATACGGGCCGCAACCGGAGATGCCGCAGTCTTTACCGGGTTATGAGTCTGGTCAAAATAACCGGAAATCTTCCTGTTTTTGGCTTCTGCCGATTCGATCAGATCCGAACAGAAGGTGAAAACGGCATCCCAGTCCTGGTAAGAGGCATAGGCTGCCAGCATAGGATACATTTCTGCGGTAAACTGATTTGGATAAGGATGGTCATATTCAGAAACACAGAAAGGTTTTCCGAAAACCCTTAAACCGGCAGGATAAGAAAGAGTTCTGGAGTTCTCCTGCTTTGTAAGATCTGCGTTTCTTACTGCAAAGTTTGCCTGATCCCAGGAATTTCCCGGAAATTCAGGGTGATTGAAATAAGAATGGCTGTCCACCATGTCAAAAAGCATGGCATGTCCCGTAGTGATGTTACCCATTGCGCTTCCCATAATCAGAGCCGGGCAACCGAGGACATTTTTCACATAATCCCTCATATCTGTCCAATAGTCAGTTTCCACATCATAAAGGAAGTTCAGAACAAGATTCTTGTAACCGTCAGGAAGACTCCAGTAATCTCCGGCTTCTGGAAGGAGGACCCCGTTTGGGGTTTTCTTAAGATTGAAGAGATTTCCACCCTCACGCATTGTAAAATCCTTGATTTCAAGGGTGGTTCCTTCAAGGTAGCCCATATCCCCCACATTAAAGCGGGCATTCTGGTCCGATTTCAGATCTGCCACCACAAATTCATAGGTCTGCCACTCTTTATCCAGATTAAGGTTCTTAACCCATCCAAGATTTTCCCACGGATCATGGGCCATCATAAGGGCAAAACTGACTTTTGCAGGTTTAGAAGCCTTTGCCTTAAAGGAAATTGTATAAATCTGGTCTTTTTCGATGTTCAAGCCGGCAGAATTGTACTGAACATGCCAGGCAGCCTTTCCGTTACCCGAAATCTTGATCTTAACAGAACTGCCTTCACCGGATCTGGTAGCCTTTGCTCCATCATGCTGTTCAAGATTCCATCTGCTTTTTGAATCCAGAAGATAATTTCCCAAAGGCTGAGACCTGTTGTATGATGCCGAAAGCTTTTCATAATCCAGATTCTGCTTTTTAAGCCACTGATTCCATTTGATTTCCAGTTCATTCCATAAATTTGCAGGAGTATCATGAAAATTATTGGCGATGTAGGAATGAATCATTCCCTGTTCATTATTGATTTCCACAATACACAGAGCAGGATCCTCTTTAAGAGGGATTCCTGTATATGGATTTACATGTTCCAGAAGAGCCTTTGCATATTCCTTCTGAAGGTCACGGGCCTGATCGTTCCAGAACCCAAGAAGATGGCGGTTTTTCCAGTCAGAAATGCGGTCTGTCCCCTCTGGCATGCCGTCTTTTTCGGTATAAGTACGGCCTGTAAGAAGATTCAGGTTAGTATAGATACCGTAAATCTTCAGCATATATACAAAATAGTCAAAATTATCCAGCTGGACCGGGTCAATTATACGTTTTCCGTCTGAAGTTTTCTTGATGAAACAGGAAACCCAGTCCGCATCAGTATGATGAAAACGAATACAGTTGAATCCGCGGTCTGCAAGACTCCGGGCATTTCTTTCGGCCATGCTCTTTTCCGGGAAAGCCGACAGATTTGTTCCGAAAATACGTACCCTTTCTCCGCCTACAGACAGATGTCCGTCCTTATCAACTACCATACGTGGGCTTTCATTGGTGATTTCCTTATTCAGATCCCGGCAGGAAACAGGAGAATCCTCTGCCATATCAAGGACATTAAAGGTAAAAGCCCCTTCAGCAGGCCGAATTCCCTGGGCAAAAAGAGCACCGGAAATCAAAATCATCAGAACAAAAGCTGTTTTTTTCACTATCAGACCTCTCGTTTGGTTGAATTATCAGGTTGCAATATTAAGTTTTCTTTAATTTTATATGAGAGTCCCCTGTTGTCAAATAATTTATTATCCATTGAGAATTGTACATATTTTCTATATACTTAACTAATTATGAGTAGATGTTACACAATGCTTAAACCCGGTGTAGTTAACCGCCGGTTGGTTGGCGAAGTTATTTCTCGCCTCGAAAAAAAAGGTCTTAAACTTGTAGGCCTTAAACTTATGACCATCACTCCAGAAATGGCTAAAGAACACTATGCAGAACATGCAGAAAAGCCTTTCTTCGGTGAACTGGTAGATTACATTACTTCAGGTCCTGTAGTTGCTATGGTATGGCAGGCAGATGACTGCGTTACTCTGGTACGCAAACTCGTTGGTGCTACAAAACCTTCTGAAGCAGCTCCTGGAACAATCCGCGGAGATTTCTGTGTTCGCACAAGTCACAACATTATCCACGCTTCAGACAGCGATGCATCAGCAGAACGTGAAATCAACATTTTCTTCAAAGAAAATGAACTGATTGACTGGAAAGACTGCGCAGAAATGTACTACTAAGGGGATATCATGGAAAGCAAGAATGTTGGAATTATCGGAGCCGGAGCTTGGGGTACAGGTCTTGGACAGGCCCTTGCACGCGGCGGACACAAAGTCCAGATGTGGGCTCTCGAACCGGAAGTTAAAGAAACAGTGAATAATGAACACGAAAACAAGAAGTTTCTTCCTGGCTATTCACTTTCAGAAAATTTAACTTGTACTAATGACATCATTGAAGCAGCCACCGGAAAAGATTTTCTCATTATTGCTTCTCCATCCCTCTTCCTTGAAAGCACAATCAAAAAGATTATTGGAGTTCCTAACATTGCTGACGGAACTACAGTAATCGGTGTACTTACAAAAGGGTTCGTTCCTTCACCAAACGGACCACGCCTTATTCTGGAAACTGTTGAATCAGCTCTTCCAGAAAGCTACAAAGGCAAAACAGTTTACATTGCCGGACCTTCCCATGCAGAAGAAGTTGCTTTGGGAAAAATTACAGGACTTATTGCTGCCTGTGAATATGGCAAAAACTCAATTCTTTTCCGCGAACTTCTTCATGTTCGGGGGCTTATGGTTTATTCAAGCCTTGACGTTATTGGTGTACAGATCTGTGCAGCAGCAAAAAACGTTATTGCCGTTGTTTACGGGGCGATGGATGCCATTGCCGAAACTTCAAACATTTTCGGCGACAACACAGAATCACTTCTTATGGCCGCAGGTCTTAATGAAATCCAGACACTGGGCTTTGCAATGGGTGCAACCCATGCAGAAACCTTCACTTCAATTTCCGGTGTAGGTGACCTGGACGTTACCTGTAAAAGTAAGTTCGGCCGCAACCGTCGCTTCGGTCAGGACATCATCAAAAAAGATATTCTGGCAGACTTCAAAAACATCGATGACATTATCGCAAACATCGGAAAAATCGGTTACCTCCCAGAAGGTGCCGTTGCCTGTAAATATGTTCACGAAATTGCAATTCAGAAAAATCTGAAACTCCCACTCTGTGACATTCTTTACAGAATCTTGAACAAAGAAACTACTCCAAAAGATTTCCTCAGAGAACTCTTTAACAACAAATAAATTACATCTAACCGGGACTTTCTATTCCCGGCAGCAAGTAACAGGAACCTAAAATGCTCGAAAAAATTACAGGAACATTCAGTAATATCGTCCGCACACTCAGCGGAAAATCTACAATCACCGAAAAAAACATTGAGGACACAGTTGAAGAAATCAAGATGGCCCTCCTTGAAGCTGACGTAAACCTTCGCGTTGTACGCCGCTTTGTTAACTCAACAATTGAGGAAGCTAAAGGTGAAAAAGTACTGAAAGCTGTAAACCCTGGTCAGCAGTTCGTAAAAATCATCCATGACAAAATGGTTGCCATGCTTGGTGATTCAAAAACTGACCTTCACCTTAAAGGACCTGACACACAGTCTGTAATCCTTATGCTGGGTCTTCAGGGGTCCGGTAAAACAACAGCTTCACACAAACTTGCAGCTCGTCTCCTTAAAGAAGGACGCAAGCCACTTCTGGTTGCCTGTGACCTTGTTCGTCCTGCAGCCGTTGACCAGCTCTGTGCCCTTGGCGCAAAAATCGGAGTTGAAGTTTACAAAGAAGATGAAGCTCTTAAAACAAAGAACGCTGTAAAAGTTGCCGAAAACGGACTTGCTTACGCCCGTAAAAACGGTTACGACACAATCATCCTGGATACTGCCGGTCGTCTTCAGATCGATGCCGACATGATGGATGAACTTGTAAAAATCAAGAAGAATACAAACCCTGTAGAAGTTCTGCTGGTTGCAGACTCAATGACAGGTCAGAATGCAGTTGATATCGCAAAATCTTTCGATGAACAGCTGGGACTTACAGGTGTAATCCTTACAAAGTTCGACTCAGACGCCCGTGGTGGTGCTGCCCTTTCATTGAAATCAATCACAGGAAAACCAATTCTCTTCATTGGTACCGGTGAAAAAACAGAAGACTTCGAACCATTCCACCCTGACCGTATTGCAAGCCGTATTCTTGGCATGGGTGACGTTGTTTCCCTGGTTGAAAAAGCTCAGGAAACTGTAGATGCAGAAGAAGCCGCTAAACTCCAGAAGAAACTTGCAAGAAATGAATTCACTCTGCAGGATATGCTTGAACAGTTCCAGCAGGTAAAGAAAATGGGAGATCCTTCAAAGCTTCTCGAAATGATGCCTGGCATGGCAAATATGGGAGCCCAGAACGTTGACTTCAGCCAAATGAAAAAACAGGAAGCCATCATTCTTTCCATGACTTACAAAGAGAGACTTAATCACCTGATTATTGGACCTAGCCGCCGTAAGCGCATTGCAAAAGGTTCAGGAACTTCAGTTGCAGACGTAAACAAACTGATCAAACAGTTTGAAAAGATGAAGCTCACAATGAAAAAGCTTTCAAGAAACGGAAGTAAAATGAGCCAGATGATGAGCCGCATGGGTGTAGATCCAAGCCAGATGATGAGCGGAAACTTCGACCCAAGCCAGATTCAGGGGCTTTTGAAAAGATAGCAAAATGACAGTGCTTGAATAAACTCAATCACTGAACAAAAAAAATCCCAGCCTTTCGGTTGGGATTTTTTTTATCTGTTTAATTTTTATTTACCGTGATAATAAGAAGCATCAAGACTTTTGCTTTCTTCTTTATGAAAAATAAACTTATCCTGTGCATCAAGACCATAATTTACATGGTACTTTCCTTTAGGCAAATCCTTAAGAGCATAGCGGGTACAGTCTTCGGCAACCTGGCAATAATCAGTATTAACAGTTTTTACTGCAGTCATTGCTGTGTCTACTGCGGCAAAAACAAGATTAAGCATAGAGCTTCCAGTACTGATTGATGAGAATGCATCTGTAGAAGTATCGTAAGTCATGCTGAATTCTTTTTCAAAAAGAATCTCATTGGATTTTGCAGACTTGAAAGTATATTTTACTGTTACGTTTACTCCACCAGTTGTAAGCAGAGCCAGTTTTTCCCAGCTTTCAATTTCTGTAAAAAGAACTACGTCGCAATTGAAGTAGTCACGGAACAAAGACAAATCCATTGAAGAAAAATCTTCAGCGTAATAGGCGCCTTCCTTCTTAAGAGTTTCCATTGCTACAAAAGGAGGAATTGTATAGTAGCCTGCATCTGCAACAGGAATTGCCAGTGTAGAATAAAAGAATTCTTTTGCATCTACATTAGCAGTCTTGTTGATTGGAGGCATAATAAGAATTGAATTAGGATTCTCTTCATACCAAAGCTGAAAATGTTCAATTCTCATTGGACGTTCAATTAGGGATCCTGAAGCACAGGAAGAAATCATAAGAACAAAAAGACCAGAAAGAATGGCGGCAAAAAATTTATTTCTAGTTTTCATCGTCATCTCCTGACATTAAATTGCCTTTAAGTTCCAAAGTTTCAGGACTGACCGGTTCTGAATGAGGAAGAAATTCAAGGCCTGGATGAACTTCAGGTTCAGAAATTGCATGTTTCATTACATAAGGTTCACCGGTTACTTCTTCAATCAGTTTTCCAACGAACACTTCCGATTCAGGGAAAAGCTGAATTTCCTTTTCGAACATTTTCACTGCATCTTCTTTGTTTCCTTCGATGGCAAGAAAATATCCGAAATCTGCAAATACTCCGGGACCAATAAACTTTTCCTGAGGAATTGAAACAATGGAATTATACATTTCCAGAAGAGTTTCTGTTGTTTCCTCAGAAGGATTCTTCATATAATCATTTACTACCTTGGTATAATTTCTCCAGGTCCAGGCAGACAATCCAGACATAACTGTCAGAACAAATAAAATCGCTCCAAATACTTTTTTCATTTTATTTAACCTATTCTTCTCTTACTATGTAGTCATCAATTTTTGTAAGGTCAATTTTTCCGTTGATATCAACAAGGGAAACTTCATTCTGAGGAAGATCTGCAGGGAACACCATTGTTACAGTGGCTGAACCTACTTTCTTTCCAGGAAGTTCCATCATTAGTCCTGTTTGAGGATTTTTGATTTTCTTTCCTTTTTCATAAACAGCAAACTCATCCCCTTCCGAAACTCCCTGTGAGGCGCCTCCAAAAAGGAACACATCCGAACCATCTGAAGCAAGTGCGCTTTTCCATGGATTATCAAGACAAGTATCTACGATGTTATTAATAAGGCTGTCGATTGCTGCAGCTACTGCTTTGTCTTCCAGGGTTGCGTCATAAGAAGCTCTTCTACCGATGCCAAGGAAAGTTTCTGTATAATTTTCTGAAACGCCTGCTCCTTCTTCCGAATAAATAACCTGACCTGTCGTTGTATCAATAAGTCTTATGGCTACAGTTGCTTCTGCAATCTGTTCTTTTGTATGACCAAGAATAACTGAAGTTCCTTCGGTTTTTCTTCCAATAGAAGTAATGCTTCCAACCAGAATGTACTGGGCCAGAGATTTCTGAAGAAGGTCTTCATTTGCAGCTTCCCGCTCAGCCTGAATCAGATCAAAAGCTTCAGTTTCAAGAAGAATGAACTTGTTTGTTGCCTGCAGTCTTCCAGCAAGGATATCGTTAGCAGCATCAATAATAGAATCACCTTTATTATAAAAAGCACCTTTTGCTGCCTTCGAAGAATTGGTAAATCTTGCAATGGCTATAACCTTTTTCAGATCTCTTTTAGTAGGAAGGTCTGAAGGCGAAACCGGTGCGTTGATTGACGCTTCTTTGGAAGCCGTTGTTGTTGTTGTCCCACAGCTTGTCATTATTCCAAGAATCAAAACAGTAAGAACAGAACTAAGGAGTTTTTTCATAATGATACCTCTCAAGAATAAAACTTTTATAATTATGCTATTTAGCTAGCAAAAAATTATCTGTACATATACAAAGGTCCTTTCAGATTCATCTGGTTCCATAAAGCAGAAGGTATACCTTCGAGAGTTTCGGCTCTCTGTTTTTCTGCCATAGAAGAAATTGCCAGTTCAAAGAATCCTTTCTGGCGTTCATAACGGAAAGTCTTAAGCTTACAGTTTTCAAATTCAGGATTTGAGTTTTTAACTGTTTCAACAAAATCATCCCATGAAGAGATTCCGTCAATAAGCCCGTTTACCAGAGCCTGTGACGCAGTGTAGATCCTTCCGTCACAGAGTGGCAGAACCTGGCTGTATGGAATATGGCGGGAAGTCGAAACGATGGATGTAAACTGATCGTAACATTCATCGGCAACTTTCTGCATGATTTCATACTGCTCGTCTGTTACAGGTTCGTTATAGTTGCCCATGTTTTTGTTCTTACCGGCATGAACAGTTTCATAACTGATTCCATGGTCTTCAAGGAATTCTGTAATATCCAGGAAACTTCCTGCTATTACACCAATAGAACCTGTAAGGGTATTTCTGTTTGCATAAATCTGGTCTGCAGCGCAGGAAATGTAATAACCGCCTGAAGCTGCCATTGATCCCTGATATGCAAAAACTTTTTTTCCTGTACTCTTATAATCCTGGAGAGCAAGATAAGTTTCATCTGCTTCGTAAACTGTTCCGCCAGGAGAATCAATAAAAAGAAGGATTCCTTTGTTTCTTGAATCATTCTTGAATTTATTAATATTCGAAAGAATCCATTCCTGATTATAAGTATCCCCGGCTTTCTGAATTGTTCCTTCCACGTGAAGAACTGCAAGATAATTTCCGCCTCTTTTGAATCCACCGTCTTTTTTTGCGGAAGCAAATAAGGTTCCGATAACTGAACCCAGGATTACAACAAGAATAACAATAAGAACGATAAGGCCTTTTTTGAAACTTGCTTTTTTACTCATTTGAAGAACCTCTTAAATCTTCCATAGTAATAATTCCTTTATCTACAGCTTCCTTCAAAAGAGCGTGGCAGGCATTAAGTCTTGTCATATTGTAATAAGGAACAACAAAGAATCCGGCAATTCCGAAAGTAAGTGCTGTAAGGATAAACCATCCCAGGAAGCTTAAATCTAGAACAAAAAGATCCATTTTATGACCTTTAGTTATTTCCTTACTGAGTTTCATAACCTTACTTACCGAAATGTCTTTAAACTCCGCAGAAATATAGAACATCATGGAATAAGAATAATATTTGATGATTCCAGGGATAACAAAAAGAAGGCTCCAGAGGAAAATAAAGATAACCTGGCGAAGGCCTGTCAGAATTGCACGTCCCCATGAAGAGAAGTTCTCGATGTAATCTGCAAAAGTAACAGGTTCTGGAGAACGAGACATTTTGATATAAACTCCAATACAGGCAAACTCAAATACAAAAGCAACCATGTTTTTAAGAAGTTCAATAATATTGTAGAAAGGATTTGTAAAAGCTTCTTCAATGGCAGCAACCTGAGATGCATAATCCAGAGTCGGGAAAGTATTGAAATCAATTGAATTCAATCCGCCAGAGAAACTTGGAAGATCCATAAAAAAGAACACAAACTGTGTGAAAAGTACCATAAGAACTGGGACAAGCCAGCGAGATTGAAGCTGCTTCTTTGCAAAATCCTTATACTTGCTGCGATCAAACATTTTTTACTCCTTTTGATTCATATTCTTTAAGCATGTCGTTGTAAAATCGGGGCTCCAGATCTTTTTCTGTAAGCCCACACATTGTCATAATCTTCATTTCTTCAGCTTTCACAGCACTTATAAACTGGGGATTATTCTCTTCTGCAACTATCTCTATCTCTAAAAACTCACCAAGTGGTGGAATGTTACAAAGTTCTATGTTTGCAGTGCCAGAAGGAGTCTCAAGAGTCCAGTTTTCCGTCAGTTTTTTCTTTGTATGGTCGATTTTTCCGCCAATATCCATCAAAAAGCTGTCCAAAGCTTCCGAATCAGAAAGAACACATTCTTTTTCCACATTTACTTCGATTGAGGTTCCATCAGAACCGGTTTTTACCTCTTTATTCTTGTAGGTAAAGAGGATTTCTTCCGTTTCCTTGCCCTCAAACACCTTTTTTTCCTTACGAATTCTGACTTTTAAGGCTTTATTGTCCCGAAAAACAGGCATTGCGTAATAAGTATCCGATTTATCAAGAAAACCACGATAGGTAGCCCTGGAATTCAGAACATCCATCACCTTTTGCCGGTCACAAACCCAGGCTTTTATTTCAATTTCGTACATAATATAAGTATAAACTATCGATAAAAAAAATCCGATATAAAAGGTATGAAAAGAGTGAAAATTTTTGCGGCCTCACTATGCCTTTTTTTCTGTGCCGCAGCAGCTTTTGCCTCTGAAGCGGTAGAGATAAAACCTTATTTTTATGACAAACTTATCCGCGAAATTGAAAAACCTCAGGCTCCTGTTGTAACAGATGATTACATCGTATTTACTGCAGACGCCTCAAACCGTTTTGTTGGTGTGGCCTTCGATTTTGAAAATTTCCAGACAATTCATCCTTTCCAGATCCTTCATACCTACGGAATTGATGGAGAAGAGACCAATGCGGTTCTTTTTTACTGTTATGAACGCAAACATGAAGTTTCATCAATCAAATACAGACTGGTTATGGATGGACTTTGGACTACAGACCCGAACAATCCTTCGAAAGAATACGACGAGAAAATAAACCTGTATTTTTCAAAACTGGAAAATCTTGGTGAAATTGCAACCTATACAAGGCAGACTGATTCAATGAACACCAGATTCATCTACAAAGGGGAATCGGGACTTGATCTCCGTCTTGCAGGAAGTTTTACAAACTGGGATCCATGGATTTATACAATGACAGAAACTAAACCGGGCTTCTACGAGCTGGAACTCCCACTTCCTTCGGGAAAATACTATTACAGCTTCTTTGTAGGACTGGTACCGGTTCTGGACAATACAAACCCTGACAAGGTTTACACAGATGACGGCCGAACAGCCAATGTTCTTGTTGTAAACTAATAAAAAAGGACTTCCTTCTGAAGTGCACCCCAATTATTGGACACTTTAACTAGGCTGATTTTAAGGACTG
>JAKSTG010000015.1 GCA_024402695.1 Treponema sp. | reverse complement strand
GAATGACATCTTAATTTTTTTTAACACTGTTTCAAGTTGTTATTGCAATTACTGTATAATTGATTTTTATTGTAATCAATTGCAGTTTTGATTATTTTTAAATTATACAGCTATGGAAAATTACTACGAAATTCTTGGTGTGCAGAAAAATGCCACCGAAGACGAAATTAAAAAGGCCTACAGATCTCTTGCTTTCAAATATCATCCGGACAGAAATCCGGGCGATAAAACTGCAGAAGAAACTTTCAAAAAAATCACTGTAGCTTATGACACTCTCAGCGACCCGGTAAAGAAACGAGATTACGACCTGGGTGGTTCATCCTATTCAGGAACCTCTTCAGGAAACGGTAACTATTCATACAGAAGCTCATATACAGGCGAAAATCCTTTCGGAAGCAATGGACCTTTCGGTTCATGGTATACAAACGAAAGCTACAATTCCGGAGAACAGGAACAGAACCAGCGTCAGTATACCTGGCAGTATTCCACAAACGGTTCTCCGAAATTTACTAAACAGTTCTACAGAAACCGTCTTTGGAGCAGCATAGGAAAAACCGTTTTAAACTTCCTTATCGGTAGATTCGTTATTGGAACTCCCCTCATTTACTTCTTCCCTATCGGTCCTATAGCAGCAATCATTTGTTTTGTTGGGGTAGCAAAAGGAATAGCCGGCATTATTTCCAGCGCAGTAAATCTGATTTCGACAAAGGATTAAAATCGTAGTCGGTTCAACTTATTTTACTTTGTTTCATTTGTTAAATAATAAAAGCGTTCCTTCTGGAACGCTTTATTCTTTTTTCGACTAAATGGAGATGATCGGACTTGAACCGACTACCTCATGAATGCCATTCATGCGCTCTAGCCAGGTGAGCTACACCCCCAAAAGATGTGTTTAATATAGCAAAATGCGGGATTTCAGTCAATATTCCCGGAATGGGAACTATTTTACTGTAGCTTTGAACCAGTCTGCAAAATCTCCGGAAATATCACTTTCTACGGCTTTTGCTATTTTGTTGTCCAGGAATTTTTCAGCTTCAAGGAAACCTGTCACACGGTCCAGAGTTTTTTTGTACTTGAACAAAGTCTTTGAACTGTTGTTGATTTCTACCATGTATTCAGGTACAGCAACGATCGTTCCGGTATCTTTGTAAGTTTCTTTGTTAGGGGTTACAGATACTGTGACAAGATAATGATAATTTTTTGAAGAAACAGAAAAATTAGAACCGGTAATAACCTTTTCAATAACGGATTTGTAACGGCTGTCTTCTGAAGTTTCTCCTTCAACCTTCATCACAATATTCATTGCTTCAGAAGCGATTTTTTCATCCAGTGATGAAATAACTTTACGGTCTTCGGAATAAGAAAGCGCCCCCTGCTTGTAAAGAATTTCCGAGAAAAGAATTACTTCTTCGTATTCTTCACCGGCTTTCTTTGCATTTTTCAGAACGGCAATTTTCTGGAAAGGATCACTCTCTTTTTCTGCAGCTTCAAGAAATGACCAGAAATTATTTTTGGCCTGTTTTGCAACAGGTTCATAGTTTTTCCAGGCTTCTTTTCTGTCCAGGTAAGAACATACGTAATAGATTTTTTCTTTTGAATCGAACCATGGATCAGTATGTTTAATTCCCGAAACTTCGATGCCTGATTTTACTGAAATGTCATGCACCAGATCTTCCCGGATTTTTCCGTCTTCATCATCAGAACTCATTACCTGCTGAACTGAAGTTATAGAGGTGATTTTTCTTGCAAAGTAAGAAGCAAGATTTCCGTCGGCAAGACTCTGTGCTGTCTGCACTGTCTGGCTTTTCCCGATTCCGGTCACATAAATTTCAGACGAAAAAACCTGGCCTACAGTATATGCATCAGTCCACAAAGGGCGTTCTTCAACTTTTGTAGTTTTGCATCCCATAAAGGCAACGCAAATCAAAATCAATGCAAATACAATAAAACCAGGTTTCTTCATTTTTTCAAACTCTTATTCTTTCAATTAGTCTACGTCGATTACAGCTTTTCCGTCAGAAACCTGATCCATGATTTCGGCTGTTACTTTAGCTTTCAGGTAAGCGCTTTCTGTTGCTGTTTCATCGATCTTCTTAAGGGCCTGTTCAAGCTGATTTTTGAAAACTTTGTTGTCCATTCCCCAAACTGCGTAGTATTCGTAGAAAGAATCAGTAACATTCTTTTTGTTGTCCAGAACTGAAACTTTGATCCAGTAGCTGGCAATCTTTTCAAGTCCTGAAAGACGAACGTCTGTAAGAGAGATACGATACATATCCAGTGTTTCTTTAAGCTGGTCATCATCTGCACCTGACATTTCTGCTTCTACAGATTTCCCTGCTACACGTTCCATGATTCCGGCAACTTCTGTTTCAACTTTTACAAGGTCAGCCCACTGTTCTACGTAGCTCAGATTTTTTCCGCGGTTTGTAACAACGAAAACTTTCTTTCCTGCAACACCAGGCATAACTGGATTAAGCACTTCTGCAGAATACTGTCCTTCTCCAACAAGTTTTACCCATTCAGGAATTTCTGATCCGAATGTAGCTCCCTGATAATCTTCTACAACGCGTTTACCTGTAGAGATTTTTGCACTCTTTCCCTTAATTCCAGATCCTTTAGTCTTTGTTGTTTTGCATCCGAAAAGCATAGCTGAAAGGGCAAGTACTGTAAAACATAAAAGTGATTTTTTCATATTATATTACCTCCAAGTAAAATCCTATGTTTATTTATATTCTAAAAAGAATAACCTAATGAAAGCCCGAAGGATACAAAATTTTGTGTTCCTTCAATTCTTTCTCCGACTCTTCCTTCGTAGTCCATGAAGAATCCGAGCAAATAGTTTCCTGCAACCAGGTCAACACCGGAACGGGTACCCCAGCGGAAATTTGTAATATCAACATCCTTATCACTGCTGGTTTTCTTTTTCTCTTCCTTGATTCCGAATCCTACACGACCTTCTGTATAAGGACGGAAACAACCGAAATTAAGGGAGGTTCCAATACCAAGACCAACAGAAGTATTTTCATATCCCAGGAAATCATCTATTCCGCAGGAAATCATGTAATAGAAAATACTGCCGCCACCGACAACAGCGCGCAAATCAACATTTGCATTTCCTGAAAGAACATCAATATTTGTATCTATTGAAACAATATTCTTCTGTTTGAAATTTGGTGTCCAATAATTGATGAAACTTGAAAGAATACTCTGAGCAGCTTTATGCTGTTCCTGACGCTGGATTTCCTGAGTCTTCTGTTTGGCTTCTTTTTCCTGACGTTTCTGAGTTTCAGCCTTTTCCTTTTCTTTCTGCTTTTCTGTTTTGTTCTGTTCTGCATGAACTCCGCGAACAGCAGCATTGTAATCACTCAAAGAGAAATCAGCTACAACAAGGTTGTCTTCCATTCTTTTCAGAGTGAAGCCGTTGAAAACCAGTCTGTAGTCCCCGTAAGTTTCATTGTATTTAACCTTAAGTTTAAGGATTCCATAAATGAACGGTGTGGAAGTTCTGAAACAGATGTCTGCCAGTTCAACCGAATCCATATAATCGTTGTAGGCAGTTTCATTCTTTCCATCATACTCAACAGGATTCTTACCAGTTACATCTTTATAAGAAACTGTACATGAAAGCAGAGACACATCAGGAATGTTTGTGATGTATTCTGTATCCTGCATGTTGAAAACAGGAACTACTGCCCAGTTATATTTTATTCCGTCGTAATTTCCAACAGTAACCACAAGCTTAGAACCTTTCTCATAAGAACGGTAAACAAATTCTGTTGATTCCAGATCAGCAATTCCATCTGCAATCTGTTTTTCGTAAGTGGCGATTACCTGTGCATAAGCTCCCTTCAGATCATTGTTTGAATCAGAAATAAGCTTTGCATATTTTTCTTCAACCTTTGTGATTTTTGAATCACGGTATTTTCTGGCCTTGTCTGTAGGACGACCACTGGAATCAGTTTCGGCAAGTCTCCAAGGTTCTGCTTCGATTTCATCGATTTCAGCATCCCTTTTAGCTTCAAGGTCAGAAGCATTTTTCTCGATCTGAGCAATAAGCTGAGCTTCAAGTTCATCCAGAGTCTTGCGGTCTGTTTCGATGATTTCGATGCGTTTTTCCAGAGAAAGTCCCTGTGTGATTTCTTTGTTCAGTTTATCCTGCTGTTCCTGGCTCTGTTTGATTTTGTCCGAAAACTTTTTAGCCAAATCATTACGTTTCTGTTCTGCCAGGGCTTTAAGTTCCTGTTCCTGTTTCAAGGCTTTTTCTTTTTCCTCTTCGTATTTACGAAGCTGTTCTTCTGTCTTTCTTTTTGCGTTTTCAGCGGCCAGAATCTTCAGCTGAAGAGCCTGTTCCTGTCTGATTGCTTCAGCTTTTTCTTCAGACGAAAGATTATCCTTGTTGATTTTTTCCAGTTCTTTTCTGTTTTCTTCAATCTGCTGTTCAAGCTCTTTAATATAATCTGTGTAGTTTTCCCAAGTGTCTTCTGAATGGGTCAACTGAACTTCAACTGCATAAGGAATTGAAGACACATACCCCTTTCCATAAAGGGCTTTAAGTGCACTGTAAGAAAGCTTATCTGTTTCAACATCAATATTATCAATTTCAAAATAAGTGTCTGAAGAACCGCCACAAACAATCTGCATTGTTTCGATATTTGATGCGGAATACTCAAGTTTGTAGCCTTTCTTGTATTTTACCAGGGAAAGTTCAATTCTAAGAGTGGCTTTGGATGCCATGTCGCTGGCGTAAGCAGAGTCTTCTCCTGCAAGTCCCTTTCCGGCATCAATCTGTGACTGTTTCTGGATTTCGCGCAAAGTTGAATCATTTGATTCTGTGCGTACTGAAATATCATCAAGAAGAGTAAGGTTCCCTACAAAAGACTGAAAAGCGGATCTGGCATAAAGTTTATCGTTTACATCAAGCTTGTCATAAGCAGTCTGGTTCTGAGACACCAGAATAACTGTAGCTCTCTTAGTTTTTTCTGTTTGTGAAGCCTGTGCGGAAAGAATAAATGTTATAAAAACAGCACAAAATGCCGCTACGAATCTCTTGTTCATTGAACAACCTCTCTTCTTATATAACAGTTTATTTTAACGAAGGATACACTATATATCAAGAAACTCTAAATTCTCTAGAAAAAAAGGATGCCCCTAAAGGCATCCCTTTCCACGATTTTATGTGATTATAAATCTCTTCTATTCTTGGCCGTTCCAGCAGTATGTACAAAGTTTGCAAGGTTCAATGCCGACACTTGCAATCATATCGTCAAGGCGGTGGAACTTAAGTGAAGAAAAATGGAGCTGTTTTCTGATTTCTTCCAGCATCCATGCGTATTCAGGAGAATCTGGGTCACAGTATTTCTGCAGAGTTTCCTGACTTACATTTTCTCCTTCTTTATCGCGAATAATGCGGCGGGTAATAAGGTCCAGTTCTGAATTTGAACGGCTGAAGTTCAGGTATTTACAGCCATAAACCAATGGTGGACAGGCTGGACGAATATGAACTTCTTTTGCACCTGCGTTGTAAAGGAAGTCTGTTGTTTCACGAAGCTGTGTTCCGCGAACAATTGAGTCATCAATCAGAAGAAGGGATTTATCCTTGATCAGCTGAGGAACAGGAATAAGTTTCATGTGGGCAACAAGGTTTCTCTGAGCCTGATTTACAGGCATGAAAGAACGTGGCCATGTTGGAGTATATTTGATGAATGGTCTCTGGAAAGGAATTCCAGATTCATTTGCGTAACCGATGGCGTGTGGAGTTCCCGAGTCAGGAACACCTGCAACAGAATCAATATGAATGTTTGAATCTGCCATGTCACGGCGGGCCAGATATTTACCACAGTTATAGCGCATCTGTTCGACGTTTACGCCTTCGTAGCTTGCTGTAGGATATCCGTAGTAAATCCACAGGAAGGTACAGATCTTCATTTCTTTTCCAGGTTCCTGGAGAGTCTTGATTCCGTCGGCTGTGATGAAGTCGATTTCATTTGGTCCAAGTTCATGGAAGTCTGTATAACCAAGGTTTACATAAGAGAAGTTTTCAAAGGCAACACAGTATGCACCTTCTTTGTGACCGATCTGAAGAGGAGTACGTCCAAGTCTGTCGCGGGAAGCGTAGATTCCATCCTTTGTCATAAGCAGAATTGTGATAGAACCTTTGATTGTATTCTGAACGAATTTAAGACCTTCAAGAACTGATTCCTTCATATTGATGAGGGAAACGATAAGTTCAGTCTGGTTGATTTCACCACCACTCATTTCCAGGAAGTGTGTATTGCCGTCTGACAGAACTGTTTTTACCAGTTCATCTTTGTTTGTAACAATACCTACTGTTGTAATTGCATAGCTTCCGAGATGAGAATGTACAAGAAGTGGCTGGGCTTCGTAATCACTGATACATCCAACACCCATTTTTCCGTGCATATCTTCGATATCTCTTTCGAATTTTGTGCGGAACGGTGAATTGGTAATGTTATGAATAGAACGGTTAAAAGTACCATCCTCTTTTAGAACGGCAAGACCACCTTTCTTTGTACCAAGATGTGAATGATAGTCCACACCAAAAAATAAATCCAATGAACAATCTTCTTTAGAAGCTACTCCAAATACGCCACCCATACAGCGACTCCTTTAAACAACAAAAATATATCTTATAAGCCTTTTGCAGCTTTTTTCATTTTCTTCATTTCGTACTGATTTTCATCAGCTTTTTCCAGAAGCTTTTCAAGGTCATTATCAGAGTTTGTAAACTCTACAACACCCATACTGAGGGAAACTTCACATGGAAGGTTTCTTGCCTTTGCATAAGAATTGCAGACTTTCTGAACCTTTTCATAAATTTCCTGGAACCGTTTCTTTGTTACTTCCCCGGAAATAACAGCAAACTCATCTCCACCAAGGCGGCCGATCACATCATTCAGAGTGAACACTTTTTTGAGGGCATCGGCAATGCATTTAATTGCTTCGTCCCCTGCCTTATGGCCATAAGTATCATTTATTACTTTAAGTCCGTCCATATCACAGAAGAAAACTGTTCCTTTTTTGATATGCGACTGTGTCAGAGAAAGAACCTGCTTTCCGCTGAACATAAAACCGCGACGGTTGAAAACACCGGTAAGTTCATCGGCTTTTGAAGTTTCGCTGAGCTGAGTATTGTCATTTGTCAAGTCTTCATTCAACTTTGAAAGTCTCTGGTTTTCTTCCTGAGTTCTTGTATATTCATAGCTGGCCGAAATTGCAGCCGAGAATTCCTTTATGTAGATGATTCCCTGATAATAGTTTGTGTCTCCGAATTTGATTACAGAATAACCATACTGTTTGTCGCCAAAAAAAATCGGTTCCATAGCATAATCGCTGTAATCAGAATTGAAAACACTTTCCGGCAAAATGGTTTTCTTAGGATTAAACCTGATTCCAGGATTAATCATTTCTACAAAATTTTCACGGTCCAGTACCAGAGTCAGCTCAACTTCTTCCGGCAGATAAAAACCATCATCCTTGTTATTCACGATAGGTTCATCAAAAAGGACTACTGCCATTCTGCGAACATCAACGGCAAAAAGGATCTGCTTAAAACGGGTGAAGAGGTCAGTAAGAGTTTCGGAAACCTGAAGAACATCAAGAAGCATATAGATATTCTTCTTGTCTTCTGCATTCTTAAGATATTCAACCAGCCCCTGACTTTTGAAAAGACTTTCGCGAAGAACCGGAACTCCGTCATCGGAAATATAGCTTGTAGAGATATCCCCTTTCTGAATACAACCACAAGACTGTCTGTAAAGATTTTTAAGCGAAAGGAAATTTTCTTCAGGAACCTTTTCGCCCTGAAGTTTTCTGTAAACCAGTTCTGCGGCAGTTTTTCCCTGATTGAAAATCTGCTGACTTACAGTTGTCATAGTTGGCTCAATCATGTGGGCGTGAATGGAATCATCAAAGCCGGTAACAATGACATCTTCCGGAACAGAAACTCCGATCTTGGTAAAGTGATTGTAAACACCTACTGCCATAAGGTCGTTTGCACAGATGATGGCGTCAAAAGGAATCTCTTCCTTGGAATTGAATTCCCTCATGGCGATTTCACCGGAATAAGTTGTGAAGTTTCCCGGATAAATCAGGTTTTCATCCAATTCAAGATTGTTTTCTTTAAGACAGATTTTATAATTTTCAAGTCGTTCCTGACCTTCAAGGGAAGAAGTTTCGTTAGCAGACATAAAGGCAATTTTCTTGCATCCATGAACTTCAACAAGATGTTTTACCAGCTCCCTGTAAGCTCCCAGTGATTCAGTTATAAGATAGGACGATCCTGAAATATCAAGCTTTGATCCGATTGAAACTACAGGTTTGTGGGCAATACCCTGGAGCCAGGAAGAAAAAACATCAACTGGAACGGAACTTACAAAAAAAGAAGAAACGACGATAACCGCATCGATGGAATCTGATTCAATGAGCCTGAGTCCGGCCCAATACTGGTATTCAAAAAAGCCGTAAGGAAGATTTGGAAGCTTAACCTGACACATGATTGTGTTCACTTCCTTATCCTGGAAATAGGATTTTATACCGGCTACGAGTTCCCTCATATATTCCCCGGATAAATCCAATAACATTACGGCAACATTCATTTTTTTCATAATCTGAATACCTTAAAACTAAATTATATAGCAAAAACCACGTTTTTTCGAGTAGTGCCGTTAAAAAACTGCCGATAATAGAATTATGAGCAAATTCCACAAGATTTCCTGTTTTTTCATAGCATTTTTCCTTATTGTCAGCACACTTCCTGCCCTGGAAGTCTTCAAATCTAAGGCTACAGCCTCTTTCTATGGCGCCGATTTCCACGGTAAAGCCACTTCCAACGGGGAAACCTTCAACATGTATGATTATACCTGCGCAAACAAGGAACTTCCCTTCGATACAATCCTAAAAGTCACAAACCTTGCAAACGGGAAATCAGTAAAAGTCCGTGTAAATGACCGCGGACCTTTTGTTGTGGGAAGAGACATAGACCTTTCCACTCAGGCAGCAATTGATCTGGAGATGACCAAAGCAGGTCTGGCCCAGGTGAAACTTGAAATAGTTGAAATGGGGCCGGACACAAAACTTTCCCGGGATACTGCCGCCAGCGCAGAAAAGATCATGGCAAAAATTGCCGGAAATACATCATCAACAGCAAAAAAGGAAACAGCAAAGTCTTCGACTTCGACTTCAACAAAAACAAGCACAGCAGCAAAAACAGTTCCTGCCGGAACAGTCTGGGATATTCAGGTAGCTTCCTTCGGTTCCCGCGACAATGCGACAGCTTTCGCAAAGAAACTTTCAAAAGAAGGATTCAAGAAAATTGTGTTCCAGACAACCAAGAAAGGAATAATCCGGGTTGTCGTAAGCCAGGTACCGGCAGAAAAATTAAACGCCACACAGAACAAACTCCGTGCGGCGGGTTATAGAGACTTTGTAGTTCGCGAACGCAAATAAAAGAAATTAGAGTTTCTTCAATACGACTGCACCGTTATGGCCGCCAAAACCAAGTGAAACACTGGCAGCAGCTGTAACGTCACATTTTACGCCAACTTTTGGTGTGTAATTCAGATCACATCCGCCTTCAACATCAGGATTATCCAGGTTGATTGTTGGAGGCACAAATCCTTCCTCAATAGCCTTTACACAGAATAAAGCTTCAATGGCACCGGCAGCACCAATCATATGTCCTGTCTCACTTTTTGTTGAAGAGATGTGAAGATCTTTTGCATAATCTCCGAATACAGTCTTTACAAGCTGGCTTTCGCTTGAGTCATTTGCATGTGTTGAAGTTCCGTGGGCATTGTAATACTGAATTTCTTCAGGTTTCATTCCGGCCTGTTCAATTGCCACCTTAAGGGCTTCAGCCCCCCAGTGTCCGTCTGTACATGGAGCTGTAATGTGGTAAGCATCTGAAGTAGAAGCACAGCCTGCAACTTCAGCATAGATTCTGGCACCGCGGGCAACAGCGTGATCATAATCTTCAAGAACAAGAACAGCAGCCCCTTCAGCCATGATGAATCCGGAACGGTCGCGGTCGAATGGACGGCAGGCCATTTTTGGATTATCGTTGTAGTTTGGTGTAAGAGCTGTAAGAGCGGCGTAAGCACTCAGGTTCAGGGCTGTAATATTTGCATCGGCACCTGAAGCAAGACAAACATCTACACGGCCAGATTTGATCATATCGCAGGAAAGTCCGATTGCATCGGTTCCTGAAGAACAGGCTGTAGAAAGTGTCCAGGCTGGACCATTCATGTTCAGAAGAATGCTTACGTTGGCAGCAGCTTCATTGTTGATGATCATTGGAGCTGTCATTGGAGGAACTTTTGTAGCCCCGAATGCAGGATTCAGAAGACGTTTGTAAGCATCTTCACAGGCATCATTTGTTCCGATTCCAACGCCGGTAACAATACCGCATTTTGGTCCACCAAAGTTTCCTTTGTCTTCTTCAGTTGGAAGAGTAAAACCGGCATCCTTAACCGCTTCAAGAGAAGCGCCTACAAGGAATCTTGTGGAGCGGGCCATTTTACGAACCAGTTTACGGTCCAGGTTGTAATCATCAAGAGAAAAATTCTTTACTTCTCCTGCAATCTGAACTGAATGCTGAGAAGCATCAAAAAGAGTAATCTTATCAATTCCGGTTACACCGTTTTTTACGTTTTCCCAAGTTTCCTTAACATTGTTACCACAAGGGCTTACACATCCTAAACCAGTTACTACTACACGTCTCATTTTTTCTTCCTTATTTTATCTGAATTAGAAATCCTGCTGGATGTTTTCTTCATCCTTTCCCTGATCCTTTTCGCGGATTTCTACGCGGCGGATTTTTCCGGAAATTGTCTTAGGCAGTTCTGCAACGAATTCGATGATACGAGGACACTTGTAAAGTGCTGTCTCATGTTTTACATAATCAAAAAGTTCAACTTCAAGTTCATGGCTGGCTTCGTATCCCTGTGAAAGAACAACAGTGGCTTTTACGGCCTGTCCGCGCTTTTCATCAGGTACACCTGTAACTGCACATTCAAGAACAGCCGGATGTTTCTGAAGAACCGATTCAACCTCAAATGGGCTGATACGGTAACCAGAAGACTTGATGATGTCATCTTTACGACCAACAAACCAAACATAACCGTCTTCGTCCATTGTTACTGTATCGCCAGTGTGGTAAACATCACCGTAGAAAGCATTGGCAGTGAGAGTCTGGTCTTTGTAATATCCGATAAGAAGTCCATGAGGATGTCCCTTTTCTACGTGAATTACCAGTTCCCCTACTTCACCGTATGGAACAGGTTTTCCGTTGGAATTAACGACTTCTACATCATACTGAGGACTTGGTCTTCCCATTGAACCTGGTTTAATTGGAGTTTCCATAAAGTTACCGCAGATGATTGTTGATTCAGTCTGACCGTAACCTTCGTAGATTTTCTTTCCTGTCTGTTCAATGAACTTGTCGTAAACCGCACCGTTAAGGGCTTCACCGGCTGTACTGAAACGAACAACTGTTGAAAGGTCATATCTTGTAAGATCCTGACGGATAAGATAACGGTAAACTGTAGGAGGAGCACAGAAAGTTGTGAGCCCGTACTGTGCAATCATTTTGAGCATCTTGTCCGGACGGAAAGAGTTCATGTCGTATACAAACTGGGCTGTACCACAGATCCACTGGCCGTAAAGTTTTCCCCAGGTTGATTTTGCCCAACCGGTTTCAGCGATGGAAATATGAAGTCCATTATCAACAACTCCGTGCCAGTATTTTGCAGTTACAATGTGTCCGATAGGATAAAGGAAGTTGTGGAGAACCATCTTTGGGAAACCTGAAGTTCCTGAAGTGAAATACATGAGCATAGGATCTTCATTGTGAGTTGCCAGGTCTCCGACAGGACGAGGAAATTCAGGTGCATGCTTTGCAACTTCTTCGTGAAAGTTGATCCAGCCTTCGCGGCTCTGACCCACTGTCATAAGCATTTTTACAGAAGGTGATGTTGGCAGAGTCTTTTCGATTTCTGCCTGAAGTTCAGGAATATCGGCTGTGATAATCATTTTGATTTCAGCTGCATTGTTGCGGTATTCAATGTCGTGGGAAAGGAGCTGAGTTGTTGCAGGAACTGCGATTGCTCCGATACGGTGAAGAGCCATCATGATGATCCACCATTCGTAACGGCGGCGGAGCATGAGCATTACAGCATCTCCTTTTTTGATTCCCAAAGTTGTAAGGAAGTAGGCAGCGCGTTTTGATTCTCTGGAAATATCTTCAAAGGTGAAGGTTATTTCTTCACCATTGTCATCAACCCAGACCATAGCCCGTTTGTTTGGCTCGGTAACAGTGTATTTATCAACAATGTCATATGCGAAGTTGAAATTTTCAGGAGTCTTGAAACGACAGTTTGCTTTTAAATCGTCATAATCTTTAAAATCTCTGTCGTCTACCAGAAATTCGTGGTAAAGTGCCATATTTCCCCCAATGATTAATAATATCTAGGTGAGTATGACAGTTTTACCACTTTTTGTCAAAATCAGAGGTTTCTACTACTGGACTGTGAAATACAGGATGAGGGCCCCGGAACCGCGGGATTTTACCATGTTTCCGTCAAAAGTGGCGTTTGATGCATCTTCAAGACGCATAGCCCCATCTTCCAGTTTGTAAAGGAAGTTCACTTCTTCTGTAATTCCGTCAAAGAAGAAGGTCAGAACGCCGTCATAATTTTCTTTAAGCTTCTTTGAAACTACATATTTAGCCTGTACAATACCACCGGCTTTTGCAGTAGCAGGAACAAGTCCCTGACTCAGAAGCTGTTTATTGTTTGCCCAACGGAAAGAACCGTCTTCTGTAAGGGAGATCTGTCCCCAGTTAGGGCTCTTGTATACAGATCCATGGTTGAATACAGAGTTATATGCTTCTGCTCGGCGGTCACGTTCTGCAGTTACAATATCTGCAAGGTTTGTATGGATGGCAACGAAGTTCAGATCCTGTGGTTTTCCGCTTTCTCCTGTGTAACGAAGAACAATGAAGTCTGCTGTTTTGTAGAATACAATTACAGGAATTCCATTGAGCTGATATTCCCTGTTGTCTTTCTTTGTGAATCCGGTGTAATCCCAGGATTCGTGAATATCTTTCAGGTTCAGAGAAACCTTGTTGTTTTCTTCATCAATCGAGAAGCGGTATGAAGCATTAAGACGGGAAATGTCGATGTTGTTTGAATCAATAAGAGTCTTGTAATAATCAGGATACCAGATATTATGGCAGACAGTTTCCATCAGAGTATCAGTTGTTTCTTCTTCCACGATTTCTTCACCGCCAATACGGTTTCCACTTGCGTCAGTTTCAAAAAGTGCCAGATTGTAAGAGAAACACCAGCCCTGAGTGCCGTCTTCTGTAAGAACTCTGAGCCAGTCACCTTCCAGAGGATTTTTTCCGGCCATAACAGCCTGTCCTTTTCCCTTGTAAAGAACTTTAAGGACTTCACCTTTTCTAAGACGGTAAACCTGTTTTGCAGTATTTACAGTCTGTGCACGGATTGGAAGTCCGTCGATTTTTGCGCTGGCATATGTATGTGCATATTCTGTATATTTCTGGGCTGTACGGGCAGCGGCCTTCTGTTTTTCAGGTTCTGTCATTTTCCAGAGAGGAACTTCGAATTTTGCGTCATCTGAAAGGCCTGCAACATATACATGAGAAATGTTTGATTTAATATAAACCGGAACCAGTTCCCCGGCAGAAATCTTCTGTTCAGGAATATTCCAGAGAGCTACACTGTAGCCCATAACTTTGTCTTTGCATGAGGTAAAAAACACGGCTGCCAAACAAACAAGGGCAGCAACAAAAATTGATTTTTTCATAAGTGCTATTTTAACGAAAATCAGATCAATTATCAAAGCAGACAGAAGAATCAATTGTCAAAATAACTTTTTCGCCGGGTTGAAGGGATGCAAGGGGGTCTGTCCCCTCTGATCTGGATTTAGCGGCAGAGGGGTCTGTCCCCTTTGAAAGGGATTTCGATTGCGAGGGGTCTGTCCCCTTTGCTTTACGGATATCTGCAGTCACATAACCTTTCAGGCTTTCAGCACATTCAAGCTTGTAGCGCACGACAGCCCCCAGAAATGAAGATGAAACAACAGTTCCTTTGATCTTGTTCTGGCTATCTTTTTCCAGTTCCGTATCCACAGAAAACCATTCAGGGCGAACCATAACCAGTTTTCCGCCCATTTTGAGGAAGTTTGCCTGTCCTGTAAGCTCAGCAGTCTCTTTATCAGAAGGATTGAAATAAACGTTTTCCGGAGTATCATGCTGAAGGAGCTTTCCTTCATTCATTACAGCTATTTTTGAGGAAAGCGAAAGGGCTTCTTCCTGGTCATGAGTAACATAAATTGTGGTGATTCCGATGTTTCTCTGTATTTCCTGAAGCTCTTCCCGAACCTTAAGCCGTAGTTTCGCATCAAGAGATGACAAAGGTTCATCCATAAGGATGATTTCAGGTTTCATCATGAGAGTGCGGCCAAGAGCGACACGTTGCTGCTGACCTCCGGAAAGCTCATGTGGATATCTTTCCAGAAGCTCATAAAGTTCAAGAGAGGCAGAAATCTCCTCCACACGGGAAAGCTGGGACTTCTTTTCCTTATGACTGAATCCAAAAAGCAGATTTTCCTTTACAGTCATATGAGGAAACAAGGCATAATCCTGAAAAACAAAGCCAATCCGTCTTTCTTCTACAGGAACATCCGACACATCCCTTCCGTTTATGAGAATACGTCCTTCATCAGGCTTCAGAAACCCTGCAACAAGCCTTAAAAGAGTTGTTTTTCCACAGCCTGACGGACCAAGAAGAGTTGTGAAAGATCCTTTTTCAACAGACAGAGAAAAAGATTTCAAAATCGCGTTTTTTCCATAAGAAAAAGATATGTCTTCAAGTTTCAGTATTTCTTCATTCATTTGAATCTCCTCTCTTCCTAAAAATCAGGTTTCCTCCAAGAATAATAGCAAAAGTGATTAAGGTCAGTTCTACAGCCATGGCGGCTGCCCGTCCCCAGTCCCCCTGCTCCGCCAGATTCAGGATACGGACAGAGCATAAAGGTGTATTGAAGCTTACAAGGAATATCACGGAACTTAAGGTTCCTACTCCCCTTGCGAAGTTGTAGGTCCAGCCGGACATGATACCGCCTTTTGATAAAGGAACAAGTATTCTTCCAAGAATTTTCATGAATCCGGCCCCAAGGGTCTGTCCCCCTTCATCGAGAGTCTGTCGGATCTGCGAAAAAGTCGAAGTTACAATACGGTACGAAAAAGGCATGAAAGCCACAGTGATGACCATACATATAAGAAAACGCGGCGCCTTTATATGCAGCATATTGGCGGTAATGGAAAAAGCAAGTCCAAAAAGTGACCCCGGAATTGCAGAAGGAAGCTGGATAAGGGAATCAACAAAACTCTTCCCGACAAGTCTTCCGGAGCCTGTTCTGTGCACACAGAAAGAGACAAAAAGAGAAATCAACGCAGACAAAGTAGAAGCCGAAAGTGCAAAGAGAACTGAATTCCGGAATTCTTTTCCATATCTGAATGTTTTTTTGACATGCTCAAAAGTAAAGGTGGTATCTATTCCCCAAAGTTTCTGGAAACTTCCAGCAATAATGGAAACAAATTGAAGAAGAACGGCCAGAGCTATGAAGGTCACGAACAAAAAAAGAAGAATATCTGCAAAAACAGAATTTCTGAAAACCGGTTCAGAAGAAGAATTTCCTCCGTTTTTTACGGCACTGCCTTTTCCCCCAAGAATGGCAGTCTTCTTTGACTGTTTTTTGAAAAGCCTGTTCTGGAGGAAAAACAGACCAAGGGATGGAATCAGAAGAACCAGTCCAAGGGCGGCAGAAGTTCCTGCATTCATCCACCCTGTAAGCTGAGTATAGATTTCTACAGCCAGAACCTTGAATCTTCCGCCTACGATCATAGGGTTTCCGAAATCACTTAAGACTGAAACTGCTATAAAAAGGAAGCTCGAAAGCAGAGTTGGAAACGTAAGGGGAAAAATCACGCGGAAAAATATCTTCAGTTTGGAAGCCCCAAGACTTACTGCCCCGTCAACAAGATTTCGGTTAAGAGCCTCAAAACTTTCCTTGCACATCAGATACGCCAGGGGAAAGAAACAAAGAGTCTGGGCAATAAGCAGACCTGGAAATCCATATAAAGAAACATCAAGGTGAAGAATTGTCTTTGTGATGAGGCCCTGTCTTCCAAGAAGAAGAATGAAAGCCAAACCACCTACGAAAGGAGGTGTAATCAGATGAAGCACAGGGATAAATGAAAAAAACTTCCTGAAAGGCAGACGACCGAAGGTTACGGCGTAAGCATAGATATAGCCTGTCAGAACAGAAAGAGTTGTTGAACAGATACATTCAAGGACAGTATTCAGAATTGTTTTTCTGAATCTGACAGCAGTAAAAATCTCTGCCAGGTCTGAAAGCCTGATTTTTGCAAAGACGCAGACAAGAGGAAAAAGAATAAATACTGCAAGAAAAAGTACCGCGCAGCTCCAGAGTACAGTTACAGCAGGAAAAAACGCGGTTTTCTTTTTTTCTATTTTACCAGTTCTGTCCATTTTGCGATTACAGAATCCTTTTCTGAACTTGCTTTTTTTGCATCGTAATCAATAAGGCTGATTTCTGAAACAGGAATCGCACCAGCTGGAGCCTTGGCTTCGCTGTTTACAGGAATTGTAAAATCAATTGATGACATCAAAGTTTCGGCTTCAGCAGAAAGAATGAAATCAACAAACTTCTGAGCGCCCTTAAGATTTCCGCAGTTTTTCATGATTGAAACACAATCAACATCCCCTACAGAATCTTTGGGAGCCACCAGCTGAATGTCAAATCCCTGTGCATTATATTTTGAAAGAGCATGAAGATAAGCCACTCCCAAGGCATATTCCCCGGTTCCGATCAATTTTGGAGGTGCCGAACCTGAATCAGGAAACTGGCCTACCAGCTGGGAAAGATCTGAAAGATAGTCCCATCCTGCATCCCATCCAAGGCGCTGAAGCTGATTCTGAACAAAAAGATAAGCTGTGCTTGATGCAACTGGATTAGTCATTACGATTTCATCCTTAAATGCTGGATTTACAAGATCTTCCCAAGTTTTTGGATATTCAACACCCGGGAACTTTTCTTCAAAGCGGGCCTTGTTGATTCCGATTCCGAGGGTCAGTACGCAGAATCCGGTCCAGGTATCATCTGAACTTTTTGCATATTCTGGAAGGTCTTTTGCAAGAGACGATGCATAAGGTTCCAGACATCCTTCTTTTGCAAGATTGATGTGATAATTTGAAGCCCCACCAAGAAGAATATCAGCCTGCGGAGCACTTTTCTCTGAAATAACACGGTTCACCAGTTCACCCGTTGTGGCGCGAAGGAACTCAACCTTTATTCCTGTTTTTTCTGTAAACAAATTGCAAAGTGCCTCTGTTTCTTCTTCATGAATAATGGAATAAACGTGAAGCACTTCATTTTTTTCTCTTCCGGAACACCCAGAAAACACGATCAAAGCGGCACTTAAGGCTGCCACTACACCTGATACATTTCTCTTCATGGCCTTATCATGTCATAATACTGACCTTAGTAATATAACCAAAATCGATATATTTTTATATGGTCAGATGTTAAGTGATGGGAGATAAATAAAAGGGGGACAGACCCCTACATAAAGAAAGCAAGTCAGAGGGGACAGACTCCTAGTTTTCTGGTTTTATTTCTCTTAGGGGGCTGTCCCCTCTGATTCAAAAAAAAATAAAAAAAGCCGCCAACAGGACTAATCCTGTCAGCGGCTTCTTATCGTCTAAACGATAATTTCAATTACGCATTAGCTTTTTTTGCTTTTGCAGCTTTTGTAAGTGTCTGAACACCTTCAATAACGAGGATAACTGCCAGAACTACGAGGAATGCAGCGATGATAACCTGAGCGTATGGACCCCATCCTGCACCACCTTTAGCGATAAGCTTGCACTGGTTGATGATTGTAATAATAAGTGAAGAAATTGTAACAACCATCATGAAAGCCATTGGGAACATGAACATTTTGTTGTTCTTTCCAATGTTTCCAAGCCATGTTGCAATTGCCAGAAGTCCGAGACCTGCCAGGAGCTGGTTAGCAGCACCGAAGAGTCCCCAAACTTTTGACCAACCTGTCATACCAAGAGCAATACCAAGAACTACAGTAAGGATTGTAGCAAAGTATTTGTTTGTAACAACTTTCTTCCATCCAGATTTGATGTCAGCAACAGTCTGTCCTGGTTCAAGCCAGAATTCCTGGAACATGAAGCGAGCAAGACGTGTAGCTGTATCAAGAGATGTAAGACAGAATGCAGAGTATGTAAGGATAAGGAGTGTGTAGATAACATTTTCAGCACCTGCACATCCAGGGATTTTTGCAACCATAGCAGCAATACCACCAGCGAAGATGTCTGTAGCACCTTTTGTGTGACCTGTCTGGCGAGCGTAAGCAATAGCACAGATTGTGATTACTGCAAGTACACATTCCAGAAGCATTCCACCGTAAGCGATTGGTCTTGCATGTGTTTCTTTATCCAGCTGTTTTGATGTTGTTCCTGAAGAAACCAGTGAGTGGAAACCAGAAATAGCACCACAAGCAATAGTTGTAAACAGAACTGGGAACATTGGAGTTCCTTTTACTGTAGCAAACATTGGGAATGAAGCGTTATCAATATTTGGATGAGCACCAACAACACCAATAAGAGCAACTGCCAGCATAGCGTAAAGAAGGAATGAAGACAGGTAGTCACGTGGCTGAAGGAGAATCCAAACAGGAGTAACAGAAGCAATAGCGATATAAATACCAACTACAATCATCCATGTTGTGTTTGAAAGGTAGATTGGATGCCATTTCATACCGATTACCATACAAAGGATGATAGCGATAACACCACAAACTGAAGAAACAGCCAGTGGAGCATTGCGACGGTATACTAAGAAACCGAAAATAATGGCAACTACGATGAACAGGAGAGAAACCATAGCAACTGAAGCGTTTGCTGCAGAAGCGGCCTTATCAAGAACACCATTAACATATGTTGATTTGAATGTACCAGCTACGATTGAAGCGAAAGCTGCAACAACCAGAATAAGTGTAACATAAGCGAAAATGATGAACAGACGTTTTGCACGACGACCCATATTTACGTTGATGATTTCACCGATAGACTGTCCCTTATGACGGAGAGATGCGAAAAGAGCACCAAAGTCATGTACACCACCGAAGAAAATACCACCAATGAGGATCCAGATTGTAGCTGGAAGCCATCCGAACATAGCAGCACCGATAGGACCTGTGATAGGACCAGCTCCGGCGATTGATGAGAAGTGGTGTCCCATCAGAACTGGAGCTTTAGCTGGAACGTAGTCAACACCGTCTTCCAATGCGTGAGCTGGTGTTGGTTCTGTTGATTCGCCTACACCCCACTGTTTGCAGAGCCAGCGACCATAGAAAATGTAACCGCAAGCAAGTACGGCTACACAAATAATAAGTAACACTAATGTGTTCATAAAAAATCTCCTAAGGAATTCTTATTTCAGAGGGGACAGACCCCTATCTAAATTAAGAAATCCCAGTATATTGAAGTCTGCAACGCAGACTGCATGTGCCTATTTTATATCCAGCACTTTCAAAATCATTTTCTTTACACAGTTGCCACGGGAATTACTGAGCAATGTCCAATTTTTTCGCTCATCCTCAGCCTTAAAGCATACTAAGGCTGTATGGTATTCCATCCATCCATGAAAAGAAAATTTGAATGATTTGTAGATTCTGCACTTTTTTATTTTCTTTGCAACAGCTTTTTCATAAGAATCGCACACAAAAATTGGGGTAACATATGTGTACATGTGGTCAGGTCCAATATGGGCTTCTTTTGGCCATGCTTCTGCTACATATTTCATGCATTCATCATAGATTTGTTCTGTAAGTTCCGGTGCATAGAAAAGATAAATAAACTCTTCTGCATTAGCACTCCAGAGATTCGCTTTTTTGGATACCATGAATCGTTCTGATTTTTCAAAATAATCACAGCGAGCTACAAGATATGGTTCCCCATCAAATGGAATAATATTGTAGTAGGACTTAAAGCTTGTTAAAAGCCTGTTGATTATCTGATTATTCAAGGTCGAACTGTTCATGGAAAAAATGAAACCCCACTTTAGAACTTCAATATATTTTAAGTCCAAGTAGTAAAATCGTCAAGGAAATCTGAACGATGTAAAAGATAGGTCTGTCCCCTTTTTAATGATTCCCCTCTTTTTTCCGCACACTTTTTCCTTTTTTGTAAATTTTGAGCAATTCTATAATCAAGGAATAATATGGCTAGAAAACCCAGAAAAGAAGCAAGATCGCAGATCTATCATATAATCATGCGGGGCAATAACAAACAATCGATTTTCTATGATGATGCTGACCGGCATTTTTTCATTAACCGGATACGTAAGTATGCAAATCAGCTTGAAATTCACATCTACGCCTATTGTCTCATGCAAAACCATGTGCATATTTTGCTCGGGAACACACCCAAAAAAGACCTCAGCCTGTTTGTTCAGAAACTGGCAAACAGCTATGTATATTTTTTTAATCATAAATATGATTGCAGTGGGCATCTTTTCCAGGGAAGGTTCAAAAGTGAACCTGTAGAAGATGAAATTTATCTGAAAAATGTATTACGTTATATTCTCAAGAATCCAGAAAAAGCAAAAATCTGCAATATGCAGGATTATATATGGAGCAGTTACAAAGAACTGACACAAGCAAACAATCCCGTAACAATAAAAACAGACTTTCTTTATTCCATATTTGGAAGTAAAAATGCAATTTATACGTTTCTTAACGCTTATGATAAGCAAGAATATATGGAATATGAAAATAAACCATTTTATAGCGATGACAGAGCAAAACTAATTATTCAAAATTTACTTAACATAACAAACCTAAATATAATAAAAACCTTTCCCTTAAATGAACAAATAACGCAGCTTCATCTCCTAAAAGAACATCACTTCTCAATCTCTCAAATCAGTAGAATAACCGGTTTTCCTAGAACAATAATCTCAAAAGCTTAAAAAGAACTGTCATAACCGATCTATTAAGAAATCAATGTTACAAAACTTTAATAAAAGAAGAGCAAAAAGAAAAAGGCCGATAAACATCAAAAAAAGGGGTCTGTCCCCTCTGTTACTGTTATAACAGAGGGGACAGACCCCTTCATTCTAAACTCAACCTAAAATCAAGCTATTATATTCTACTCAGCAACAGCCTTCTTCCGACCGAGCTTTGCAAAAAGCACATTCAGAGCAACAAGAACAACTACAAGAATGAGCCCCGCAATGTCCGATTTGTTTTCAGGCACAATACACAGGAGTCCGGCCCCAGCAAAAAGGATTCTGAAAGGCCAATGAACTTTTCCTACAATCCAGCCTTCAAGGGCAGCACTGATAGCAAACATACCGATGAGAGCTGTAAGAGTAATCCAAAGAAGACTTCCAATCGTTGTATCAATCATCAGAAGCTGAGGACTGAATACAAAAATATACGGAATAATGAAAGCACCGATGGCAAGCTTGGTTGCGTTAAGTGCGGTCTCAATTGGACGAGCCTTGGCGATGGCAGCACCTGCAATAGCGGCAAGAGCAACCGGAGGTGTGATGTCAGCGATGATACCGAAGTAAAAAGCAAACATATGGGCTGCCAGAGGCTGATAACCGAGACCAATAATAGCACCCGCAGTGATTGTTGATGTGATCAGATAGTTTGCAGTTGTAGGAGCTCCCATACCAAGAATGATTGAAGAAACCATTGTAAGGAGCAGAGTGATGAAAGCGATTCCGTGGGAAATCGAAATGAGACCTGCAGCAAACTTAAGACCGATACCAGTAAGTGTTACGACACCGATAATGATACCTGCCATGGCACAGGCAATAGCTACACTGATTGTGTTGCGGGCTGCAGTACACATCACTTCGATAATATCTTTGAGACCGAAAGATGGTTTACGCCCCATAGCAAGATCAACGAAACTTGTTGCCATTCCGATTACGATACAGGCAACGATACCCATAAGGGCTGCGAATACAGCAGTTTTTCCGCTGCACAGGAACACGATGATTACGACAAGAGGAAGCATCATGTATCCTTTTTTAAGGAACAGAGGCCAGAATTTGGGAAGCTGGTCTTTTGGGAGTCCCTGAAGTCCCAATTTCTTTGCCTCAAGATGAACTGTAATGAAAATACCAGTGAAATAAAGAAGAGCCGGAATGACGGCTGCCTTTACTACAGTAAGATAAGGCATACCAAGGCTTTCAGCCATAAGGAAAGCTGCGGCACCCATAATAGGTGGCATAAGCTGACCGCCTGTTGAAGCAGCAGCTTCTACAGCTCCTGCAAAGGCAGGTTTATAGCCAAGTTTCTTCATCATCGGGATTGTGAAACTTCCAGATCCTACAGTGTTGGAAACAGAAGAGCCTGAAACAGTTCCCAGAAGTGCCGAAGAAAGAACTGCAACTTTTGCAGGTCCCCCCGAAGCACCACCCGCAATTGCGTTACAGGCATCAATAAAGAACTGACCGATTCCTGTCTTATCCAGAAGAGCACCGAAAAGAAGGAAAAGGAAAATAAAGGTAGAACAGGCACCAATAGGAGTCCCCATAATTCCTTCTGTATTATAGAAGAGATGGGTAATAACACGTCTCAATGAATAACCGCGGTGATTCAGGAAGCCCGGGAGGTATGGCCCCACAAAGGCATAAAGAATAAATACTGCGGCAATGACTGCGATAGGAATACCTACGATACGGCGACAGCTTTCGAAAAGAACAAGTATACCGATTCCACCTATAATTACATCTGTTAGAGTGAAGGCTCCTGTACGGCGGGCAATCTGCTGGAAGTTGATTACAATATAAAGCCAACAGGCGGCACCGATAATTCCAAGAAGAACGTCATACCATGGCAGTGTGTTTTTTGCCATTTTCTTTGTGGCAGGAAAAAGCAGGAATGCCAGCAACTGAACAAAAGCCAGATGACTTGCACGGAGAATCTGTGCGGTAACTCTTCCCGAAAGAGTTGCGTAAAGCTGGAAGGCACAGAAGCATACTGAAATGATTACAGTTATGTACTGGCGCCAGCAGGTATGTTCACGATAAGACTGCTCACGGTCCAGTTCCTTCATAAGATTCTGCATTTCTTCTTCGTTAGTAGTCGGCATCATGCTTTCAAGTGCAGGATTACCTTTTGCAACAGCGTCTTCTGTTACTTCAGTTTTGTTTTCATCCATTTTGGAATGGGCCTCCTTTTTTCAGATTTCTATTTATAAGATATTTTACATAATCCCAAAGGCTGATCTTCGTATTTTCAATACGAAGACTGGTCTGCGGAGCAAACAAAGTGTTCAACATCACTTCCTCTGCCCCGTCGCAATTTATTTTTATTGAATGATCCGCAATGACTCCAACAGCCATCACCAGTTCTTTCAAGTTTCTGTTCAAATTTGAAATGACATAGCCGGTTTCAGTTACTGTGAAAACAGCCCCGGCAGTTTCTTCCGGTTCAGGAATTCCCGCCCCGTAGGAAACAAATTCTGTCTGATATAAATTCAATGAGCCGTCTTTTTTGATTTCATAGAAATCGTGAACCCGACCCTTGTTCACTGAATGTGTGTATGAGATAACGAACCCGTTAACGGCAGCTTCTCTGGAATAAACTTTTTGTGCTGTTTTTTTCCGGTTACAGACTGTAACCATATTTACACATGGAACAAATAATCCCCCGCAGAGGAAAACCCAGAGAAAGATGCAAACATAAGCTTTTACTGTAAGTTTTGGTTTTTCGTCAGACATAACAGGGGGTGTTGCGGGGGAATCCCCCGCTGGGGTGGGTGTGGAGCAAACCGCAAAGCGGGTTGCGACCAGGGAGGGGGCTCCCTCCCTATTATCACCCGTTATTACATATTTCTTAGTTTACGTCGTAACCGATTTCTTTGAAATATTTTGCAGCACCTGGGTGGAATGGAACTGAACAACCTGTTACGGCTTTAGCTGCAGTTACTTCTTTTCCCTTTGCGTGTGCGGCACCAAGTTTATCCAGGTTTTCAAAAAGTGTTTTTGTCATCTGGTAAACTGTGTCTGTATCGAGTTTTGCACTTACAGCAAGAGTTGCTTTGATTGCAAGAGCAGTTACATCTTCGTCTGTTCCTTTGTAAGTTCCTGCAGGAATTGTTTCTACAGTGTAGAAGCTGTATTTTGCAGCGATTTTCTTTGCGTGTTCAGCATCAACAGAAATCAGTTTTACACCTTTTGTGAAAGCAAGTTCCTGAAGAGCGGCGTTTGGAACACCGGCTGTTACGAAACATCCATCAAGAGTTCCGTTCTGGATTCCTTCTGCTGATTCTTTGAAAGAAAGGTTTGCTTTCTGGAAATCGCTGAATGAGATTCCGTATCCTTCAAGAATCTGTTTTGCGTTGAATTCAACTCCTGAACCTGCATCACCTACAGAAATGCGTTTTCCGCGGAAATCATCGATTGTATTGATTTTTGAATCAGCTGATACTGCAATCTGAACTACTTCAGGATAAAGAGTACCGATTGTTGCCAGGTTTGCGAGAGCCTTTCCTTCAAACATGTCTGATCCGTTGTAAGCATAATCCATAACGTCATTCTGAACTGTAGCGAATTCAGCTTCACCGTTTGAAATGAGACGAAGGTTTTCAGCAGAAGCACCTGTTGCCTGTGCTGTAACGTTCATTCCTTCGATTCCTTCATTCCAGATCTGTGCCATTGCACCACCGAACGGATAGTAAGTACCTGATGTACCACCAGTTGCCAGGATGTAGTTTTTGTTGTTCTGTTTTGCGCAGCCTGTCAGCATTGCCACTGCAGCTACCACTACGAGAAGTGATTTTTTCATAAAAAGAACTCCTTTTAGAAATTTAAAGATTTTAACTAAGATATTTTACCTAAAATTCGGCCTGTTGAATAGTAAAAACAGGTTGTTTAAATCACAATTAAATTGAAGAAATAGTGTAAAAACTAACAGGTTCTGCCGTCCCAGGTGTCAGACATGCCTTTTTCGTAAAGAATGGCCTTTTCGAAATCAACTTCCGGCTGACAGTTCTGTTCAACATACATCGCAGTGTTGTGAAGTCGACGCAAACAGTCTGATTTTTCGTTATATCCGAGTTTTGATTTCTCGATACTGTCCTGAAGAACCCGAATCGACTCATCATAAACTTTAAGAGGCACAGGGAAAGGATGTCCGTCCTTGCCACCATGGGCAAAACTGAACCTGGCTGGATCCGTAAAACGGCTTGGAGTTCCATAAATAACTTCACTTACAAGAGTCAGACTTTGAAGAGTACGCGGACCGAGCCCCGGAGTAAGCATAAGACTTTCAAAATCCTTAGGCTGAGTTTCATAGGCGGTGGCAAGAACTCCGCCAAGCCGCTTCAAATCCACATCCTGTGCAAGAACCTCATGATGGGCAGGCATGACAATGTTGCGCCCCTTGTTCTGAACAACGACCATTTTATCTCCCGGTCCAGGGATTTTTTCAACTTCAGTTGGAGGCATAGAAGCCAGCTCAGGGAAAAGTTCTCCCTGTCCCGGAATCGGTGCCAGTGCCGATTTTTTCTTAATAGGGACAGATTTCCCGCCACTTAAAAGAATAATCTCATTTTCTGGCTTTGCCATGACGCCAATTTCTTTAAGGATCCGTTCCGGATCTTCGCAACTCAGTTCAAGAATGCTTCCGCGGGTTTTATCAGCGCCCTTGTCTGTAAGATTCAGAATAAGTCCCTGATTGTTTCCTACAACGCCTTTATGAGGTTCTTCTATGAATGAACGTAAATCTGAAGAACACCAGTGATAACGACGGGCCGTTCGTGTAGTCCCGTTCATTCCCTGCTGAACGACAGCCCAGTTTCCCGTATTTGAAAGGATAAAATTATGCTGATAAAGCTGAAATCCGTCCTGCACCGCATTATTGTCTATTTTAGCCACCAGGTTTGAGTCGCGGACAAACTCATCCCCATTAATCCCAGTCCGTTCCCCATATTCTAGAAGTTCATCCGGAGTCTGGCGGGAATAGCGGCCTCTTCCGCCGCAAACGTAAAGTCCCAGCTCTTCAGCCCTTGGATTTAATCCCCGTTTCAACGCATACATGACGCTGGTGGTAATGCCGGAACTGTGCCAGTCCATTCCCATGACCGCACCAAAACTCTGAAACCATAACGGATCGCTGAGCCTGGTCAAAGCCTCATCTACTCCATAATTCCGGATAATAGATTCGATTATGAGTGTTCCAGTAACCATCATGCGGTCTGCCAGCCATTTTGGCACCACACCTGTATGAAGAGGAAGATCAGCATGTCCGGAATTTCGAAGCATACCTCTATTTTACCATAAAAATGAGGGATGACAGAGGGGACAGACCCCTATTTTTTCCCTCGGTTATCAAAGCGCAAGGGGGCTGTCCCCATTGAAATGTATTTCCAAGGGGTCTGTCCCCTTTTTCAATCTGCCCCCTTCCACCGCCTTCAATGTTAAACAAAAAAGCCGCCCGATTCCGGACGGCTTTTATACTAGTCATGACTTAATTAGTCTTTTCTAAGAAGTGCACCAACGAGGGCTACGATGAAGCCAATGCACAGAAGGTAAATACCGATTCCTGGTTTTGCAATAGCGCCACCAACTTTGTTTACAGCTTTGATAGCTCCCTTTGCGATTCCTGAATCAAATACACCGATTGATTTGAGGTAGAAAAGAACACCACAAACTACACCACCAATAGCACATACAAGGCTGTAAAGTTTTACATCTTTTACAAGAATGATAACAAGCCCAGCAACTGCAAATACAAGAATAAGCAGAGCCATTACTTCCTGGAATGTATTTCCATTGTTATTGAACAGGTTTTTGATCATGTTCAGACCGCTTCCGCCGTTTGTTCCGAACATTTTTCCTTTTGTCATTGGACAGAAGAATCCCACTACTGCAAGAATGAAACCGATAAGTTCAACAAGTTTCATTGTTCCCATGCTTTTCTTTCCCATTTTTATCTCCTTTTGTTAAAAATGTCTAATATCTCCATTTTACAGCAATGTCGATTTTTTTGCAAACTATTTCATAATCTCATAGAAAATCACCGAAGCGGCCTGAGCCACGTTGAGAGATTCTACAAGAGGTTCTTTGAAACCTTCTGACATACCGCTAAAAGGAATAATCACCAGTTCGTCACAGAGTTTTTCCACTTCACGGCTGATTCCATGTTCTTCATTTCCCAAAATAACAAGGAGGGGTCTGTCCCCTGCGGATTTTCTGATCTGACTCACATCTTTCTTAGCCTTAAGTGATGTCCCGATCTTGCACATCTTTCCGTTAAGAGCTGCCAGCAGTTTTTCAGGATTGGCGACAGTGTAAATATTCACATATTCCATTCCCCCTTCCGCAACTCGGTAAGAACTGGTAGTAATGAAGGTCTGTCCCTCATCCATAGGGATAATAATGTTCTTGATTCCGAAGAAAACCGCAGAACGAACGATGGCGCCAAAGTTGTTGGCATTTCCGATATGATCCAAAAAAACAGCATCTTCCTTGTTTTCAACCCAATTCTGGATAATATCTGAATCAATCTGCGTAAGTTCAGGGAAATCGATCATGGCTACAACCCCCTGATGATGGACTGTACCTGCCAGTTTTTCCAGTTCTTTCTCATCCTTCACCATATTGTAAGGTCTTTTGTTCTTTGCAAGAGTCTTGCAAAGCCCTCCGAAAAGAGGTGCATTCTTTTCTGTAAAGTAAAGACGCTGAATTCTATCGCTGTGCTTCTTTTCAAGTTTTTTTACTGCAGACATTCCGCATACTGCAAGTTCGTTTCTCTGTTTGTTTTTCATTTTAACTCCATAGGGGACAGACCCCTGTGCAGAGGGGACAGACCCCTATGCAACAAAAATAGTAATAATAGTATAAATAATCAGTGAAATAAGGATTTCAAGTGACAATACTGACGACGTAAACTCAACTGATTCCTTTTCTTCTGCATACATGGAAAGCAGGAAGGATGTAGGAACAAAGAAATAAATCAGAAGAGATTTTTTAAGAACCGGGTTCAAACCGATTGTTTTGTAAATAACAAAAAGGACAATAACACAAAGCACAACCTGAAGTCCGTAACGGAGACCTGCAAGTTTTAATCCTTTCTTAAGAACTGCCCAGTCAAAGACAAGTCCTGAACCGATGCAAAGCAAAATCATCGGTGACATTGGCTGAATAAAGAAATCTGTGAGCTTTGTATAAACACTGCTGAAGTTAGATTTGTCTATTAAATCGCCCAATCCGAAAGCTGCTCCCAAAAATCCCAGCACAACAGAAATGTTTACAGGATTCAGACAGATCGATTTGATGATTTCTTTTTTTGTCATCTGCTGGCCGGAAAGCATCTTCAGTCCAGTTGCCATGATGGTAAACACAAAGACTCCCGAGAAAATATCCATGCTGACAATATAGAAAAGATTTTCTTTACCTACAGCAATGGTAATAAGGGCCCAGCCGAAAAGTCCGCCTTCATAAGTAGTCATGGCATAAGGAACATAACCGCGAACCTTTTCATCAAATAAGGGCTTGAAAAGAAATCCAATTCCGAAAGCGGCAAAAAGCATGAAAAGCTCAAGTCCAATAAGAAGCAGAGAATCTCTAGAATAGCTTCCGTGAATAAGACAGTCAAAAGCCATTACAGGAAGAAATACATTGCAGCAAAGTTTTTTGATTACAGCGATGCCTTCGTCCTTCAAAAGACCTGAACGTTTCAAAATGAATCCCAGAAAAATCAATACGAAAACCGGGATAATTGTTTCAAGAATAATCATAATTACAGTCTATCAGAATGCGGTTATTTTTTCTTCAGAATGAAAAGATACTCTGTCACATGAATATCGCGGCCAGAAAGATTGCGACTTCCACGGAAAGTATTGTACGGAATGCCCACTGTACGGACCTCTCCATATTTTCCGAGCATCGCTTCCATATCATCAAAAGAAATGAACCCTTCCGAGTTATAGGAGATGACAGTGTATTTCGAATCCAGGGAACTGATGATTTTTTCCATGGATTCCAGAGCTGCCTGTTTTTTATTGAAGGCACTGCGGTTCCAGTTTGAAGGAATTCCGCTGACTTTTGAAACCTTGATATCTTCAGGTATTTTATTGTCCAGAATAAGATTCAGCATGAAATAATTTGAACCGTAAGGATGCTGATTATAAGGAGGATCAAGATATGCAACATCAAGACCTTTCAATTCGGCGGCCAGTTCGACCGCATCTTTTTGAAACAAAGTAACTTTCGAATCAAAATTACTCAGAACAGGTTTCTTTAATTCTATTTCGCCGCAGATTCTTGAAAGTGCATTTTTTGCCGCTCCGCCGAAACATCCTGTTTTTGTTGCCGGATTTTTATAAAAGCCTTTGAAAACTCCGCTTGTATTTACATGAATGGAGGCCTCTGTAAGGAGAGGTGCAAGAAAAAACTTCTGCATTTCGGCAGGAACATATTCTTCTATATACTTGCGGAAAGAATCTATTTTCAGGGCATTTTCATGAGTATAGAAAGCCCTTTCCCCTTTCTGAATATTATCTGTTTGAGCCGGTGCATAGTTTTCGGTAATAATTCCATGAACCGGAGATTTTTCTGTCTCTTCAAGAATCTTTTTGTGAAGACTGTCATAAAGCTTTTCATCAAAATCTGATTTATTTGTCAGATAACAGTCATTAAGTACACGGGAATAATTCTCCAGATCGTTGGCAAAAAGCACAGAGGAATGGCTCTTAAGCATGCGGGAAACAATACCGGAGCCTGAAAATAAATCGGCACAAATAAGACGATCTTTTTTCAATTCCTTTTCGATCTTAAAAATCTCGTTTTCGATATTACTTATGAGAATACGCTTGTTGCCGATATAGGTGATTATCTGGGATGTAAGAAACTCCGAATTTTCCTGCATGGTTTTATGATAAAGAATAAATCAGTTTTCTTCCACTTCCTGCAGAAGTAAATGACGGTAAGTCAGATCCATGCCAAAAGCGCCCAATGGTGCAGTAATAACAATAGCAGTTACTGCAGCAAGAACGGCACCCATTATAAGAGCTTCAGTTAACGAAACTCCAAGAATGCGTGGGCCAAAAAGAGAAAAACCAAAGATTTCAAAACTTGCAGGAAGAAAAGACATGAGCAGAGCAGGCCGTCCCACTTTTTTAAGATCCGAGACGTTTAGAGAAAGGCCTGCCTTTATAAGAATAATCACCAGTGCCATTTTTCTGAGTTCTGCTGAAATACCAAGAATTGCAGGATCAAGAAAATCAAGAACAAAAGGACCAAGAACTATTCCTGTTGCAAGCATTCCTATAATGCGGGGAAACCTTATCCTGGCGCAGATTGCGGCCATGGAAAGCCCTACAAGAAATATCATTTCTAAAGATAAAAGCATAGCAGCATTATAAAGAAAATCTTTTTTATAGAAAACTTGTGATATAAAAAAAACAGACGTAAAATATACTTATGCATCAAAGATCTTCAAAATCTCTCTTTTTTATTAACCTCATCATCATCGGTTTGGCTGCAAACTTAATGCTTCTTTGTCTTGCCTTATTTTTACCTTTTGACTTGCCGCTTTTATGTCAGTGTATAATTGCCATTTTATTTTTCGCCACAATCTATATTATCTGGGTAAAAAAGAAGGATGAGGACATTATTTTTTCAATGGTTTTTGCCTTTGTCGTCCATCTTTTAATACAGGCAACAATTGCTTCTTTTTATTTGGGCTGGAATGCCGGTTTTCAAAACTACTGTTTCATCATTTTCCCGTCATCTTTTCTTTATGTTTATGAAAAAGATAAAGAAAAAGCCCGCATACATTACAAACTGACTCATATCATTTCAATTTTTATTTATATCCTTTTATTTCTTCGCCAGCACTTCGCAGCTCCACTGAAAGAGTTCGCCCCCTGGCACCTGGAAATCATTGCACAGGGAAATGCAATTGTTATCTTCGGAATAGCAATTGTTCTTGCAGGAATGTTCAATGCTGACTACAGAAGTAACAACAGGAAACTCAGAAGATATGCAGACCTGGATGACCTTACCCAGATTCTAAACCGCCATGCCATAAAGGTTCGTTTTGACGATGTATACAATGCGTACAAAGTCCGCTCACAAAATTTCGCTATCTGCATATTTGACATAGATGATTTTAAAAGCATAAACGATACATACGGTCACTCAATCGGGGATGATGTTCTTGCCCAGATTGGCCGCATTCTGCAATCATTGGAAACAGACAAAACCGTATTTTGCCGCTGGGGCGGTGAGGAATTCCTTGTACTGGATCAATACGGCGACTACAGAGAAAACTTCATCTCTAAAATCAATATACTCCGTAATTCCATTTCGGAACTGACATTTTCTTACCCGGACAAAAACATTCAATTTCACATTGAAGTTACAGCCGGTATTGCTTTCTCGGAAAAAGATGTGCCTGTACATGAACTCATCGACAAAGCAGACAACAGACTTTATTGGGGGAAACGGAACGGAAAAAATCAGACCGTTTTCTCAGACAACTGATTTTTTTACTTTTTGAACACACTTTTATTTTTCTCTAAAAAAAATTAAAATGATTCTATGAGCAAAAACACTTTCGGAAATAATTTCACAGTAACAACTTTCGGCGAAAGTCACGGAAATGCCCTTGGATGCATTGTTGACGGATGCCCATCAAAACTGAACATCGACATTGAAAAAATTCAGGCAGCACTGGACCGTCGTCGCCCGGGAAATCATAACCAGGGCGAAAAAGGGAATGCATGTGTTACAGAACGCAAAGAAGCAGACCAGGTTGAAATTCTTTCCGGAGTGAAGGACGGACTTTCTTTAGGCACTCCAATTGCCATGATGATCCGCAACACTTCTCAACATTCAAAAGATTACGGTAACCTGGAATACACTTACAGACCAGGTCACGCCGACTATACTTTCGACCAGAAATTCGACTTCCGCGATTTCCGCGGAGGCGGACGTTCTTCCGGTCGCGAAACTGCCGCCCGTGTTGCAGCCGGTGCCATCGCACAGGTCATTACAGAAAATGCTGGAATCAAAATCACTGCATACACAATCAAAGCTGCAGGCATCAGTGCACGGAAACGCAACTTTGACGAAATCGAACAGAACCCTCTCCGCGCTCCTGACAATGAGGCCGCAAAAGCCATGCAGGAACGCATCGAAGAAATCAGAAGTCAGGGAGACAGCGCAGGAGCAGTCATTGAATGTGTTGTTTCTGGAGTCCCTGCAGGATTAGGTGAACCTGTATTCGACAAACTGGATGCCATGCTGGCTCACGCCATGCTTTCAATTGGTGCCATAAAAGGCATTGAATTCGGAAGCGGCTTCGACGCAGCAGACATGACAGGAAGCATGAACAATGACCCTATGCGCTCCAGCGACAATGGTTACGGCGTTGAATTCACATCAAACAATGCAGGCGGTATTCTTGGCGGCATTTCAAACGGCAACGACATCATTTTCCGCCTTGCCGTAAAACCGGTTCCAAGCATTTACCAGAAACAGGAAACTGTCATGAAAACCGACAAAGGCTACAAAAACGTTGACCTTGAAATCAAAGGCCGCCACGACGTATGTCTTGCACCACGCATCGTACCGGTTGTAGAAGCCATGACCGCTCTCGTTCTTGCAGATGCAATTTTAAGTTAATACATAAATCCTTTTCTCTACCTGAAATATTTGCTTTATGAAACGTAATCTGAAAGTCGTACTGATTTCTGTGTCTGCACTTATTGTTCTGAGTTTCGGAACACTTCTTGCAATCAGAGCTGTTGAGATTTCAAAATGTGATTCCGCAGCGGTTCTTTCTGAAGTTCAGGAAACTGAACTCAATTCTTTTCTTGAAACCCGTTACCAGGACCGGAACAAAATCCTCAAGCCTCTTCCTTATCCTGTAAATCCTGTAGAACTGGAACTGGGATGTGAAAGTGCGATTCTTGTAGATACTTCAAACGGAAACATTCTTTATGAAAAAAATGCTGACAGAATAATTCCGCCAGCATCAATGACAAAACTTTTTTCCATGTATGTGGTTGATGATGCCATAAGCAGAGGCGAAATCACTTATGACACGGAAATCGTTCCTCCAAAAGAAAGCTGGGCCTGCAACATGCCGCCCCATTCATCTCTCATGTTCCTGGGGAGAAATCAGAAACTCACAATTTCCGAACTTCTTGCAGGCCTTTCGGTCGCATCCGGCAATGATGCTGCCTACGCGCTGGCATATACCCTATTCGGAAACATGCCGGATTTCGTCAAAGCCATGAACAATGTGGCCCTTACCTACAATCTCCCAAACACCCATTTTGTGGAAAGCTCCGGCTATTCAGAACTGAACAGAACCACTGCAAGAGAAATGGCCGCTTTCTCAACAGTCTACATAAACCAGCATCCGGACAGTCTCGAAAACTTCCACGGTCTTCAGAGTTTCTCATATCCAAAACAGAAAAATCTTACAAATGGATATTCTGTTAAAGCTCAGGATTTTTCAGAAGGTCTTCCTGAAACAATCACCATGACCATTACCCAGAGAAACACAAATCCTCTTCTTGGCGTAATGGACGGCTGCGACGGACTCAAAACCGGATACATCGATGAAAGCGGTTACAACCTGGCCCTTACTGCCCGCCGTCATGGGACCCGTTTTCTTTCTGTAACAATGAAAGGTCCGGGAAACAATCCAAGAGAAGGAAACGAATGGCGCAAGAAGGATGGGACAACCCTTATGGACTGGGCATTTTATTCCTTTGCAGATTTTAAGGACATGACCCGAGTAAAACCTTATTTCCTCCGCTCAAAAGGAGGAAAAGAAATCGGTGTAAATCTGATACCTGCATTCAATCCAGGAACAGTAACAGTTCCTTTTATTTCAGGAAACTCTGTTGAAGAATCAGTTCAGAATGTTGAAGTCGTTACAGAATTTCCAGACTTCCTTGAAGGGGAAATTGTAAGAGGAACTGAATACGGAAAAGTAAGTTTTGTGCTGGAAGGAATTGTTCTGGATTCTGTTCCTTTAGTTGCAGACAGAAATGTAACCCGCGCAAATATTTTCACACGGGTTGCAGACAGCATAATCTACGCTATTCTGAAATAAGATCCTACTCTCCAACTGGCAGAGAAAAATGAACGGTCATCTTTGTACCGTGATCTTCTGCCTTTGTAGAACTCCAAACATCAATTGTTCCTCCCATTTTTTCAACAAGAGATTTTACAATTGCAAGTCCGAGTCCTGTTCCGGCAGACATACTGACCATAGAGTTTCTTTCCTGACTGAAGGCTTCGAACATCCTTGTCTGGAATTCTTCCGACATACCGCATCCATAATCACGGACAATGAAATCAGCATTAAACCTGCCGTCGTTGACCTGAATGTTTTCAGCAATTACATCAATAGTGCCGCCAATTTCTGTAAACTTTACAGAGTTTGAAAGCAGGTTGAAGAATATCTGATTGAATTTCTGTTTGTCAGTGATAAAGGAATAATCCCCTTCAATCTGAACATTAAGAGTAATATCCTTATTTTTACAGAGCGGAACAATGATTGATTCAAGGCTTGCTCTGAACTCGCTAAGGCTGTAAATATCATCTTCCAGATTGATTACACCTTTTTCGATTCTGCTCATGTCCAGAATGTCATTCAAAAGTCCCAGAAGGAAGTGACTGGAAGTATCGATTTTTTCCAGGTACTCATGAATAAGGTCCACGTCAGTTTCTTCCATGGCAAGTTGTGTCATACCCATAATTCCGTTCAGAGGAGTTCGGATGTCGTGGCTCATACGGGCAAGGAAGTCTGTCTTTGCCTTGGAAGCAATATTTGCCTGTTCCAGTGCATTCTTCAAAACCTTTTCTCTTTCGCGTTCTTCTGCCAGGGCCGAAGTAATGTCCGACATACATAAAATGATTGAAGACTGTTCCGTATCCAGATAACGGAAAGTTGTACGGAAAACAACTGTTTCTCCGTTAGGACTTTTATGATGTTTTACAAGAATCTCATAACTTGGAGCGACTGTAAGTTCTTTTACAAGAGAAGAAATTTTTATTTTGTCATGAAGGGCCACATAATCATCTTCCGAATCAAGGAAAGGATGCATACGGTCAGCATACTGTTCGAAGTAAGCATCATAATCACCACAGTCCCAGTTCGGAACACGGGACATAATGTCATTATCATGAAGAATGATTGCACTGCCAGCAATAACATCAATAATTCCTACAAAGTCAAAGTCCGAAGTTCCTATAAGTTCCAGCGCTTCCTGACTTAACTTCTTGCGGTTAATGTCATAGGTATAAATAAAGCAGATAATATCACCAGTCTTCGGGTCCTGATACATATTAACTTTTGATGAAACCCACTGAAGATTTGAACTTTTTTCCTGACGTCTGTGAACAAAAGAGAAAGTTTTATTCCCCTGAGAAAAAGACTTAAGCAGATTATCAGGATTAAGTCTGTTCCACAAAAGCCTCGAAGTATCTTCGTTGACTGCATAGGTCATCATTATTTTCAGGACATCAGTATAGGACTGTCTTGCTATGCTTATTGCACCAGTTTCTTTTGTGTAGAAAGATTTGATTTCGTTACGGGTCGCATTGATACAACACTTTTCTACCAGTGTATCACCCTGCATTTCATACAAAGTCTTGGCTTCATATTCATAACTAAGTTCGGCAACTTTCTGTTCATTGATATCTGTGGCGGAACCAACAGCATACTGTGGGTTACCGTATTTGTCATTTACAACTGTATAACGAAGTTTATACCAGTTGAAATTTCCGCCGTTCAAGTTACGGCCGCGGAATTCACATTCTGCAGAAAGACTTCCCTCACGAAGTTTTCTATGAATGTTTCTGATTTCATCAATATCATCTCTATGGATCGCACCGGAAGCAATAACACTTTCAGGAGCATTGATCAGGTTTTCATCCATAAGACCGAAGAGTTTCTTCAAACGGGTACTGTTCTCAATTTTTCTTGTTTCCAGATTAAGGTCCCAGGTTGTAAATCCGCAGATTTCAAGAACTTCATGGAAACGTTCTTCCTGATCTTTATAAAAACTGATGTCTTCCGAGTAACCAAGAGCACGGGCAGGATTTCCGTCTTCATCGAAAATTGTATTCAGACTGATACTGCGCCATACATAATTGTCATCGCTTAAATTTTTTACGCGGATATCTATTTCTTCGAAAGGTGAACCGCCTCTAATGGCACGGATAACATTTTCGATCTTTTCACCATCGTCCGGATGAATAAGACCATCCTTCAGAAAACTTTCAGGGAACTTTACTACTACAGCTTCTGTGTTATAGTACCTGCACATTTCGCGGCCAAGGTGAGCAGTCTGAGTTGGAACGTCGATATCAAAAGAATGAACCTTTCGGCGCGGATTATCATCAATATCTACAACCTGTGTTTTTTCAATTCCTGAGTCGGTAAGAGCTTTTGTTATTGTTACATAATAAAAATAAGAACGCTTGAACTTCTTAACCGTAACATCCAGATGAAGCAGCTGATAAACATTCTGGCGGACACAAACACGGAATTCCCCTGAGAACTCTTTACCGTCTCTTGCGTTCTGCAAAAAAAGCTGTTCTGCAATAATTCTGTCTTCCGGATGATATCCTGTAAAAGCGTCATGTTTAAAACCATCGGAAAGTTTCAGAAGAGATGCCCCAAAAACTTTCGAAACGTTTTCATTTACAGACTTAATCGAAAAATGTTTTCTTGGATCCAGTTCCATTACCAGAAGAGCTTCAGATGAAGCCTCCTCTGCATCAGACTGATCTTCGTCATACTGTTTTGCACACAGAATAACTTCCGAATTCTTTTCGTCGTAATAAAAACATTTAATATATGTAAGTCCCACATTAAAAGGGAAATCCAGTTCAAATCCTTTTTTTGTCTTCAAAATGTGAAGCAGTTTTCGGACCCTGAAAGCCTTTGAAAAATCCCTTTTATATTCATCATCAACGAAATTGTCCTTTATCAGATCCAGAAGATCCAGAGCGTTCCCGGTTTCAGGCATTGCAAGAGGAGTAACACTTTCATTTGTATGGAGTTCATAAGTAAATGTGGATAAACTTGCGACCCATACATAGTCGTAGTTTTCATTTACGAGTAAATCCAGGATATATTTTGTGCGCTTTGGGTTCGGTAAAATCATAAGTTCTCTTCAGTTGTAAATAATTAATTATAAATTCAAAAATCCCCTTTGTTAAGACTCGATATACCTTCTGTCCAGAAGAAGCTTTTCAAGAAGATTTTCATCAATTTCCTTTTCATAACGGCAGACTGTTACTGCCACCCGGCTTCCCACACTGGAAGGATTCGAAATGACATAGCCGCCTTTCTTTTTGAACACATGACTTCTTCCTTCAAGAAGAGGATAATCATCATTTGTAATGTATCCTGAAACAACGGGAAGATAATGAAACTGTGTCCAGCCCTCTTCCACCTGAAACTTCTCCCCTTCCACCGCCAGGGCATAAGGATTCTTTCCGGTTTCCATAAGCAGGTCACTGATTCCACCGCCTACGCGGGAAGCAAAATCTACGGGAACTACACGACCGTCTTCTGACACAATAAAATCATACTGCGCAAAAGAAATGTCAGATGCATCAAAAATCGCAGAAGTCCAAGCCATCAGATATTTTTCAAATCTTTTATATTCTTCATTTTCCGGCGAAAGAAGAACATAAGCGGCCGCACATGGTTTGTCGTTGATCACCATTATCTTCTTCCTGCAGATTCTGACTACAGAAATGCGGCCTTCAATAAAGAAGCAGTCTGCACTGTATTCCGTTCCTTCAACGGCCTCTGTAAGCATGGCCCCTTTATTTTCGATTTCCATAAGGCGGAGAGTTCTGTTCTTTATGTTTTCCGCCTGGGAAACATATTCCCTGAGTTTTTCTTTTCCGGATTTATCAAGGATTTCAATGCCGTACCCAGAATGAAGTCCTTCCGGTTTTACAATCACCCGTTTTCCTTCATCAAGAGTTTTTTCCGCGTCTTCAACCCTTTTATACTCTGCCGGATAATCAAAGCCGTTTTTCTTTAGAAAATCATAGAAATAGCGTTTTGACCTTGATGATTCCAAAGCCCTGTCTGAAATCCTGCAACATCCCTTCTTTTTACAGAAAGAGATCCAGTATTCCGACAAAGGAACCGCAACACAGTCATCTGAGACTTCCGCTGTATAGAGGATTTCTTCTTTTTCGGGATATTCATGTATCTTTATGCCTGCCATAAAAGGTGCATCAACAAAAGAGACCTGAAAGCCTGATTTTTCAAAGGCTTTTTTCATACCAGAAAGGTCATAAATGCTGCAGGCTCCGGCCAGAACAAGCTTTACCATAGTTAAAAGTGTATCAGATTGTCCAGAAACTTAATATAACAGGTTAAATAAACAAGACCCCCGAAAGATAACATCAATCAGGGGTCTTGCCGTCCAGTCGAGCTGGACATCGGAGAGAGTTTATCAGCTTATTTACAAGCTTACGTATAAAATATCATTTTCTCCACGTTATGTCAACAAAAAAGTAGAGATTTTTGAGATAAAGTTCACGTCAGTTTCCTCCGTAAATATAAGTAAGAAACTCGAGGTTTGTGATTTATGGTTTTTGGACTGATAGTTATTATCTTTCTTATAGTGTTCGTTGCATTTTTCATCGGAAAAAACATCGGACATGAATGTACATTATGGATTTTCAAGACATTCGAAAACCTTCCGGTTTCAACTCTTGTTCTTTCCGCCTTTGCGGCAGGTATAGTTTTTACCCTGATCTGCCTCCTTCTAATTAAAATCAACAGACCTATCTCCAGGAAAAAGGATATTAAATCGTTATGAAAAAAGTATTAGCCGGACTTATTATGATTCTTGCCTCTTTCTCCCTGTTTGCAGAAAAGAAAGCATGGGAACTGGTAAATGAATCAACAAAGAAAACCAGCGCCGATGAAAGTGCTGATTATCTTATGACAGAAGCCTCAAAACTGACAGTACCGGAAGAAAAACGCGCCTGTTACGCATTCCTTGGAAACCTTCAGGAAATGCTGGGACTTTATGACCTGGCAGAAAAATCCTACGTAACTGCAGCAGGAATTGCCGCAGGTGATGCCGAAAAAATGCCGGAACGTTCCAATGAACAGCTGGTTCTGGATGCAGTGCGCTGCGCCTTAAACGGCGGAAACTACGGCCGTGCAGACAGTTACCTGAATTCCGCAGTCCGCAACTCAAAGAATCCGAAAATTCAGAGTTACATAAAACTTTATTCTGTATGGAGCAATCTTTGCCGCGCAGAAACAAAAGAAGATCTTGAAGAACCGGTAGCCATGCTCAAGGCCTATTCAGGTGTGACATCCATGAAATCTGTTCAGCCTGCTGTTCTTCTGACTCTCTGGTACATTACCGGAGAAACTTCATATTCAACAGAAATCAAAAGCCGTTTCCCGGATTCCATCGAAGCTTCAATTGTAAAAGGTGATTCACAGCTGCTGCCTTCTCCTTTCTGGTATTTCATTCCAAAAAGCGGAGAAGCAACTCCAGAAACAGGAACCGTAAAGGATGCTCCAAAGACTGCAGACACAGCAAAGAAGCTTACAGTCCAGGACAGCTCCGAAAAATCTGAAGAAGTTTCAGGAAAACTTCAGCTGGGACTTTTCAGTTCTGCAGACAATGCAAAACATCTTGTAGATGAAGTAAAAGAAAAAGGATTTGATGCTTATTATGAAAAACAGACAAAACCTAGCGGAAACGTATACTACACTGTTTTTGTAAATCCTAAAGATTCAACAACTGCAGATGCTCTCCGCTCAGCAGGCTACGAATGCTATCTTGTAAACTAATTTACAGTAAATGAAACACTGTCCGATTCTTCGCCGCAGAACACTTCAATCAGGTGTTCTCCGCGGGAAAGAGGCAGTCTGAAAACAAAAGGCCTTTCTGAAATCCCTTTACTCTTTCCGTCAACATAAAGTTCAGCAGTTTCTTCACTACCGCCAAAAACTTCAACCGAAAGATTCTGGCTGTTTCCCATCGAAAAAGAATCATCATAGAAGAAAATGCTTCCTTCCCGTGGAGAAGTTATTCTAAGGCTTCCGCTACCGTAATCCACATTTCCCTGTCTTTTCTTCAAAGCAAACCAGGCTGTATATTCTTCCGGATAGAAAACTTCTCCTGAACGGTGCCAGGTACATTTTTCCATCTGATTAACGAAGGATTTTTCTGCATATTCCGAAACCGTTGTTCCACAGGAATCCCCTGCCGCCATTCCGGAAAGTGAACAGATTTTAACTTTTTCAAAGACTTCAGGCTTTCTGAAACTTTCAGAAGGTCTTCCGTCATTTTCCAGCATCACAAGAATATCGTGGACTATCTGGGCAGGAATGGAACTTCCTGTTTTTCCTACAACAGTCTCGCCGGAAAAGTTTCCCATCCAGACTCCCACTGCATAGCGAGAACTTGCTCCCAGGGCGGTAATATTCTGGAACTGGTTTGCGGTTCCTGTTTTGAACATTGAATCAAAGTCAGTCTGAAAAACTTTTGAATAGCCAAAGCCTAATGCACGGGCATCTTTATCTGAAAGCATACTGCAGACAAGTCGTGCAGTATCCGCTTTATAAATTCTGCGCCCTTCAAAATCAAGGCCATCTCTTGGAAAAACAGCAAAAGCTCTTACAAGTTCCTTAAGCGTTACTTCCCCGCTTCCAAGAGCAAGACTTAATCCCGGGTCCTGATTTTTCAGTGATTCAAACCCGAGGGAATAAAGCCGTTCCTTGTAGTCTTCAAGTCCAACTTTATTAAGAAGATAAACTGCAGGAATATTAAGACTTGAAGCAAGGGCCACGCGAAATCTTACAGGACCGTTATATCGATTGTTAAAATTCTGTGGAACATAAAGGGCATCAAAACCGAACTCCATTGGAACATCCGGCAGAACTGAAGTCATTTCAAAACCCCGTTCCAAAGCAAGAGCATACAGGAAAGGCTTCATACTTGAGCCCGGCTGATTCGGAACAAGGACTCCGTCAATCTGACCGGAATGGTCTTCATCGGCAAAGGAAGCACTTCCTGCCCATACAATAACTTCTCCGGTTTTTACATCAATAGCAAGAACTGCCCCGTTTGTAAGTCTGTTCTCTGAATACATACCCGTGCGGGAGGCAAGAAAATCTTCTGCAATCTTCTGTATCTCAAAGGAACAGGAAAGCTGTACTTCAGGCTTCTCAAACAGACCAGACTTTGGATCCTTTTTCAGATAGTTTATGTAATGAGGCATCTCGTAAGGATACTCATAATTTCCCGCCAGGCTTTCCCAGGACTTGGGACGTCTTGGAATCTTAGAAAGGATTTCAATTTCTTCAGGTGTAAGATAAATCAGTTCTTTACCAAAGAAATAACGAGCTGCACTTGTTACCCCTTCTGTATTGAATCCGAAAGGAACATTATTCAGATATAGTTCTAAGATTTCATTTTTCGAAAGTCGGCTTTCAAGGCGCAGAGCATTCCAGGCCTCCACGCATTTTGCACCGAGGGAACGTTTTTTTCTTGGAGAAATGATTCTTGCCAGCTGCATCGTAATTGTTGATGCACCGCTTACAGTACGGCCTTCCTCTGCATTGGATTTCGCTGCACGGAAAACCGCCGAAAGATCAACGCCCCTGTGAGTGAAAAACCGCTTGTCCTCCGCAAGAATGAAAGACTGAGCCACGGCTTCCGGAATATCTTCCAGAGAAGTGAACTCTCTTCGAACTCCCTCTTCCAGGGCTAGAACCTGAAGAAGATTTCCGTTCACATCATAAACTCTTGTAGAGATCTTGTGAGACTTGAAGGACTGTAGAGCCGTATAAGGCGAGAAACGGATTACTGCCATCAGGGCTAGAACTGCAGCAAGAATTATTCCTGCTGCAGCACCAAATCTGATGGCAGACTTTCTGGTAAGAATTTTCACTTTCAGAAAACCCGTTTATTTTATTGTATAAAGAAGTCCGCTGGTACGACCAAATACTTCAGGTTCGTACATACATTCTCCTGTTACAGGAGGAACCGGGAATACCCCGCGACGAACGGCACGGAACTTAAAGGTTGCTGTTGTACTTCCTTTTCTGAACTGATCCCAGAAATACTGAACTTCATTATCCATAATATTCTGGTTACTCATCCAGCGGCCCCAGTCATAACGGTTATTCTCGTTATAGTCACTTCCAGAATAACTGTCGTCTGGACTTGTAACGAAAGTTGCATCAAGGATTTCAGCGCCTGAAGGAACCGGAGCACGGACTGCAATAAAGGTTCTGTCACGAGTTGAAGAAAGATTAATCTTCACCTGATAAACCCGTCCATTTTCAAGTTCCATCAGAGTTGAGTTTCCTTCAGGTTTTATTTCTTCACCTGTCAGGACATCAGTTACAGTCATGGTCAAAGAAAGCCCTTCATCTCGCATTGCCTGATTTTCATACGGAATTGCGTACTTCAGACTTGTTGTGTAATAAAGACTTCCGTTCCCTTCTTTTTCAAAATCAATTGAACAAAGCTTATCTTTTGGCAGTTCAGAAAGTCTTGGATCTTTCAACGGAATAACCTGGGTAACAGGTTTTGCTGCAGGACCTGCAAAAGTTCCGGCGGCAAGTTCTGCTCCGTTTATTCTTGCAGTTGCTTTCTGATTCAAATTATCAAGATCTGAAACCTTAATTACCGTATACATTGATTCCAGAACTCTTGCTGTTGTTGCAGTACTAGCCCAGTAACCAGCTTTCTGTTCCTGAAGCAGAGACCAGATAAGGCGTGTTACTATTTCATCATCTTTATTCATCTGAACAAGGAACTGAAGTGCCAGAGCCTTACGGTCAGAATCAGTGTTGTACCACCAGCTGTAACCTGAACCGTTCTGCGAAATATCCACACCACGGGTTCCAGGCCTCATGAAGCTTCTGATATTTGTGCGGCATTTTTCTGCCAGTTCCGATTCCATGCTTGGAATCTTGATTGCAGTCAGACCGGTAAGTGCAGTTACTGAAACATCTTTGCTTGCGGCCAGCTGTCCTTCAAGAACGGATTTTGAAACAGGCATTTCGAACATTGCACGAATATAGTTATAATAGGCCTTATCAAGATCAGAAACATAACGTTCATTCTTCTTTATGTACTTTTCAAGATAATTCAAAAGAAGAGAAACGTTTATTGAGATTTCTGAATTGGTATAACCTCTTTCCTTTGCAAGAGCACAGATGTTTGCAATTCTTAAAGAAACGAAGAAGGAATCATATCTTGTTTCGCTCGGCCAGTAAGGGAAGCCTCCGTTACCCAGCTGAGATCTGCTCCAATCTTTAAGATAAGATTTAACCAGTTCTCTCACATTCTTGATCGAAGCATCTTTTTCGAGTCCGAAGACATCGATGTAATCTTCAAAAATAATCAGAGGAAGAACCTTTGCGCTCTGCTGTTCAAGACATCCGTATGGATATCCGAAAACATAGTTTACTGATTCAGCAAGAGTTCCAAGTCTTGTTGCATCCAAAGTTACTGTAAGAGACCCCATATTATCTACAGACTCAGGAATTATGATTCCTTCATTTCCCGATTTTTCGTCTTCTGTAAGAGTTCCCATAGAAGTAAAGGTTTCGTACAGATATGGCTTTTCAATCGTCAAAGGACATACCAGTCTTTCATTTACAATATCACTTGTAATCTCAAATACTGCGTTTACAATACCTGCCTTTGTTGCAGAAGCATCAAAGTAAACTGTGATATTCTGTCCAGGCTGAACAGTGACTTTATGAGAAGCAGGTCCATCCACAAAGGCTTTTCCCGGAACTCCCGCCACTCCGTTCTTAACGACAATGTCTTTCTTTTCAGGAGTCTTCATTTCAAGACTTACTGTCATCTCGTGAGGAACTCCGTCCAGGTTTGTAAGAAGAACCCCTACTTCTGAAGTATCTCTTTCACGGAGTCTTCTAGGAAGAACCTGCTGAACATTTACAGGATTTCTTACACCGATTTCATCTTCTCTCAGTGCCAGCATATCACCGTAAACACCGAAGGCAGTTACACGGTAAGTGGTTAAAGTGTCTGGCAGTTTGAAATTGGCAGTTACCTGTCCATTTTCATCTGTCATCAAAACTGGAATAAATACAGCTGTAGGATTGAAATCACTTCTTTCCTGAAGCTTATCATCGCCCTCGTCACCACCCTGAAGATTCTTAACTTCATAAGTTACAGGGTCCATAAGATACTGACGGCTGTCGCCTCCGTATACGCGAAGCGGGAATTTGTTATGGTTGTAGAAGAAGTCGATTGGGTTCGGAACATGGTAATCAATCAGATCAAGAACACCACGGTCAACTGCCATAAGAGTAATCTCTGCATTTGCCAGCGGTTCCCCACCACGAGTAGCAGTAAGTGTAACAGAGGCTTCTTCTCCAGGACGATATGCAGTCTTTGCAGACTTAACGTCAATGCTGAAGGCCTTAACGTAAGGATCAACAAAAAGTTCTGTTACTCCGTAATAACCTTTTGGTTTATCAAGGTCCACTTCGCCGTATTTATGAACAGGTTCACCGGCACGAACTGAGTAAGAAGAAACGGATACATAAACTACAGGTACATAACCTCTGGCAACAGGAATATCCAGAACTGAAATTCCGTCATCAAAATGTTTTATCTCTTCTGTAAAGATTCCTTCGCGTTCAACAGTAACAAGATAGTCACCGCTAGGAAGAGTACTTTCCATAAGGATATGAGCCATTTCTCCAGGATTATATTTATTTTTGTCAGGAGTCAGTCTGATTGAAGTTGCGTCTTCCTGGTTCCAAAGATAGTTTCCTTTACCGGTAGCAAAGAAACGGATTTCTGAAAGAACAGGTCTTCCCTTTGCATCGCTTCCTTCCACAGTAAGAGTATAGTAGCCGACCTTTGAAGGAGTTACAGAAACCTTTCCTTCGGCAGCAATATAAACTTTCTTTGTTTCTTCAACTTCAGTTGTTTTTTCATAACGGGTATAAATACCGCCGTATACACCATTCTGTTTTACAAGGTTCCATACATCGCGGCTCAAAGTTACTTTAAGAACATTGTTTTCGCCCGTAAGATTTTTTACAAGCTTGTCTGGATTTTCTGCACGTTTTACAGCAACTCCTTCCAGATCAGCCATCTTGAAGATGAAGTCCTGTTTCTGTCCGGCTTTTGCCCAGCCTTTTGTTCCGGCACCTTTTGCAAGTCCAAGATAATACAAAGCAGGATGAACAACAGCGGAAGCCTGAGCAGAAATACTCATATTCGAAACATCAGTAACTTCTGCAGAAACTCTGTATCTGTAAGGAACGCCTTTAAGTTCTCCCGCTTCTGCAGTTACAGAAAGCTTGGCTTCACCATTGGCCGAAAGAACTCCGGAATCATCACTTATGTAATTTCTTCCGCCGTTTGAATCTATAGGACCGAATCTGAAGTTCTTCAGTTCCGAATCATCTGATGTGAAATACCATGGTTCACGAATCCATGAAGAAGAATATGAAGCTCCCGAAAGAGCTCCCCCAGCCAGGTAAGAGGCACTCAGAGTTCCCTGAAGAGTATCTCCTGCTGTTACAGGAACTTTTGGAATAGCAATCGATGACTGGAACTTAAGTCTTTCGAAATAAGCAACATTGATTGTGATGCTGCGCTCAGCATTTACATCCTGGCGTCTGAAGGCAATTTTATAGTTTCCAGGTTCCAGGTCTGAAGGAATCTCAAATTTACCCGAGAATCCGCCGGAACTTGAAGTTCTTCCAGTAAGTGTTGAAATCACCTTAGGTCTGTACCATTTGTCTTCTTTAAGTTCAATTATATAAGAACCTGTCCATGGGAAATATCTTCCCAAATTAAGATTTCTTTCAATTCCGCGGAAGGAAACTGTTTCGCTCGGTTTATAAAGACCTCTGTCGCTAAACATGAAAGTAACGGCTTCCGAAGTTGCCGCATTTCTGTATGAACCGGTGTTATAAATTCCGTTTCTCCAAGGGCTGTGTCCAGATGGAGAAAAAGTAACGGCATCATCTTCTGTCGTTACAAGAACACAAGGATTTGAATAAGTTACTTTCGTATCAGTAGGAATAACAGCAAGACCATTCTCTCCTGTAGTTCCATGGGCTGAGGCAAATTCTTTTATCTGGTCCGGATCAAAAGTATTGTTATATCCTTCGTACCAGTAAACCTCTGCATCCTTCACTGGAGTTCCGTCGCTCAGTCTTGTAACAAAAGCTACTACCTTGTTAATTCCATAGCGGACAGTTACACCAAGGTCAGTTACCTGAACAGTAGTATGATTGTAATCTTTATATTCTGTATTTCTGTAACGGTTCCAGAGTCTTACTTCTGAATCAAAAGAAACCCATCCCTTTCCATTTTCAAGAAGAGGATCCATTTCTACAACTTCAAGAAGTCTCTGGTTTCTTGTCTCTGTATCCAGAGCCTTCACAATTTCACTTCCGTCCAGGATTGCAGTCTTCTTGTAGCTCAAAGGAGTCTTTGTTCTTGCCAAAGTATAGGTTGAACCATCGCGAACATTCTGGTAATCAAATACCATTTTGTGAGGGAACTTTGCTTCAAGGATTTTTATTCCGGAATTATTGAAATTCACAGTGCTTGCAGCTTCTGGAATTGTAAAGGAGAATGCATTTCCTGCATAAAGTTTACGTCCGTAAATATCCTTTATTCCGTCTTTAAGTTCAATTCTATAACTCTTTCCGAATTCAACAGGAAGATTGTAAAGTTCAATAGACATTCCCTGAACGCTGATATTGTCCTTTGTGACTGGCAGTTCAGGAGACAGAACCAGATTTCCAAGAACAGAGTTCTCATCCACCTGATGAGAAAATCTGATGAATACAGGATTTGATTTATTGCCGTAAGTATCTCCTTCCTTGCAGCTCTTTGCAGCGAAAGGCTGAAGTGTATAGTAAAGCACTCTCATAGGATATTTATCAGATCCCGGCTGCTTTATTTCAATTTCAACTTTTCCGTCATCAATTTTTTCTGAAGGGAAATCAATCTTGTACAGAACAGAATCATCTGTCACCTGTTCCACAGAGAAGGATCTGTTCTTTCCATAAACCGAAACAGTAGAAAGCTTCTGAATATCATTTGCTTTTACTGCATAGTTAAATCTGACCTTACATTCCTTTGCAGCTTCGAAAGGAACATCATCATTGTCGAACCAAATATGATTCTGGCGAGAAAAATTTTCTCCCGGATAGAATACATCAACTTTCAAAGATTCAGCTTCAGTTGAAAAAGATTTATCGCCTGTAAGTTTCTTTCCGTAAAGAGAAGTTGTTTTATCCGACAGGGTAATTGTATAAGTTTCAAGAGGATTTGCAGGTTCTGTTGCATCAAAACTCAGAAGGCTTGAACCATACCAGCGGAACACACCTTTCAACGGAGGTGTAATCTTCATGAATTCATTTTCCGAAGCAGGTGCGTCCAAAGCCTTAAGAGGAACTACAGGTTCTGAAAAGAGAACATAAAAAGAAGGACATCTTACATCTGCAGGAAGTTTTCCCTGTGGGCCCCAATCTGTAACAGTAAAAGGTTCTTTAGGAGCTTTTGACGGATCAAGTTTTTCTGATTCCGCAGGATTTGCTTTATTTGAAAGGACAAGCTTTTCTTTATAGTAAAGAGTTTTATAATCTTCCAGTTTTCTTAAACCTGGAATAACAGATTCGTCAGGAAGACCAGCACCGCTTCCGCTGGATGTCCCTGCCGACATATTAATTTTTCCTGCTTCTTTCTGAGGCTCAGGAACAAGAGGAGTATAATCTAGCCCAAATGCGCCTTCAGAAACTTTTCCGAGAGTAACGAATTCCAAACCTTCTATTCCGGCAATGGAATTCACATATTCGGCATTTTCAATATATTCCGGATCTTCCGATTTTGTAGATGGAGCTGGAGCTTCAACAGCCTGCTGGTTATTTTCGACTTCTTTTTTGCATGAAGAAATACAAAATAACGATGAAAACAAAATTAACCATGATAAAACAAAATAAACTTTTCTCATAAAGAACATTTTACTACTTTAATCCTATGGTTTCCACACGTTGCAAATGGGTCTGTCCCCTCTGCATTGTAACGTCATAAAACAAAGGGGTCTGTCCCCTCTGCAATATCCGTCAAAGGGGACAGCCCCCTCCGCCTTCAACGCCTTCACCCGCAAAAAAAGAGCAAAAAAAAACGCCCCGAAAAAACGGAGCGTTTCTTACCGTAGTAATTTATGCAGCCAAAAGGCTTAAACTACCATCTGAAGTGAGCGAAAGCTTTGTTAGCTTCAGCCATACGGTGTGTATCTTCTCTCTTCTTGTAAGCTGTACCTGTGTTGTTGTAAGCATCCAAAAGTTCAGAAGCGAGAGTGTCGGCCATTCCGTGACCTGAACGGTTACGTGCAGCATCGATGATCCAGCGCATAGCAAGAGCTTCGCGGCGTGAATCACGGATTTCTACTGGAACCTGGTATGTAGCACCACCAACGCGGCGAGATTTAACTTCAACCATTGGTTTTACATTTTCCAGAGCTTTAAGCAGAACTTCCAGTGGATCTTTTTCTGTTTTAGCCTTCAGTTTGTCCATAGCTTCGTAGATGATCTTTGTACATGTTTCTTTTTTACCATCGAGCATCATACGGCAAACAAACTTTGAAACAACTTTTGAGTTGTATTTTACATCCGGCATCAGCGGACGATTAATTGATTTCTTGTGTCTTCCCATCTTAATCCTCCTCTATTATGCCTTAGGTCTCTTAGCACCGTACTTAGAACGACCACGTTTGCGATCTTCTACACCAAGAGCATCTTTAGCACCACGGATGATATGGTAGCGTACACCAGGAAGGTCCTTTACACGTCCACCACGAACCAATACAACTGAGTGTTCCTGGAGGTTGTGTCCAATACCAGGAATGTAAGCTGTTACTTCTGTACCATTTGAAAGGCGAACACGAGCAATCTTACGAAGAGCTGAGTTCGGTTTTTTAGGTGTCTGAGTCATTACACGTGTACAAACGCCACGTTTCTGCGGACAGGCTTCAAGTGCGGGAGCTTTTGTTCTGTTAGCTGCAGATTTACGACCCTGACGGATTAACTGATTAATTGTAGGCATCGCCTATTCTCCTATTTTTATTCCGGTCAGCACCCCGGAAAGAATAAACATATAGTAGTTTGATAATTCTATAGAATTTCAAAAATGAATTCAAGGGAATTCAGGTTTAAAATATAAAGAAATAGCACTTACTTTTACTTATATAAATCTTCGAAAACGGGTCCCAGCAACGCGAATTCGTGCCAGTAGCGGCATAAGTCCTCGTTCGCAAGCTCACTGCGGGATGCCGCTTTGTCACGATTCGCTGCGTCCCGTTTTCGAATTTTCTAGCAAGGGTGCCATTTCTTTAGTCTTAATGTTTTCTAACGGCACGTGTTGTTCCCTCGCGTTAGTTTCTGCTGTTACGTCTCATTTTCGCTTTTTTACAAAACGTGGGTTATTTCATTGTTTTTAATACGCCATTACAAATCTATGGCTGGAGTTCCGAAAATCGAAATTCCTTCCCTTGGGAAACGGGTCTTTACGGCTGTTACAATTTCTTTAATTTTTGCCGCAGTGCCCTCATCTGTGTATGTAAACAGAAGGAAATTCTCTTCCGGCCAGATGTTGTTTCCTAATTTGTGGGATGATTTTCCCTTTCCGTGAACTCCAGGCAGGATTGTATATTCCAGATCCGGCAGTTCTGTTTCAATTCTTTCAATAATATCGTCTTCTACAGACTGGTTAGCAATGATTTCAATTCTTAACATTCTGAATCCCCTTTTTCTGAAGTTTCTTCAGTCTTTTCTACCGGTACAGGCTGTGTATTTCCAGCCTTATCTTTTCTTGACCCCATAACTACGCTGTAAACAACAGGAATTACCAGAAGTGTAACCAATGTTGAAGATGTAAGACCACCTACAACGGCCATACCGATTGGGCGAACAAAGGCTGCCATTCCTTCTGTAGCAAAACACATTGGAAGCATACCAAGAATTGTTGTAAGGGTTGTCATAAGAACTGGTCGAAGACGAGAAACTCCGGCTTCGATACAGGCGTCTTTCATTGAAAGTCCACGGGCACGAAGCAGGTTTGTATAGTCAACAAGAATGATACCATTATTAACAACAATTCCGACCAGCATAACGACGCCGACCATTGAAATAATACTGAGCGGAGTTCCTGTCAGCTTGAACAGGAAAAGCACACCAATAATGAGGAACGGAATTGTAAGGAGGTTGATAAACGGAGCCTTGAAAGATTCATAAGTTGCAGCCATAACACCGAATACCATCAGGATGGCCATAAGAATGATTCCGGCAAAAAGCTTCATGTTGTTCATTGTATCATTCCATGAACCTTCGTAACTAACTGTTACACCTTCAGGAATAATGAAAGTATTTGCAATACCTTCCTTAATCTTTTCTTCAACAACGTTTGCATTAAGTTCAGAACGGTTCGAAGCAGTAACACGAATAATACGAGTACGGTTTTCGCGGCTGATTGAAACAGGTCCAAGACCTTTCTCGATTTTAGCAAAGTTTGCAACACTGACCATTCCACCGTTTCCGCGGACATAAATATTTTCCAGGTTTGTCAAAGACTTGCGATCTTCAGGCTGATAGCGGATTACAATGCTGTAATCTTTACCATTATTACGATAAGTAGAAGCTGTAACACCATCAATGGCATATTTGATTTCGTTAGCAACAGTATTTACATCTACACCAAACTGATAGGCACGTTCACGGTCAATTACAATTTCAACCTGTGGAAGTCCCTTATCAAGGCTGATATTTGGCTCAGAACATTCAGGAAGTCCGCTTATTACATCGGCAATCTGATCGGCCACATTCATAGCTGCATCCAGGTCATCGGAACGGATAGCTATATTAAAGTCACTACCGAACATCTGTCCACCCCAGCCTGCACGGAAGTTCCATTTTGCTCCGGCAAATTCTGCAAAGTGCGGGCGAAGCACATTCTGCATTTCAGTTGCAGTCATAGCTTTAGGATCATCGGTATCAATTGTAATTTCGATACTTCCGCGGTTTGTTCCACCGCTTCCACGGCCACCACCGATTGTTGTAGAAATATTCTTATAACCTTTCAGTTCGTTTTTACAGATTTCTTCCATCTTCAAAACCTGAATCTTGGTTTCTTCCATTGGCGTACCAATAGCCATGTTAAGATTCAATGTAATAGAAGAATCTCCTCCGCCACCGCCACCCATATTGATCTGCATAGTTGGAATAAGGGAAAGAGAAATAATCAGAAGACACACAGAGCCAACAATTGTTACCAGACGGTTATTCATGGCCAGTGTAAGAATCTTTTTATAGAACTTTGTAACAGCCTGAATAATCATCTCGAAAAATCCGTAGATTACTTTCAAAACAGGATTTGTTACAGGCTTTTCCAGTCTGTTGGAAAGTGGCAGGAATTTACCGGCCAGAACAGGAACCAGGAAAACCGCAACTGCCAGAGATGACAGCAGAGCAATTACGATTGTAAAGATAATTCCTTTGAACATCTGTCCCATCATTCCAAGATCAGCCATGTAGAAAAGGAACGGAATGAATACACAGATTGTAGTAAGGTTTCCGGACAAAACTGATGCAACCATTTCCTGTGAACCAAGAATGGCGGCAATCTTTGCTTTTGCACCTCGTTGCCGGTACGCATAGATGTTATCAATCATAACGATTGAGGCGTCTACAATCATACCTATACCAAGAATAAGACCTGTAAGAGTCATCATATTCAAAGTGATTCCGAACATACTCATGGCAAAAAGTGTAATAACAACAGAAAGTGGAATAGAAATACCAATGATGATTGTACTCTTGAAGTTCTGAAGGAACACAAACAGAACTATAATGGCAAGAATAAGTCCTTCAACCAGTGATTCAACCAGAATGCTGATTGTATCACGAATCTGTTCGGTATCATCTGAAATGATTTCCAGAGTCATGTCGGAAGGCAGAGTTTTCTTTACCTGATCAATTTTCTTATAAACTTCATTGGCAACATTAACACTGTTTGTTCCGCTCTGTTTTGTAATTGAAATGTAAACACCAGGTTCACCATTGATGTAAGCTTCACGGTTTGAATCGGCATAGCCCATAGTTGCAGTACCGAGGTCACGAAGACGAACCTGGTATCCGTTTACAGTTGCGATGATTACATTATTAATATCTTCAATGGAAGAAAACTCACCCATTGTGCGAACAACGTAGTTTTTGTTTCCGTCTTCAACCTTACCGCCACCAAGTTCCAGGTTCTGGCGTGCCAAAGCACCCATTACCTGACTTACAGTAAATCCGTAAGCACTCATGCGGTTCTGTTCAAGTTCAACATTTACCTGAGCTGTGCGCCCACCCATTACACTTGCTTCACCGACCCCGTCAGCCTGTTCAAGAACATCTGTAATTGTATCTTCCGCAATCTGGGCAAGGTCGTTTACAGAACGGTTTCCTCGAACCAGGATACGCATAATTGGCATTGAATCTGTACTAAAGCGCATTATCGAAGGAGTTCCGGCATTATCAGGAAGCATTCGCTTTACACGGTCAAGCTTATCGCGGATATCCTGAACAGCTTCATCAAGGTCAGTTCCATAGTTGAATTCCAGAGAAACACTGGAGCTTCCTTCGGAACTTGTCGATGTAATTTTTTTCAGATTATTTAAAGAAACCAGGGAACCTTCAATTAATTGAGTTACTGTTTTTTCGACAGATTCCGGTCCCGCATTCGGATACGAAGTTGAAACAGAAAGATACGGGTTATCTGTTTCAGGCATAAGAGCAACTGCAACATTTCTGATTGTAAAGATTCCAAGTGCAAAAAGGATTGCAAAAACAATCAGCACCAGAACCGGATGATCAAGATTTTTTCTGGAAAGACTCATTATCTGCCTCCAGCTCCCGGAAATCCTTCACCAGGCTTTCCTTCTCCAAAGGCTGATTTTTCTTCTGCCGGCATACCGTTTGTAATGTCACGGATTTTGGCGCCGTCAAAGAGCTGAAGCATACCTTCGTTTACAACCTTGTCTCCTTTTTTAATTCCTGTAATAACCTGAATCATTCCGTCTACTGATTTTCCAACAGTTACCATATTCTTTGTAACTGTTTCGTCATCGTTTACAGTAAAGATGTATCTATCATCATTGTTTGTAACAAGAGCCTTTTCTGGAACAACCAGTTCGCCTGCATAATCAAGTGTATAAAGTTTTACGCGGGCAAACATACCGGCATTGATTCTTTCGTCTTTTGTATCAAAAACAAGAACAACTGATTTTGTACGGGTTGCAGCATCAAGGACAGGAGAAACATTTTTTACTTTAGCTGTAAAAATCACATCAGGATAAGCTTCCAGTGTAACTTCTGCTTTAAGGCCAGGCTTAAGGGAAGCAACATAACGTTCAGGAATCTTTGCAGTACACTGAAGGTTTTCAATATCTCCGATTGTTGTAATGATTGTACTTGCGGCAACCTGGTTTCCAACCTTGCTTGGAGCCTGAAGAATACTTCCAGAAATTGGAGCTGTTACAGAAGACAGTGTATAGTAGCTTCCTGCTGTTGAAGGGTCAATTTTTGCAATAACATCACCTTTTGAAACTTTTGATCCAAGTGAAACCTTTACTTCAACAACCTTTCCGCCGATTGAAGGGAAAACCTGGGCTGAGTTCATGCATTCAACTTCACCGTTTGTCATAACATAATCATGAAGAACTGATTCTGTAGCTTCGTATGTTTTTACAGAATAGGTCTGACCTCCGCCAAAACCACCAAACCCGCCCCAGCCTCCGCCAAAGCCGCCTTTCTTTTTATCTTTTCCTTTCATCAAAAAGAAAACAATTCCTGCTGTTACAATGAGCAGAACCAAAACGATAATTAAAGTCTTCAGATTTTTTTTCATTTGTATATTCCTCTTTTCTGTATCCTATTTACTTAATGTGCCGAAAGGAACTCCCAGTGTATTTTCAAGTTCCAGAATTGCATTTACTAAAGTATAGTTCTGACTCTGGAGCTGTGTTTTTGCCGAAATGAGACTGTCTTCTGCATTGCGAAGAGAGTTCAGATCCCGGGATCCCTGATTATATGCATTCTGTGTAAGATCATAAGTTTTCTGTGCTAAAGCCACAGTTCCTTCAAGACTCTTCATCTGGCTCTGGGCCTGACGGATTGTACGAAGACTGTTTTCTATAGAAAGCTGAGTTGTTCTTTTCTGAGCTTCAAGACTTTCCTTAAGTGTTTCAAGACTGTCTTTCTGGTTAGCAATGTTCATTGGACCTGTTGTCCATGGAAGGTAGCCGTCCAGTGGAATGGAAACACCAAGAGAGATGGCATGACTGGAAAGTTCAATATTCTTTCTTCCTGTTGCCATTGCACCAGAAGTATTTCCCATAGCATTTCCAACGCCAACCTGATAACTTGCACTTAAACTTGGGCCCCAGGCTGAAAACCTTGTTGCCAGAAGCTGATTTTCTGCGGCTTCAATCTGCTTTTCAATTTTTTTAATAGCCGAAGAATTTGAAAGATTTATCTGAACCTTTTCTTCGTCGAATTTTTCAAAGCCTTCAAGACTTCCCTTAAGATTCAGTTTTACATCACGGTTTACGCCAAGGAGCTGCTTAAAACTTTCCATGCTGTTTACCAGCTGATTTTCCTGACTTTCAACAGCAGGCATTTTTGATTCGTAGTTTACTTGGCTTGAAAAAAGGTCCAGTTCCGAAAGCTGACCACGATTGTATTTTGCAAGATTTGTTTCATACTGACGTTTTGCCGCTTCCACACTGCGTTTCTGAGTTTCAATTGTCTGTTCCGAAAGAATCAGGCTGTAAAAGATCTTTCTTACATTCAGCTCAACTGAGCGCAGGGCATCTTCATAAGTAATCTGTCCCTGTTCCAGCTGAAGTTTTGCCCCTTTTATACTTGAATATAAAGAAGGATGTAATCTTAAGCTGGCAGAACCAGAAATTGAAACAGAATAATTCACATCCATTTCTCTCTGTTTTTCCATAAGTGGAATCTGCATCTGAACATTTGCACTCAGACTCGGACTTACTGAATTCCATGAATTCTTATTGGCACGTTCAGCAGAAGCAAGAGTTCTTCCGGCCTGCTTTACCTGAATATTATTCTGCATGGCCAGTTCAACAGCCTGTTCTACAGTTACTGTAAGTTCTTCTGCAAAGGCAAAACCAGCCATCAGAAGCATTGCAAAGATAAACAAACATTTTTTCATAATCTATATCCTAATATAAAAATAAACCTTTTTATGTTCAAAAAAATACAGTTATTATTTCTAAAAAACTGTTATAGAGAAACAAATATTCTTAAATTACGAAAAACCGAAATATTCCGCTAAGTCAGTATATCCGCTATACTTTCCCCATGAAAACAACCGTTTCTATCACATTAAAACCGGAACAGGAAAAAAGCTCTGACCTCATCAGAAAACTGATTTTCCGCGAATTGAACGCAAAACGCATCGACTTTCAGAAAGAGGACGTAAAATACGTTCAGGAAAAGAAATCTGTAGATGCCCGCCACGGAGGCTTAAAACTCCATATTAAGTATAGCGTTTTTATCGGAGAAGATATATCCGAAAATGATGAAGATAAACTGCCGGAATGGAAAAAAGCAGACGGCCATAAAACTGCCATTATTGTTGGTTCCGGCCCTGCAGGCCTTTTCGGCGCCCTTACTCTGCTGGAAAAAGGCATAAAACCTGTGATTATTGAACGGGGAGAAGCAGCCCCGGAAAGAAAACGCACCATTGCGGCAATCTCCACAAAACAGACAGTTGATTCAAACTCCAACTACTGCTTTGGAGAAGGTGGAGCCGGAACTTTTTCAGACGGAAAGCTTTATACCCGCAGCAACAAACGCGGAAACATCACCAGAATTCTTAAAATCTTTGTGAATTTCGGAGCCGATCCAAAAATCCTTACAGACGCCCACCCTCACATCGGGACAGACGCCTTGCCTCAGATCATCATGAACATGAGAAACAAGATTGTTGAGCTGGGCGGCGAATTCCACTTCAACACAAAAGTTACTGAGCTGATTATAGAAAACAAAAAGGTTACCGGGGTTACAGCCCTTGATCTTTACACAAGAGAAACAAAATCCTTCAAAGGAGACGCCGTCGTTCTTGCCACAGGCCACAGCGCCAGCGACATTTACAGAATGATTGCGGAAACAAGCCCTGCCTCTCTTGAAGCCAAAACTTTTGCCGTTGGGGTACGCGTTGAGCACCCAAGAAAGATTATCGATTCAATTCAGTTCCACGGAAAATCTGAAAAAGCCGAAAATCTTGGGGCAGCAGAATACCGCCTTGTAACCCAGGTTGAAGACCGCGGCGTTTACAGCTTCTGCATGTGTCCAGGTGGCTTTGTTGTTCCAAGCCAGACAGGCCCTGATGAAATTGTCGTAAACGGCATGAGCAACAAGAACCGCAACAGTCTGTGGTCCAATGCGGCCATAGTTGTGGAAACAAGGCCTGAAGATATTCCGCAAACCTTTACTGAACGGGCAAAAAAAGAAGGCTGCCCTGCCCTTGCTGGACTTTACTTCCGCGACCACCTGGAAAAGCTTACAAAAAACGCAGGCGAAGGCCAGAAAGCTCCCGCCCAGATGATGACTGACTTTATGTATAGAAGAAAGTCAGAAGAATTCCCAAAAACCAGCTACACACCAGGCATTGTTTCATCCCGTCTGGACCAGTGGATTCCTTCGTCAATTGCAGACCGCCTGCGCCAGGGCTTCAAAAACTTTGACCGCAACATGAAAGGCTACATCTGTGACGACGCCCTTATGATTGCCATGGAAACCAGAACCAGTACTCCCGTCAGAATCCTCAGGGACAAAGAAAGCCTTGAATGCCCGGAACTTCCCGGCCTTTACCCTTGCGGGGAAGGAAGCGGCTATGCCGGTGGCATTGTAAGCTCTGCAATGGATGGAGAAAATGTATGCAGAAAACTTTTTTAATATAAAAAATGTTCATATTATAAAAAAATCCCCAATTCTCTAGACATATTAGAGATAATTGATATAATACAGATATTATTACTTTCATAATTAATTAGGAGAAAATTTTATGAAGAAAACACTGATTACTATTATTGCAGCTGCTGCAATGATTATGGGATTGGCATCATGTGACATGCTTGCAAAAGATGCTCTTAAAAATGATGGAAAATCTTGGGCTAATGACACTTCAAAAGCTTCACTCACTAGCAAAGATCCAGACTATACAATTTCAGGTCGTGTAATCCTCATGCCAAAAGATGGATTTGATGTTGAAAATAAGCAGAACGGTTGGTTCCTTTGGACAGATGAAAATGGTATTGTCCTTGATAAACAGCCTGTTGCTAAACTTGATGATGAAAAAAATGTTTGTTTCGATTTCAAAGGACTCTTTAATGAGGCTTCAAAAGTTGTAGTTCTTTACACTCGTCTGGAAGGAACTAATAAAAGTCAGAAAAATCCTGAAACTGGAAAAAAAGAAGCTTTTGACCTTACAAAATATGATGTTCGCGGACGTTTTGCAGTATTCCAGGAACGTGTTACAAGAGTAAAACTTGAAAAATACCCAGAAGTAATTGCACCAGTTGGTGTTGTTACTATTACAAATGATGAACCAGTATCAACCTCTGTTTACACAAACGGTGACTACACAATTACAGAAATCTGGCCTCTGGATCCAAAAGCAGACAAAGACGGTAATACAGCAGAAAATAACAAAGTTGGTGGAAGCTACGTTGTTTCAGACACAATGGTATTCAAAAAGCTTGAAGTAAAAAAAGGCAACACAATCAAAGTTCCAGTAAAAGCCGGAAAACAGATTATTGGTCTTTACCAGCCAAAACGTGATGAAAAAACAAGCGGAACTGAACTGGTATACGGTGGACCATCTGCAGCTGATATCGTAGCAGAAAAAAGATATGACCTGGACGGAAACGGTGAAAAAGAAGCAACTCGCGCTGACCTTTACGGATTTGCTGAGACAGTAAAGAAAGATAATTTGGACCCAACAATCCCAAAAGATGCAAAGAAAATCGAAAAACTCTTTGCTGATGCAAACATTGAAACAGTTTTCGCAAACGAAATCAAAGTTACTGCACACGGAACAGTAAACGCAGGAAACTCTTCAGACTTCGGTACATACTTCTTCAACCATAAAAAAATGATTCGTATGCGTGAAGCTGGAGACGAAGTTTACGACGTAGAAGTTATTGAAGGAAAAATGGAAAAATAAACTGTATTCTGATTAAGAAATAATCAGATACAAAAAAGCGGTTTGCAGTTCTGCAAGCCGCTTTTTTTTGTCTTACCGAAAATTCTTTTCAGAATTCCCTTGACAAATGTTACTATCAGTAGTAACGTGTTACTATAAATAGAAACATAAAACAAAGAGGAAATGAATATGAAAAAAATTATCGCATTAAGCCTTATGGCTGCCCTTCTTACAACTACAGCTTTTGCCAAACCTAAAAAGGCAAAGAAAGTAAAAATCGGTATTGCAAAAATCGTTCAGCACGTTGCCCTTGATGATGTTGAACGGGGCGTTATGGACGCAATCAAAGATGCCGGAATCGATGCTGAATACGACCTTCAGAATGCCAACGGAGACGTAGGAACTGCCGCTCAGATTGCAGCCCAGTACAAATCAGAAAAAGTTGATGTAGCAGTTGGTATTGCAACTCCTGTTGCCCTTGCTATGGCAAACACAATGAAAAACATCCCTATCGTTTTCGGTACAGTAACTGACCCACTCGGAGCAGGACTTGTTTCAACTCTGGAACACGGTGAAAGAAACGTTACAGGTATGTCAGACGCTATTCCAACAGAACAGCACATCGCCCTTTTCAAAGAAATCTGCGGAATCAAAACTCTCGGATATATCTACACATCATCTGAAGACAACTCTGCTTCAGCTCTGGAACTGGTAAAAAAAGGCTGTGAACAGGCCGGTATCGCTCTTGTAACACAGAGCATCACAAAATCAGACGAAGTTAAGGCTGCCGCAGAAGCAATCGTTGACCGCGTTGACGGTATCTACCTTTCAACAGACAACACAGTATTCTCTGCCCTTCCTGCCCTTGTAAACGTATTCGGAAAAGCAAAGAAACCTATCTTCTCTGGAGACGTAACTGGTGCAAAAGCTGGTGGAATCGCTCTTGCAAGCGGATTCAACTACTACAAAGCAGGCCGTGCAACAGGTGAAATGGTTGTTCAGATTCTGAACGGAAAGAAACCTTCTGAAATGCCTGTTCGCTTCATGACAGACCCTAGCGACTCAGACTTCCTGGTAGACCTGGACGTTTTCAAAGCTCTTGGAATCAAGCTTGACGCAAAATACCTGAACATGGCAAACCTGGTATTTGAAAACGGTGTGCTGACAGAAAAATAAGCTGAAATAAAAACAGCCCTAATCAAATGGGCCCTTCGACCCTTCGACAAGCTCAGGGACCGCAAGCTCAGGGGCCATTTGTTAAATAACAAAGAGGTGTCCAAGCGGACACCTCTTTTTCTTTGAAATGTACAAATCAATATAAAGTTCCTGAAACTTGCTGTTACACTATAGTTATATACGGTTCATCGTAATAGGCAAACTTGTGGTCATGACTTAAAAGCATCAGGCAGTCTGCCTTAGCCTGAGCCAGAAGCCCCTGGTCAAAAGGATCATTATGAGGCGGTGTTTCAGGTTTCTTTTCCAGTGTTTCCAATGCCACCACATGACGGTCATCAAAAGGAAGCTTTTTGAATCCTGCCTGTTCACAGTAATGCATGAATTCAGTGCCGGAAGGCCCAAGCTTACCGGTTTTATGTTTTATAGCCACTTCCCACATAGAAACTATGCTGTAATAAATTGTGTTATTGTTGTCTGTAAGGATTGATTTCAATTTAGGTGATAGTTTTTCGGGTTCAAAAAAATACCACAAAACAATATGTGTATCTACTAATAAATCCATATTAGAAATCCTCCCCGCCATAAAACATTGCGTTGATCAAAGGATCTTCATCATCAAAATCGTCTGGAATAACATATTTCCCCGCCGCAATACCAAAAGCCTTTGCCCGATCTGTTTGTGGAATCAGAGTCATTCTGGCAACAGGTTTATTATTTTTGCAAATAATAACTTCATTTTCTTCTTTATTTTCCAGAAGCATCAAAAGTTTTGAAAAGTTTGTCTTTGCTTCCAGCACATTCATCTGGCACATAGCTCACCTCGTTTACATAAACTTAGTCATACTGACCAAGAATTAGTATAGGACGCAAAGATTAATCTGTCAATAAAGTTAGTCAAGTTGACTAAATAAAAATAAGAAGAGTTAAAAAGTAAAGCCGCCCCAAGTTTGACACACGTTGGACGGCTTTATCATCACAATGTGGAGATAACCCCGAAAGGGCATTTCCTTCGCTTTCAATATACCATATCAAATCACCACCGTCAAACCTCAAAATAATTACTATATATAGAAACAAAAGTATGTTATAATTTATAAAGTTTTTCGAATCAAAGACTTCCTTCGACAATCTCAAGGACCATTTGATATATGAAAGAATGAAAACCGGGACGCAGGCAAAAATGGGGGAGCGGAGCCCTATGGGAGGGGGTACCCACATTTTTGCCGTCGCTGGGACCCGATTTTCATTCGAGTTTTAAGGAAATGTTTATATGATTTCATCGATTATTATAGAAGGTTTGATTTACGGAATGATGGTTCTTGGAACCTTTATCACTTTCCGCGTACTTAATTTCTGTGACATGACCGTTGACGGTTCCTTCCCGATGGGAGCCTGTGTACTGGCTGCATGCCTTACTCACGGAATGCCAGTATTCCCTGCCCTTCTTATTGCTTTTGGCGCAGGCCTTATTGCAGGGCTCGTAACAACCCTGATTTACACAAAGCTCCGAATCCCGGACCTGCTTTCAGGTATTCTTACAATGACAATGCTTTATTCCGTAAACCTGCGCATCATGTCCAACAAGGCAAATACATCATTTCTGAAAATCGACACACTTTTTTCAAAGCTGGATAATTTCTTCTACGACACCTTCTCTTCTTCAAGTTCCGACTTCATTTCAAATCTTGATTCCCAGATTGGTATCGTTCTTTTCATGGTTGCCTTCATCATTATTCTGAAGCTGATTTTGGACCTGCTTTTCCACACAGACCTGGGGCTCACAATGGGCGCTTTGGGATCAAATCCCCAGTTGATTGTAAGTCAGGGCGTAAACCCGGACATTATCCGTGGAATAGGAATCTGCTTCAGTAACGGACTTGCGGCCCTGGCTGGTGCTTTCGCCGCCATGTACAACGGCTTCGCCGACGTAGGAATGGGAACCGGCGTTGTAGTCTCAGGACTTGCTTCCCTTATGCTTGGTGAATTCATCATCCACTCAAACAAAATCAGACTGCAGACTCTCCGCGTTTTAATCGGCTCAATCATTTACCGTGCCCTTATGATGCTAGCCCGCAGCTACGGCTACAAAATCCACATGACTCCAAACGACCTGAAGCTCATTACTGGTGTCCTCATCATCATCTGTCTGATTATTACCCGCACAAATCTTGGTGACAGAATCCGTGAAAAACAGAAGGCTCGAAAAGAAGCCGCCGCTTCAAAGGAGGCCAGATAATGCTTACACTTGAAAACATCGACATCATCTTCAACAAGAATACACCAGACGAAAACCACGCTCTTAAAAACATCAACCTGAAAATCAACAAAGGTGATTTCATTACAGTCATCGGTTCCAACGGAGCCGGAAAATCAACCCTGTACAACATCATTGCGGGAACCTACTCGCCTACTTCAGGAAAGATTCTTCTTGATACAGAAGACGGCGTAAAGAACATCACAAAAGAAAAAGAATACAAACGCGCCGCCTACATAGGCCGTATCTTCCAGAATCCTCTTCTTGGAACAGCCGGAAAAATGACCCTTGAAGATAACATGGTCATTGCCTCAAAGAAAGGTTTCAAAGGATTGAAAATCAGTCTGAACAACAAGCTCCGCGAAGAATTCCGAGCCCAGCTTTCGGTTCTGAACATGGGGCTTGAAAACCGTCTTAAAGACAACGTTGAACAGTTCTCTGGCGGACAGCGTCAGGCATTAACACTTCTTATGGCTGTCATGAGTAAGCCGGACCTGCTTCTTCTTGATGAACACACAGCAGCCCTGGACCCGACAAATGCGGCAATCATCATGGAACTGACCCGCAAATTTGCAAAGGAATATAACCTGACTGTAATGATGGTTACCCACAACATGCAGCATGCTCTGGATTACGGAACCCGTCTTCTCATGATGGACGGCGGTGAAATCATTCTGGATATCGGTCAGGAAGAAAAAGAAAAGCTCACAATGGATGACATTGTTGAAAAGTTCAGAGCAATCAAGAAGACTTCTTTGAACTCTGACAAAATGCTTCTGCAGTAATTTTGAGATTTTAAAATTCTAAAGAGTAATGATTATTTCAGCTCCGGTATGATTCTGGCAGTTCTGTGCTTTGATCTTACCGCCCAGAGTTGAAATGATTGTTGCCGAAATTGAAAGCCCAAGTCCCGCTCCGCCCGCTGATCTTGTATGAGCCTTATCACTTCTGAAAAATCTTTCAAAAACATGAGGCAGACTTTCTTCATCAAAGCCAGGCCCGTTGTCTGAAATCTTGATTTCGACATTTCCCTTCTGATTTTCTGCACAGGCAGAAAATTCCACAACCTTTGCGCCGAACTTCAGACTGTTTGAAACTGCGGCTGTCATAACCTGATGAAGCAGTTCCATATCTGTCTTTAAATTTACGCTCAGGTTATCATCAAAAAGGATTTCTGCATCAGGCGAGATTACGGCAAACTCATTTTTGATACGGGAAAAAAGTCCCCACATATTCACATCAGAAAGATTCGGTTTGATGATTCCTTTTTCCAGTTTGGAAGCCTGAAGAAGATTTGTGATTATTGAATTCATGGAATTGGCTTCATTGATAATCATTTCGATTGATTCTTCAAGCTGTTTTTTATCGTCTTTTCCCCAGCGCTGAATCAGCTTTGCCTGACCAAGGATTCCCGCAACAGGAGTTTTAAGTTCATGGGAAACATCGCTGGTGAACCGTGTTTCTCTTTCAAAATCTTTTTTCAGATCTTCAAAAAGGTGATTGAAAGTTTCTGCCAGCACATCCAGTTCATCATGATTTTTGCTTACCGGCAGAAGAGTCTCAAGATTTGTTCCGTAAATGACCTGTGCCGAGTCTGTCATTGCCTGAACCGGCTTAAGAGTTCTTTTTGAAATAAGGAAAGAAAGCAGGAAGGAAATCAGCAAAATCGGGATGATTGCAATTGCTGCAACCTTTGGCAAAGTGTTTATCATCTGGATTGAAGCGTCCTGAGCGATATCAATGGAAACCTGAACTGTAAGTGCCGGGACAATTTCTGATGAAGTTCTTACCGAACAGTAAAGAAGATTCAGGTCACCGTCGAAGAAAAAGTTCTTCTGAAAATATCTTACAACTTTCCCATCGGTCAGTTTCAATTCCGGAAGGAGAGAATCGTTTGTATAATAGATCTGGCCCGCATCATCAAAGACCGTATAGGAAACAAAGTAATCAAGATCCAGAGTTTCTATAACAGGGTTTTCCTGAGTTTCAATTTCCTGGCAAAGGATTTCTGCATTCCGCTTCAAAGCCGAGCTTTGCTTTTCCCGAATGGAAAGTCTAAGTGCAAATACAAAAACCATAGCCACAAGCATTACGATTGCGGCAACGAAAATCATGAACTTAATGGAAAGACGGAGTGCCAGAGTTTTTTTCATTACTTACTCACCATCATATAGCCGATTCCACGGACTGTTTTTATGTATTCTTCTTTAAGAGGCTGGTCGATTTTTCCGCGAAGATAATTTACATAAACATCAACAGTGCCTTCTTCGATGAAATAATCTTTACCCCAGACGGCATCAATTATCTGACTTCTGCTTAAAGCAGTATCTTTGTTTTCAAGGAAAAATTTAAGAAGCATGAATTCGATTTTTGACAAAGAATAGCTGTTCTCTTTTACAGCAAGAAGGATTGTCTGTGTATTCAATTCTAGTTCCCCGTTTCTTAGCACAGGCGAAGGAGCGGCATTCACTCTTGTACGGCGAAGGACAGAAGAAATTCTTGCAAGAAGTTCTTCAATGGCAAAAGGCTTTGAAATATAATCATCAGCGCCTGCGCTGAGTCCATTTACCTTGTCGTAAACTTCACCTTTTGCAGTCACCAGAATAACAGGCACTTCCGACTGTTTTCTGATTCTTCTGAGCACTTCAATTCCGTTCAGTTCAGGAATCATTATATCAAGCAGAACAAAATCAGGGTTTTCTGACTCAAAAAGTTCCAGGGCCTGACGTCCGTTTTCTGCAGTAATTACATTATATCCTTCGTGTTCCAGTTCCTTCTTTTCAAAATCCAGAACTGTTTTATCGTCTTCTACAATCAGAATTTTTTCCATGTCTTCTCCCTTTCTGAAAACCTGTATTCAGAAGCAACAGCACAATCTTTCAGTTCAACAGAAGCTATTTCTTTTCCGCCAACGGATTTAATATTTTTAATTTCAAACATAAAACTTTCGTTGCCGTTTTTCAAAGAACTTTTTGGGAAAAGATAACGAAAAGACTGTCTTGTTTTTGAAAACCTAAGCTGATTCAGGTCCACCGGTTCACAATCAATCTGAATGCTTTCCGAAGTGATACTGTTGGAATCAATAGGATTATTAAACAGCACCTCCAATAAAATCATATCAGAAATGTCAAAGGTTCTGATTATAACCGATTTGAATTCCATATCTTCGTAAGGAAAACGCTTGCCGTTAAAATTCTTGTGGTTTTTATTTACCCTAGGACGATCAGGAGGCGGTGGTCCTGGAGGCAAAGGTGGTGCCGCAAACAAGAAAACAGCGGAGAAAAATAAAACAATATTGATAAATAATTTCTTCATTACCTGATTTTCCTTCAATAATTGTAATACCAAATCTACTTCTTCAAAAGATTTTTTTCCTTAGTGTTTTCTAAGAATTAATTAAGAAACCTTTAATGTTAAATTACCTCGCCGGTAGTATGTTTAGTATCGTAAGGCTAAACCATAAACCTTCAAAAAACTATTTTCAGGAGAACGAAAATGAAAAGACTTACAAAAACTTTACTTTGTGCTGCAATTGCAGTAACTATTGGAACAGGATCTGTATTCGCCAGCGGCAAAAGCAGAATGTCTGAAGCTCATAAGTCGAGACCTGGATTTGAAAAAGGACCTGAAATGCCTAAATCTGAAAAGCGCTTTGAAAAACGTCCTGACATGAAACCAGGTAAAAATGGTTATGAAATGCACCCTGGAATGGACAGAAACAGAAAAGGTCCTTTCAAGGATGCCCTGATCGGACAGGTTTCTTCTGTTGACGAAAAGAACGGGACAATGAAAATTGCAGACGCAGACGGAAAAGAAACAACTGTAATCATCTGTCCTTTTACAAAGATTTTTGTTGCCGACAATTCTAAAGAAACACCAAAAGAAGGAAAAACAGTTTCAGATATCCAAAAAGGAGACTGGGTTCTGTTCTCGGTTTTCAAAACTGAAACAGAAAGGAAAGTTGTTGCAAGGGTTTTTGTAAAAAACAAGTAGCTGAATTAAACTGCAGGTTCCAAAACTACTGGAGCCTGCAGCTTCACTTTTTTCAATCGGGATATACTGATATTATTTAGGCAGAAGGAAAAGTTATGAAAAAAAGCATTTTATTATTAACAGCCATACTGATTTCAACTCCCCTGCTTTTTGCAGAATCAAAGACACTGACAGACTACCTTACAGGCTGGCTTGAAAACGACCGGGATCTTAAAAGCGCTGCCATAAGTCTTCAGAAAGCAGAACTTTCAAATGAAAAGTCACAGATCCAGAACGGCTTTGACATTACCCTTTCATCGGGCAACATGACCTTCAAAACAGTAAACGGCACAGGGACTTTTTCTGTAAATCCTTCTGTAAAAGTAGCTCTTCCTTCAGCCAGCAATTTTACTTTAAGTGCCGATACCGACATTACAATTTCTTCTTCAACAAATCTTGAAAATGCTTCTTTAAGCGCAGGAATTGATATTCTGAATACAGAAAAAGAAAAACGCCAGCTTACAGAAACAAAAGCCTTGCATTCAGTTCTTGAAGCAAAAAGACAGATTGAAGCCAAAGCCCAGAGCTCGGAAAAAAGTTTCTATTCAGAACTCCGTTCCCTTTTAAAATCAAGTGAATCAATTACAAGTTCAAGAACAAATCTTTACAGCGACAAGATTTCTTTTGAAAAGATCAAAGCACAGGGCTATGCCACAACTTCATCTAGTTACCGCCTGGCAGAGATGAAAGTAAACAATGACCTTCACTCAATCGAAACCAGTGAACGTCAGATGAATCACGATTATGAACTTTTCCTTATGAAATGTGGAATCAAAGAAGATGCTTTATCTTACAAAGATTTCCTGAAACTTCTGGAATCTGAAATAACAGAACAGGAAATCTTGACCTTTGATGACTTTGAAAAGGAAAACTACAAATCTCTGGAAAACGCACTTTGGACACAAAGCATCAATAACCTTTCACGAGATGCAGATAAAAATTACTCCCTTAAAGGAAACCTTGGATACACTTTCAATAACACCAATGCAAAGGATTCCGGAGGAAAACCTTCCGACACAATCAACGTAGGACTTTCATCAAGTGCTCTTGGAATGAACCTTAGTGCCGGAATAAACATTCCGGTCAATCCAGGTTCTTCACCGGTTTTCACTGCAGGAATCAGTTTTTCACCAAACACTCTGAAACTTCAGAAACTAGGAGAAAAAGAAGACCAGCTTGATATCCAGAGCGAAAGCATTTCCATTGAAACTGTTCTGTATAACTACGACATTTCTGCCGCAGACAAAAAGCAGACAGCAGAAGATCTTCTCTGGACAAAACAGACAACCGAGGAAAATCTTTCTCTTTATTCAAAAACTGAAAGTGACATGAAATATTATTTTGACCGTGGAATCATTACCGAAAGTGAATATCTTTCGGCTAGAAATACAAAAGAAAAATATGAAATTGAAAAAACTCTGAACCTGATCGATATCATTATCAGCAACTGCGAAGTCCAGAGTCTTTTCTATACAGATAACTAAATCAAGGAGTCTACTATGGCAAAATCAAAGAATAAGAAAAAAATCACGATTATCATAATCATTATTTCTGTAATTCTCCTTGCGGGAGCCGGTCTGTTTTTCGGAAGAAAACTTATGGCTAAAACAAAGACAACAGATACTTTTTACACAGTTCGTGAAGAAGTCTATGAAAACATAATTGAAATCTCGGGAACTGTTTCTGCCGCCCAGTCGCAGACTCTTCAGGCTTTAAGTTCCGGAACAGTTACAGCGGTTTATGTTCAGGCCGGGGACAAGGTAAAAAAAGGTGACATTCTGATTCAGCTTGATGATACCACAGAAAAATACAACCTTGCAAAGCACGATTACGACATGGACACAACCCGTATTTCAGGAAGCCGTCGCCAGCTGGAACTTATGGAAACTCAGCGAGACGCCCTGGTGCGCAAAGTTGAAGACCGCAAAGTTACAGCAACCTTCGACGGAATCATTGCCCAGCTGGACGTAGCCGTTGGTGATTCCCTCGAGGCAAAAGACTCTGTCGGAGTTATCGTAAACAAGGATTATCTTACAGCTGAAGTTGAAGTTGCAGAAACTGATGTTTCCAAACTTAAAATCAACCAGAAAGTTCTGTTCACTTTCCCTGCAATGAAAGAAGAGACTGTTACCGGTTACGTTGTTAGCTGGCCTGCCGTAGGTGAAATCACAAGCCGTGGCGCAACAGTAGTAAAAGCAAAGGTTCGCATTGATGAATATCCAGAACAGATTCTCCCAAATTATTCCTTCACTGGAAAAATCGAACTGAGTCCAACAGAAACAAACCTGGTTGTTGAACGCTGGGCAATCGGCTATGACGAAAACCGCCAGGCATACGTAGAACTGGCAAGAACTGGGGAACGTGTAAACGTTACTGTAAAAAACTACGGGAACCAGTATGTAAAAATCACTTCTGGCCTTAAAGGCAACGAAGTTCTTAAACAGCTTACTGTTCCAAAGCAGAGTGGCATGAACCGCCAGAATGGAAACAGAAATGGTCAGGGCGGATTCCCAGGTGGTGGACAGCCACCAATGGGAGGAATGCCAAGCGGTGGTATGCCACGTAGGTAATGCGTATGAGTGAAAATGTAATTGTCCTTAAAGATGTAACCCGTGTTTACAAAATGGGCGAAACAGAAGTTCACGCCTTACGGGGAATTAGTTTTGAAATAAAACAGGGCGAAGAAGTTGCCATTATGGGACCTTCAGGTTCCGGAAAATCTACCTGCATGAACATGATCGGCTGTCTGGACAGACCCAGCGGCGGCATTGTAGAAGTTGGCGGCAAAGAAACTGCCCACATGACAGAAAAGGAACTGGCTGAATTAAGAAACAAAACTGTAGGTTTTGTATTCCAGCAGTATCACCTGATAAACTCTCTGAACGTAATTGAAAACGTTATGCTTCCATTACGTTATCAGAAAGTGCCAAAAAGCAAACGTTACGACTTGGCTCTGGAAGCCCTTAAAAAAGTTGGCATGGAAGAACGCATCCATCACCGTCCTCATGAACTTTCCGGTGGACAGAAGCAGCGCGTTGCCATTGCAAGAGCCATCGTTACACAGCCCAAAATCATTCTGGCCGATGAACCTACAGGTGCCTTGGACAGTAAAACCGGAAAACAAGTTATGGATATTTTCCGTGATATTAACGCCCAGGGAACAACAATCGTCATTGTTACCCACGATTCTGGCATCGGTGCTGCCTGCCGCCGCTGCATAAAAATATTCGACGGCCTTATTCAGGATGACGGGCTAAAAACTTTACCGCCACAAACAGAAGTACATGAGAAAATTTTGAAGGAGGACAAGGCCTGAAAACGATGCGGGAGTAAAAAGAATTGGATACATGGGGCAAGGAGGCTCTGCCGACGGGGGCCCCATGGAGGTTCCAATTCTTTTTTACGAAAGCCATCGTTCTCAGGATAATTGTATATGTTTGAAGATTTTATAAATGCCTTTCAGAACTTTACACGGAACAAAGTTCGCACCTTTCTTTCCCTCCTTGGGGTTATTATTGGAGTTGCAAGCGTTATTGTAATCACCAGTATGGGAGCCTCATCTACAAACAAGATTAAAGGGACTTTCGGAAACTCCGGACTTGATGTAGTCCAGCTTTCTAAAGGCTGGATGATGCGTGGTAGCCGCGCAAGTTCCAGCGCCATTCAGTTCAACGACAGTTTCAGAGAAACCCTTTTTGACAACATCAGAGGGATAAAATCTATCTGGTATAAGAACAGTTTCAGCCCTACTCTGGCTTACGAAGATCTTTCGGCCAGTGCTTCCAGCGGTGCCATTGAAACCGGTTACCTCGAAATGTACAACTTTGAGCTTGAAAACGGTGAGTTCTTCACAGTTACTGACAATGAAGAAGGCGCCCAGAAAATCATTCTGAGTCATGACACTGCCGAAAGCCTTTTCCCTAAAGGGGACGCTGTAGGGAAAATGATTACCCTTGTTCAGAGCAAAGTTACTTTTGGATTTAAAGTAATTGGAGTGCTTAAAGAACAGAACACCGGAATGGAAAATAGCGCCGCCTACGTTCCACGTGGCTGGTACTCAAAGAAAATCAAACCGAATCCAGATGCCGACAACATTCTTGTACAGGCGATGAATGAAAACCAGGCAACTGATCTTGCAGACAAAATCAAAACCTGGTGCACAGATTTGGCCAGCTCAGAATATGCCGTAAACGTTACTTCAATGCAGAGCATGATCGACCAAATGAGCGAAATCACAAATACCTTAAGTCTTATGCTGGCCGCCATTGCCGCTATTTCCCTTCTGGTAGGTGGTATCGGAATCATGAACATCATGATTGTTACCGTTACAGAACGTAAACAGGAAATCGGAATCAGAAAGGCACTCGGAGCTTCCCCTTTCGACATCAAACGTCAGTTCCTGATTGAAAGTGCCAGCATCACTCTTATGGGCGGGTTCCTCGGAGTTCTTCTTGGTGTAATCATCAGCCTTGCTGTTGAATACATAAAGAGCGAAGCCTTCATCATCAACTGGAATGCCTGCATTATTTCTTTTGTATTCAGCGTTGTGGTAGGAATTTTCTTCGGCTACAACCCGGCTTCCCGTGCGGCAAAGCTGGATCCAGTAGTAGCACTTTCTGGAGAATAGAAGAAGGTTTCCATTTTATATAATTTATGAAAACGGGTCCCAGCAACGCGAATTCGTGCCAGTAGCGGCATAAGTCCTCACTTCGTTGTGGGATGCCGCTTTGTCACGATTCGCTGCGTCCCGTTTTCACATTTCTTTAAACTCCAAGCCTTTTTCAATTCTTCATATACAAAAAAAAAGACCGCTTCACAGAATGAAGTGCACCCCAATTATTGGACACTTTAACTAGGCTGATTTTAAGGACTGA
>JAKSTG010000014.1 GCA_024402695.1 Treponema sp. | reverse complement strand
AAATCGCTATTTCTGAAAGCCAGGAACGTATGGCAATTGTTGTACGCGAAAAAGATGTTCAGAAACTTATTGATTATGCACACGCAGAAAACCTTGATGCAACTCTGATTGCAAAGGTAACAGATACAAACCGTCTGGTTATGAACTGGCGCGGAAAGAAAATCGTAGATATTTCCCGTGAATTCATTGATACAAACGGTGCTTACAGAAATGCAGAAGCACACATCACATGTCCTGCAAAGAAAGATTCTCCACTGGCAATGCCACTGGATGCAACAGCAGAAATTCTTAATGACGCTTGCTGCTGTGACAATAATCCTGAACAGAAGTTTGCCAAGATTGAAAAAGCCTGGTACACAAACATGAAACAGCTGGCAACCTGTTCTCAGCGTGGTCTTTCAGAACGCTTTGACGGATCAATCGGTGCAAGCTCAGTTCTGTTCCCATTCGGTGGAAAATATCAGGCAACTCCAGAAAGCGGATGTGCTGCAAAGATTCCTGTTAATTCACCATGTGAAACAGAAACAACATCTCTCATGACCTTCGGATACGATCCACGTATCGCACAGTGGTCACCATACCATGGTGCACAGACTTCTGTTCTGTACTCTCTGGCTCGTATCATCGCTCTTGGTGGTAACCCTGAAACTTGTCGTCTTACATTCCAGGAATACTTCGAAAGAACTTCTTCTAAAGAAGCCTGGGGTAAACCAGCTGCAGCACTTCTTGGTGCCCTGTCTGCTCAGACACAGATGAAGACTGCCTCTATTGGTGGTAAAGACTCTATGTCAGGTACATTCGGTGATATCACTGTTCCACCAACACTGGTTTCTTTCGCAGTAACAACAGAAAACTGCAAGAACATCAACGGTGGTTCTTTCAAAGAAGCAGGAAACAAAGTTTACTTTGTTCCACAGAAATATACTTCAGCCCTTACTCCTGACTTTGCTGATTTCACAAAGAAATCAGAAGCGCTTTATGAACTGAACAAAGCCGGAAAGATTTCAGCTATGTATCCTGTTGGAGCCGGTGGTATTGCTGACAGCCTTACAAAAATGGCTTTCGGTAACAGAATTGGTGTTCAGATGACAGACATGATCGGAAAAGATCTTAAGGCTGCTGAACCTGTACATGCAGAAATCCTGGAAGGCAACGGACATACTTGCGGAAGCTGGATGCTGTTCTGTCCTCTGTACGGTGCAATGCTTGTTGAAGTTAAACCTGAAAATGCTGCCGCATTTGAAGCAGCCCTTGAAGGTTCATTGCTTCTTGGTGAAACAATCAAGGAACAGGAAATCCGCTTCAAGAAAGCTGTTATCAACCTGGCTGATGCAGAAAAAGAATGGGAAAGCGTACTTGCAAAAGTATTCCCACCAATTGTTGAAGGAAAAGACAAGAAAGAAAATGTTCCTGAACTTCCAGAATTCGCTCTTGGAGTTCACAAATCACTTTCTGACGCAAGAAAGAATCCTTCATTCAACATTGATACAAAAGCAAAACCTCGTGTATTCCTTCCAGTATTCCCTGGAACAAACTGTGAGCTTGATATGGAACGTGCATTCAAACTTGCAGGTGCTGATACAAAAGTTATGGTTATCAGAAACAAGAATCCACAGATGCTTGAAGAATCACTTAAAGAAATGGAAGCTGAACTTAAAAAGGCCAATATCCTGGCACTTTCCGGTGGATTCTCTGCAGGTGACGAACCTGACGGATCTGCAAAGTTCATTGCAAATATCCTGAAAGAAGGCCGCGTTTCTAACGAAGTTATGAACCTGATCAAAAACCGCGATGGCCTTATTCTTGGTATCTGTAACGGTTTCCAGGCTCTTATTAAAACTGGTCTTGTTCCATACGGTGAAATCCGTGAAATGGATGCTGACTGTCCAACACTTACATACAACAACATTGGACGTCATATTTCTCGTATCTCTCGTACACGTATCGTTTCTGCCGCAACTCCTTGGGCTATGCATTCATCAGTAATTGATGAAAGAAATACTCTTGTAGCTATTTCTCATGGTGAAGGACGTATCGTTGTAAGCGAAGATATGGCTAAACAGCTCTTTGCTAACGGGCAGGTATTCACTCAGTACGTAAATGAAAACGGAATTCCTGTAATGACAGAACCAGATAACCCTAACGGATCAGCTTACGCTATCGAAGGTCTCTTAAGCCCAGACGGACACGTTCTTGGTAAGATGGGACACAACGAACGCTCTGTTGGTATTGGTGCTAACGGATCTTCTGATGCACTGTTCAAGAACGTTGCATACGATCCAATGACAAACGTTTCAGACAACAGCTGTATGAACGTATTCCGTGCAGGTGTTCTTTACTTCAAATAATTGAATCAGTCTTGATTTGTAGGACCCGGAATCAGTTTTGGTTCCGGGTCTTTCTTTTTATGGAGGAGTTTTATAAGCCAGTTGTTTTTTAATCTGGTGTCCGAAATTCCAAGTCCTTCCTTGATTTCCTGTTCAAGTTTTGCAGCGCCACGGGAAGCGATTCCTCTGAGCTCAGTGTCTTCCTTGAAGCTTTTCATGATGCGGTCAAAATATCCTGGAATGAATTCCAGAATAAGGTCTCCCAGCGCCAGAAGTATAATTCCAACACTCATGACTACGATCATGATGTACTGAAGAGGAAGAAGTTCAACTGCGTTTGAAAGACAGTCGGATACGATAACAATAATCATCATGGAAGAGGGGATGTATTTGATTCGTCTTAAACTTTTTCTGATTCTGTAAAAATCAAAGCGGGAGAAAATATTAAGAATCAGAAATACATACTGGGCAACAAAAAGTGCAAGAATTATCAGATTCAGAACAAGACTTTTCGAAAAGAAAATTGTACGAAGGATAAGGTATGCAAGATATATGGCACCCATTAGAATTCTGGTTGTATCGATTTTCTTCTGGATTTCACCCAGGATTTCGTAAACTGTAGTTTCTGTTCTAGGAAAAATAAAGTTCGGTTCATTCTGGTCTGACATGGCTTATTCCTGAATGTTTCGTTTGTTATTTTCTATTTGTAGATGAGGAAAATAGCAGGAGTTTTTCCAAGGTCTGGTGCTCCCTGTTTTTTCCATTGTTCACAGGTCTTTGTTTTTATGTATTCAGTTTTTCCTGTAATGTCACAGGCAATGCAGAACTTTGTCTGCGGACGGCAGGTATTGATGATGGCTTCGATGAGTTTTCCGTTGCGGTAAGGAGTTTCAATGAAAATCTGTGTCTGGTCTTCGTTGTAAACTTTGTTTTCCAGCTGACGGATTTTTTTTGTGCGTTCAGGTCCTTCAACAGGAAGATATCCATTGAAGGCAAAACTCTGTCCGTTAAAGCCGGATGCCATTACGCTCATGATGATTGATGAAGGTCCTACAAGAGGAATTACATCGAAGCCTTTTTTCTGAGCAATGGCTACTACATCGGCTCCAGGGTCTGCGATTGCAGGACAACCTGCTTCGGAAATGATGCCTACAGATTCACCTTTTTCAAGAGGCTTCAAATAATCGCCTACAACTTTAAGGTCTGTGTGACGGTTCAGTTCATAGAAGGTTAGGGTGTCGATATCAATTGATTTATCACAGGCTTTAAGAAAACGGCGGGCTGAACGGATATTCTCTACAATGAAATGTTTTACTGTAATGAGGATTTCACGGTTATAGTCCGGAAGAACTCTTTTTACGTCTTCTGGATCAGTAGCAGTGGTATCGCCAAGAGTAACAGGGAATAAGTACAGCGCCGCTTTCATAATTTAGTTCAGTTTTTCCAGACTTCTGATGGCATCAATATTTGCTTTTCCGCCAGGAACGAACGGAAGAACGTCTTCTTCGCAGCCAACTGTTACTGTTACAACACAAGGTTTGTTTGCGCGGTTAGCATCGAAGGCTTTTTTGTACCATTCTTTATCTGTATCAGCATTTACAGCTTCAATACCAAATCCTTCTGCAATTTTCAGGATGTCAGGATTTCTTCCGAATACTGAAGCACTGTAGTTTTTGTCGAAGAGGTATTTCTGCTGCTGGTAAACCATACCAAGAGTTCCATTTACGAAAATGATGACTGTTACTGCCAGATTCTGTTCAGCAAGAGTTGCCATTTCCTGGATGTTCATCATGATTGAACCGTCACCAGAGAAACAAACTATGCGTTTGTCTGGATTTGCAAGGGCGGCACCAAGTGCGGCCGGAAGACCGAATCCCATAGTTCCAAGACTTCCTGAAGTAAGGAAGGTTCTTGCTTTTTCTACAGGATAGTACTGGGCTGCGAACATCTGGTGCTGACCAACGTCTGTTGTAACAATCAGATCGCTTGCCTTAATTCCTGCTTTTTCTGCAACCTGTGGAATTGTAGAAATGAATTCACGTGGATTTGTTTTATCCATTCCTGAAGGACGGCCTTCTGTGATGGAATCTGTTTCAGCGCGAACTTTTGCAAGTTCTGCCAGCCAGTTTTTGCGTTCTGCATTGCCTGCTTCAAAATCTTTTTTGTTTTCTGAAACAAGAGTAGTAAGAATAGGGAATACAGATTCAACGTCAGCAACGATTGAAACATTTGATTCCATGATTTTATTAACTTCGGCTGCATCGATATCAATGTGAACCAGCTTTGCGTTTGGACAGAACTTTGCAACAACACCTGTGGCACGGTCGTCAAAGCGAACGCCGGCTGCAATTACCAGGTCTGAGTTGTACATGGCGTAGTTTGCAGCGTAAGATCCGTGCATACCAACCATTCCGGTCCATACATCAGAAGATTTTGGAACAGCACCGATACCCATCAAACTTACTGTAACAGGCATTTTGTACTGTGCAAGGAATTTTTCCAGTTCTTTTGCGGCTTCAAGACTGTTACATCCACCACCAAGGAAAAGAACCGGCTTTTTAGATTCTTTCATAAGGGCACAGATTGCTTCCATTTTTGAATCGTATTCTGAAACCGGTGTATGGAAACGAACATTTGCATTGTCTTTAATTTTTACGTCTTCAATTTCTGGCCATGCATCAAATTCTACAGTCTGGAGCTGTACGTTTCTTGGAACATCGATAAGGACTGGTCCTGGTCTTCCGTTTTTGGCGATTTTGAAAGCTTCAGGAATTACAGTAAGCAGTTCTTTTGCGTCTTTTACCATTACAGAGTGCTTTGTGATTGAGAAAGAAAGGCCGAAGGTGTCGGCTTCCTGGAAAGCGTCTGTACCAAGGAGAGTTGTATTAACCTGACCTGTGATTGCGATAATTGGAACGCTGTCACAGCGTGCATCAGCAATGGCTGTAAGCAGGTTCATAGCACCAGGGCCACTGGTGGCCATACAGACAGCGACGGAACCGGTTGAACGAGCCATACCCTGAGCAATGAATCCGGCTGCCTGTTCATGGCGGACCAGTACATGCTTAATGTTGCTTCTGTTCAATTCATCGTAAAGTGGCAGAATTGAGCCACCCGGAATTCCGGCTACGGTTGTAACACCGTGCATCTCTAAAAGATTTGTAATAATTTCGCTACCTGTTTTTTTCATAGTTCATTAATTTTATCAGATTTTTTGCTTTTTTACTATTATGTAGTAAAATATAAGAACTATATGAATTTTAATACGGATTCTGGAAAGCTTTCAAAAGTTTTCTTCCATATTGTCTTTGCCTTTGTTGCTTTTGTTATTTTTTCTCTTTTTGCCCCTCAGTGCCAGATAAAGCACCGGGGAGAACCTTATTCGGGCAGATCTTTTTACAAGACTTTTAACGAGGGCTGGACTCTGATTCATGAAGACGGCAGTTCCCGGGTGATTTCCCTTCCTGAAGTAGAAAACGTAAAAAAAGGGGAATTGATAGTCCTTGAAAGAAAGCTCCCTGAAACAATTCAGGATCATCTTAGTCTTTTTACCAGAACTTCCCGCCAGAATATGCGTATTTATGTAGACGGAAACCTTCGGGCAGAATATACAACGGATAATCTTTTGCTTTTCAGCAAGGATGTTCCAAGTGCTTACCTGTTTATAGATTTGACCAGTTCTGATGCTGGAAGAACGGTTCGTATAGAAGAATGGGGAACTTCAAAATTCCGAAACCAGCTTCAGCAGGTTGTTATAGCCCATGCATCCAGTGCCTGGAACTATCTGTGGCAGCATTATGGAATAATCGTTTTTGTAAATGTACTGTTGCTTTTCTGTGGTTTCTTCTCAGCTGTAATTTGTATGATTCTGAGCATCATCACAAAAAATGCAACAAAACTGATCCGGCTTTCTTATTCTCTTATTCTGTTCTCCTTGTGGGCTTTATCAGAAAGTAGACTCAGACAGATTATATTCCGTAATTCTACTGTACCGGGTGTTCTGGTATTCCTTCTTATGCCACTTATGGTTATTCCTCTTTATTCATATTGGAATTCAGTTCAGAAGAAACGTTATACAGTTTACTACAATATAGTGAACGGTCTGCTTCTGGGTGTAAGTTTCCTTATGACAATTCTTTACATGTGCAAAGTTTCTGATTTCTTTGACTTTGTGCTTTTGAATTATGCTCTTATTGGAACCGGAATCATTGTTTCTTTTGTGACAACCTTTATTGATCTTGTGAAACACCGTTTGTGGGAATACAGATACTCAGCTCTTGGAATGCTTGCTGTTCTTATTGCAGGGGCCATGGAACTGCTGCTTTCCCGTTTAAGACCTTTCTATGCTGCCGGATTCTATCTTAGTGTTTCACTTATCCTGATGCTGGCTCTTTCTGCCGTTCAGGGAATCCGTGACTTAATCGATCAGTACAGAAACCGTGAACGTCATATGGGAGAAATGACTCTGCGTACAATCAGAACTGTAGCAGGTACAATTGACGCAAAGGATGAATACACAGGCGGTCATTCCTCACGCGTTGCCGAATACGCTGTTCGTCTTGCACGAGCACTTGGAAAGAACGAAGAAGAATGCAGAAATATTCACTATATCGGCTTGATGCACGATATTGGAAAAATCGGTGTGCCTGATGTAATCCTTAATAAAAATGGAAAACTGGTTCAGGACGAGTATTCCCTTATGCGCCTTCACACAACAATCGGTTGTGAAATTATCGGTGATATTGATACTGTTCCAGGGCTCAGGGAAGGGGTTCTTTACCATCACGAATGGTATAACGGAAAAGGTTATCCAATGGGGCTTAAGGGAGATGCCATTCCTGAAATTGCCCGTATTCTTTGTCTTGCAGACAGCTATGATGCCATGACAAGTAACCGTGTTTACCGTAAACGTCTTTCAGACGATGAAGTCCGCAAGGAAATTGAACGCTGTGCAGGTTCTCAGTTTGATCCTGAAATGGCAAAGATTTTCATTTCCCTTATGGATTCAGGAAAAATCAGGCCGGAAACAAACGACGGTTTTGAAAACTCTTATGATGAAGGAAAATCCCTTTCGCTTGCTCTGCAGAAACTGATTCAGAAAAACAATTCCTATACCGGTGCTTACGAAATGACAAATCCTGAGTTCATGAGGATGATTGTTTACATCATTAAGCTTGCAGAACGTAACCGTCAGTCCCTTATGGTAAAACTTTTCTCTGTGAAAGGTAGAAACGGAGAGGAACTTGCAGGTACCGACGCACAGGAAGCATCAGAACTTTTGAGAAGATCAATCAGCGAAACAATTCGCAGCACAGATATTACAACTCCATATTCTCTTGTAAAAAGACTTGTTCTGTTTATGAATATGAATCCTGATAATTCAGAACATGTAATCTCATGTATTCTTGAAAAGTTCAAATCTCTCGATTTGGAAGGAAACTTTGGGGTTAGTCTGGAAGATATTGAACTGAAATAAGCAGTTAATATATACTTAAGTTATTAATTATTTTTAAAGATTTTCAAAACAAAATATATCGAGGTTGATTATGAAAAAATCTGACAACGCATGTATGGGCACAGCACGTGCACCACACCGTTCACTTTATTACGCATCAGGTTACACTGATGAAGAACTTGCACAGCCAATGGTTGGTATTATCTGTGCTAAAAACGAACTGATTCCAGGACATATTGAACTGGACAGAATTGCAGAAGCTGTAAAAGCCGGTGTTCGTATGGCCGGTGGTACACCAATTGAATTCCCTGCAATCGGTGTTTGTGACGGTATTGCTATGGGCCACGAAGGAATGAAATATTCCCTGGTAACACGTGAACTTATTGCTGACTCAGTAGAATGTGTTGCAAAGGCACACCAGTTTGATGCCCTCGTTATGATTCCTAACTGTGACAAAATCGTTCCAGGTATGCTTATGGCTGCAGCTCGTCTGAACCTGCCAACAGTATTTGTTTCTGGTGGTCCAATGATGCCTGGTCACCTGGCTGGAAACGATCCTTCAAATCCATACTCAGGAAAAAATCTTTCTCTTACAGATATGTTCGAAGCTGTAGGTGGGCTTGCAGTAGGTAAGATTACAGAAGCTCAGCTCAAAGAAATGGAACACCGTGCATGTCCAGGTTGTGGTGCATGTTCAGGTATGTTCACAGCAAACTCAATGAACTGTCTTACAGAAGTTCTTGGTCTTGGTCTTCCAGGAAACGGAACAATTCCTGCAGTAACAGGTGAACGTATTGCTCTTGCAAAACACGCAGGTATGGCTGTTATGAACCTTTACAGAAAGGGAATCACAGCACGCGACATGATGACTGCAGAAAACTTCAGAAACGGTCTGGCTGCAGATATGGCACTTGGTTGTTCATCAAACACAATGCTTCACCTTCCAGCTATTGCTCATGAAGCAGGAATCGACATTGACCTTCACGAAGTAAACGAAATCTCAAACCGCACACCAAATCTTTGTCACCTGGCTCCAGCCGGTCACACTTTCATGTGCGAACTTGATGATGCAGGTGGTGTTCAGGCTGTTCTTGCAGAACTTGCAAAGAAAAATCTCATCAACACTTCACTCATCACTGCAACAGGTAAAACAATTGCAGAAAACATTGCAGGTGTTAAGAACCGCAATCCTGAAATCCTTCGTCCAATCGAAAATCCATTCAGCGACAACGGTGGTATTGCAATTCTTTTCGGAAACCTGGCACCAAACGGTACAGTTGTAAAACGCTCAGCCTGTGCAAAAGAACTTATGCTCCACACAGGTCCAGCCCGTGTATTCAACGACGAATCTGAAGCTATGGATGCTGTTCAGAAAGCACAGATTAAAGCAGGGGACGTTGTAGTTATCCGTTACGAAGGTCCAAAGGGTGGTCCTGGTATGCGCGAAATGCTGGCAGTTACAGCAGCCCTTGCAGGACAGGGACTTGATAAAGAAGTTGCCCTCATTACAGACGGCCGCTTCTCTGGTGCTACTCGCGGTGCTTCTCTTGGACACTGTTCACCAGAAGCTGCAGTTGGTGGGCCAATCGCTCTGGTTGAAGAAGGAGATATGATTACTCTGGATATCAACAATTACAAGATCCACCTGGATGTAAGCGACGAAGTTCTTGCAGAACGCAAAGCAAAATGGGTATGCCCAGAACCAAAAGTAAAGACTGGTTACCTTGCAAGATATGCTAAACTTGTCAGCTCTGCTGACAAGGGAGCTATTCTTGAATAGGTAATAAATACCGTTTAGGAAAGCGTTCTGCTGGAGTGACAAATCACTGTGGCAGGACGCTTTTTTTTTAAATTTTGTTTGCGAATATGATGATTTTTCTATAAAATGCACACATGGCAAAAAGTGAAAAATCAATATTATACACACATAAAAAAATCAGAGATTGTTTATTTATTATTACTGCGCTGGACGTCCTGCTTCATGGAGCATTTGCATTTTTGAGTTATATTAATGAAATAAATGCTTTATTTGCTTATTGTCTTATTACCGGTTTATTTCAAGTCTTTCCGTTTATCTGGTTAAGTGACCCTAAAAATCATAGAGTAGTAGTTAGTTTTCAGTTTTTAGAAATCGTATTTCTTTCTGTTTATTTGAATGTTATTGTTATAACTCCGGCTTCTGTTTTACTAATACTGTCAATTCTTCCAATATTCAGTTTCATATGGTTTCAATACAATAACAGTCATCTTTTCAAAACAAAGAAAAGCTTTCTTTTCTTTTTCATTACTTATGTTGTAAGTCTTCTGTTTATTGTATTTCTGAATGTTGTTCATTTTGTAATCTATAGTAACTTTGCTGTTTCAAACTTTGAAAAATGGATTAATCTTATTTGTTTTGTTTTTACATTCATTGCTTTTATGTTTGAATGTTTCTGTATGGCTCATGTTGGACGCTCATTAAGAACAATAACCGAAAATTCACTGGAAGAGTCTTTTGGTTTATTTCTTTCTTTAATTAAAGCAGTCGAAGCTAAAGACACATATACAGAAGGTCATTCTCAACGTGTAGCCGAATATGCATTGAAAATTGCGGACCATTTAAAACTTACCCATAAAGAAAAAGAAACATTAAGAAAAGCAGCCCTGCTTCATGATATCGGAAAAATAGGAATTCCGGATGATATTTTGAAAAAGAAAGATTCTTTAACTGACGAAGAACGTGACCAAATGAGAACTCATGCTCAAAGAGGTGCGGACATTTTATCTGATATTTCAAATCATAAAGAATATATGATTGTGGCAGGACAGCATCATGAAAGATGGGACGGTACCGGCTATCCAAGGGGATTAAAACAGAAACAGATTCATAAATTTGCAAGAATTGTTGCTGTTGCAGATTCATATGATGCTATGGCCTCAAACCGTGCCTATAACAAAACGCAAAAGACCCAGGAAGAAATAAAGCAGGAAATAATAAAAGGCTCCGGAAAACAATTTGATCCAGAAATAGCATCCATTATGGTACGCCTTATAGAAAGAGACGTAAAATTCAGGATGAGAGCAAAATAAGAAAGTTTAGATATAAAGTAATCTGTTTAGTTTACCTTTACCTTTCCACTCAGAACATTCTTGTAGTCTTCAAGGTTCTTTTTAAGCAGTTCCGGTGTATTAAGTTCGTATGGGCACTTCTTTTTGCAGGCGCCGCAGTTGGTGCATTTTTCAATGTCGGCCATGGCTTTCTGCCAGTTGTCATTGAGCCAGTTGCTGCTTGGTGCGCGGCGAAGAAGGAGACTCATGCGGGCACAGTTGTTGATTAGGATTCCCTGAGGACAAGGCATACAGTAACCGCAGCCACGGCAGAAGTCCCCGTTTAGGTCTGCCTTTTCCTTGGCCAGGAAAGCTTTGATTTCATCATCCATAACCGGTGCGTCTTTGAAGAAAGAAAGCCATTCTTCCAGTTCACTCATTTTCTGGATTCCCCAGATAGGAAGAACATTGTCATACTGGCTCATGAACGCAAAGGCAGCGCGGGAATTGTTGATCAATCCACCGGCCAGACCTTTCATGGCAATGAAACCTACATTCTTTTCTTTGCAGAGATTTACCAGATCAATTTCACGCTGGCTTGAAAGATAGCTGAAAGGGAACTGGAGAGTTTCATAAAGTCCTGATTTTACGGCATCTTCGGCTACGCCGATTTTGTGGGCTGTAATTCCAATGTGGCGGATCAGCCCCTGGCGTTTGAAATCTTCCATAAGTTCGTACATTCCGCTGCCGTCTTCTGGAGCAATAACCCGGTCTGCACAGTGGAACTGGTAAATATCAAGATAGTCGGTCTTAAGGTTATTAAGGGAAGTTTCAATCTGGATTTTCATTTCTTCGGCAGTTTTAGCCATTGTTTTTGACGCAATGAAAATCTTTTTGCGGATTTCGGAATTTCCTGTAAGGGCATTTCCCAGCTTTTCTTCCGAGTCCGAATAAGCTCTGGCGGTATCAAAAAAGGTCATGCCGCCTTCATAGGCCCGCTGAAGGATTTTAACAGAAGTTTCCATGTCGCAGCGCTGAACGGGCAGGGCGCCAAAAGCATTCTGTGGAGTTGTAATATTTGTTAAACCAAGAGTAACTGTTTTCATATTTGTATTATATCATGACTGTTTTTTTTTTATAAAAATGCATTATTGCACTAGATTTTTCTAAGAAATTGGACGATAATGAAGTAACTGCAAAGGGGCAGAATTTGTTAAGTCAAATTCTGCCCCTTATTTTTTTTAACTCTCTTCCATATGGAGGTTCTCATGATTGAAATTATTACAAATATCAACAACGCAGTAAACGGTGTTGTTTGGGGTACATTCGGCATTGCTCTGCTTTTAATTGCGGGCATTGTAATGACAATTGTAAACAAAGGTTTTCAGTTTACCCGTATTGGCCATTGGATGAAGCTTACAATCGGCGCCATCTTCAAGGACAAACATGTTACAAAACATACTGAAAAAGATAATAAAGCGATTTCACAGTTCCAGAGTCTGTGTACAGCTCTTGCTGCTACGATTGGAACAGGTAACATTGTTGGTGTTGCCACAGCCATCGTTCTTGGTGGACCTGGAGCAATCTTCTGGATGTGGATCATGGCAATTTTTGGAATGATGACAAACTATTCTGAAAACGTTCTTGGTATCTACTTCCGCCGCAAAGGTGAAAACGGAGAATGGCATGGTGGTGCTATGTATTACTTGAAAGACGGTCTTGGCGGATACAAAGGATGTAAACAGATTGGTGTAGTTCTCGCCGTTCTGTTCAGCTGTTTCTGTCTTCTTGCCAGCTTCGGTATTGGTAACATGAGTCAGGTAAACTCAATTGCCGGAAACATGAGTTCTGCTTTCCATATCCCAGCCTGGGGAACAGGTATTGGACTTGTAATCCTTTCTTCCATTGTTATTCTTGGTGGTCTTAAACGTGTTGCTGCCGTTACAGAAAAACTGGTTCCTTTCATGGCTATCCTTTACATCATCGGGGCTTTGATTGTAATCATTATTCACGGTTCTGCAATTCCAGCTGCTTTCGCTTCAATCTTCAAAGGTGCTTTCTCTGCTAAATCTGCAACAGGTGGTGTTGTTGGTTACGGACTTCAGCTGGCTATTACATGGGGTTTCAAACGTGGTGCTTTCTCAAACGAAGCAGGTCTTGGTTCTTCGGTAATGGTTCACTCTTCATCAAATGTAAAAGAACCTGTTCGCCAGGGTATGTGGGGAATTTTTGAAGTATTTGCAGATACAATCGTTGTTTGTACACTGACAGCTCTTGTAGTTCTTACAAGTGGTCTTGTTGATCTTGGAACAGGAACAATGATTTCTGAAAATGTAAAATCAGCTCTTGTTGGCGAAGCTTTTGGAACTGTGTTCGGCAGTGTTGGACCAATGTTCATCGCCATTGCAATTCTTCTCTTCGCTTACTCAACAGTTCTTGGATGGAGCCACTATGGTACAACAGCCTGGGGGTATCTCTTTGGCGACAAATCTTCTGTAATTTATAAAGTAGTATTCGTGGTAATGATTTTCTTCGGATGTACAATGAGCCTGGATCTGGCTTGGGACCTTTCAGATACATTCAACGGTCTTATGATGATTCCTAACTTGATCGGTGTTCTTGCTCTTTGTCCGCTTGTTGCAAAAATTACAAAGAACTACATCGATCGCAAGATTCACAACAAAGATGTAGAACCAATGCTTTCTGTTTTCCCTGAAGACAATAAAGAAGAAGAATAAAATAGAATTGAATCAAAAAAAGCCCCGGTCTGAAAACAGACCGGGGTTATTGTTTTAAATGTGGTGGTTGAGCTTGTCGAAACTACCACATCTTTTTTTTTAGTCGTGAAGCTTACGTTTATCGATTACGCGGACAGCTTTTCCTTCACTGCGTGTAATTGTCTTTGGCTGAACCAGGTGAACTTTTGGTCCGATTCCAAGCATTGTTCTCATGGCAACTTCAAGGGCTTTTTCTTTTCCCTGAACTGTAGCTGCATCCCATGAAGCCTGTTCTGCGTTCAGTTCAACATTTACATCAAGTGTATCTGTGTTGTTTACTCGGTCAACTTCAATCAGGTAGTTTGGATCGTAGCCTTCGTTCAGAAGAACTGTTTCAATCTGGCTTGGGAATACGTTTACACCGCGGATGATAAGCATGTCATCTGAGCGTCCTTTTGGTTTAGACATCTTAACGTGTGTGCGTCCGCATGAACACTTCTTGCGTGTAAGAACACAAAGGTCGCGTGTTCTGTAGCGCAGGAGAGGGAAGGCTTCTTTATCCAGAGATGTGAATACCAGTTCTCCAACTTCGCCTTCTGGAAGAACGTCACCTGTTTCAGGATCGATGATTTCTGCATAGAAGTGGTCTTCGTTGATGTGCATACCTGTCTGTTCTTCACATTCAAAAGAAACACCAGGACCTGAAGTTTCTGTAAGACCGTAAATGTCGTAAGCCTTGATTCCAAGACCTTTTTCAATGCTGCGGCGCATTTCTTCTGTCCAAGGTTCAGCACCAAAAATACCGGCTTTAAGTTTATTGTCTTCTGGTTTGTATCCTTTTTCTTTAAGAGTTTCTGCAATGTAAGCGGCATAAGATGGTGTACAACAGATGATTGTTGAACCAAGGTCCATCATGAACTGAATCTGGCGTTCTGTGTTTCCTGAAGACATTGGAAGTGTAAGACATCCAACTTTGTGTGAACCACCGTTAAGTCCAGGTCCACCAGTGAAAAGTCCGTATCCGTAACATACCTGACAAACGTCTTCGTTTGTACCGCCTGCAGCTACAATAGCACGGGCACAGCATTCTTCCCAAAGTTCAATATCGTTCTGTGTATAGAAGGCAACAACGCGTTTTCCTGTTGTTCCTGATGTAGACTGAATGCGTACACAGTTTTTAAGGTCTGTTCCCAAAAGTCCGTATGGATATGCATCGCGCAAGTCGTTTTTTGTCAAAAATGGCAGTTTTTTAATATCGTCAATTGTCTGGATATCTTCTGGTTTTACACCTTTAGCATCCATCAAGTCGCGGTAATATTTTACGTTTTCATAAACGTGTTTTACCTGTTTTCTGATTTTTTCATTCTGGATCTCGATGATTTTTTCACGAGGGGCAGTTTCAATTTCTGGCTGATAGTAATTTGCCATTGTTTTTTCTCCTTACTTATATCAATAAGCATTTAAAATTATAACACAGGATTGAAATAATGGATTTTTTTTCTTTACAAATACTAAAGTTTTTTAATGTTATTTAATTATTCAAGTTGTTTTAAACTCTTTTCTCCATTAAAATGAGAATGAAAGCAAATCACTCTAAAGGGGTAAAATATATATGGCACAGATGAACGGTTCACAGATTGTTATTGAATGTCTGATTGAACAGGGTGTAAAAACAATTTTCGGATATCCGGGAGGAGCAATCCTGAATATCTATGATGAACTTTATAAAAATCAGGACAGAATCGAACACATTCTGACTGCACATGAACAGGCTGCTGCCCACGCTGCAGACGGTTATGCTCGCTCCACAGGAAAGGTTGGCGTTTGTATGGCAACTTCGGGTCCTGGAGCAACAAACCTGGTAACAGGTATTGCAACAGCATACATGGATTCAATTCCAATGGTTGCAATTACATGTAACGTTCCACAGAACCAGCTTGGTAAAGACTCTTTCCAGGAAATTGATATTTGTGGTGTAACAATGCCAATCACAAAACACAACTTCATGGTTCGTGATGTAGCAAAACTGGCAGATACAATCCGCGAAGCTTTCCTTATTGCAAAAAGCGGTCGTCCAGGTCCAGTTCTTATTGATATTCCAAAAGACATTACAGCTGCTGTAACTGAATACACATTTGTTGAAGGCGGAAAACTTGATCCTTCAAAAATGGGAACTGAATCACAGGCAAGTAAACTTCTTGAAACTTCAAAACCAAGTGATGAAGAAATCCAGAAACTGGCAGATATGATCAATGCTTCTGAACGTCCTTTCATCTATGCAGGTGGTGGTGTAACAATCGCTGACGCTTGTGCAGAACTTAAGGAACTGGCAGAAAAAGCACGTATTCCTGTTTCTCTTTCACTTATGGGTAAAGCAGCTTTCCCTAACAGCCATGAACTGTGTACTGGAATGATCGGTATGCACGGAACAAAAGCTTCAAACGTTGCTGCTGATGAATCAGACCTGCTGCTTTGTATCGGTACACGTTTCTCTGACCGTGTTATCGGGGACGCAAAAGAATTCTGCAAACGTTCAAAGATCGTTCAGATCGACATTGATCCTTGTGAAGTAAACAAAATGGTTGAAGTTGATTCGGCTATGCTTGGAAACGTAAAAGACATTTTGGCCCGCGTTCTGCCACTTGTAAAGGCAAAACAGAACGGCGACTGGCAGGCAAAAGTTGCTCAGTGGAAAACAGAAATTCCAGCCTGCTACAATAAAAAAGAAGATCTTAATCCTAAACGCATTTACGAAATTGTTCGTGAAGTTGCTGGTGAAGATACAATCTGTACAACAGAAGTTGGACAGCATCAGATGTGGACCGCTCAGTTCTACAACTTTGAAAAACCAAGAACATTCCTTTCATCTGGTGGACTTGGAACAATGGGTTACGGAACAGGTGCTGCTATGGGGGCTCAGTTCGGAAATCCAGACAAGCGCGTAGTTGCCTTTGCAGGTGACGGTTCTTTCCGCATGAACTGTAATGAACTTGCAACTGTAGGTCACTACCAGTTGCCAATCGTATTCGTTGTTGTAAACAACGGTGCTCTTGGTAACGTTCGTATGTGGCAGACACTGTTCTACGGAAAACGCTACTCAAATACAACTCTGGACTTTGGTCCTGACTTTGTAAAACTTGCTGATGCTTACGGCATTGCAGGTTACCGCGCAAAGACAGAAGAAGAATTCCAGAAAGTATTCGAAGAAGCTTTCAAATCTGGAAAACCTGCAGTAATCGATGCACAGATTTACATCGATGAAATGGTATTCCCAATGATTCCACCTGGAAAACCAATCGGAAACATGATCATGAGCCTGGGTGACTAGGAAACATAGGAAGAAATAACAGAGGACTGTCCTACGGGGCAGTCCTTTTTTTTAGGGAAGGGGACCAGTTAAATAAAAAAGGCCAGGTAATCTCTGCACAAGAACCTCATCATACCGTTGCTGGATTCCTCCTCTGGCGGGGTTTTGAAGAGACGCTTTGCAAAGCACCTGACCAATAAAGACATAATACCAAATTCCAGGACTTAATTCAAGGAAAGAAAATCCACGTGAAAAAACACATCGATTGCGCTCGCTAACGTTCGAAGTCAGCAGAGACGAAGAAGTGGTAAAGAAATAGCATACCGATTCGGGCTGACTAACGTTATCCCTTTATGAGGGGCGAGGATGTTTCATAAGTTTCAATCCCGCAAAAAAAATATATAAAAAAAGGTTTTCTACTATTGACACTTTTTCATAAAAATAATAATATTACGTCAATTGGAGCGATACCAAAGCGGTCGTACTGGGGCGGTCTTGAAAACCGTTTACTCGCAAGAGTACGGGGGTTCGAATCCCTCTCGCTCCGCTTTTTTTTTGTTTTTTGGAGAAGTGGCCGAACGGTAAGGCAACAGATTGCTAATCTGTCGGTTGCGCAAGCGCCTAGCAAGTTCAACTCTTGTCTTCTCCGCTTTCGCTTTTCCAAAAGCGAGTATGAGATTGTAGCTCAGCTGGATTAGAGCACCACCCTGCGGAGGTGGGGGTCGCACGTTCGAATCGTGTCAGTCTCACGAAGCCTGTCTTAGACGACAGGCTTTTTTATTTTAACCAAATGGTCCCTGAGCTTGTCGAAGGGTCGAAGGGCCCATTTGATTTTAAACAGATTATAAAGAAATAAATAAATCACGATTCGAACCGCAGTGAGCGACGGGAAAAAGGCGAGCAGTGCGGAGCGTTTTTCCCGGAAGTTTGCCATGGACGGCAAACTTAGTGAACGCAGGCGCCGCAGAGGGAGTAAACAGGACGTTTACGACCGTAGCGGCGAATCGTGTCAGTCTCACGAAAACTCATCGAGATTCTCGGTGAGTTTTTTTATTTTAACCACCGCCTACAAAATTTCCCCTAAAATTTCGAAGAATTTTCATGAATTTCAGGTGATTTTATCGAATTTTATTGACGGGTGTAATCAACACGTGTAAACTTAAAATGTAACGAACATTTTATTAAATCATAGGAGGATTTTATGAAGAAACATGTAATCGGTACTGCAGCAGTTGTAATGGCTGCCGCCCTTTGTCTCAGTGGATGTAACAAATCAGAAAAGAAAGCATCAGCAGCTGATAAAATCACATTAACTGTATGGGAATCAAATCTTGGTCCTGATGAATTTATCAAACAGGCTGGAGCTGCTTACACAAAAGCAAATCCAAATGTAGAAATAAAATTCGTAAATGTTGAACTTGGTGATGCCTGTGGTCAGATCGCCCTTGACGGACCTGCAGGAGTAGGCCCTGATCTTTTTGCTGCCCCACATGACAAACTTGGTGAACTTGTAACTGCCGGTCACGTTCTTGAAACAGTAAATGCAGAAGCCGTAAAGAAAAACGTTCTTGGCGCCTGTTCACAGGCTCTTACATATGAAGGCAAAATGTACGGTTATCCTGTATCTGCAGAAACATATGCACTTTTCTACAATGAAGATTTGATTTCAAAAGATGAAGTTCCTGCAACATGGAATGATCTTGAAAAATGGACACTTCAGTTCAATCAGAAAAATCCTGGTAAATACGGATTCCTTATGGACGTAGGAAACGGTTACTACACAATCCTTTTCACAACTATGAAAGGAAACCGTCTGTTTGGACCAGCCGGAACAGATCAGACAAAAACTTATCTGAATACAGCTGAAGCTGCTGAAGGAATGAAATATTTCCAGGACCTTCGTTCTGTTCTTGAAGTTCCTGCAGCTGATCTTGGAACTTCTGTTTGTGACGCTGCCTTCCAGGCAGGCAATGCTGCAATGCACATTACAGGTCTTTGGAACGTTAAGAACTTTGAAGATGCAGGAATCAAATTCAATGTTGCTCCAATTCCTGCTCTTCCTGGAGAATCAACTCCTGCATCAACATTCTCTGGAACACGTGCAATGTTCGTTTCAGCTTACACAGACTACCCTGAAGAAGCAGCCAAGTTCGCTGAATTCCTTACAACTCCTGAAATGCAGAAACTCCGTTTCGATCTGACAGGTGCTATGCCTTCAGTTTCTGTAGAAGTTTCAAGCAAATATATGCCAGGCTTCCTGAAGCAGCTGGACTACGCTTTCCCAATGCCTTCAATTCCAACAATGGCAGGATTCTGGGAAGCAATGAACAATGCTTCAAAAAATATCTGGGACGGAGCTGCTGTAGTTGATGAACTTAATGCATGTGACAAGACAATTCTTGGACTGTAATTAAAATCAATTCCGGTACACACGGGTGTTTTGAAAAATGAATGCCCGTGTGTACACCTTTGCAGAGAGAGTGTTTTAAGAGGGACTATATGGCTGTTAATCCAAATGGAAGTGATGAAAAAAAAGTCAGAACAGCAGCATGCTGTTTTATGGGACTTTCACACATCCTTTTTCTTAAAGAATATGTAAAAGGCATTTTGTTCACACTCATTGAACTTTTGTTTATAGGATGCCTTCCTTTAGTTGTAAAAAAACTGATTGACCTTGTAACACTTGGTTCCCCTCAGCCCAACGTGGCTGTAAAATTCAGAAGCAATTCTGTGTTCATGTTGATTGATGGAATTCTTATTCTGGCACTGATTGCTTTCTTTATTATCCTTTATGTAATTTCTGTGCGCAGTGCAAATTCTGCTTACAAAAATTATTGCCGTACAGGAAAATTTCCGACACAAAAAGTTTCACTTGGAAAAATCGGGTCAAACGCATTCCCGATTGCAGGTCTTGCTCCTTGTGTTGTTATGCTTATTGTTTTTGTTGTTGTTCCTTTGATTTTCAGTATCTGTGTTGCCTTTACAAACTATTCGGCACCGGAACATATCCCGCCTAAAAATACAGTGGACTGGGTTGGATTCCAGAATTTCAAGGAACTGATGTTCGGCGGAACAACCTGGTCAAAAGGTTTTGTCCGTGTTGCAGTCTGGACTCTGGTCTGGGCAGTGCTTTCAACTTTCACCTGTTATTTCGGAGGCCTTCTGGTTGCTGTTGAGCTGCAGGAAAGCAAAATCAAATTTGCAGGTTTATTCAGATTCATCTTCATTCTGCCTTACGCTGTTCCTTCTGTAATCACAATGCTGGTCTGGAAAAATCTTTTGAACGGTACTTTCGGTACTGTAAACAGAACGCTTCAGGCTTTAGGACTGGACGGCAGAATTCCGTGGCTTGGAAATCCGACACTGGCTCAGGTTATGTGTATCGTAATCAACCTTTGGGCAGGTTTTGGTTACTTTATGATGCTTTCGATAGGAACTATGACAGCAATTCCAAAAGACATGTATGAAGCAGCCCGTATTGACGGCGCTTCAAGTCTTCAGTGTCTGCGTCATATTACGATGCCGCTTGTTCTTTATCAGACAATGCCGCTTATCATTATGAGCTTCACACATAACATCAATAACTTCGGAATCATTTACTTCCTTACCGGAGGTTCTCCAACTGTTGCTGATTCAACCATTACTAATGCAGGTGGAACAGATATCCTTGTTACATGGATTTACAAACTTACAATCACACTGCAGAAATACAATTATGCTTCTGTAATTGCAGTTCTGATTTTCGTTGTGCTTGCTCCGTTTGCAATTTATCAGTTCAGAAGTACAAAAGCTTTCAAAGAAGGGGAGGTATAAAATGAGTAAGTCTTCCAGTTTTAATCTTTCTGAAGTCATCAATAAGATTTTTGTATACATAATTTTTATTCTGATATCTCTTTGTGTTTTTTATCCTCTGGTTTATTGTGTGTCGGCAGCATTCAGCCCTGGAAACGGTATTGCCGCTTTGAACATTGTTCCTTTTGGTGACGGCTTTACTTTGAAACATTTCAAGTATCTTTTTACACAGACTCAGTACGGGCTCTGGTTCAAAAATACTCTGATTATTTCTTTATGGACTGCTGCTCTTACAGTTGTGATTTCTTCTTTGAGTGCTTACGTATTTTCACGTTTCCACTTTACTTTCAAGAAAACTCTTTTGATGAGTCTTCTGATTCTTCAGATTTTCCCATCATTTGTTGGAATGATTGCCATTTATGTAATCCTGCTTCGCATTGGCGGACTGGATACTTTGTGGGGCCTTGTTCTGGTTTATGTTGCCGGAAATATTCCTTATAACACATGGATGGTAAAAAGCTACATGGATACTGTTTCAAAGAATCTTGATGAAGCTGCACGCATTGACGGAGCTAGTCATTTCAGAATCTACAGTACAATCATTCTTCCAATTACAAAGCCGATTATCACTTTCCTTGGCATTACAAGTTTTACTGGTCCATGGATGGATTTCATTTTCCCGAAAATGGTTCTTCGTTCTCCGGAAAAAATGACTCTTGCTTTAGGGCTTTTCAACTTTGTAACAGACAAGAAAAACGAGTTTACAAACTTTGCAGCAGGATCACTTATTATTGCAATTCCATTTGTAATTTTCTTCCTGTTTACCCAGAAGGCAATGATGCTTTCTATGGGAACTGCAGCAGTAAAGGAATAACAGAAAATGACAGAATATAGTTTTGATAATCAGAGTCTGTTCAGAGACGGGAAACGCTGGTTCCCTGTAATGGGCGAGATGCATTATTCGCGCGTTCCGGAAGCTGAATGGAAAGATGAACTTTTAAAAATGAAAGAAGGCGGAATTGATATTGTCAGTTCTTACGTTATCTGGATTCATCATGAAGAAATTGAAAATGAGTTCGACTGGAACGGACAGAGGAATCTTCGCGCCTTTGTAGAAGAAATAAAAAATGCCGGACTGGCAATGGTGCTTCGTATCGGACCTTGGAGTCATGCTGAAGCACGAAACGGCGGTTTTCCTGACTGGCTTATTTCAAAGTGTCCGAAGTACCGTTCAAATGATGAAGCATATTTTTCTGAAGTTGAAAAATTTTATTCGCAGATTTTTGAACAGGTAAAAGGTCTTTTCCTTAAAGACGGCGGACCGATTATCGGTATTCAGGTAGAAAATGAATTCGGTCATTGCGGCGGGCTTCAGGGGGAAGAAGGCGAACTGCATATGGGCCGCCTTACTGAAATGGCAAAGAGAATCGGGTTTGATGTTCCGCTGTGGACTGCAACAGGTTGGGGTGGAGCTGTGACAGGCGGACTTCTTCCTGTAATGGGCGGCTACTGTGATGCTCCATGGGATCTGCGTCCGGCTGAAATCGAGCCAAGCGGAAATTATGTTTTCACTTACGAAAGAAATGATCATGCCATTGGTTCTGACTTCGGACTAGGCGAAGGCATTACTTTTGATATGAATAAATTTCCTTACCTTACAGCCGAGCTTGGAGGCGGACTTCAGGTAACTTACCGCCGTCGCCCTGTTGCTATGCCAAAAGATATTGGTGGCATGACTCTGGTTAAAATGGGAAGCGGCTGTAATCTTCTTGGTTATTATATGTATCACGGCGGACAGAATCCTGACGCAAAACTTACAACTTTGGAAGAGAATCAGAGTACAGGTTACATCAATGACCTTCCTGTCAGAAATTATGATTTCCGTGCTCCTTTGGGCCAGTATGGTTTTACAAACGGAACTTATGATGAGATTAAACTTTTCAGTTTATTTGTTCACGATTTTGGTGAAAGCTTCTGCGAAACAAAAGCTTTTATTCCGGAATCAAATCCACTTCAGCCTGATAATGCAGAAGATCTTAGAACTTCCTGGAGATGGAATGAAAATGATATTTCTAAAACAGGGTATGTTTTTGTAAACAATTATGTTCGTCATCAGAAAATGGCAGATCATAACGATGTTGTTCTTGAAACTTCTGTCTGTGACAAAAACGGAAAAAAAGAAAAAATCACTTTCCCAAAAATGAATATTAAAAACGGGGAATATTTTTTCTTGCCGTTTAATATGAAGGTTGGGGAAAATCTTTTAAAGACTGCAACTGTTTCACCTCTTTGTGTTCTGAACGGAAAAACTTATGTTTTTTACGGAGAAAATATTCAGGAAAAATCATGTGTAAAAGCAAAGGACGCAGATAAAAATATTTATCAGTTTGAAACTGTTGCAGATGATTCTGTTGAAATAATGACTTTGCCTCGCAGCATGGCTCTTAAAGCTCATAAGATTTCAGGAAGTGACGGAATTGAAAAACTTGTAATTTCTGAAGACACAGTTTTCGCGAGCGGAAAAGAAATTATCACAGAGAAAAAAGCTTTCCTTAATGAACTTGCTTTTGAAAAAGTTTTGGAATCTGAAAATGTAAAAACTTTTTCTTTTACAGTTCCTGAAACTTCGTCAGAAGATGCAGTTGTAGAAATCAGTTACCGTGGAAACTGCGCAAAACTTTTTGATGCAACAGCCGAAAGAAAAGGTCCTGAAAAAGGACTCCTTGATGATTCCATCTACATGGGAAAAGATTTTCCGTGGGAATTGGGGCTTAAGCGTTACGGAAAAGGCGAACACAAATTTATTATTGAAGTTGAAAAGCTGAATAAAGGTGACAAGGTTTACCTGGAAGAAGGACTTTCAGAAGATTTGTGTGAACTGTCTGGAATAAAACTTTATAAAATTGAGAGAAGTCGGGAATCCCTTTAATGGGGGAAACCCCTCCTTTTTTTAGCCTAAAATCAACACGTGTGAATTACACGATGTAAATAAAATGGAGGAAATATGAAAAAAGCTGGATTTGTGGTTCTGCTTTGTGCATTGTGTGCATCACTTTCTGCGTGGGACACAAAAGCGGAAGACGCAGTTAAGGAAAAGATTTTTGTGGAAAAAGTTCCGGGACTTAGCGAAGATTTTATTCGCGGTGTCGACATCAGCTCTCTTGGCGACATTGAAAAAGCCGGCGGGAAATATTTTAATGCCGAAGGCAAGGAAGAAGATCTTTTCAAAATCCTTAAAGATAACGGCGTGAACTGGGTTCGCCTGCGCGTATGGCATAATCCTGTAATTGCCGGAAAGCCTTATGGCGGCGGAAACAACAGCGTAGAAAACGATCTGCCTCTTGCAAAGCGCGCAAAGGATGCAGGACTCAAGCTTCTTGTAGACTTTCATTATTCTGACACATGGGCAGACCCTGGAAAACAGCATACTCCAAAAGCCTGGCGCAAAATGGACGCCAAGGAACTTAATGCAGCTGTGGAAGATTACACAAGAGAATCTCTGCTTACTTTTGAAAAAGCAGGCGCCCGCGCTGACATGGTTCAGATTGGTAATGAATTGAATAACGGGTTCTGCTGGCCTCTTGGAAAGATCTGGGGAAATGACGGCGAAACTGTCGGTGGATTTAAAGGCTTCACAAATCTTTTGAAGAGTGCCGCAAAGGGTGTCCGCTCTGCTCAGGGAAAAGGCGAAAAAATGAAGATTGTAATTCATCTGGCAGACGGCGGAGACAACAGCCTTTACCGTACAGTGTTTGATGAAATTAAAAAAGCAAAAGTTGATTACGATGTAATTGGTCTTTCCTTCTATTGTTACTGGCACGGAACTTATGACGACCTTAAAAGAAACATGAGTGATGTTGCAAAACGTTACGGAAAAGAAACTATGGTTATGGAAGCTGCCTACGGTTTCACTCCGGACGACGGCGATGACCAGGGAAACGTTTTCAAAACTTTCAGTGAAGATACAACCGGTTACAGACCTTCTGTTCAGGGACAGGCAACCTGTATTCGCGACTGTATTGCAGCTGTAAATGAAGCGGGCGGAACAGGCGTGTTCTATTGGGAACCGGCATGGATTCCTGTAGCAGGAGCTGGGCTTTCTTCAAAAGAAGGTGACACCTGGGAAAATCAGGCTATGTTTGATTTTTCAGGAAAAGTGCTTCCTTCAATGGCTGTATGGAATCTTGTTTATGGAAAAGGTCAGGTAAAAAATGTGTGGGGTGGCGAAGCTGTAAGCGGTGGAAACTCTGTTCCTTATGCTATGGCAGATAAAGTTGAAACTATTACAAAACCGACACAAACTCCAAAACTTCCTGAAACTGTAAAAGTGGTCTTCACAGATGACAGCGAAGGTCTTGTAAAAGTAACCTGGGATTCTTACGACTGGAAAAATCAGACAAAGACAGGCGTTGTAGTTCTTAAAGGAAAAATTACCGAAAGTGATTTCTGTCCTGAAATTTATGTTGAAGTTTCAAACAAAGTAAACCTTATGACTGACTCTTCATGGGAAAGCGGAAAGCTTGGTGAATGGAAACTGAATGGAAGCAGCACAGCTTGTTTTGTTGAAAACAATAAAGGAAATGCTCATACAGGAAAATGGACTTACAAATACTGGCTTGGTCAGGGATTCAAATCTTCTCTTACCCGCGAGTTCAAAGGAATTGAAAATGGAAATTATATTTGTTCCATCTGGGCAATGGGTGGCGGCGGCGAAAACCAGATCCGTCTTCTTGCTTCAGATTTCGGTCAGGATAAAAAACAGATTTCAGCAAAAATCGAAAACTCTGGTTGGCTCAACTGGAAGAAATATCAGATTGAAATTCCTGTAACAAACAATTCAGTAAAAATCACAATCTACCTGGATACCAATGGCGGTAACTGGGGAAATTTTGATGATGTAGAACTTTACAAGGTAGAGGAATAATCTTATGAAGAAAAGAATATTCGGTCTTGTTTTGACCTGCGCTTTGTTTTCGAGTTTTGCCTTTGCTCAGGAAACTGATGATTTTGATATGGAAGATGACTTCTTCCTGGACCTTGATGAAGACCTGACTGATGCAATTAATGAAGGTGAAGAAGCGGTAGAAAATGGTAACGGCGGAAGCCGTTCTAAAATAAAGCAGGGGCTCTGGATTGAAACTGTAAATCACAACAATGCCATTATCCGTGATCTGGCAACAGGCGAAAAATCGGGATATGAGTTTGATAATGCTCACCTGAAAAGTTATGCCAACTGGTGGTTCTGGGGAGACGTTACTCCGAACTTTCATCTGGACGCAGAAATTGCCGCATGGAGTTTTGACAAAACTTTGTATCAGGCAAACAGCTTTGGAGCAAATGTTCCTGTTGTAACCTGGGGAGACGGACTTCAGACTTTGGCCACACTTCCTTTCAGCTGGTTTTATAACGCAAATGACAACGGAATCGGTGCCTTCAATAAAATGGGCTTTTCTGTGATTACACCTTATGTGAACGTGAAGCTTGGCTATGGAAATCTTCAGGCAAACGGCATGAGCGAGTTTACGGGAATCTATACTGTTCTTGACCGCTGGCTCAATGTTGATAAAGGCTTTACAGAAATTACAAACGGAAAGAAGCTTCAGAAATTCGGAAAAACAAAACTTGAACTTCTTGCAGCACTTTCAATGATGAAAGGTACTTACGGTACATACGACATTGTGAAAGTTGATTATGATGATGTTCTGAAAACAGCCCTGACTTTTGGAAGTACAACAACAGAAGATGAACTTTTCTTCTATAACAGAACAAATACAAATGCGGTGTCGGCATATCTTTCTTATGCTCCGGTTGATAAAGTTTCTTTTGAACTTCATGGAATCGATACCTTTGGAACAGGCATTGAAAATGCTTCAGATGCATTTGCTTTTGCAGGTCGTGTAAATCTGGATTTTGGAAAAGTGTCGGCTGACCTTACAGGAAGCTATGCTGGAAAAGAAGTTGACTCTGTCTGGGGCGCCGACAATTCGGAACACGATGATATCTGTGCAGATAAAATTTATGCAGATATAAATGGAAAAATTCTTGCAACAGACTGGCTTTCTTTTGAGCTTGATGGTGATTTTGAAATGGAAAATTCCCGTAATGTTTCAAAAGGAAACTGGACTTACCGAAATCAGTTTAATGCAGATGTTGATTTAAGTATGCTCACAAAATTTGGCATTTCAGTTGGCGCTTACGGCGTTATGGAAATTGCATTTCCATATGATGAAGCAGCTGATGCCCGCGGTAAAACAGAAGCCGCATTTAGTGAAGCAGGCGTTGAAGTAATTGCGGAAGAAATCTTCGGATTCAAAAAAGTTGTTTTTGATTACGGCTGTAAAAGCGAAGACGATATTTTCTACAATTCAGTTATGTTTAATGGTGATGTAAATGACAGACTGAATGTTCATGCAGGAAGTTTGATTCGTATAAATAAGAATAAAGACGACAAGACATTTGTTCCTTTTGGCATTGCCGCAGGATTCACATTGAAGAAGCTTTCTCTTCCTGGAAATCCTCAAGTGTATGTACACGGAACTTACGGAATGAATCCTTATTCAGAAAATCAATATTCACTTTACAGAGCAGATAATTCTCTGAATATTCCGGGACACAGAACATATCTTCTTAATGATCTTTATAAAGATTATGCAACAAGTCAGATCAGCTTTGGAATGATCTGGGCTCTGGAATAAGTTTTTGGAAGGAGGAGAAAAAATGAAAATTAGAAACAGAATGATTATTCTGGTTGCTTCGCTTTTTTGCCTTGGCGTTTTAAGTGCCTGTGCCAACGCAAACGGCCTTCACAATCAGATGGCATCAGAAGTGACTTTTGTGTTCCAGAATTTTCCTGAGAATGTAACAGGTGAATATTCAATCCCTGGAAACTTCAACGACTGGGACAATACAAAAACAATGATAAATATGAAAAACGGAAACGGCACTTCGCAGGCTGTAACAATTTCCGATGCAAATATTCAGTTTACCCTTGTAAAAACCGGTGAATGGCTCCGCGGTTGGAATGAAGCGGTAACATCAAACGGCTTTGATGCCTCTCAGAATAAGTATCACAACTTTTATATTGATGCACTTGATCTTTCGTCTGGTGAAATAATTCTGGTTATTGATGGAAGCGATGAAACTGCTGAGCCAAGAATTAAGGAATAGTGGAGGACAAAATGAAAAGAATAAAAAATATTCTGCCTTTTGCAGTTCTTTGTGCAATGCTTTGTTCCTGTGAACTGTTTCAGTCTTCATTAAGTTCTGTTCAGAATTCAAAGCTTAATGAAGAAACCGGAACTGCAACTTATGAATCAAATATCTGGACTTATTTTGGAACTGTCGGAAATAACATGGCAGCCAGAGTTTTATATGCATCTGATGATTACCAGGCTCATTCTCTTAAGATTGATTTTGGAAAGCAGGTTGCGCTGTCAAAACTTTCAGGTTCCATCACTATAAATTATTCCGATGCCGGAAATAACTCATCAACAAAAACTTTTACAAATCTTGATGGTCGTTTTTCGGATGATTACAAAAGTTTCTTCCTTGATATGAAAGATGTTCTTTCTCTTTTTGATACAGAAACAATTCCTTCAGGTACAGCTGTAGCAGAAATAAAAGTTCAGGGCTTTGTCTGTGCCGAAGGCGAACAGAACGGAAGAAGTATTCCGGCTTTCACTGCAAAACTTCCGGTTCGTCCGTTGTTCAATACATTTGAAACAGATTTATCAACCTGCTGGTTCAAGGCGGGGGATAAAATTGAACTTCCTCTGAACGGAAAAATCATTCTTGAAAATAAAGAAAAAGTTTTTGATTCAACAGGAACTTATTCTTTTGTTCCGTCTTTCAATGAAGAAGAAAATATTCTTGAACTCGAATGTCAGGAAAATCTGAAAGGAGTAACTGTTATGGGACTCAATATCCTGCTTCCGGGTGTAAGACCTTGTGGAAGTGGTGAAATTTATGACACAGAAATAACTTTGAATCTTGTGAACAGTGCCATCATTATTGACGGAAGAAAAGATTCAAATTATTCGTCTGAAAATGCACTTGTCGTGAAAGATGCAGAAGGGGATCAGGAAGCCTTTGGTTATAACACCATGGGTGACATAAAAGAAGTAAGTCTTGTAAATGATGATGAAAATTTATACATCGGGGTAAGCGGAGACCTGAGTATTAACTGGAAAGATTCCCTTGTGATTATGCTTTCTAAAGGCAGCAACGCGGGAACTAATGCCGTAATGGAAATCAGTCCTGCAGACAGCTTTACAACAATTACAAAAAACGGACGTGTAAACGTATTCATTTATCATAGACCAGGGAATGAAAATAACGGAAAAGGAACCTGGGGTGCAAATGCTGAAGGTGTGGATATTACTAATCAGCTGAAGCTTTCACCGGAGGGATGGACAGAAAAAACAAACGGTGACTTCCTGGAATATTCTGTTCCGCTTTCTTCTATTGGATTCAGTAAAGGTGAAACTGTAAAAGTGACTGTTGCCATGAGTCTTGACTGGAGTGAAGGAAAAATGATTTGTGATGCAGTTCCTGATGCCGTTGTCGTAAAAAAAGAATATGACGCTGAAAATTCTGCTGGCTCTGTCCGCATGGATTTTGCAAATGCAGTTTCTTACACAATCAGATAAGGGGGAAGAAAAAATGAAAAGTGTTAAAACAAAATTAGTTTCGGTTCTGGCATGTTCTGCGCTGGTTCTCCTTTCTTCCTGTGAAGTTCCTTCCTGGTCTGGAAGCAAAAAAGTGAATCCGGGTTCTAATGAAGCTGTTGAACTGAAATCTTATGACGCTTTGGAAATAAAACCTGTAGAGGCAAAACTTGGAAAAGATTTTATGCGCGGCTTTGATGCCAGCGAAGTAAAAGCTCTGGAAGAAGCCGGTGTAAAATTTTATGACGAAAATAACGCTGAAACAGATATCTTCAAAATCCTTTCTGATAACGGTGTAAACTGGATTCGCCTTCGTCTCTGGAATGATTATACAAAAGAACTGGATGCTGACTGGGCTCCTTACGGTTATAACAATCTAGACCGTACACTAAGCATGGCAAAGCGCGCAAAAAGATTCGGTATGAAAGTTCTGCTTGATTTTCATTATTCCGATAACTGGGCAGATCCTGCCAAACAGAAGTGTCCTGATATGTGGAAAGAAATTGATAATGTTTTTGATTTAAGTAAAGCCGTTGCTGACTGGACAGAAAGTGTTCTTCTTAAAATGAAGCAGGCTGGTTGTGCACCTGATATGGTACAGCTTGGAAATGAAAATGAAGGTCAGGGGATTTTCCAGACTAATACTGCGGTGAGCCTTACAGTTTCCGATAAAGCTTCTATCCTTGATGAAGCTTCTAAAAAAGTCCGTGCTGTTCTTCCTGAATGCAAAATCATGCTTCATATGAGCCGCGGAGGAAATAGCGGAGTTCTTGCTTCTTTCCTTTCTGATTATGTTTCAAAAGTTGACTGTGATATTGTAGGTCTTTCTTATTATCCGTATTACGGAAGTCATGGGACAATAACAGGTCTTCAGAAAAATATTGAAACAATTAAAGCTGCCGGAAAAGAAGCCTGCGTTGCTGAATTGTCTTACGCTTATTCGCTTACTGAATGGTGCGACAACACAAACAATACTTTTGGTGATGAAAGTTTCGAAGAAAATTCTGCAAAAGCAATTACAACATATGCCGGAATTAAATCCGGAAAAATTTCTGCCACAATCGATAATCAGGCGGGAGTAATCCGCGAAGTGATTGAGAAAACTGCCCAGAAAGGAGGCTCCGGAGTTTTCTATTGGGGCGGTGCATATCTTGGTGTTGATGATGTAATGAACAGCGCATGGGAAAACCAGTGTCTGTTTGATGTAAACGGGAAAGTTCTGCCTTCTCTTAAAGTGATGGCAGTTAGTGGAAAATAAAAAATATTCATAAATCTGTAGGAGGATTATTATGATGAAGAAAAAGTGGATGCCTTTACTGGCTCTTGTTGCTGCACTGGGACTGGTTTTTGCCGGTTGTAAGAAACCTGATGATATTGGATCTAGTCAACCTGAACAACTTGAACCAGAAAAAAAAGTTTATACGCTTGATGTTAGTGAAGCTGCATTGACTCTTGATGATGACGGCGAAGGCTCTTTTGAAGTAACAACAAACGGTACATTTACTGTTGAAGTTGATGATGAGTCTGTTTGTACTGCCACAGCTGATGGAAATATAGTAACAGTAAAAGGCGTAAAAGCTGGCGATACATTTATTACTGTTACTTCGGTTGAAGATAAAGATTTAAGCAAAGAAGTTAATGTTACAGTAAATGCTGTTGTCATGACAATTACAATTGATTTCAGCGAGCTTACTGCAGCTTCTGATGTTGCTTCTGTCGAAGTTACATACAGCAATGATAGTGATCCAAATAATTATGATGCAGAAGTAACATATACAGCTGGCGCAACAACTGCAACTGCTGCTTTTGAAAAGAAATATTCAAATGAATGGGGCTGGTTCAGCGGTATTACTGTAACATTAAAAGATGCTAATGGAAATGTAATTGAATCAGAACTGACAAGTAATAATTATCTGGAGTTTTCTGTAAGCGGAGGAACCCTTTCAGTAGGAGATATTGCTGATGTTGATGCAGACCTGGTAATTACTCTTTCTGGTTTTGAGGGTGTAACAAAAGTAACTGTTGCCGTTGGACCAGATAAAGAATCAATGAACGATCCTATTGAAGCAACACTTAGCGAAGACGGAAAAACTGCAACTGTAAAAGTAAACAGCAGTGTAAGAAATGCTCCCGGATGGTTCAATACTGAAATTATTGTTTACGCCGGAGATGTTGTTCTTAAGTCAACAATGGAAAATACCTGGCTTGAGTTTAATGCAGAAGGTATGGCAGCTACAGTATCTTTTGTGGATGAAAGTGAAGTTTGGATAAAACTTTTAGATGCAGAAAGCATTATAGGAATTTCTGATGCAACTCAGCTTTTGGTAAGTTCTGAAGATTTTGAAGGATTGAGCGTGAAAAAGCTTAAGATTGAAGCAGCTGATGCTGCAGATATATGGTGGGCTTCAGTTTATTCTTCTTCAGAATGGGGAAATGAATGTTCTTTATTATGGAATGACGAAATAAAAGGTTATTCTGGTGAAATTTTGAATCCTGAAGTATATGTCGAAAACGGACTTTATTACGCTGGAGCGACAGCAAAAGTAACCGTTTCCTATGTAGCTGAATAAGCGAAGCGGGCGTTGCGGGCCGGCGTTTGAGGCCCGCAGAGAGGGTAGCGGAAGATACGGCGGTTGAGCCTGCCGAAACTGCTGTGTCTGGAGCGAGGGGGAGGCTTCCCCCTTTTTATATATTAAAATTTTTGGAATTTCGTGGTAAACTATGCAGAGTAAAAAAGGGCTGAAAGTGGAAAAGAATGTAACTCAAAATGATGTAGCTCGCCTGGCGGGTGTTACCAGAAGCATGGTCAGTTATGTAATTAACGGCAGTGCGGACAGAAGTGTAGCTCCTGAAACACGGCAAAGAATCCTCGACGCAATTGAAGAACTTGGTTACCGTCCGAACAAGGCAGCTCAGGCGCTTCAGCTTGGCGACGAAGCGTTTGCTGCAAAAAAAATTGGCGTAATTCTTCCCGCTCCGGCTTTGTTTCTGCGCCCTTATTACACAGAAATTCTCGAAGGCATATATCTTGCCGCCCACGAAAATAATTATCACATTTCTTTTATCCGTTTCTTTGATGAGCTGAAGGATCCTGTTCTGTTCAATGAATTGATTCATACAAAATCTATTGGCGGGCTTCTTCTTCTGGCAACAGATTTATGCATCAAGCAGTCAGAAGACGTGAAGCTTATTGAACGGATAAAAGAACGTCTTACAAAGATTGTCTGCGTTGACTGGACTTATGAAGGTATTACAAGCGTTGGCTTTGACCGTCGTGATGCTGTTTATAAGGCATGCGAATATCTTTATAACTGTGATTACAAAAATATCGGTTATATCGGACACGAAGATAATCGCAAAACAGGAGCCCAGCAGTTCTTTATGGAAAAAGATTTGGGGCTTCTGGTTTCTTATCCTGCAAGTGATATGCAGAGCGGATACTCTGCAATCCGCCAGATGGCACAGGACGGGAAAATTCCGCGCGCCATTGTCTGCGGTTCAGATGAAGTTGCAATCGGTGTTATGCGCTTTTTGAATGAAGCTGATATTGCAGTTCCGCAGGAAGTTGCACTTATCAGTAATGATAATATCGAAATCAGTCAGTTTACTAATCCTCCATTAACGACTATGAATGTCCAGAAAAGTGCTATGGGGCGTCGTGCTGTGGAAATGATTGTAAATGATTCTGTCGCTTCCAGCGATGATGTTATGACCATTATTCTTCCGACTGCCGTAATTCATAGAAAAAGCTGCTGATAATTTAAAAATCGGAATATCGTTATATTTTCCTCAAAAAAAATCGTGGTAAAAACGTTTAACTTGTATTACCATTGGGTTTATGGAAAAGATAAATATATACAATTCTAAAAAAGCATTAATCCAGCCGGACATGACTGGACTCTTTTTTGAAGATATCAACTATGCGGCAGACGGTGGACTTTATGCCGAAATGATCGAAAACCGCAATTTTGAGTTCATTAAAGCTTATTCCGGCACCGGAAAAGGGGACTGGTATACAGATCTGGAAGGACTTTACGGTTGGAACGCTGTAGGAACCGGAGAATTGAAGCTGGTTTCTGGAAGCCCGATTGCAGAAGAAAACCCTCACTATCTGCGTTTCTATTCAAAGAAAGCCGGTGACGGTTTTACAAACAAAGCTTATGACGGAATTACTCTTAAAGCTGGTATGGACTACAACATTTCTTTCTATGCAAGAAATGTTTTTGCTCCGGAACAGACAGATTCTGTAATTGTTGCAGTTCTGGACCAGGAAGGAAAAGATTGCGGTTCTGTAAAAATCACTCTTGAAAAAAATGACAAGGAAGCCCGCTGTTTCTGGAAAAAATATACTGCAGTTCTTAAAGCAGGAAAAAATATCCGTGGTGGAAAGTTTACAGTAACTTTAAGCGGGGAGGGCATTGTTGAATTTGATTTTGTTTCAATGATTCCTTCTGATGCAGTCTGTGGTATTTTCCGTAAAGATCTTTTTGATCTTCTGAATGGAATTCACCCTGGTTTTATCCGCTTCCCTGGTGGTTGTATTGTTGAAGGTACAACTCTTGCAAACCGCTACGATTATAAAAAGACAATCAAACCTCTTGAACACAGAAAGAATAACTGGAGCCGTTGGGCTGTTCATTATTCCTGGCAGCCACATATTCCTGGAGACGGTCCTGAAGTTTATCCATATTACAATCAGACTTATGGAATCGGTTTCTATGAATATTTCCTTCTTTGTGAAAAACTTGGCTGTAAGGCTCTGCCGGTTCTGAATGTTGGTATTGCCTGTCAGTTCCAGAGTTACGAAGTGGTTGATGTTGATTCAGAAGAATTCAAGCAGTATGTTCAGGATGCTGTTGATCTGGTGGAGTTTGCCAACGGACCTGTGGACTCTAAATGGGGAAAAGTTCGTGCAGAACTTGGACATCCGGAATCTTTCAATATGGAAATGGTAGGAATTGGAAACGAGCAGTGGGAAACAAAAGAAAACAGATTCCTCGACCGTTATGCCGCTTTTGAAAAAGCAATTCACGAAAAATATCCTGAAATCAAACTGATTGGCTCGGCAGGTCCAAGCGTAGACAGCGTGCAGTGGCCACAGTTCAACCTTCAGTGGGATTATATCCGTAAGCAGGCAAAGAACAATCCTGGGTTTGCCTATGCTGTTGATGAACATTACTACATGCCTCCTGCATGGTTCCTGGAACACCTGGATTTCTATGACAACTATGACAGACAGGTTAAGGTTTTTGCCGGGGAATATGCGGCCCACCCTGAAGGAGGTGGAAGCATGAATCGTCCTTCCCTGAATAATCTGGAAGGGGCTGTAAGCGAAGCTGCATTCCTTACAGGCGTTGAACGCAATGCTGATGTCGTTTACCTTGCAAGCTATGCACCTCTCTTTGGCCGTATAGGTTATTCCCAGTGGTCTCCTGACATGATCTGGTTCGACGACGAAAAGTCATACGGAACTCCAAGTTACTATGTTCAGAAAATGTACGGCAATTACACCGGTAACTGGACTCTGGATACAAAGGGAGAACAGGCTTCCTTCTATAAGGAAGGTATTTATTACAATCCCTCAATTAAAGAAGATGGAACTGTTTTCCTTAAAGTAGCAAACGTAAATGATAAAGAGATTGAACTTGATCTGAATGCAGAAGGCTTCAATTTCAAGACACAGAAGATTCTTTCCCTTGGTGGACTTGAAAAGAGCACTTACAATTCCGTAGAAGAACCTGAAAAGGTTTCTGTGAAAGAAGGGGCTGAAGAAGCCTGGTCGGGAAAAGTAAAGCTTAAGAAAAACTCTTTCAGCGTTATCATTCTTAAATAGAAACATTTGAAACAAATAAAAAAGGCGTCCTGTGAAGGACGCCTTTCTGTTTAACGGTGGTTCAGGCAAGCTGAACCGTCTTTTGGATTTTTGGCTTTATACCTTGAACTGGTCAACCTGTTCGCCGATTTCACCGATTGATCCGTTGATCTTTTCAACGATGAGGGACAGAGATTCACCTGTTTCGATGATACGTTTTGCATCTGTAGTCATTCCGTCTACGCTGTCTTTAATAACAGTTGTAGAACTCTGAAGTCTCTGGATTTCGTCCAGAATAGATTTGTTACCGATTGCCATTTCCTGGCTGGCTGTGCGAACTTCAAGAGAACTGTCGTTCATGTTCTTAAGAGCCTGGCTGATCTGGATAGAACCCTGTGTCTGTTCTTCCATAGCACCCTTGATCTGGCGTACAAGTTCGTCAGTTTCGGCAATTTTGTTGTTTACATGGTTGAAGGCCTGGCTTGATTCAATAGAAGTCTGAACCATGGCTTCGATGTAAGTAACAATGGCTTTAAGCTCTTCACCGATTTTCTTTGACTGAACAGCTGATGTTTCAGACAGCTTACGGATTTCGTCGGCAACAACGGCGAAACCTTTACCTGCTTCACCGGCGTGGGCAGCTTCGATTGCGGCGTTCATGGCAAGGAGGTTTGTCTGGCTTGCGATAGAAGTAATGGCAACGTTGGCTTCCTGAAGGGAATTGCTCTGACGTTTGATGTTTTCAATCTGTTCTGTAGCATTACGCTGAACTTCTTCTCCCTGTGTGGCTTGAACTGAAAGTTCGTTGAAAGAATCGGCCATTTTGTCCATCGAAGCAGTAACGGCATTGATGTTACCAACCATTTCTTCAACGGCAGAAGAAGCATCCATGATACCCTGGCTCTGGTTTTCGATCATTTTGTCCAGAGAATCAATGTTTGAAGCAATCTGGTTTACAGCTCCTGCGGTTTCGGTAACAGAATCATTTTGCTGCTGAACCTGAGCAAGCATTCCTTCAAGTCCTGTAATAATCTGCTGAATGGAAGAAATTGTATCCTGAGAACTTGAATCCAGGTCTTCGCCGGCAACAACAAGGTTGTCTTTTGAAGTTTTGACCTGTTTGATAATAGTCTGAAGTTTTTCAGTAAACATGTTGAAACTGTTTACAACGTCACCAACTTCATCGTTTGTAGAAAGGGTAATGCGTTTTGAAAGGTCAGCGTTTCCTGTTGCGATTCCACGGATTGTTTCCTTAACTGTGCGCACTGGTTTAATCATCAGGCGAACCATGATGATTCCAACAACCAGACCGATGATAAGGAACAGCAGCAGGGTTCCGAATACGCTGGCACGTAACTGTTTGATTGATCCGAAGTATACGTCGTATGGAGCAGGACAGAAGATTGTCCATGGAGTAATACAGCCGAATGGATTGTCAGGCTCGATAGGGCGGTAACTGGCGTAAACTTTCATGCCCATCATAGGATTGTAGAAACTGGCGACACCGCTTTTTCCTGAGAACAGGTTGTTGAATACCTTCATGATGTCGCTGTTAGGATCCAGGTTTTCTTCACTACCTTCCTGACCTTCAGCTTCTACGTTTGCAAAGGCAACATAGTTGCTTGTAATAAGGTCAATTACTACAGGGTGAAGACCACCACCGATATCAACTTCTGCTATAATGTCTGCGATTGGGTTTCCTTTAAGAACCGCAACCATTGCACCAATGATTTCATTGCTCATAGAATAAACAGGAACTGCAAAGAACATGAGTACTGTTCCTGTGTGTGGGTTCATTGCAGGTGCTGCAACGTATTTCTTTCCTTCCATGGCTGCCTTGAAATAAGGGCTGGAAGCAAGGCTCATTGTTGAACCGTCTGCCTTGAAAGTGTTTCCGTTTACATCGTAGAAAGCGATATTTTCATACTTGTCTCTATCAATATTGATGATAGTTCTGAGCTGATCACACTTTTTCTGAAGATCTACATCTTCTTCTTTGATGATATCAACGTTTGAAAGAGCATCAAGAAGTGTGAACTGAGTGTCTGTAAAGTCTTTTACACGAGAACTGACAATGTCTGCAGCCTGCATAAGAGTCTGATCTGTCAGTTTTTCGAAGTTTTTTACAGAGATTGTAACCGCATTTGTTCCTAAGAAGATGTTTGAAAGAACAAGAAGTACACTTACCAGGAGCAGAATTTTAACTCCCAGATTGAACCTTAACTTGGCCATTTGAGAAAGCCTCCAAAAATTGAGAGAATATAGTTAATTTTATTCTCAAATCTCCAAAATGTCTAGAAAAAAAAATAACATTTATTTATGAAAATAACAGAACCATAAAATAAGAATTAACAGAATTTTTTTTCTTTTACTGGCATCATTGGGGTATACTGTTAAAACTGTTATAAAAAGAGGATAAAAATGGCAAAACCAGAAGTTTATTTCACAGATTTTACAACTCCAATGTATGGAACTCCGGTTCCTAAGAAATTTGAGAACCTTATTCGTAAAGCCGGAATTGATAAGATTGATATGAACGGCAAATTCGTTGCAATAAAGATTCATTTTGGCGAACTGGGAAACCTTAGTTTCCTTCGTCCTAATTACGCCAGAGTTGTGGTTGATATTGTAAAGAGCCTTGGAGGAAAGCCTTTCCTTACAGACTGTAATACTCTTTATCCTGGTTTTCGCAAAAATGCCCTGGAACATCTTGAATGTGCCTGGCAGAACGGTTTTACTCCATTGACTGTAGGCTGTCCTATTCTTATTGGAGACGGACTTAAAGGTACAGATGATGTTGAAGTTCCTGTAGAAGGGGGAGTTCAGTGTAAGACTGCAAAAATTGGTCGTGCAGTTATGGATGCTGACATCATCATTTCTTTGAACCATTTCAAAGGCCATGAAGAAATGGGATTCGGTGGTGCACTGAAGAATCTTGGTATGGGATGTGGTTCCCGTGCCGGTAAAAAAGACATGCACTCAACAGGAAAACCTACTATTGAACCTTTGATGTGTCGTGGCTGCAGACTCTGTGCAAAACAGTGTGCCAATGACGGGCTTGTTTTTGACGAAGCAACAAAGAAAATGCATGTTGATGCAAACAATTGTCTTGGCTGCGGACGTTGTATCGGAGCCTGTAACTTTGACGCCATCTCTTTCAAGGAATCAAACAGTACAAAAGATCTTAACATCCGCGTAGCAGAATATTCCAAAGCTGTTGTTTCTGGCCGTCCTAATTTCCATATCAGCCTGATCTGTGATGTTTCTCCAAACTGTGACTGTCACCAGGAAAACGGAGCTCCAATCCTTCCTGATATTGGTATGCTGGCTTCTTTTGATCCTGTTGCTCTGGATCAGGCCTGTGTTGATCTGTGTCGCAAAGCAACTCCAACTCCTAACGGAGACCTGGCAAAGAACATTCACAAACCTGGATTCAAGGATCTTGGGGACCACTGGAAAAACAATCATCCTAATGTTGAATGGGAAACAGTTCTGGTTCATAGTGAAGAGATTGGAATCGGTTCAAGAGAATATGAACTGGTAGAACTCTAAGATTATTAAAGTATTTATTGAATAGGTAAAAAGGGATGCATAGCATCCCTTTTTTATTGTATAATAGTTCAGCATTTTTCAAAAATTAGAGGTGAAAACATGAAAAAAATCGCTGTAGCAGTACTTGCCGCTGTAGCTCTTATGGCAACCGGTTGTGCAAAAAAGACAACCGTAGTTATCAATAACGCAGATGACCTGGTTGGAAAAAAGGTTGGTGTTCAGGCCGGAACAACAGGTGAAATCTACGCTTCAGATATCGAAGACGTAAAAATCAGTTCTTTCAAATCAGGAATTGATGCAGGACTCGCACTTTCTGCCGGAACAATCGATGCAATCGTTCTTGATGAACTTCCTGCTAAAGAAATTGTAAAACGTTCTCCAAAACTCAAGATCCTTGATCAGGAATTCTCTCTTGAAGATTACGCTATTGCAGTTCGCAAAGGTGAACCAGAGCTTCTGAATTCTATCAATGCTTCAATCAGAAAAATGAAGACAGACGGAACTTACGACATGCTTCAGAAAGCATTCATGCCAGCTGAAGGTGAAATCGTTATTCCTGTAATTAAAGAAACAGCTCCTGATGGAAACATTCTTAAGATGGGAACAGAAGCTTCTTTCCCACCATTTGAATACACAGAAGGAACAAAAGTTGTAGGTTTTGACGTTTCTCAGAGCCAGGTAATTGCAAACGATGCAGGACGCAAACTCCAGGTTGTTGCAATGGCTTTTGATTCTCTTATCGCTGCTCTTCAGTCAGGTGCTGTAGACTTCATTGCTGCCGGTATGACAGTAACAGAAGAACGCATGCTGGAAGTTGACTTCTCTGAACCATACTACCAGTCAAAACAGGTAATCATCGTTAGAAAATAAATCTTCAGGCGCCTGAAATACACGGCGCCTTTAAGGGGAAAATATGTTCGAAAATTTCAGCCGTATTATGTTTGCAAAGGGACGCTGGCTTCTGATCCTTCAGGGGCTTGGAACAACTCTGCTTATTGCTTTCTGTGCCGTTCTTATCGGTTCAATTTTGGGATGTATTTTTGCCCTTTTCAAGATTTCAAAGAATAAAGTCCTGAACGGAATTGCCAATGTTTATACCACTGTAATACGCGGTATTCCAATGGCAACTCTGCTCATGATTTTCTATTTTGTTATTTTTGCTCCTATTGGACTTCAGAATACAATAGTGGTAGCAATCATTGCCTTCGGTATTAACTCCGGGGCTTACTGTACAGAAATTTTCCGTGCAGGTATTCAGGGAATCGACATCGGACAGACAGAAGCCGGTCGTTCTCTGGGACTTTCCTGGGGACAGACTCTTACAAAAATCATTCTTCCTCAGGCTGTCCGCACAATTCTGCCAACTTTCACAAGTGAATTTATTACAATGATTAAGGAAACTTCGGTAGCTTCCTTCATTGCTGTTGTTGATCTTCAGAAAGCTTGTGACAATATCCGTAACCAGACTTACAATGCCTGGATTCCGCTTCTTTCCTGTGCGGCAATTTACCTTTGTCTCACTGTAGGACTTACAAAACTGTTCTCTGTTTTTGAAAAGAGAATGGCAAAAAGCGAAAGACACTAGGAGGTGGAAAATGGCAGAAAACATGATCGAAGTAAAAAATCTTAAAAAAAGTTTTGGTGATAATGTCATCATCAACAATGTAAGCGAGAACATTAAACAGGGAGAAAAAATCGTAATTATCGGACCTTCAGGAGCCGGTAAATCTACATTTCTCCGCTGTCTGAATATGCTTGAAACTCCTGATTCAGGTTCAATCCTTTTTAAAGGAATTGATGTTACTGATAAAAAAACAGACATTGATGCAGTTCGCCAGAAAATGAGTATGGTGTTCCAGCATTTCAATCTTTTCCCACATCTGACAGTTCTAAAGAATATTACTTTGGCTCCTGTAACTCTGAAGCTTCAGTCAAAAGAAGAAGCAGAAGCCAATGCAAAAAGACTTCTTGAAAGAATCGGTCTTCTTGATAAAGCAGATACATATCCTGCAATGATTTCAGGCGGACAGAAACAGCGTATTGCAATTGTACGCGCTCTGGCAATGAATCCTGACATGCTGCTTTTTGATGAACCAACTTCTGCCCTGGACCCGGAAATGGTAGGGGAAGTTCTTTCCGTTATGAAAGATCTGGCTCAGGACGGAATGACTATGGCAGTAGTAACTCACGAAATGGGCTTTGCCCGTGAAGTTGCAGACCGCATCTGGTTTATGGATGGCGGTGTAATTGCCGAACAGGGAACCCCGGATGAAATCTTCAATCATCCTAAGAGTGAAAGACTCAAGCAGTTCCTGAAGAGTGTGTTGTAAAATGAAATCAATAAAATATATTTTCTCAATTCTCGTAGTATCATTTCTGGCTATAACCTGCTTTACATCCTGCGGTGAAAAGATTCCGGCTCCAAATGAGTACGGTTTCTACAATGATATGGATGATGCCGTTAAGGCTGCCCGAAAAACAAAGAAGGATATTCTTCTTTTTATCACAATGGGTGGTTTTGATGACGAAAGTGATGACTTCATTTCCGGTGTTCTTCAGAATGCCGCTTATAAAGTTCAGTTCGAAAAAGAATATGTAAGCGTTCACTTTGATTTTGGAGAAAAGGCTTTTATACAGTCAGAAAATGATGAAGCCTTTAATGCCCAGGTTAACAAGAATATTTCTCTGGTAAGAGGAATGAACCTTCAGTACACTCCAGCTCTTTATCTTATGAACTGTGACGGCTATGCTTTTGCCGATGAAATCTACGCAAAAAGTTTTTCTTCTGTGGAAACTCTATACAGTCTTGTTTCTGAATACAAAGAAGACTTTGATACATTCCGCAAAATGATAGACTTCACAAAAAAGGGAAAGCCTGCAGACAGAGTAAAAGCTATTAACGTAATCTATCAGGTAATAGAAGATCAGTATCTTCCAACTTACATCAACCTTTATAAACAGGTTCCTGAAATCGACAAAAAGAATGAATCCGGACTTGTAAGCTATCTTTACTTTGTTTATACAATGGAAGAAAGTCGCAAATATATTCAGGGCGGCGATTATTATTCAGCAGTCCAGGTTTTCCGTGACAGTGCAACAAGCGGATATCTTTCCGGAGAAGAACTTCAGCAGGCTTATTACATGACAGGTCAGCTGATGATTCAGGGACAGTCACCTGATATTCCTGCAATTATCTATTATCTTCAGGCTGCCGTAGATGCCGCACCGGAAACTGATTTTGCAGAAAACTGCAGAAATATTCTTGCACAGATTCAGGAACTTCTGCCTGAGACAGAAGAAAAATTACTGGAGGAAAACTAGTGGACGTTCCCGACGCGACAACAACAAACTCCTCTTTCTGGCCGCTGGTAATTCTTCTTGTAATCCTTATAACTCTTTCCTGTATTTTTTCTATTTCGGAAAGTTCTCTTCTTGGAATAAACAGGCTTAAGCTCAGACTTCTCCGAAACAAGAATGACAAAAGGGCAGTGCGAACAAGTAAACTTCTTGAAAACAAGGAACAGCTTATCAACACGCTGCTGGTTTCAAACGACCTTGTAAATATCCTTATTTCTTCTTTAATCACTGCAGTCTCTTTGAAGCTTTTTGGCGAAAAAGGGGTTGGAATTGCCACTGTTGTTGCCACAGTTCTTCTTCTGATTTTCGGTGAAATCACGCCAAAGACAATTTCCACAAGATGTCCGGACCAGATTGCATACGCACTTTCCGGTTTTATCAACGTTCTCTTTTACATAATGAGACCTGTGATTATTGTCATTACTTTTTTTGCACGATGTATTCTGCGCCTTTTTGGAATTAAACCTGAAAAAAAGAAACAGACTTATTCTGAAGATGAAATCAAAACCTATTTTGATATCGGGACAGAAAGCGGCGCCCTTGAAGAAAACGAAAGCTCCATGATGAACCGAGTTCTGAAGTTTACTGACCTGGAAGCTCAGGACATTATGATTCCGCGCACAAAGATTACTTCCGTTTCTCTTGATGCCACTTACCGCGATGTAGTGGAACTTTCCGGCCGTACAAGTTTTTCTCGTTTTCCTGTAACAAGAAAATCAATTGATGATATTGTGGGAATCCTTTATCTTAAGGATCTTTTGAAATATAAAAACAAACCTGAAGAGTTTTCTGTTTCCCGTGTAATGCGCCAGCCAATTTTTATTCCAGGTACAAAGAACATGTCCAGCGTTCAGGCCCTGCTTATAGAAAACCGCCAGACTATGGCTATTGTTGTTGATGAATATTCGGGAACTGACGGTCTTGTTGCATCGGAAGATATTTCCCGGGAAATCTTCAGCCGTCCTGAAGAAAAGACTCTTCGCGGAAAAGTTTTCAACTATGCAAATATCGAAGATCAAAATGATTTTGAAATCAACGGTTCCGTTCTTATTATGGATCTGCAGAACGCTCTGAACATTCCTTTTGAATCTCATATAAATGAAACAATCGGCGGATGGTTTACTGAACAGATTGACCGTATGCCAGAAGTTGAAGACTTCATTGATTACAGGGAATACAGATTTTCTGTAAAGAAGATTCAGGCACGCCGCATTGAACGCATTAGAATTCAGAAACTAACAAACAATCTGGATGAATCAGAAACAGAAGGGGAGGATGAAGAATAATGAGTCCTCTTAAAATAATTCTGATTCTTGCAGCTCTGGCACTTCTTGTTTCCTGTGTTGCTTTTTTCTCTTCAAGCGAAACTGCTTTTCTTTCTCTTACGAAAATCAAGCTTCGCCGCATGGTTCAGGAAAAAAAGCCAAATGCCCGTCTTGTAGTGAAACTGAAAAAGGACATGGACAATGTTCTGACAACTGTTTTGATTGGAACAAACTTCGTAAACTCTCTGGCTTCGGCACTGGCCACTGTGCTTGCAGTTGAAATTGCAGGTGACGGCGCCCTTGGAGTTTCCACACTTGTAATTTCCTTTTTCATTACAGTCTTCGGACAGATAGTTCCTAAAACCCTTGCTGGACAGAATCCAGAAGCCCGTGCTTCCAAGGCGGCTCTCCCGATTTTCACTTTGAAAAAAGTCTTTTTCCCAATTGTGTGGCTCTTTACAAGAATTTCTCATTTTGCAGTTTTCCTTGCAGAAAAGCTTTTGAAGCCTGTACAGACTGGAATTACTCCGGAAGAAATTCAGACTCTAATTCAGGTAGGTGAAAAGGAAGGAACTCTTGAAAAGCGGGAAAGCCTTATGCTTAAGCGCATTTCAAGTTTTTCTGATGTAACTGTAAATGATATCATGCACCATAGATCTATGGTTTCCATGGTTGTTGAGACTGCCAGCCTTTCTGAAGTAATGGAAGAATTTCTTTCCAGCGGCTATTCGAACATTGCTGTTTATAAAGAAACAATGGAAGATGTTACCGGCGTTTTGAATTATCAGGATGTTCTTTTTTCTTCCCGTGAAGAAGATGAGAACGCTCCAGACTTTGCGAAAAAAATGATGAAGCCTGTTCTTTTTGTTCCTGGAACCTTTGACCTTTCTGAACTTCTGGATGTTTTCTACAAGGAAAACAAAAGCTTTGCTGTTGCCCTTGATGAAGCGGGTGGGGTGCAGGGCGTTGTAACCATGACAGATATCATGAAGGTGGTTTTTGGCCGCATGAGTGATGACTTTGTTCACGAAGAAATTCCTGCAGAAAACCGCATCAAAGTAATTTCTCCAAAGGAATTTATTATTCCGGGAGATCTTTCAATAGAAGACGTGAACAATCTTCTTCATATGAATCTTGAAAGTGATTACTACAATACTCTTGGAGGATGGGTTCTTGAACAGTTCGGAAGTCTTCCTTCTGTGGGACAGGTTTTAATACATAAAAAAAACCTGTTCATCGTTGATGAACAGGTTAATCGTCGCATAAAGCTGGTAAAGATTATTCTAGCAAATTAAGGTCGGCTTATTCCGGAATCTTGTTCAAACCGATCTGTGCAAGTTTAAGATATGCCGGTGGAATTGTTCCGATCGCTGCGTTTTCGTAGATCGATACAATTTCAGTAAAGCAGGCTTTTGCAGAGTCGTATTTCTTTTCTTTCAGGAAACAGTTTCCAAGTTCGTAGCGGGCTTCAACGTAGATTGCGTTGTCCAGTCCGAATCTCTGGATTGTTGCCATGAAATAAGCTTCTGCGTTTTTATACTGGTTTGCGGCTTCGGCATCCTGTCCTTTCTGAAGAAGCTGTGCTGCTGTCAGGTCAGTTGGAATATCCTGGATTCCTGTTGTCTTGCAGGAAGCAAGCACCAGAATCACAGCCACTGTAATAATCAGTCCAAAACGTTTCATTTATGTACTCCGTTATTTAGATTTTGCAATTTCTGAAATAGATGTTACCACACCTGCGAGATTTTGCATATCCGACGGAACGATGATCTTTGTTGCCTGGCCGTTTGAAGCTACTTCAAAGGCTTCGATGCTTCTGAGTTTAAGAACTGCGGCATCCATTCCGGCTTCTTTGAGCATTTTAAGACCATCAGCTTTTGCTTTCTGAACTTCAAGAATTGCTTCAGCTTCACCTTTTGCCTTCTGGATTGCGGCTTCTTTTTCGGCTTCAGCCTCAAGAATCATACTCTGTTTTTTACCTTCAGCTACCAGAATAGCAGACTGTTTCTGTCCTTCAGCAATAAGGATAGATTCACGGCGTTCACGTTCAGCACGCATCTGTTTTTCCATGGCATTTTTGATTGCTTCTGGTGGAATGATGTTCTTAACTTCTACGCGGTTAACTTTGATACCCCATGGGTCAGTTGCTTCATCAAGAATAGAACGCATCTTGTTGTTGATTACGTCACGGCTTGTAAGAGTCTGGTCCAGTTCCAGTTCACCGATAATGTTACGGAGTGTTGTGGCACTCAGGTTTTCCAGAGCGTTGATTGGTTTTTCTACACCGTATGTGTAAAGTTTAGGGTCTGTAATCTGGAAGTAAACAACAGTATCAATCATCATAGTTACGTTGTCTTTTGTAATAACCGGCTGAGGAGGGAAGTCCAGAACCTTTTCTTTAAGGCTTACTTTGTTTGCAATGCGGTCAATGAAAGGCATCTTTACGTGAAGACCTACATTCCATGTGTTCTGGTATCCGCCAAGGCGTTCAATAACATAAGCTACAGACTGTGGAACGATTCTGATGTTTGTAATGATCAGAATCAGAACGATAATAATAAGTGCGATAATTACCCAAATCATAAATTTTCTCCTATTTTTTTTATTTGGCTTTAATAATCAAAGTATTTCCATCAACTTTTGTTACAATTCCGATTGTGCCTTCAGGAATTTCTTCTTCTCCTTCAGATACACAGGTCCAGATAACTCCGTTTTTGGTCTTTGCTTCACCTTTCTGGAACTTGCTGATTGTTTTTACAACCAGAACTTCCTGTCCTTCCAGGGCATTTACGTTTGTTTTGTGAGTCTTGATTTTTTTCATAATCAAAGGTCTTGTCACAAAAAGCAAAGCAAATGAAACTCCCAGGAAAATAAGAATCTGCCATTGCAGGGCAATCTGCGTTTTCGAAAGGAATATCATCAGTACGCCACTGAATGCAAACCAGATTGTGGTTAATGACGTTGTTAGCAGTTCTACGACAACGCAGACTATTACTACCGCAAGCCACACCCACATCATAATGTTTCCGAACATATAAACCTCCTTTGTCAGATTATCTATGGATTTCTCTCCGACACTTTGCATTCTAAATCAGCATGATGTGTAAAGCAATGGAGTTTTGGGAATTTATACCAAAGTATACTTTTTGAAAGGGATTATACTAAGGTATACGGAAGTTTTGTTTATCTAAATGGGTGGATGTTTTATAATAAAACTATGAGAAAAAGATATATCGCAGAGAGTATAAAAGACAAAATCCTTTTCCGAATCTTCCCGGCTTTTGCTCTGGTAGTTTCCCTGGTAAGCATTATTCTGCCAGCCTGGTTTACTCCCCTGGGAAATGCCGTAATTCATAATGTTATAATCTATCAGCTGTTTCATATGGCTTCCAGCATGCTTTTTATCCTGATTCTGGTTTTCCCTGGACGCTACACCTTTTATGCAATTATTGGACTCATGTTTTCTGTCTATCTTCCTATGGAACAGGCCGATGTTTTTTACAGCTTCCTTTTTTACTGCCTTTTCCTTTATTCAGTTTACGAAATGGGGCTTCTGGATGAGTTCAAAAGAATCAAGACTGTAGGAATCCTTTTCTTCTATATATTTATTGTTTTTCTGCAGTTTCTGATTTATGGAGCAGATTTCTTTCTTGCAAACATGTTCCAGTATGTTGTGACTTTCTCAATTCTGGTAATTACGGCAGCACTGTTCTTTTCTCTCAGAACAATCGAAAAAATCCATGCTCCTGAAGTTATTGAAGAACCTAAAAAAGGATTAGCTCTGGATCTGAATACTTTTGAACGGCTTACGGACCGCGAAATCATCATCATTTGCAGAATTCTTCAGAATGAAAAGTACGATTATATTGCCAGAACTTTGGGACTTTCGGAAATCACTGTAAAAAAGGCTGCCGGTGTCATTTTCAAGAAAATGAATTGTACCGACAAATTTGATTTTTTCGGCAAATACTCAAATCTTGCTGTAGTTATGGGCGACAAGGTGTTCCTTACAGAGAAAAGGGAAGAGACAGAAATCCTTTCTGAGATGGTAATTAAGGAAAAAAAATAGGAAAAACCGAAGTAAAAGGGAATATATAAGAATTCTGTTAAACAAACCCTTACAAAGTGCTATAATTTAGCCATGTTAAACGTAAACACAATCAAAAATGGTCTTGTAATTGACCACATTTCTGCAGGTTCAGGCTGGAAAGTTTTCCAGTGGCTTGGTTTGGACAAAGCTCCATTTACATCATGTCTTATTCAGAACGTTCAGTCTAAGAAATCGGGTAAAAAAGACATCATCAAAATCGATAATATCATCAATATCGATTATTCGGTTCTGGGCTTCATTGATCCAAACATCTGTGTGAACGTAATCGAGAATGAAAAAATCGTACGTAAAATCAACATGGAACTTCCTGACCGTGTTCAGGGAGTTTTTGAATGCAAGAATCCACGCTGCATTACAAAAACAGAACATTACGTAACTCCAACATTCCTGCTTCTGGACCGTACAAAAGGTCTTTACCGCTGCGAATATTGCGACACTCTTTACAACGCAAATAACTAAGCGATTTTTAGTATATGACACACGCTCTTCTTATTTACAATGCACGTTTGCTTGATGAAAGCACTGACACTCCTGGTGCGGTGCTTTCAGTAGACGGGAAAATCCGTTCTGTTTTCAACGGTTATTTTACGAACGCCAATACAGTATCGGCCATGGCAAAGGCGGTTCTTTTGGAAGACGGTTATTCTGATGACTGTACTCTGGAACTTTTTGACGCAGCCGGCCTTACACTGACTCCAGCTTTTATTGATATGCATGTTCACCTGCGCTATCCTGGACAGCCTCAGAAAGAGGACCTGGAAACCGGAACTCATGCCTGTGCTTCTGGAGGAATGGGAACAATCTGCGCCATGCCAAATACAAATCCTGTGGTTTCTTCAAAAGAACTTGCAGGTCGTATTATTGGTGAAGCAAAACAGCTTGGATACACAAATGTTGTTCAGGTTGTAAGCATTACAAAAGATTTTGAGGGTAAAGACATCAGTCATCTTGAAGAACTGGATCCTTCCGTAACTCCAGTGATTTCAGAAGACGGTCGTGAAGTTGCTTCAAGTGAGATCATGCTCAATGCAATGGAAATCGCGGCAAAGAAAGATATTCTTGTTGCCTGTCATTGTGAAGATCCTGAACTTGCTCTTATGGCAAAACCTTTCCGTCAGCATGGACTTAAAACTCTTAAAGAAAATAATATTCCTCTGGATCCTCTGAAGATTCATGAAATCGGTGATGTGCCTGTTCAGATTCAGGAAAGCATCCGCGACGATTTTATGAATGCCAACGAACTTCTTCGAACAGCAGAAGATACTCTTACACAGAGAAATATTGCCCTGGCAGAACTGGCCCATGCAAGAATCCATCTGTGCCATGTTTCAACAGAGCTTTCCATTGACTACGTACGCCAGGCAAAAAAGCGCGGCTATACAAAAGTTTCCTGCGAAGTAACTCCTCACCACATTTGCTGCAGTGCTTATGACTGGAAGGAAATGCTGGCAATCGTAAATCCTCCAATCAGATCGATCGAAGACAACAAGGCTGTTATTGAAGGTATCAAAGACGGAACCGTAGACTGTATTTCTACAGACCACGCACCTCATACTCAGGAAGACAAAGAAAACGGAGCTCCAGGCTTTACAGGAATTGAACTTTCTTACGCCGCCTGTCACACCGCTCTTGTCTGCTCAAATCAGATTTCCGACAAGAAACTTTCAGCCCTTATGAGTGCAAATCCTGCCCGCATTATGGGACTTAATAAAGGTCTTCTCCGGCAGAATTATGACGCAGACTTTACAATCGTTGATCCTGAATTCCAGTGGACTGTAGATACGAGTCTTTTCTATTCAAAAGGAAAATGGACTCCATTTACAGGTCGCACTCTTACAGGAAAAGTTCGGGCACTCTTCCTGAATGGCCGTATGGTTATTGAACAGTAGGAAAAAAATATGAAAAAAATTGCAATTGCTTTATCTCTTTTACTTTCTTTGTGGGCCTCTGCATTTGCAGTGGATCGTATTGTTGTATTAAGTCCTTCTTGCTGCGAAATCCTTTATGCTCTTGGAGCAGGGGATAAAGTAGTTGCCCGTACTGATTTCTGCAATTTTCCGTCAGAAGCAGAAAGCCTTCCAAGTGTTGGTGGCTTTGACGGAAAAACTTTGAGCATTGAAACAATCATTTCTTATGAACCTGATTTTGTTTACGGTTCAAAGGGAATGCACGATTTCCTTAAAGAAAGCTGTGACCAGTTCGGAATTGAACTTTATCTTTCTGAAGCTGATTCAATTCAGGGCGTTTATGATGAGATTTCTTATGTAGCTTCAAAAACCGGATCTGAAGAAAAAGCTTCTGAAGTAATCGAAAACATGAAAGCAGGATTTGAAAAAATCCAGAAAAAAGCCGCAAGAGTTCCTTCAAAGAAAAAGAAGACCGTTTACTGGGAAACCTGGAATGCTCCTTACATGAGCGTAGGTGGCTGTTCTTTCATCAACGAACTGATTTCAGTTTGCGGCGGTAAAAATATTTTTGCTGATATTTCAGATCAGGCATATCCAATGGTAAGCGAAGAAGCTATTCTGGCCCGTAACCCACAGGTAATCATTCTTCCATACGGTGATGTTTCTGAATGTGCCGCACGTAACGGCTGGAAATACATTTCCGCTGTAAAAAATGAAAAGATTTTTAATGTAAATGATGATATTTTCAGTCGTCCGGGACCACGCATTCTGGATGCCGCTGAAATCCTTTTTGAACTTTTGAAATAATTTTATTGAAGTGGAGTAAAGGTGCGCAGATCGGAAACTTTTCTTAAAACACTGATTCTGATTTTCATCCTGCTTTTATGTTTTGCAGGAAGCCTTTACTTCGGCGCAGAAAAACCAACCGCATTTCTTATCCGTTATCTTCGTTTGCCTCGTTCAGTGCTGGTTCTTCTTTCCGGAGCCTTGCTTGCTTCGAGTGGTGCCGTGTTCCAGATGTTTTTCAGGAATCCTCTGGCAGAACCAGGGCTTCTTGGAATAAGTGCAGGTGCAACTCTCGGTGCAGTTACTGCCGCTTGTCTTGGAGGACTTTCCTTCTTTGGCGGTTTCATTTCTTCTGTAAATATTTTTGCATTTCTTGGGGCTTTCGGAAGCGGCCTGATTCTTTCACTTATTTCCTCTTCTTCAAAAAGAGTTTCCTCTGTAATGCTTCTTCTGTGCGGAACTGCCTTGGGAACTTTTTATGCATCCATTTCCTCTACAATTATGCTTATGCACAACAAAGAGCTTTACGGAATCTATTCCTGGCTTTTGGGAAGTTTCAATGGCAGGGGACTTAATGAACTGAAGTTTGTGATTATTCCTGCGATTCTGGCTTTCGTACTTATGGCCTTGATCTGTAATCCTCTGGATCTTTTGAACGGGGGAGAGGAAAGTGCATCGGGACTTGGCGTGAATGTTCGCCTTCTCCGTTTTTTTGTAATCTGCGCCGGAAGTCTTGCAGTTTCTGTTGCCGTATGCGCAGGCGGGACAATCAGCTTTGTGGGTCTGATTGCACCACACATCATGAGAAAATTTTTCCCTCCAAAAAGCAGAACTCTTTTATGGACTTCTGCTTTGTCGGGAGCCGCTCTTCTTCTTGCAGCCGATACTTTGGCCCGAGTCGTAATGAAACCGGGAGAACTGCCTTGCGGCATAATTGTTTCCTTTATAGGCGTTCCGTTTTTTGTAGCTCTTATTTTCAGTAAGAAGGGGACTGTTCATGAATGATCTTGAAAAACTTCAGCTGACAGATTTCTCTTTTTCTTATGGGAATCAAAAAGTCCTGTCTAATATTTCGTTTTCTCTTGAACCTGGCGATTTTGTTTGCCTTTGCGGACCAAATGGAGCGGGAAAATCAACTCTTCTTTCGGCTGTGGCGGAATCTTCCGGCATCAAAAATCCAAAAGAGCGGGCTTCGAAGATTTCCTTTCTTTCGCAGAATGAGACGGCCCTTTGGGATTACACTGTATTTGATACTGTCTTGAGCGGGCGTTTCTGTTATACAGGAATGCTGGGAAATTTTTCAAAAGAAGATTACCGGGCAACAGAAGAAATCATAAAAGAATTCGGGCTTGAAGAGCTTTCAGAAAAAACTGTTCATCAGATTTCTGGTGGTGAGTTTCAGAAAGTGCGTCTTGCCAGAAGCTTTGCACAGGGGGCTGATTTTCTTCTTCTTGATGAACCTTTGGCTTCCCTGGATTTTGTTGCATCCGAAAAATTCATGTCTCTTCTGAAAGAAAAATGTTCTATTTATAAAAAGGCGGTATTGGTATCAATTCACGACATAAATACAGCCGCCCGTTTTGCCGATAAAATTCTTCTTCTTGGGAAATGTGAATCTGGAAAGGATGCTTGTCCTGAACAGCTTTGTTTTCAGGGCGATGTGAACCAGGTTTTAACTTCCGAAAATCTTTCTGCGGTTTATAAAACTGATGTAAAGGTTTTTATGCATCCTGAAAAGGCTGTACCCCAGATATAATTTTTTCCTATAACCGACCATAAAAATATCTTAATAGTATATAACCGCGTTTTTCGTTAAACTAAGCACATGAGTAAAACAATTTTTTCTATGGAAGTTTTTCCGCCAAAAAAAGACGGAAATATTGAAACTGTATATAACACACTTGATGAACTTAAAGAACTTAAACCGGATTTTATTTCTGTTACTTATGGTGCCGGTGGTTCTGCCAATTGCGACAACACTCTGAATATTGCACGCCGCATAAATGACGTTTGCGGAACAGACAGTGTAGTTCATCTTCCTGCAATCAATATGACAAAAGATCAGGTTTTCTCTGTTTTGGCTCAGTTCAAGGAAGCCGGTGTAAAAAATATTCTTGCCCTTCGCGGTGACCGTGTTGAAGGGGTTCAGCCTGGCGGAGAATTTAATCAGGCTGATCAGCTTATTCGTTTCATCAGAGAATGGGATAAAGATAATCAGTTCAAGGTTTTTGGAGCCTGTTATCCTGAACTTCATCCTGAATCAAAAGATATTTTCCAGGACATCAGAGCTTTGAAAAGCAAGGAAGATTCTGGCGCATGTCACTTCTTGAGCCAGCTCTTTTTTGATAATGAAAAATTCTATCGCTTTGTAGAACGTGCCCGCCTTACAGGCGTAAAGTCTCCTCTGGAAGCCGGAATTATGCCGGTTACAAACAAGAAGGGGATTGAACGCATGGTTGCTTTGACAAATGCTGAACTTCCTAAGAAGTTTGTTCGCATGATGGACCGCTTCGGCGATTCTCCTGAAGCAATTCGTGATGCTGGAATCGCATACGCCATTGATCAGATTGTAGACCTGGTTACAAACGGGGTAGAAGGAATTCATCTGTATACAATGAACAATCCTTACGTTGCAAAGAAAATCAATGAGGCTGTAAGAAGCCTGTTTAATGTATAGAATCAGAGACTGTAAATGAACCGTTTCTTTTCCGTAGAAAACAATGCACTGGTTGCTTCTAAAAAAGAAGTAATCAGATACCTGGGATACAGGGCTCTTCATCAGCCTGATGAAATCATTGATAGCCTTATAGACCAGTGTATTGAAGAAATGCAGAAAGTTATCCGACCTTCTCTAGTTTGGGATGAGTTTGATCTTTCCGTTTCTGAAGAAAACAGTTTGGTGGGTGGAAATGAAATTGTCAGCAAGAAACTTGCAGAAAATCTTTCGGGTTGCAGTCGGGTAGTAATGTTCGCTGCCACCCTTGGAAGTGAAGTGGACAAAATGATTCGCACTGTGTCCTTCACGGATTCTGCAAAAGCCTGTGTGCTTCAGGCCACAGGCGCCATGTTTATTGAAGAGTTTGTTGATTCTTTCAATAGAAAGGTGGAAGAGGATGTCGCACTTCAAGGATGCGTATGTCCTAAACGTTTTAGTCCCGGTTATGGGGATCTTCCCCTAGAAACCCAGAAGCTGTTTTTCAGGCTTTTGAACTGCAGCAAAATCGGCCTTACCTTAATGGACACCTTGATTATGGCACCGGAAAAAAGCGTAACGGCATTTATTGGAGTGGAGAAAAAATGAAAAAATTGAATGATATTTTAGGAAAGCAGTTTCTTTTTTTGGACGGCGGTACAGGTTCTGTACTTCAGGCACAGGGATTGAAACCCGGTGAATTGCCTGAAAGATGGAATGTGGAACATGCCGATAAAATTGTTTCCCTTCATTATAACTATTACGCCAGCGGATCAAATATTGTATGTACAAATACCTTCGGTGCTTACGAAGGTAAGTTTTCAAATGAGGAACTTAAATCAATTATTCCTGCTGCTGTAAAAAATGCAAATAAAGCAAAAAAAGATTTTCTTAAAACTCTGTCTCCGGAAGAAGCAGAAGAACATCCTTGCTATGTAGCTCTGGATATGGGACCTTGCGGAAAACTTCTGAAACCTATGGGAGACCTGGATTTTGAAGATGCCGTAACCCTGTTCAAAAAAACAGCCAGAATCGGACTTGAATGTAAAGGCGTAGACCTGGTTATCATTGAAACCATGAACGATGTCTACGAAAGTAAGGCTGCCGTTATTGCCGCAAAAGAAGCAATGGACGAACTGGGAAGAAAAGTTCCGATTTTCGTTACAAACGTTTATGATAAATCTTCACGTCTTCTTACAGGCTCAAATCCGGAAGTAATGGTTTCTGTTCTTGAAGGGCTTGGAGTTTCTGCTCTTGGTCTGAACTGTGGTCTTGGTCCGGCAGATCTGATTGATGCAGTTTCCCGTCTTATCGAGAATGCCAGTGTTCCGGTTATCATTAAACCAAACGCAGGTCTTCCTGAAGTTGTAGGAGGAAAGACTGTTTACAACGTTGGTCCAAATGCCTTTACAAGTCAGATGAAGAAGTTTGCAAAGGAAGGCGCTTTAATCTTTGGCGGCTGCTGTGGTACAACTCCTGCACATATTGCAAAGCTTTCTTCGGAAATCAAAAAACTGACACCTGTTCCTTTGACAGAAAAAAACAAGACAACTATTTCTTCGTATACAAAATCGGTTGAAATCAAAATTGGAACAAAGCCAGTAATCATTGGGGAACGAATTAATCCGACAGGAAAGAAAAAGTTCAAGGAAGCTCTTCGTAATAATGACATTCCTTACATCATTCAGCAGGGCCTTGAACAGATTGGAGCCGGAAGTCATGTTCTGGATGTAAACGTAGGTCTTCCTGAAATTGATGAAAAAGAAATGATGGTTCGGGTTATGACCGAACTTCAGAGCGTTTCTGACATTCCGCTTCAGATTGATACTTCTTCGGCAGATGTTATGGAAGCAGCCCTCCGCCGCTACAACGGGAAAGCTCTTGTGAATTCCGTAAACGGTAAAAAAGAAATAATGGATGCTGTGTTCCCTTTGGTAAAAAAATACGGTGGTGTAGTTGTTGCTCTTACACTGGATGAAGGTGGTATTCCTACAACCAGTGAAGGGCGTATGAAAATTGTCCGCAAGATTCTGAAAAGAGCAGAGTACTACGGTATTTCCAAAAACAATATTCTTATTGATGCCCTTACAATGTCTGTCAGCTCGGATACAAACGCTGCCCTTGCCACACTGGAAACTGTGAAGCAGGTTACAGCCATGGGAATTGGAACAGTCCTTGGTGTTTCGAACATTTCCTTTGGACTTCCAAACCGTGAATTTGTTACTGGTGCCTTCTTTACCCTGGCAATGGAAAACGGACTTACATCTGCAATCATCAATCCTCTGGCCCTGGAAATCAAGAAAGCCTATCATTCTTTCTGTCTCTTAAAAGGATTCGATAAAGATTGTCTTGAATATATTGATTTTGCACAGAAGGTTACTGTTGCGGCTCCTGTTGCAGGAACTCCTGCGGCATCGGGAACTGCCTCTTCAAGTGGGGCAGGAAACGGCTCATCAGAAAGTCTTCATCCTTTAAGCAATGCCGTAATCCGCGGCCTTAAAGATGAATCGGCAAAGCTTGCTTCTGAACTTTTGCAGACAGAAGAAGCCGTAAAAATCATCAATGATTATCTTATTCCAGGTCTTGATGTTGTGGGAAAAGGCTTTGAAAAGAAAACAGTTTTCCTTCCTCAGCTCCTTATGTCTGCTGAAGCTGCAAAATCTGCTTTTGAAGTTATCAAGGAATATCTTTCTGCAACCGGTAAAAAAGGAAAGTCAAAAGGGAAGGTTGTAATTGCAACTGTTCACGGAGACATTCACGATATCGGAAAGAATATTGTAAAAGTTCTTCTTGAAAATTATGACTTTGAAGTAATCGATCTTGGAAAGGATGTTCCTGCCGAAAAGGTGCTGGAGGCCGTTCAGAAAAACGATGTTAAGCTTGTAGGACTTTCAGCCCTTATGACAACAACTGTTCCTGCAATGAAGGAAACAATTGAACTGCTTCATAAGAATGTTCCGGACTGCAAAACTGTGGTAGGCGGAGCTGTTCTGACACAGGAATATGCCGATATGATCGGCGCCGACAAATATGCCAAAGATGCTTTGGATACTGTGCATTATGCGCAGGAAGTTTTTGGTGTCAAATAAAACTGATTTCTGATATACTTCGGAAATATATTCTGCATTTCAATGGAACCGTGTGAAAATCACGGACTGGGTGCGCAACTGTAAGAATCTGCTGCATTTTGCAGCGGGAAGCAAACTGGTTTCAATGCCGGTCACTGCGAAAGCGGGAAGATGTTTGCTTCTGGTTCAAGTCAGGAAACTTTGGTGCAGGAGGAGATTCAACGAATCTCATGCTCTCCGTATGGAGTCGCAATCACAATTTTTAAAATCTACGCAGGCCCTGGATTTTGGAGTATTTATGTTCAATAAACATTTCTCACTTGGTCGTGCAGTTGTTCTTTCTGCACTGGTTCTTCTTGTATCTTTTGGATTCATTTCTTGTCAGCGCGAAGCTGAATACCCAGGATACGTTAAAGTTGGCGATGTAAAAGCCTATGACCTTAAAGCAGATGATCCTATTTGTGGTGAATGGCAGGGTGCTTATGGTCTGTCACTTTATTGTGCTCCTGATTTCGTATGGGCAACTGCTTCATCGGGTAAACAGCTTGCTGCTGAAGAAACTGGTTGTGTTACTCTTGGTGTTATGAACTGGAGTACATTTGAAGAAGAAGATACATATTATGCAAAGAGTTCAACAAAAACTTATGTAGTTTATAACTCAGATGATAAAAAGTCAGGTGTAGTTCTTTTCAAGGCAGAAGAATCTCCTTGGGGAACTCCAGCTGTTGGAAACTGGTACGGAGTAAAATTCCAGATTGATGAAACTGATTCTTCAGAAGCTCTGATTGAAGGAGCCGCTGGAACAGCTTATAACAATATTGCTACTCTTGCTGAAGCAGTAGAAACTTTTGCTTTCGATAATAAGGACTGTTTTAGTCCAGACTATTGGAATGAATCAGGTTCCGGTGCTTCTAAAGTAACTGAATAAGTTTCATGAGTCTTAAGCAGAAAGCCTTAGCTTATATTTTTTTTACTTTCTCTGCAGTGCTTTCTGCTTCGGATATTTCGCTTCCCCATTTATTTACTTATGTTGATTCATCTTCTGATAATGGGGAAATTTTTATTTCTGAAGAAGAACTTGAAAAGTTTTCTTCAACTGAAGAAGCTTTGGAGTCGGTTGGCATTTCTTTTAAGGAATCAAATAAAGAACTGACTTTTCATGGTTTCTGGAACTCAAGCATAAAAATCTACATAAATGATGTTCTGATGAACGATCCCAATACCGGGAAGTTTGATTTTTCAGGACTGGAAATTTCTTCCATTCGTTCTATCAGAGTAAATCCTGTTTCTACCGACGGCTCTGTTTCTGTTTATATCGACACATTTTATGCTGATTATACAAGAGCCCATTATTCTGTTGGTGGTTACAGCAAATCTTTTTTTTCATTTCACGATCTTTCACCAAATGATGCCTGGCGACTTCATGGCAGTGTAAATTATCCTTTCGTTTTTAAAGACGGCTCTTCCCTGATTCTTCAGGAAAATCTTTCTGCCGGATACGATGCAAATCATTATGGGTTTCATTCTACAAAAGCTTCCTATGAACCAACCTTCAAAGATTCATATGAACAATGGCAAAACCGCTATGCGGGATGGGAAAGGGAACTGCTGAACAATTCTTTTTCTGCAGTGTATTCTTCAGCAGATTTGCCCGGGGCAACTTTTGGTTTTTCAAATTTGCTTTCATGGAATAATCAGAATTGCGGCCGTGAAGGAGGCGTATATTATCATTATGAAAAACAAGAGGATATTATTTCTGTTTTTGCTTTTCCGGTTTTTATCCCGTCAAAAGAATTCAGACTGAAAATTATTCCTTCATATAAAATCTCAAATCTGGATTATAAAAAAGATGCCTATGCTTCGAAAGTTCATAATAAAACTTTTGTTCAAAGTTTTTCTGTTTCCGAAGAATGCTCTTTGTATAAATTTTTTGAATTCAACAGCAGATGGAACTATGACTTCTGTGATTCAAATAAACTTGTAAGCTGGTATTTTGAGCCGGTGGCTTCTGTTGGTTTTCACGGCTTTGATTTTGTCTTTAAGTTCCCAATAAGTCTTTTCTGGAACGGAAGTGAAATACAAAATAGAAATTATCCTTCTTTTGATTTTTTGTATTTTGCTGAAATCAGAAAAAATATTTGTTTCCAGGATGATAGAAATTTTTCTTTGTTTTTTAATTCTTCCCGCAATGTTACAAATCCTGTATTTGAGCAGCTTTATTACAGTGGTGGTGGTGGAGCAGGAAATCCTGAATTAAAAACTGAATCGGCATTTTCTTTTTATGCAGGAACTGAATATAAAGGGAAAATCGATTTGTCACTGAAACCTTTCTTTATTTTTTATAATGAAAAAATCGGCTGGAATCAGACTAGTTCTGATTACTGGACACCGGAAAATATAGGTTCTTCATATAATTACGGGTTTGATTTTTCTTTTGATTCTGATTCACTGTTTGACTTTTTTTCATTCAAAGCAAACTACACATTATGTCATGCTAAGCTTACAACCAATAAAAAAGTCTATGGAAATCAGATCATGTTTACGCCTGTTCACAGTTTGAATATGACAGGAGAAATAACTCCTAATGAGGCTCTTAAGCTTTCCCTTATGTATAAATTTGTTTCAAAGAAATATGAGACAAATGATAATACTTCCTTTATTCCGCCGCAGTACTATGTTGATGCCCGTTTTGATTACAAAATAAAAAAAGGAAATCATGAGACTTCCGTTTATCTTCTTTGGGAAAATATCTTTGATTTTAAATATACAGAAATTTCAAATTATCCCGGCCCTGGCGCAAGCCTTACACTTGGGCTGAATTACAATTTCTAAGTTTTTACTGATTGTTGTTCATCGCAAGTACCGCATTCTTTATTTCTTCCAGAGTGTGAAGAACGTTAAGACCGTTTTCAAGGGAAGAATAGAGTGGGGCGGTGCCGTCCAGATAATCGCAGGCGCCTTTCACCATGTTTGCAAAATAACCGGTTTTCTTCGGGAACTTAACAGACCTGTCTTTTGAAAGGGAATAGAAGCCTGTGTAGAGTTTTGATTCTTCCCGTTTCTGGCATTCGGCAAATCCGTTCCCGATTTTTATTCTTCCTTCAGTTCCACTTATTTCTACTTCAAAGCCAAAGTAACGGCTTCGACCGGAGAATTCCATTGTAATGTCAGAACAATCAGGATGCGAAAAATGTGCCGAAAGATTTCTGATTACCTCAGGTTCTTTTTCATCATAATAAACGCCGGATATAACAGGATTCTGAAGAATGCAGTGTTCCTCAGGTTTTCCCTTTTGGGGAAGTGGTTCCAGAAAGAACTGGACTATATCTACAAGATGAGTTCCATCATGAAGAAGACTGTAGCCACCATCTTCTTCATTTTTTGCCGAGTAAACTTTCATGCCCGAAAACAGAGTTGCCTTTATGGACTGCATCTTTCCGATTTTTGGAATGTAATCTTTTGCAATTCTGTAGTCTCTGGCAAAACGGCGTTCATGATTTATCATTACCGGAACCTGATGTTTTTCAGCTTCGGCTTTTATATGATTTCCGTCGGTGCTGTTCAGAGCTACAGGTTTTTCAAGTATTACAAGTTTTGGTTTTGCGCGGATTGCTTTAAGAGCTGTTTCAAGGTGGGCGTCTTCGTTTACAGCGATGACGATAATATCAGCTTTGATTTCTGAAATCATTGTGTCTGCATCAGAAAAAGTTCTGGCGCCTTTAACATAACGTCCCCAGGCATCCAGATTTTCTTTGTCAGTATCACAGCCTGCAATCAGGCGTATCCGTTTTTCTTTAAGCAGTGCCATTGTGTGGCTTGCAGGTTGCTCCCGCTTTTTGTCAAAGCCAAGAGAAAACCCGATTCTTCCGGTTCCTATAAGACAGGCTGTGTACTGTTTCATTTTGTTTTTATTCTTTGTCTGTTTCTTTGAAGTTCAAAGCACTTACAACGGCAGCAATACCTGCGCGTCCAACGTTTGAAGATTTACCTACGCCCCAAACCTGGCGACCGTCTTCAATTGTGATGTTTACATAAGCAATAGCTTTAGTATCTGAACCTTCACCAATTGAGTGTTCGTGGAATGATGTGATGTTGAAAGCAGGACAAGGTGTCTGTTTCATGGCAGTTACGAATGCATCAAGAGGTCCGTTTCCGTTTGCAGCGATTGCATAACGTTTTCCTTCCCATTCTACAGTTGCCATAAGTGCTACCTGTTCCTGATCTTCATCTAAGCCCCGTTCCCCTTCAAGGTGGCGTTCAGAGATTTCCAGAACGTTGAGAGGGGATTTTGTTTTGAGCCATGTCTTTTCAAATGTGTTGTAAACTTCTTCTGGTGCAAGTTCACGCTGAGCTCCGTCTGCAACTGCCTGAACAACAGAACCGATGGCAGGATGCATAGATTTTGGAGCGATGATGCCGTAGTTCTTTTCAAGAATGTATGCGGCTCCACCTTTACCACTCTGGCTGTTGATACGAATGATTCCTTCATACTGGCGGCCAATGTCGTGTGGATCGATTGGAAGATATGTAACATCCCACAGAGCATTGTCATCCATCTTTGTGCGTGCAGCAAGAGCTTTACGGATTGCGTCCTGGTGGCTTCCAGAGAAAGCAGTAAATACCAGTTCCCCGGCATAAGGCAGGCGAGGAGGGATTTCCATTCCTGTAACGCGAGTGTATACATCAGCGATTGCATTGATGTTTGTGAAGTCCAGTTCAGGATCTACACCCTGAGTGAACATGTTCAGAGCTACAGTAACAATATCCAGGTTACCTGTTCTTTCACCGTTACCGAAGAGACATCCTTCTACACGGTCTGCACCGGCCAGCATACCAAGTTCACACTGGGCAACGCCTTCACCACGGTCGTTGTGGTTGTGCAGGGAAATGATTACATTTTCGCGGTCAGAAATGTGCTGGCAGAAATATTCAATCTGGTCAGCAAACTGATTTGGCATTGCACATTCAACTGTTGTAGGCAGGTTCAGAATGATTTTGTTGTCTGGAGTTGTTCCCCATGCTTCTTTTACTGCTTCACAAACTTCCAGTGCGTAATCGATTTCTGTTGTTGAGAAGCTTTCTGGAGAGTATTCCAGCTGGATTTTCAAATCTCCTGCTTCTTTGATGCAGTCTTTTACACATTTGATGCCGTCGATGGCAATCTGTTTGATTTCATCTTTTGATTTGTTGAAAGTATATTTTCTCTGTGAAGGAGAAGTTGAGTTATAAAGGTGGAAAATTGCGTGTTTCAGCCCTTTAAGTGATTCGAAAGTACGTTTTACAAGGTGTTCACGTGCCTGACAAAGAACCTGGAGTGTTACATCTTCAGGGACGTGGTTTTCTTCGATAAGGCGGCGCATGAAGTTGAATTCTGTGTCAGAAGCAGAAGGAAATCCTACTTCGATCTGTTTGAACCCGATTTTTACCAGCAGGTCAAAGAATTCCAGTTTCTGTTCAACGCTCATTGGGTTGATCAGGGCCTGGTTTCCGTCGCGAAGGTCAACAGAACACCAGATTGGTGCCTTTGTAATAAAATTGTCCGGCCATGTGCGGTTTTTGATTCCAACCGGTTCAAATGGTTTGTACTTTCCGTTTACTTTCATATATTTCTCCTAAAATTATTTTCAGATAAAAAAAGACCTGCCGTTGTGCGACAGGTCCTGTTAGTTACTGATTCAAATATGAATATGCCACTACCAATCGCACTTTGCGGAATGAGAATCCTTAAGTAGAAGTAGAAGCATTGCTTTCATATATATAGAATATCCTCTTTTTTTACTCGATTGTCAACCCGTCAAAGAGGGTTTTAAGTCTTCCGATGAAAGAATCAGTACTTTCCTTGAAGTCGATAAGGAAGTCATTTTTGCTCATTGGACCAAGGATGTTCTCCATTTCGCTTGCTGATGAATAAACCATCTGACGGTAATAATCTTTGTAGTCCTTTTCGCGGGATTCAACAGAAGATTCATACATTTCCATGGCGAAGGCGGTTACATCTTCAATAACATTGTTGTAGAGGTAGGCGCTGAATTCTTCGATAGGACGTGTGTACAGTTTTTCCAGCAGATAGATGGAATAGCGGAGCTTGTAGTTTTCGTATTCTGCATCACACTGGTCATAGAAAGCGTGAACTTTTTCCCATGAATCGATTTTGCCGGCTTTAATGTCTGCGAAAAGTTCCAGACGCTTTTCTTTAGGCATAATCTGGCCACCAATGTTTTCCCAGTCTGTATAGAGAGGAATCTGTCTGATTTTTTCCAGAACTTCGATTGAAAGGGAATTGAAGTGTTCTCTTTCAAAGTATTCAAGAATTGTACGGGTCGCAAAATATTTGATGATTTTGCGGTACATCTTGTAGGCTTTTACAGGTTTGTAAACAATGGCGCCGTATTTTCTCTGACAAATGTCATCGTGAAGGGTATAGTTGGCACCTTCGTTTTTATGCATGAAGTCTTTTGCGGCCTGATATAATTCTTCCGGAGTTTTTGCAGCAGCGGCGCTTACTGCATCCAGTTCAGGAAGTTTCTGTGCTGTAAGCCCGATAAGGCGGTCCAGAGCAGACATGATTTCCTGCATTGTGTCAGGAGCAAATGGATCAGTTTCTATATGCTGGATCTTGATCTTACGTTTGTCACGCTTTATGAATTTGAACTTATTTCTTGCAATGGCAAACATATCATACATGAACCAGAAGGCCGGAATAATGCTGATGGCGCAGCTTCCTTCAAGTCCAGGAGCAACCAGGGCAAATGGATAAGGAATATCAAGTTCATGCTGGTAACTTCCCTTGCTGATGAGAGTAAAGCTTGCGAAGCGGGAATTGTGTTTGAAATCAGAACAAAGTCCCGGCCAGAAACCGCGCTTTGCAAAGATCTCGCCGTCGGGGGAGCGGGAGTTGTGGTTACTTCCGACTGTTGCACCCGAAGCAATGTTTGATTGTCCCTGACAGGTTGTTGCAATAAGGAAAGAAGAGTTGTGGTGCTGTTCGTGGAATGGGAAAATCAGGTTGTTGAGTATTTCACAGCAGGAAACAGTTGAGTTGTCTCCAAGAACAGAGTTCAGAAGGCGAACACCGTATTTTACCTGACAGTTTCTTCCGATTACGAAGCGGACTGCAACAGCCTGATAGAAAACGTGGGAATCGTATCCCAGAATTCCGTTTACCATGATAACGCCTTCACCAATCTGGCTTGGTTCTTCTTCAGAAGAAAGCATGGTGAAGTTCTTCAGTTTCAGGGCGCCCTTGATGTATGCGGCTTTCCCGATTCTGGCATCCTTGATAATTCCAGTATTTTTGATTACGGCGTCATCATCGACAAAACCGTAGGTGTTAAGTTTCTTGTCGTTTCCGGCTTCTGTCATTCTTTTGAAGGCATCGAGAATTTCTTTGTCTTCGCGGTAATGACTCCAGATGTAGGCATCTGCAGGAATCATGCTTTCAAAAGGAAGAATTGCACGGCCGTCGTTTTCGTTGGCTACACCAATCCATACGCGGTGGCTTTCGGGTTCTCCTTCCTTAAGGATTCCGTTTCCGAATTTTGCATGATTTGTACAGCACATTTCCTGGATGTTGAAAAGCATTACGCGGTTACCGAAACGGTAGTTGTCCAGGTAAGAAATGTTTTTGAAAGCGCAGTCATCTCCGGTTACTACGTTGCGGACCATGGAACGGTAAATACCTGTTTCAAGAACCAGGTCGTGGTACTGAAGTTTTGCAGGCTTCAATTTTCCAAGAATTACATATCCGTCAAAGTAGTTGCTTTTTACAAGAGAAGGGTCGAACCCGTCCGGAGAATCATCTACAAAAAAATTCTGCCAGGAAGGATCAGTGTTTTTGTTTGAGTTGCTCAGCAGAATCTGAATTTCATTCAGGTTCAGGTGGCGTTTCCCTTTCAGGAGTTCCTGGGGAATATTTATTTTCTCTCCGGTTTTTTCCGGGATGATTACTTTATTCATAAAGTTATTTTAATAGAAGAAAGCTTAATTTGCAATTAAAGGATACTTAAGAAATTTAATCTTACTTCAGACTTGCTTTTTTTTTAGATTGGTAATAATATTTAAGTTACAACACCTTATGGCAATGGCGCCGGGAGTTGTACACATCTCTTTCTTTTCACTACGGCTTATGCCGCATGTCTTTTGCTCAAAGGCGAGCAGTTCGGGACAAATCATTTTTTATTTAACGATCAGATTTCTCCTGACAAACTTAATCACATTGGTTTAAATTTTGGAACAGACTTTATGTCACGGTGGTCCAAAGCGTTGCTTTATTGAGTCTGCCAGTTCCGTAACAAATAAAGGGGTAACCTTATGAAAAGCAAATACGTACAGAGCGTATGGGAAGATGTAAAAGCTAAAAATGCTGACCAGCCAGAATTCCTTCAGGCAGTTGAAGAAGTTCTCACAACACTTGATCCAGTTGTAGACAAAATGCCACAGCTGAAAAAGAATGCAATTCTTGAAAGACTTGTAGAACCAGAACGCGTAGTTATGTTCCGTGTTCCTTGGATGGATGACAAAGGTGTATACCACATCAACCGCGGTTACCGTGTTCAGTTCAACTCTGCAATCGGACCTTACAAAGGAGGAATCCGTTTCTCTCCAGAAGTAAACCTTTCAGTTCTTAAATTCCTCGGATTCGAACAGGTTCTTAAAAACTCTCTTACAACACTCCCAATGGGTGGTGGTAAAGGTGGATCTGACTTCGACGTTCACGGAAAATCAGACAACGAAGTTATGCGTTTCTGTCAGTCATTCATGACAGAACTCCAGCGCCACATTGGTGCAGATACAGACGTTCCAGCCGGAGACAAAGGTGTAGGTGGACGTGAAGTTGCTTACATGTTCGGACAGTACAAACGCCTCCGCAACGAATTCACAGGTGTTCTTACAGGAAAAGGACTCACATTCGGTGGTTCACTTATCCGTACAGAAGCTACAGGTTACGGTCTGATCTACTTCGCAGACGAAATGCTGAAGAAAGTTGGACAGACATTCGAAGGAAAAGTATGTTCAGTTTCTGGTGACGGTAACGTTGCTCAGTACGCTGTTGAAAAACTTATCCAGCTTGGTGCTAAAGTTGTTACAATGTCTGACTCTTCTGGATACATCTACGATCCAGACGGAATCACACAGAAAAAACTCGACTACGTTAAAAAGTTCCGTGATGCTCACAAACGCATCGACGAATACGTTAAAAAATTCCCAACAGCAAAATTCTTTGCTGGAAAACGTCCTTGGGAAGTTAAAGTTGACTGTGCATTCCCATGTGCTACACAGAACGAACTTAATGGTGACGAAGCAAAAATGCTCGTTAAGAACGGTGTAATGCTCGTTGCTGAAGGTGCTAACATGCCTTCAACTCTCGAAGCTACACGCACATTCCAGGATGCTGGTGTTCTCTTCGCACCTGGAAAAGCTTCTAACGCTGGTGGTGTTGCAACATCTGGTCTTGAAATGTCACAGAACTCAGAACGCCTTTCATGGACACGTGAACAGGTTGATGAAATGCTCCACAACATCATGATCAACATCCACAACAACGCTTACGACACAGCTAAAAAATTCGGACTTAAAACAAAGTCTGGAGCTACAGACTACGTTGCCGGTGCAAACATTGCTGGTTTCGTAAAAGTTGCCGAAGCAATGATCGCACAGGGTCTTGTGTAATATAAGACTAAACTTACAACATGTTGCTGGTCTTACGAAACCAGCAATATTGCCGGCCGTAAGTCCGGCCGAGGCATAAGTAAGTAAATGCAAATAAAAAGGCACTTCTTCATACCGAAGAAGTGCCTTTTTATTTAAGGAGGAGTTTATTTTCTATGACCAGGAGTTTATGTCTTTACTCGGGTCAAATATATGCCAGTCGTTTCTAGTAGTTTTCTTTACTGTATTCATAGCGCGTTCTGACATATCGAAGAGAAGGTTAAAAGTTTTCCCGTGAGCAGGATAGAGGGATACACCAATGCTCATTGTAATATCAATTTCACTCTGGAATTTGGTGAAGAGTTCCTGCTGTAATTTTTCTGAAAATGATAAGACAGAATCTTTTTCGTCCGGGTTTTGAGAAATAGGTGTACAAACCGCAAATCTGTCATGTCCCAATCTTCCGATTACAGCATGTTTCGGGAATGTTCGGCGAAGTGAATCGGCAACTTCAAAAATAATGTTGTCACATTCAGTGTGGCCTAATATATCAACAAGAGAGCCGAAACGGTCAATATCCATATAGAATACTGCCATGTTTTCATAACCGCTTTCGCTTATGTATGTATCGGCTTCTTTTTCGAAGGTTTCTGCGTTAAGGAGTTTTGTAATACGGTCTTTTGTAGCCTGGTTGTGAAGAGAAGCAACAAGTCTTTCGATAGGCTGTGTAAGACGAAGCGAGAATACAATAGAGAAGATGATAATGAAACCTGTTGCAAGACAGGCGAGGACTATTACGAAAGTAATAAGATTTTTTCTTTCTTTAAGAAGTTCATGAAGATTTGAACTTGTAATCAGATACCAGCCGTTGGAACAGGTGTTTACTGTGTACATATTATCTCTGTCAAAATTTACTGAAGACAGACTTGTTGGAAGAGGAACCTTTGTCCCGATCTTGAGAGAATCAGTTGAATAAATAATAGTATTGTTTTTATCTACAATGTATGTAACAAGATTTTTTGAAGTCTTTCGGCTTATGTAATCGTTGAACTTTGCAGTATCCAGGGAGCAGACAAAAATGGCATCAGAAGAAATTCTTTTTGCGAAAATGATTTTGCTGTAGTCCTGAAGGTGTCCTGTGATCCACAGTTTTCCGTTTCTTGTTTCCTGCAGCTGTTTTTCCACATTGTCATAGAGTTTTTTTGTATCGATTACTTGAGAAGTTCTTGGCTTAAGAATGCCTGCGTAATATCCGTTCTCGAAAATAACAGCAAGGTCGGAATACTTTTTTATGATAGAAAAGTTTGCAAAGAAGTCTGTCAGTTCTTTGATTTCTCCTTCCCGTTCAACATTTGAATATCCCTTTGCCTGAATTTCTATATCCAGATTTTTTGTAGCTTCTTTAAGATACTCAGCGGCGCCTTCTACCTGAGCTATGTAGGAATTCAGGTTTGCACAAGTCTGGCTGTTCAGTTCGTATCCAAGATCAGAAACTTTGTTTTTTAGTACTTTATTTGTCTGTCTTATAATAAGAGCCGAAATGACGGTAATCGAAAGAGTGAAGATGACTGAAAACCAGACAATCATGCTGAATTTGACTTTCTTTACTGAGGATAAATCAATTGTTTCGCCATTTTTGTTCAACGTCGGATCCTCCTGCGCCTACTGAATAATGTGTACCCGTTCTTCAAAGGAAGTAACAGTTTCCGGCTTAGCAAAGTAATACCCCTGGAAAATATCGCATCCGAATTCAGAAAGATTTCTTACCTGTTCTTCTTCTTCAACGCCTTCGATGACTGTTTTCATGTCCAGAACTTTTGCAAGACGAATAATTTCATTAAGAATGAGCCATGACTTTTCTTTTGTGTTTTCTTTTGAACGACTCAGGAAACTCATGTCGATTTTGATTGTGTCTACGGAAATATCTTTCAAGAGACCAAGGGAGCTGTAGCCTGAACCAAAGTCATCGAGTTCAACTTTGAATCCGAACTGGCGCAGTTTCTGAAGCAGAGTGTTGATGGCAGCTGTGTCTGAAATAAGGGCTGTTTCAGTAATCTCCAGTTTAAGTTTTGACGGATCAATATTGTATTTTTCAACAAGACCTGTGAAGGTCTGGTACAGGTCGTCGTGGTAAAAATCCTTAACAGAAATATTTACGGAAATGTGAAGATCATCGCGACCTTTGTTCTTCCAGCGTTCAAGCTGTTTTGCGGCTTCTTCCCAAATGTACTTGTCCAGTCTGGTGATCATACCGTTGTTTTCAAGAATCGGAATGAACTTGTAAGGAGGAATAATGTTGCCGTCAATATCAATCCATCTGGCAAGAGCTTCGCCACCAATAACTTTATTGTCCTGAGTAACCTGTGGCTGGATGAACATTTTGAATTCTCCGTTCTTAAGAGACTGTTCAAATTTGCTCATAACCAGTTTTTCACGAAGGTTGCTGCTTAAGGTGTCTTCGTAATACCAGGAAACGCGTTTGCTGAAATCTGCTTTCGAAGTCTTCATGGCAAGGATTGCTTTTTCTACCATTGATGAAACCGGTTCGTTGATGTTTGTAATTTTGTAAACACCCATCTGCATGTGCAGGCTGAAGAAGTTGTTGCTGAATTCTTTTTCAATCTGATGCATTACTTCAATGAATGGTTCTTCACGGAAATGGTCTTCTTCAAGAATCATGGAGAACATGTCTCCGGAAATGCGTCCGAAGGCAGGGGCCACTCCCTTGTGTTTGGAAATATATTCTGCATTGCGTTTAAGAACGTTGTTTCCTGCTGTTTCGCCAAAGATGTTGTTGTAAATCTTGAAGTCTACAATGTTGGAACAAACCATAAGGAAAGAAGTGTTTGAACGGATCTTGATTGTTTTCTTTACCTGGGCAAAGTAGAAATCACGGTTAGGAATACCTGTAAGGCTGTCCATACCCATAAGGCGTTTCTGGTTTTCTTCAAGTTTCAGTTCCTGGGTAATATCATCTGCAATGAAGTAGCATCCAAGATAGTTGTCAAGTTCATCGTACTTCTTTCTGATTCCGATTCTCAGGTCATATCTCTGACCGTTATGGGTAACTCTCGAAATCCAGGAGAAATCTGTTTCAATTTCGTCAAAACGGGAGGTTGTTGTCTTCCATTTTTCGAATTCTTTTTCCATGAAATTATAGAGGTCTTTGACATCAGGGAAAAAATCTTTAGCAGCACTGTTAAGCCATACACATTTGTCTGATTCGTCAAAACAGATCATCATTCTTTTTGAGTCATTTGCAACAGTCTGTATTGTGTGCAGAAGGTAATGACGTGATCTGTATAGATAACAGAAGAAATATACGAAAATGGCCGACAAGCCAAGGAAATATGTGGTTATATCAAAAGTAATGCTGAAAATCAGACAGATTGCGTTGATTGTAAGAAGGGCTACGAAAATAAGAAGAATGTTTACGTATTTGCTTCTGTTGTGTTTTGGAGTTGAACAGGCTTTATAAATAAGCAGACAAATGGTTCCCAGACTGTAAAGGTAACTTATGCCAAGATGTACATTGAAGTACCAGTGCCAGCTTACAGGTTTGTAAACAAGTTTTCCGTAATAGATAAGACAATTCATCTGAGAGTACTTTCCCAGTATTGTCAAAATCAACATTACGATTATATCAATAGTAGAAATTGCAAAGGCAACTTCCTTTGAGTAGCTTTTTGCCATTCTGATGCCTGAAAAGCGGACACAGAAAAAATAAAGGGCATTAAGCATGAGGGTGTTGCCTGCGTAGTAGAGAAAGTAAAAATATTTCGAAACAGATTCGGTTCCACTGATAAAACCGTGGACGTTTCCGAAAAGTGTCATTGTTGCAAAAACAAAGATGAAGCCGAGATGAGATGAAAGAACTGTCCTTTTTCTGAAACAAAGGATCGCAAGGAAAACGAGGACGAGACATTCAGCTATAGCAATCGAAAAAATAGTTATAAATACTGGATGCAGCATAACATCTATATTGTATCAAAAAACTCCAAAATGTCTAATATTTTTTGGATTTTTATTGCAAAATATGATAGACTTTTAGCACTTATGCGAGATTTTTCAAGAAAACGTTTATTTATATTTGGTTTAGTTTTAGTTCTTTTAGCAACTTCTGTTTATGCACAGAAGAAAGTCAGAATCGGGTTTTTTGAGGACAGTGTTTTTCACAGAGGACAGACTGATTCGGAACGCAAAAGCGGTTATGGATATGAATACTATCAGGAACTGGCAAAATACACAGACTGGAATTATGAATACGTATATGGTACCTGGAATGAAATCTACTTGAAATTTCTGAAAGGGGAAGTGGATATTATTGATGCAGTTTCTCGGACTCCTGACCGTGAAAAGAAAATGTTGTTTTCTCAGGAACGCATGGGGGTAGATGATTTTTATATTTTTGCCCTGGACGATAATTCGGAGATTTCGGAATACGATCTGTCTACATTAAATGGAAAGAAAATCGGTGTAAACAAGAACAGCGTGAGCCAGACTTATCTTGAAGACTACATAAAAGAAAAGAAACTTGATTGTACTGTAGTTCCTTGTGAAAATTATGGCCACAGAATCTCTCTGCTGCTTTCCCGTGAAATTGATGCAATGGTCACAACCGATGCAATTTCATCCCAGGGAATCAGAGCAATAAACAAGATTGCTTCCCAGGATTATTTCTTTGCTGTCAGCAAGGACAGACCTGACCTTCTGGCTGAAATCAATATGGCACAGAGCAAGATTCTCCGTAGAAATCCTCTGTTCGAAAGCAGACTCAGAAGACGTTACTATTTTAATGCCGTAGCAAACAATCATCTGACTGATGAAGAAATGAACTGGTTGAAAAACCATCGGGTGCTGAAATTAGGGTACCGTATAAATGTAATGCCTTTCTGTTCACAGAATTCTGAAACCGGTGAGCTTACAGGTATGCTGGCCGATGTTCTTCAGCTTATGTCACAGAATCTTGGGATAACTTTCGAGACTATTCCATACAGCAACAATAATCTTCTTTCTGCCGGTTTGAACAATGGTGATGTAGATCTGATTTTCCCGGTTGTTGATGATGTATGGTATTCAGAAAAACAGGGGTATATTCAGACTTCTCCACTGACTGAAAACAGAATGTCTCTGGTTTTTTCCGGGGACTATAAAGGCGAAACTGAATATCTGAAAATCGGATATGTTTTGGGAAGTCCTGCTCAGGAAATGTTCATGGAATCAATGGGGCTTTTTGAAAAAGCAATTCCTTTTGATGATATGGATTCTCTTTTCAAGGCAATTCTTAAAGGAAAAGTTGATTGCACAATAATGATTTCTGATGTTGCAAACTATCAGATTCGCAGAAACGATGCTTATTCCTTTTTGAAAATCGCAAACATGGATGATTTCGTTTCATATTCTTTCGGTGTGGACAGAAAAAACATTGAGCTTTACTCCCTTGTTGAACTGGGGCTTTCTCTCATAAGCAAAGGGGTAATAAACGAGTCGGTAAACCGTTATTCAAATATCAGCGAAGAGTATGCCTTCAAGTATCTGCAGAAACGTTACAGAGTTCCTGTAATGGCTACAATTATTCTGATTCTTCTGATTTTTGTGATTGTTATTTCATCCTATAACGTTAGCCTTAAGAAAGAAAAGAAAAAGGTTGTTGAGGCTCATGAAAAAGCAGTAAAAGCCAATGCCGATGCCCGTACCGACGAACTTACCGGAGTAGGAAACCGCAGGGCTTTCTATGAAGTTCTTGAGGATAATAATATTGCCGAAAAATACATGGTTGTTGGTTTCCTTGATGTAGATGATTTCAAAGCCTTTAATACAAAATACGGACACGATACAGGAGACCAGGTTCTTCGCTTCTTTGTAAAATGTCTGAGAGCTGCTTTCCCTAACGAATTCCTGTGCCGTTTTGGTGGAGATGAATTTGTATTCATTTCGGAAAAGCCTCTGGAAGAAGTAAAGGTTCGCTGTGAATATTTCAATCAACTTATTACTGACGGGCTTATAATCCGCGAAACTGGGGAAAAGGTAGAAATCGGATCAAGTATCGGCCTTACAGAATCAAAACGCAGGGCGGCAGATATCCGTGATATCCTGAATCAGGCTGATATTGCCATGTATCGTGCTAAAAACAAGGGTAAAAATCGTATTGTTGTAGGATAAAAGCCTAAGAAAAATCCCTTAAAATGGCAAAAATAATGCTATAAACCAAAAAAAATTGATATTTTTATTTTAAAAGCACCCATACTATAAGACAATAGAAAAGACTTTAGGAGGTTTTTTTAAAATGAAAAAATTACTGATTATTGCAGCAGCAGCATCTATGCTTCTCGCTAGCTGTGCTTCAAATGGTGGAGCAAAAGCATCAGGAGCAGCAGCACCTGAACATCCAATGACATATTATCTTGACCTTGCAGATGCAGGTTCAGAAATTGCATTCCAGGATAACTCACAGTACGGTGAAAAAGGTGTTTCTACACGTCAGGGTCTTCCAAACTGGACTTCTCTTGTAAAAGCAAACAAAGTTAAGGCTGGTGACAAAGTTGTTGTTACTGGTATTATCACTTCACCAATCGACATCGACAGCCTTATGGTTGGTGTTATCGATGACTCTCCAGCAGCTAACTACTGGACAAACCTTCACGCTGAAATCGAAGGCGGATACACACTTACTGGTATCACAGCTAACGAACCATACGAAGTAAATCTGGAATTCGACATTGCAGCAGACATGAAAGGAAACTGTAAAGCACAGATGGCATACGGTGAACAGAATGGTACACCAGTAAGCTTCAAAGTTGAACGCGTTCGCGAATCAGATGTTGGTCTTTCAGCTTCAGACGTTCCTGTAGCTCGCACACAGCCAAAAGAATTCGTAGTTGATATTTCACGTGACCTGGCTTTCGTAGAAATGAAACCAGAATACCCATGGGAAAATGGTGTACAGAACACATTGGCAGATCCACAGCACTACCAGGCAACAGTTGATATCACATCAGTATTCGGACCAGAACTCCCAATCGCTGGTGATACACTTACATTCACATGGAACACAAAACCATCTATCGACATCGCTGCTCTTAAAATCCGTTTCGTAGAAAACACAAGTGCAGTTCCAGGTTGGTGGAAAGAAATCGACGTAACACCAGGTGAAGGACACATCGTTCACGAAAACCTGAAAGCTTACGAAAAAGCTGAAATCAAAGCTTCACTGGTTATCGGTGAATCTCCAATCGAAGGAATCTCATTCTGTATCACATATGACCTTGATGCAGGTGTAAGCGGATGTTCTCTTACATACGCAAAATAATTTAGACTAAACTAAATTAAAAAGACCACTGTTTTGAAGTGCACCCCTAAAGTTGGACAAATAAAGTTCAATTTTAGGAGGTGCATT
>JAKSTG010000139.1 GCA_024402695.1 Treponema sp. | reverse complement strand
AATGGGGTTCAACATCCCTCGAAGAAATCATGAAGATTCCTTACATCGAAATGGACTATCATGTACCCGAAAATGCAACAATCGAACAGATGCTCTACTCAGAACATCCAGAATACTTTGCAGAATATGCTCCAAAGGAAGCTGCAAAAGAACTTTCATGGGAAGAACTCAATGTATTCTTTGCTCCTGCCAGTCTTGAAGGAACAGAATTTCTTGTTCCAAGTGCAGTTTTTGAACGCATAAAGAAAGAAACTGAACAGTGGGCAGAACACGAAGCAACCTTTGAAGTTTCTGAATCAGAACTCAAGAAGGAAACCATTGACCGTACACTGTGGGCTACTCTGGACTTTCATAATTTCATTGAAAATGCAGAAAAATCAGGAAATACGGAACTTTCAGCTAAAGCACACGAAGAATGCTCTTCCATTTCAGAAGAACTCGCATCAATGATTCTCTCAGGTGAAATCACAAGCGTTGATAACGCCCAGATTTACCTCAACGACAAGCTTCTCAAGTCTGAAACCTACAATCAGGTAAAGACAGAAGAACCAGTAAAGGAATCAAAGCCATACAACTTCTTCGTAAACGACACTGCTAACCTGGATCTTGGAATCGGTGCTGAATTTGAAGCTGTTACAGGACTTACTGCAGAACAGGCTGTAGTGAAATATGCGGAACTCAAGGAAAAAGGATTAAGCCCATACATCGGACTCAACATTCCCGGTGACATCGTATTTGATGACAAGGAAGGCCAGGGAGCAGGTATCTTCACGGAAACAGAAGGAAAACCTTCTTTCTACATCGGTGACAATTTCGTAAAGGGACTCAAGGAAAACGATGAACATGCTCAGAACGTCCTCGCTGCCTACAAAGAACTTTATGAAAATGCTGACAAATACATCCTTGGTGTTGAAAAACCAAATTTTGTATTTGATAAGGAAGCAGAACTCAACAAACCTGCTGAACCGCTCAGAGTCTACACTTTCTCTCCATTCGGCTATGAAGGAACTGTCGTTCAGGTTGAAACAGACCTCAGACGCGGAATCCC
>JAKSTG010000138.1 GCA_024402695.1 Treponema sp. | reverse complement strand
ATGAATAAAAAGAGAAAACTCATATAAATCCATGGTATAATGTGATTGCTACAAAACAAAAACCAAGGAGGATTCATATGAGTTATACACATCTTACCATAGAAGAACGCTGCTGTCTACGGGAATATTACAAAAAAGGATACAGCTATAGGAAGATTGCAGAATTAATGGGGAGAAGTGCAAGTACGATATCAAGAGAACTTAGAAGAAATTGTACTCATATGTACGATATTCCTACATACTATCCACACACAGCCCAAAAGAAATATTTGCTCAGACGTTCTTACTGTCACAGAGGAATGTTCTGGAATGAAGAAGTAACGGGATATATTGAAGACAAATTAAAACAAACATGGTCTCCGGAACAGATAGCAAATACACCTTGTGAAATAGAACTTCCGTCAGTCAGGACAATATACCGATGGCTGTATGATAAATATCTGCTGAATGGTAATTGCAAAGTATTGAGAAGAAAAGGCAAAAGCCATGGTGCAAAAGAAACAAGGGGCAAATTCAACCTCGGAAAGTCAATCAGGAAAAGAGAAAAATCAGTGTACAAAAGAAGCGAATTCGGTCACTGGGAAGCTGATACCGTTGTTTCGGGCAGAGGAAAGTCAAAAGTGTGCTTTGCAACTTTAGCAGAAAGGAAAACAAGATTTTACATAGCAATCAAGATGCCAAACAGAAACGCCGATACAATGGCTAAGGCAGTAATTGATGCACTATCGGAATTTCCTTCTGAAGCCGTTAAAACAATTACATGCGACCGTGGAACCGAATTTGCGAAATGGCTGGATATTGAAAACGAATTGAATTGTGATGTCTACTTTGCCGATCCTTATTGTGCCTGGCAGAAGGGTACAAATGAAAATCTTAACGGGCTATTAAGGGAATTTTATCCCAAAGGCAGGAACCTCTCAAGAGTCTGTCCGGCAACGTTAAAAAAGAACCTGGCGTTAATTAACGCCAGGCCCAAGAAGGTCTTAAATTTTCAAAAACCTGTTGATTTATTTGAACTCGAACTTAAAAAGTGTTGCACTTAGTTTGACAATTCACT
>JAKSTG010000137.1 GCA_024402695.1 Treponema sp. | reverse complement strand
ATCTGAAACGCTGTCGCCATAACGGGTTCCGCCATGACTTGAAAAACTGATGATTATTTTTCCGCTGAAGTCATAGCTTTCAAGAAATGTCATAACCGGCATTGGAAGAGTTGCCCACCAGGTTGGATATCCAAGCAGAACAACATCATATTTGGCCATATCAGCAATCTTAGTCTTTAACGGAGGACGAGCTTCTGCGTTCAAATCCTTCTGAGTAACTTCGTAGATTCCGCCACGGTACGGATTTACCATTTCAATTTCTACAAGGTCAACATTGGCTTCCCCGTATTTAGCTTTCAAAACCTTCGAAATATATTTTGCTGCACTTTCGGTATTTCCTGAATATGAAAAATATGGAATCAGAATTTTCGGATTTTTTGGAATTGCAATTGAAGCAATTTCTGAATCGTATTTTGTTTCTACAGTTCCACTTCCCTTTTCATCATTTCTGGCAACCCTGAATCCAAGATTCTGGTCGTGGTCCAGTGGATTTGTTGCAGAACGATAAGCTGCGCGAAGATGTTTTCCAAAATCGTTGTAAGCTCCCCCTCGGTTCACTCTGTAAATGCCTGTTTTACTTCCAGCTGGATTTGTTTTATCTGAAACATCATATTCACCGTAAAAATCGAAAACCCATTCGCTTACATTTCCGTGCATGTTGTAAAGCCCGAATTTGTTTGGAGCGAGAGAATCAACTGCGATTGTTTTGCCTCTGTTAAGGCCAGCCTGAACATTCTGATTTGTGTGATGAACGTAATTTTCTTCTATCAGATATGGATATTCGCCTTCGTAATTTGCATCTTTAGGATTGTTCCAGTTACCGGTATTGAAAATTGTTGTAGTTCCGGCACGGCAGGCATATTCCCATTCAGCTTCAGTCAAAAGTCTGTAGCCGTTTGCAGCCCTGTTCCAGATCACATCTTTGTCATGAACTGTATAGCACTTTTCCAGTCCTTCCTTTTCACTCAGACGATTACAATATTCAATGGCATCAAACCAGGAAACATTTTCAACAGGAAGATTGTCGCCCTTAAACACACTTGGATTTTTACCCATTACAGT
>JAKSTG010000136.1 GCA_024402695.1 Treponema sp. | reverse complement strand
TATATCGTTTCTTTGTTATTGAAACACCTGTAGAAGGTGTAAGTCACAGAGGAATCTCATTTAATATTATATAAAAAACCGGGTTTTCCAGCCGTTTTAAGTTACGACAGGTTACTGAAAATCAGTGATTAAGATACAGAAATAAAGAAAAACCGCTTCTGTGACGTATTGAAGTTCAGACAAAAATGTAGTATAATTAAGGGAACATTGATTTTTATGGCAAGAGTGGATTTACTTATGCCAGTGAATATGGCATTCGTTATCACGGATTACCAGAAGGAGAAGATGCTTCTTTCTTCCTTTGCAAGGAGTTAATACCGGGTTATCTTGCAGGAATTACAGGAGAATATGAGACACCTGCAGGTTACTTTGTGGATGAAGCTGAGGCAGAGGAATTTGACAAGTCATTTCCATATAAGGAAAAACTTAAACTTCCGGGACAACTTTTTTAAGCTATTCGAAAACAAAATAACAAAGATAGAAACCCATCCCGGAGTGGTAGGCCGGGAGCAGTTAAAGAACTGTCAGTAACCTTCCCCTCCGGGTCGTCCATTCTTTGTTCATACGAATTATAAGGAGGGATTTCGTTATGGACAAAGTGGTCGGGAAACTGACAGTATATTTTGAGGATCCGTTTTGGGTTGGGATTTTTGAACGAATTGATGGTGGTAAGCTATCAGTTGCAAAGGTTACATTTGGAGCGGAGCCAAAGGATTATGAAATTCAGGAGTTTGTAAGTAAGAATTATTATAATCTGAAGTTCAGTCCATCTGTTGATGTAACAGTAAAGCAGGATGTGGTTAATCCTAAGAGAAGACAGCGGGAAGCCAGAAGGCAATCACAGGTTTTAGGTATTGGGACAAAATCACAGCAGGCATTGCAGTTGCAACGTGAGGAAAACAAACTGGAACGAAAGGTAATCAGCCGAGAAATGAAAGAAGCTGAAAAGAGGCGACAGTTTGAACTTAAGCAACAGAAACGAAAGAAAAAGCACAGAGGCAGATAACCAATGTGCAATGGTGCCTTATGGAATGCCTTGCATTCTGTAAGGCACATTTTATCAAATTC
>JAKSTG010000135.1 GCA_024402695.1 Treponema sp. | reverse complement strand
TGGGAAATGAATTTAAACCAGACGGTTTCTTTGGTTGGCAGTGGACTGGAACTGGAAAAGCTATGGAAGATTTTACAGCATCCAACGGATTAAAAATAAAAGTTCCAAGAGACCTTCAGTACGATACACAGGACAAATGTCTTGAAGCCTGTAAAGAAGCTGGTCTTAAAATGCGCGGACACGTCCTTGCTTGGCACGCACAGACACCGGAATCATTCTTTACAGAAGATTATGCTGCTGCAGTATATGACTCAGACGCACAGAATATCCTTGAAAACAAAGTTTCAAAAGAAGTAATGCAGGCTCGTCTGGAATGGTACATTAAAACTGTACTGAAACATGTGGCTGATTGGGAAGCCGCAAATAACTACCGTGCAATTTGGGCATGGGATGTATTTAATGAAACAGTTGCAGATGATGCAGACGAAACAAACTGGGTTCGCGGATCAACTCCACAAACTAAAGACAGACCTCCTGCCGCTCCTGCCGTAAATCCTGGACCTTGCGGTTCAAGATGGTATCAGTGTTATGGCGATACAGACTTTATCGTAGACGCTTTCCGTTTTGCAAATGCCTATGCACCTGCCGAGGTAAAACTCTGCTATAACGATTACAACGAATACATGAACTACGGAGAAAACTTAAAGACAGACGGAATCATGAAACTGATTCAGCTCGTTAAAAACGGTGAAGCTAAAACCGTAAACGGCAAATCTGTAAAACCAAGAATTGATGTTATGGGAATGCAGTCCCATGTTGGTGTAAGTTGGCCAGGTGTAGATGGTTATGAAAACGCATTGAAACGTTTCCTTACAGAAGTTGATGTTCATGTAACAGAACTTGATATTCCTTGTACAACTGTAGAAGAATCAAAAAACTGCTGGTATGACTATTTCAAAATGCTGAAAAAATACGGAAACAGTTACACTGGAAGTCACAAAATCACTAACCTCACAATCTGGGGAATCAACAACAAAGCATCATGGATTTACAACGGAGATGTAATCTATCCTTTACTGTTTGAAGATTATGTTCCTACAGACGCCTTCTGGGCAGTAATAAACGCCGCAAAATAACCGGCAATTTGACAGGCTCAAGCAATTTTGGGCCTAAAAAA
>JAKSTG010000134.1 GCA_024402695.1 Treponema sp. | reverse complement strand
AATGAAGGTTATACTCACCAGACTGGGAATGATATTCATCGTGAAAAGACTGATGTTTTGCTTGGGAGTTTGCTGGAAACTTATCTTCGTCACCGTTATGCAAAGGAAGATTTAACTGAAAGTGAAATTAACAGCATTGTGGTTCAGCTTAAGAATATTTCTGGCTCGGATTATGATGCTAACAGGCGGGTGCTGGATTTAATCTGCAATGGTTTTACTTTCAGGCGTGAGGATAAGGCTCGGAAGGATCTTTTTATTCAGCTGATTGATTTTGAAAATCCGGAAAATAACTTTTTTGAAATTGTAAATCAGGTGGAGATTCAGGGACGGGAGCAGCTTCGTATTCCTGACGGCATTGTTTATGTAAACGGGCTTCCTGTGGTTGTTCTGGAGTTTAAATCTGCCATTAAAGAAAACACTACTATTGAAGATGCCTACAAACAGCTTACTGTCCGTTACCGCCGTGATATTCCTGAATTGTTCAAATACAATGCTTTTGTTGTAATTTGTGACGGGGTGAACAGCAAGATTGGTTCTTTGTTCAGTCCTTATGAGTTCTTTTATGCCTGGCGAAAGGTGGAAAGTTCTGATAAAGAAGCTGACGGTATTTCTGCCCTTATGACTATGGTTGGCGGTTTGTTCCGTAAGGACAGGCTTGTAAGTGTAATTAAGGACTTTGTTTATTTTCCTGATTCCAGCGATAAAGAAACCAAAATCGTGTGCCGTTATCCTCAGTTCTTTGCGGCTACTAAACTTTATAAAAGCATTCAGAGTGCCATTCGTCCTGATGGCGATGGTAAGGGCGGTATTTATTTTGGGGCTACTGGTTGTGGTAAAAGCTACACTATGGTTTTCTTGAGCCGTCTTTTGATGCGTTCCAAAGAACTGAACAGTCCTACTATTGTTGTGATTACTGACCGCACTGACCTTGATGACCAGCTTGGTAAACTGTTTCTTGAAAGTAAGAATTTTATTGGTGATGAAAATGTGGAAAGCATTGAAAGCCGTTCTGATTTGGGAACTCGTCTGCGGGGGCGTAAGAGCGGCGGTGTTTTTCTTACTACGATTCAGAAGTTCTGCGAAGACATTAAGCTTTTAAGTGACCGTTCAAATATTATCTGTAT
>JAKSTG010000133.1 GCA_024402695.1 Treponema sp. | reverse complement strand
GTAACCCCAAAATAATCCCTCGTAGGACAATATTAAACCCGGCAGCGACTAAATCGTTGCCGGGCATTGCTTTGCAGAAAATTATTCAGATTTCAGCGGCAGGATTAATCTGCCGGGATGGAAGAACACTTCGGTCAGATAATCTCTTGTATTCAGACCGTTCGCTTCGGCAGTGTTGATTATCGAATAAATCATTGCACTGGCTTCAGCTCCCTTTGGCGATGTTGAAAACAACCAGTTCTTCCTGCCGATTACAAACGGTTTTACCGTTCTTTCTGCAAGATTGTTGTCTATCGGTATATCCGGATTTTCAAGAAATGCGTATAAATATTTCTTTTCGTTTTTCGCATACTGTACTGCTTTTGCCAGTCCCGAACCCTGTATCGGATTTATCGTTTCAAGCCATGCGTAAAAATCGTCAAGAACAGGTTTTGTCTGTTTCTGGCGTTGGTTGTATCTTTCTTCTTTTGATAATTCTTTGAATTCTCTTTCGAGCTCAAAAAGTTTGTTGATTTTTTCAAAGCCTTCTTTTGCCTTTGATGTTTTCTTTATTTCTTCATCAACGGGCATTGCTTCAAGGAATTTTCTTCTCGCATGTGCCCAGCAGCCGCATCGGGTTACTTCTGTCAGTTTGTTGTAACCGTCATATCCGTCACATACAAGATATCCCGTATATCCTTTTAAGAATTCAGCCGCATTCTGTCCCTTTCGTGTAGGTCTGTATTCATACAGCTTTATCTTTTCCGTACAGTATACCCACATTCTCGATTCAGCAGTTGCTTTCCTGTCTTTTTCTTTCAGTACCTGAACAACTGTTTCATCCGCATGAATTACTGATGATGACAGAATCTGATTATGCAATTCTTCATATACAGGTCTGAAATATCTGTCTGCCGCTTCTATTACCCAGTTGGATAATGTTGCCGTTGAGATTTCCGCTTTCATGCTTCTGAAATCTTTTGACAGTCTTTCAAGCGGCACCGCCTTTGCATATTTCTCATAAAGTATATGTGTAAGCAGCTCTGCTGAACAATAGCTTTTCGGCAATACGGTTTCAGGTGCTTTACCTTTTACTATTACTGCTTTTTCTCCGATTGATTTCTCTGTATATTCTCCGCAGTCAGGACA
>JAKSTG010000132.1 GCA_024402695.1 Treponema sp. | reverse complement strand
CAAAAGTAGACAAACCTAGCCCACCCACATCATTATGCGATTTACGAGGAAAATTACTGTTTTCCATGCGAACATAAAGTTGGTCATCAATTTGGGCGATGTTTACATGGGCAAAGCTTTTACCAGCAGGATTGACGCAATGCTTCATGGTATTTTCCAATAACGGCATCAGCAAAAGCGGTTCAATTAGTCTAGTCGGATCTTGCAGGTTCTTGCTAAAGGAAAATTCAAAATTATCATCGTGGCGAAGTCTTTCAAGGTCCGCATACTTTTCAAGAATTTCAATTTCTTCCTTTAGCGTAATAAACTTGTCTTCCGTTTGGTACAAAGTAACACGTAACAGCTGAGAAAGCTTTGTCATTGATTTTTCAGCTAATTTCGGATCAATCGAAATCAGCGAAGAAATATTATTCAAGGTATTGAAAAGAAAGTGCGGACTCAACTGCTGTTTCATAAAGTTCAGTTCATATTCAAGATGGGCTCGGCCTCTTTCTCGAATCACAAAGGCCCGCATCGTTTGGCGCGTAAAAACAGAAATCAAGATACTGCAAAGACACACCATGAAAAGAATAAGCAGAAAACTTACAATGCTAGGCAAAGTAAAATGGTTTGGAGATGTTATATAGTCAGAGAAAAAATCATGTATACCCATGCCAGGTCTTCTTGTCAAGAAGAATCCCGCAAACTCTCTGCACACGAAACTCAAGAAAACAAGAATAGCGTTGCCCGCAAAAAACTTCACATACTTTTTTCCAAAAAAGAACTTTGGCACAAACAACTTTTGATTTATCCAAAAAATCAGGCATGTGGCAAGCAGCGGAACATAGTAACCCAAGACACTATGCATTTCAAAATTCTTCGCATAGTAATTACTGGGGTCCAAAAGAAGAACCAAAGGAAACAACAGGATAAAGGCCCAGACAAGCAGGGCAATAATGGGAATTGGCGCCGGGAAGGTATCCTTGATCTTATCATCGTTCATCATCTTGACCAACTCCTTTTCCCCACGATCAAAAGTGGCTTCCTGAAGTTCGGCAAGACGATTTCGGTGCTTTTCCAAAAAACTGACGATTTTTTCCTTTAAATGAACTTTCATGACAAAACCCCACGGTATTTCCACAATTTAGCCTTAAATT
>JAKSTG010000131.1 GCA_024402695.1 Treponema sp. | reverse complement strand
TGGATTTCCGCCAGCAATTCATCGGGAAAAATATCGCTTGCATTTCGATATTTCAAGGTCTGCTCCTGCGACTAACCACGTTTAGACAAAAAGTCTTCTACGGAATTGTACGAATTAATCTTAATGCCATGTCCAGCCAAGATTCCCTGAATTATCTTTTCAAGCTGATTACTTCTGTCTGCAAGCAGCGAAAGATTATTCTTATCAAAAGAATCAAGAAGATTTAATTCATCAATCTTGTATTCCTTAGCTATGTACAAGAATTCTTCCTGTAAGTAGCAGGCATCAACGTAAGCTTTTTCTACCATATTATTTTCACAGAAATATCGGATTCGACGCCAGGTCAAACTTAATTCCTGATACCACTCTGCCAGTCCTTGAAAATCGATTTCTGAAACTCCAGACTCAATCTGAACAGAAGGCTTTCTTTCTAGAATAAATGCGCGTGTTGTTTTAAGAAGAGCAAGAACTGTGTCCTTCAAAACATCCACATCTTTTGCTTCCAGAAGTTTTCGTGCATTGGCAAAAAATCCGTCCGGCACAATCTTCATTTCAGGACAGTAATAAATACGATTTTCTTCCTGACCATTGTAAGCCTGATTTTCGCTGTAAAGTGGCGATTCAGAATAAGTGTGGTTCATAAAAGCTACAGCCTTAGAAAGACACTCGTGAATGCAATCAGCTTCCGAACGAACTCTGTACAATTTATCTTCAAAGATTATTGTACGGTAAATTTCCAGAGCCTTGTCCATATATTCCAAAGCCTTTCCGTAAACAAAAGAATCATTTTTCAGATTCTGCCACATACGCTTTTTGCAATCTTCAAAACGTTTCGCGTCATCTTCACTGCGAGCATAAAGAATTGTTGCCTGATCCAAAAGAAGCGCCATATCATCTAAGTTCACAGAATCTTCAAGGCGATCCCAACTTCTTGGATACAAGTCATGCCCTACTCCATCAATGATGAAAGTCTCTGTCAGCTCATTTCCCCGTTCCGTTGCAGGAACAAAAAAGTCAAAACATTCTCCGTGGCCGTCACCATTTGTAGAATGCCCTTTAATACCAACTAAAAGTGCAATATCGTCTTTATAATCTTTTTCAATTTTGTTTATAACCCATTTTGTAAGTGGATGCATA
>JAKSTG010000130.1 GCA_024402695.1 Treponema sp. | reverse complement strand
AATAACATGGTTCATGTGCCTGAAAGAAACAACCGAACATTGAAACAGATGTTTGAGTTTTTCAGAAACGATACAGTAGAAACAATCACAAAAGCAATCGACGAGCTGATTGACTTCGGATATGTTTCTGTGAATGAGAATGGTGTGCTGTCTGTCAACAAAGACAAGATTTCCGATTTAAGCAAAATCTGATATAGGGGGTATCAAAAATGGGCGTAACAAATGTGGCAACAGTCTGCAATGTAACTACAAGCGGGAATTTTACGATTCTGTCCAATTATCGTTTTCGTTCTGCCAATCTCAGCAACAAGGCTCAGGGACTTCTCAGCAAGGTATGTTCGCTTCCGGAAGGATGGGACTATACCATCGCAGGACTTGTGGCTATCTGTAAGGAAAGTGAAACTGCTATCACAAATGCTCTGGACGAACTGAAGGAATGGGGTTATCTCTTTGTCAAGAAGCTGATGCCTTCCCAGACGAAAAGAGGTCGCATTGAATATGTATACAATTTCTATGAGTATTCAAAGAAAGATACTCCCTTCATTGATGCAGAATTTGATGAGCTGAAAGATGCAGAACCTCTCGGAATGGCTAAAGGCAAGACTGAGCGTTCATGTGTTTTCAGAGTACATAAGACAAGCAGCTATACTGTTTTCAGCAATCATATCTTCCGCAACACAGAAATCAAACTTGGTGCCATCGGTCTGATGTGCAGAATCGCTTCCCTGCCCAGCGACTGGAAATTTACAATTTCAGGTCTCTGCAAAATCTGCAAGGAAAAGAAGTCAGCAATCAGAGCTGCACTGAAAGAACTGGAAAAGCATGGTTATATGAAACGCACAAAGCTCATGCCCAACCAGACTGCAAGCGGACGTATCGAATATGAGTATGATTTTTACGAGATTCCTGAGAATGTTGAAACTGTTGAAAAGAAGAGTTCTGCAAAGCAGATCTCTAAAAAACAAGGTATAGAAAATCTACCCCTTGAAATTCAACCTCTTGAAAATCAAGGCGCAGAAAAACAAGTGACAGAAAATCAGGGACAATTAATCAAACAAGATAAATCAAGAAAAAATAAAAAACGTAAGAATAAAAAATCTATCAATCAATCAACAGGCAAAAAGCCTGTTGAAAATGTTGACGGATGGACGGAC
>JAKSTG010000013.1 GCA_024402695.1 Treponema sp. | reverse complement strand
AAATATTCCGCTTCGCTTCATATTTTCACGGACTCACGAGTCCTAAAACAAAAAGGCACTTCATTTCGAAGTGCCTTTTTTTTCGAGTTTCCTCAAAGATTATTTTGGTGTGTATTTGATGTAGTCGTAGTAAGCGTATTTTTCACCCCAGTAGTTGAAGTGATTGAGCCAGCTGTCTACACCTGTTCCAGGCCAAAGGTTTACCATGATCTGCATTGGATGGCTTGGCATTTTCTTTCCGTAAGGAGCGTTGAAACCAGCGTTGTTTACACCCCATTTCCATTTTCCGTCTACGTACCAGTTGATGTAACCGTTTCCGTATTCGATGGCATATTTGTGGTAGCCCTGACTTGCATCAAATCCAAGGTCAATGATTTTTTCGTTGTTTGCAACTCCGTCAACATAGTAGTTGAACTGAACTTTTGTTGTATCTTTTCCAAGAATTTCTACGTCGATTTCATCCCATGGATTTCCTGTGTACAGGAAGAAAGATGTTACGAGACCGTCGCCTTTGGCTGCGATCATGTTTGTTTCAAAAGTTCCGTAAGAGAATGTATTGTTTGTGCGGTATTCTCCTGAAGAGTATGGCTTTCCGTGACTCCACTGGTTGTTCAGCTTGATAACCATTTTTCCGTTCTGGAAATATACATTGTTTGGATTCCATCCGCAGTTGAACATACCTCCGTTTGTCCAGTTAGCTTTGTTGAATGTACCGGTGTTATAATAATCAAGAGCGTCCCACAATCCCCAGTTCTGGACATAACGGGCGCCTGATGTTTCGTCTGTTTCTGCCTGTGCTGCAGAAATATTATTACAGCCTGTAAGCATTGATAATGCCAGTACAAGTCCCATCAACAAACCTAATGATTTTTTCATTGTTTTGCCCCCATTTTGTTTTGTGTTTTTTTTGTATAGGTGATTTCCCTTAGCGCTAAGTAAGTTCAGAATAAGGGCGGTTTTAAAATTGCAATATCAAAATATTTGGAAAAACTTGCAGATTTTTAGGTTATGAAATAAAAATCTGTTTTATTTTTTTCTTTGTTTTTGAAAAAAATGTATTGTGTTTTTATAAAATAACTATACATAGAGTAGTAATTTTACTTGACGTATTATTTGTATAGCGATATATTACTATACAAATGAACGTGCAGCGGTGGTATATTGCTATAGATTTGAAGAGTTTTTTTGCTTCTGTGGAATGCGTAAGCCGTGGTCTGGACCCCCTGACAGCAAAACTTGTTGTCGCAGACACGACCAGAAGTGATACGACTATATGTCTTGCAGTAACACCCGCACTTAAGGCTCTTGGTGTTCCCGGACGTCCCCGTCTTTTTGAAGTAAAACAGAAGATCAAAGATATCAACGAAAAGACCTGGCCGCCTGTGGAATACATAGCCGCAACTCCAAGGATGGCAGAATACATTCGCGTGAGCAATCTGGTCTATGAGACCTATCTGAAATATGTTTCACCGGAGGATATTCATGTCTATTCCATTGATGAGGTTTTCATTGATGCTACGGGCTATCTGAAGCTTTACGACTGCAGCCCCCATGACCTTGCCATGAGGATGATTCAGGATGTTCTTTCCAGGACCGGAATTACGGCAACGGCAGGTATCGGCACCAACATGTACTTGGCAAAGGTTGCCATGGATATTGTTGCGAAGCATATTCCTGCAGATAAGGATGGGGTTCGTATAGCAGAGCTGGATGAATATTCCTACAGGGAAAAACTTTGGGATCATACTCCCATTACGGATTTCTGGCGTGTAGGAGCCGGTATTGCGAAACGTCTTGCAAGTCATGAACTTTACACCATGGGAGATATTGCGCGTTGTTCAGTCGGAAAGAAGCCTGGTCCAGGTATTGTCGGTGACTATTATAACGAAGATATCCTGTACAAGGAATTCGGTATCAATGCGGAACTTCTCATAGATCATGCATGGGGCTTCGAGAATTGTCGCATAAGGGATGTAAAAGCTTACAGACCAAAGAATCATTCTCTGAGCAACGGGCAGGTGCTTCCTCATGGGTATACCTATGAGAACACAAAGCTGGTTGTAAAGGAAATGGCTGAAGAACTTGCCTTTACCCTGGTTTCAAAGCATATGGTTACAAATCAGATTGTTCTGTATCTGGGATATGATATTGCCAATTTGAGGAATGCAGGCATAAGGGCAGAGTACACGGGGAAATGCAATTTCTCGGCGGAGCTTCCATCTGAAGTGACCAGTGGAATAAAAATTGAAAGGGATCACTGGGGACGGGAAATTCCAGGTTCTGTAGGCGGCCGCAGCAGCTTTGATATTTTCACAAGCTCAGGCCGTCTCATTTCTGCTATGGCAGAAAACATTCTTGAACGGATTACGCCTGAACAGAGCAGGTGTCTTCTTGTGCGCCGAATAAATATCTGTGCAGCAAATGTAATGACGGAAGAACAGGCTCAGAAAATGGAAAAGGAAAAGGTTGTTCAGGGAGATCTTTTTGAAGACGTTGATGAAGCAAAAAGATTTCATGAGTTTATTGTCCGGGAGCTGGGGAAGGAAAAATCAATACAGGAATCTGTTCTGGAAATGAAACAGCGTTACGGAAAGAATGCTGTGTTCAAGGGAATGGATCTTCAGGAGGAAGCCACAACCCTTACAAGAAATGCTCAGATAGGAGGGCACAGGGCTTAAGTGGCTTTATGAAATATTATGAAGAACGATTACAGCGATCTTTTGTATCTGCCGCATCATGTATCCGACAGTCATCCAAGGCTCAGCATGGAACAGAGGGCGGCCCAGTTCATGCCTTTTGCGGCTCTTACCGGTTTTTCAGAATCAATTGTATCGACGGCAGAAAGTAAAACGGCCGCCCTTCTGGAAGAAGAAAAAGGCAGCCGTGATGATGAAATTGAACCGGAGTCTTTTGATTAAAGAAGAACTGTAGTAAACCAAGGAATGTAGGTAATCAGCAGAAGAACTACAATCTGTGTAACAAAGAAAGGAAGCATTCCCTTGATTACTTTTGGAAGCGGTTTGTCGAAAGCATAGGATGCAATGAAAAGATCCATGCCTACAGGTGGTGTAAGGAATCCGATTGAAAGGTTCAAAAGGAAAATAACTGCAGCCTGAACCGGAGCAATTCCAAAGCTTTCAGCAATAGGAAGGAGGAGAGGTGAAACAATAAGAATTGCGCTGAACATGTCCATGAGACATCCGATGATGAGAAGGAAAATGTTCATAAGAATCAGGAATACAAAAGGAGAGTGAACGTACTGATTGATGAAGTCTGTAAGGATGAAAGGAATGTTTGCATCAAGCATGAAATAACTGATTCCGCTGGCAGCTCCAAGAATAAAAAGAACGCCGCCTGAAACAGGAACAGAAGATGCAATCACTTCTACGGATTTTTTAAAATCAAAATCTTTTCTTATGAGAGTTGAAACTACGAATGCATAGATAACCGAGAAGGCTGAAACTTCGAACAGATCGAAGAGACCTTTGAAATAGAAAATGCAGATGAATACCGGCATCAGAAGTTCCGGGATACAGTGCAGGATAGAAGTGCCGATAGCCTTGATTGAGAAGGCAGGACGTTCGGACTGTTTGTCAAAGAAAAAGCCGACTCCGATCATTGAAAGAGCAAGAATAAGGCCTGGGATTACAGAACCTTTGAAAAGTTCAAACACATCTACAGAAAAATAGTTTGTGGATGCATACATGATGATGGCGGCGCTAGGAGGGAAAAGAAGACCTATAGCTCCGCTTGAAGTAATAAGGCTTTCAGCCCTGTCTTTGTCATAACCGTTTCCTGTAAGTACTACTGTAAGAAGAGAACCGAGGGCAAGAATGGTTACACCTGAAACTCCGGTGAAAGTACTGAAGAAGGTTGTTACAAGAACAGCGGCAATTACAGTTCCTCCGCGGAACCAGCCGAAAAGACTTTTGAATACGTCAACGTAACGGCTTCCTGCGCTGGACTGTGAAAGAATGTATCCTGCGATTGTGAAAAGAGGAATGGCAGCAACGTTTCTGTCTGTAAGGATTCTGTAGGTTTCCAGAGGAATAACATCTACATATCCGCCGGACTGTGAAAAGAGAATATATGAAATGCCTGCGAGGACCAGGAAAAGTGGAAGTCCAAGGAAGGCCATAAAAATCAGAATTAAAATGAAAACCCAGATCAGGGAGTGAGAAAAAGAAATCCACCAGTCATTGATTGCGAAAAGTCCTGGGAGGTTTTCTGCACTGAAAAGGTAATAAAGAATTCCTGTGATAGAAGGCTGTGAAATAAAGAAAGCAAGGACAATTCCAAGAACCGGAGAAATCCATGCAATTTTTTTGTTTTCGCTTTCAGAAATCTTTTCAATGGATTTCATGATGATCATTGAAAGATAACATACTGGAAGGAAAGCGAAGAATATCTTTGAACTTATTCCCCAGAAGGATTCAGTGAACTGCAGGGAGTTCGAAATCTGGCAGATACAGTCAAGGAAAAGTGCTGTAAGAATACAGACTGTAAAACAAGTCATGGCTTCTTTTGCGCCTTTCTGGAACCATAAAGGAAACTTGTCTGTAAAGGAAGCAAGGTTTAAATGGCGGTTATCACGCCAGGTAACGATTCCTGCAATGCAGGAAAAAAGGAAGACGAAATTCATGATTGCCTGGTCGGCTCCGACAACAGGTGTTTTCAAGGCTCCCTGAATAAATTTAAGAACAAGAGGGAGGACTGCAAGTACTGCAACAAGAATTGATGAAATACAGTCTTCGATTTTTCTAAGCATTGAAAGCTCCTTTTATTCTCCGCGATATTCTTTCAGAACTGCAAGAATGTCTTTGTAGAATTTTTCATCGATGATTCCGCTCTGTGTCATGGAGATTGTATCCTGACGGAGGGCATCTTCGAAGGCTTTAAGTTCAGAATCACTAAGGTTTACAAGAGTACATCCGCCTTTTTCTGAAAGTTCCAGATATTCTTTGTCTGCGTTTTTTTGTTCTTCAACGAAGTTTTTTTCGCATTTTTTGATGGATTCCATCATTGCAGCTTTTTCTTCTTCAGAAAAACTGTTCCAGATTTTTTCATTCAGAATGAAAGTACAAATGATAGGGCATAAAGGAATATTCAGAATGTAAGGAAGTTCTTTGTAATACTGTCCTGCGTAGCCGTACATTGGAATTGTGTAGAATCCTTCAAGCCCCCCTGGAGTTTTCATGCTCTGGAGCATTTTGTTTGCAGGAACGTCTTCACATTTGTAGCCGGCCATTTTAAAGGCATCAGAAAGATCTGAAAGTCCCATTCCACCTACAGAAAGTTTCTGGCTTTTAAGTTCTTCAATTGTGTGTACTGGTTTCTTTGTATAGAAATAGGCCCATCCAACCATGAATTTTCCCATGAGCACGTAGCCTTTTTCAGAAAGGGCTGCAGAAAGCTGTGGCTTGAAAGTTTCATAAATCAAGTCAACTTCTTCCTGGTTTCTGAAGAGGAAAGGAGCGCAGAGTGTAAAGATTTTTGTATCAGGAGCAACAGCTCCAATACCAATGTTTGTGAATACTGCACCGTCAATTGGAGCTTTCTGTCCAGGGCGAACAGCATTAAGTTTTGTAACTACTCCTGTTTCACCGCCCATGGCAGTTGCATTCATGAACTGCATCTTAACTTTGCCGTTTGTAATCTGAGACCATTCCTGGGAAATCCTTTTTGATTCAATGTCCCATACTGAACGGGATGGTGCAATGGTTGCGATTTTCAATGTTGTCTGTGCGGCTGCAGAAAAAAGAACTGCAGATGAAATTACAGCAGAAAGAATTAACTGTTTAATTTTCATTTTAGTTTACCCCTGATGTTTTGAATCCTTATTACCATTCAAGGAAATAATCGCCTTTGGATTCAAGAAGTTTTTTTGCCTTTTTCTGGCTGATAGTTGTTGTCAATCTTGAAGCAGGATTATCATCCGGATTGATTTCAAGGGCTTTGTTCAGGTTTTCAATAAAGCCTTCTTCATCTCCGGTTGGAATACAGAAACATTCAGCTCTGATGATGTAAGGATTCGGTGTTTTTCCTTCTGATAATTCCAGAGCCTTGTCACATAATTCCATAGCGCGTTCCATGCTTCCGCCAAAACTTTCCGGTGCGGATGCATAGAATCTTGCCAGTACTTCAAGGATTGCTCCCTCCGAATATTCAGGATCAATTTCATTTGCTTTTTCAAGAACCAATACAGGAGCCGAAAGGTTACCAAGAAGTTCTGCATCCAGAGGATCCAGACTGAAAGCTCCGAGCCATCCGGCACCCATCCAGTAAGCGGTAGCCACATCGTTTTTGTCCAGCATAGAAACTGCCTTTTCAACATTTTCATCTTTTGCGGATTCAATCAGATCCTTGAATCCTTTGTGCCTTCCGTCCAGTGCATCCATACAGAAATCGCGGCCTTTAAGGTAATGGGCTTTTGCACGGATGTATTCATCATTCTGTTTGTCGAATTCTTCGATAGGTAAAAGGTCTGCTGGAGACTGAACGAAAGCGTTTGCATACATTACGTTCAGAGAACCAGTCATGCTTTTTAGTCCAAGATGATTCGGATTCTGTGACTGAACGATTTCATACATCTTAAGAGCAGTAGGGAAGAAATCAGAAATGAGGGTAATGTCGGAATCACTTGTGATTGCATACATTGCCCCAGGATTATCAGATTTTTTGTTGTTTTTCTTCTGAGGAATTCCTTTTTTGTCGGCGCCAGAAAGACTGGTTGATACAGCATCAATCGCTTTTGTTGTTACAAAACATGATGTAAAAGAAAAAGCCGAAAGGAATGTCAATAATATTAAAATCTTCTTCATATATAGAAACAATTATATAGAAATTATAAATTTTAAGGAATACACAAGAAAAAAGGTAAGAAAAATTGAAAAAGAGTTAAAAAAAAATTATAATTCTTACAATATTTTCAAGTTTGAGGGAAAAATATGGAATACACAAAAGAGGAAGTTATCGAATTCATTCAGCAGGAAGATGTAAAATTTATACGCCTTGCTTTCTGCGATTTTCTTGGGAATCTGAAAAATCTTGCCATCACTCCTGAACAGCTTGATAAAGCTTTTGAAGATGGAATTTCTTTTGACGGTTCTGCAATCAACGGTTTTGCAACTCCTGATCATTCAGACCTTTTCCTTGTTCCTATTCCTTCAAGTCTTACTGTTCTTCCTTGGAGAAGCACAACAGGCAAAGTAGTACGCATGTTCTGTCTTATCAGAAATGCGGACGGAACTCCATTTGAAAGAGACAGCCGTTTCATTCTTTCAAAGGCTATTGATAAAGCAAAGGACGCAGGACTGAATATCAAAATTGGTTCTGAATGTGAATTCTATCTTTTCCAGAATGATGAAAAAGGAAACCCTACAAAGATTCCTTTTGACCATGCAGGTTATCTTGATGTTGCACCTGCTGACAAAGGAGAAAATATCCGCCGTGAAATCGTTCTTACTCTTAAAGAAATGGATATTCATCCTGAAGCTTCTCACCATGAAGAAGGGCCTGGTCAGAACCAGATTGATATTCGCCGTGCAAAACCTATGAGATGTGCCGACAATATCATAAACCTTATGTCTGTAGTAAGAACCTGTGCTGTTCGCAATGGTCTTACAGCCGACTTCTCTCCAAAGCCTCTGGCAGGAAAAAGTGGAAACGGATTCCATATCAGTGTTTCCGTTTCTTCGAAAGACGGAAAATATGTTCTTCCTCAGTTCCTTGCCGGAGTTCTGGACCACATTGAAGAGATGACTGCTTTCCTGAATCCGGTTTACAATTCTTATGAAAGACTGGGGTCTGACAAAGCTCCAAAATATGTTGGATGGGGAAAACAGAACCGTACTCAGCTCATTCGTGTTCCTGCAACAAAAGAAGGGGAAGAGAAGGTTATTGAAATCCGTTCACCGGATCCATGCACAAATCCATACATTGCATACGCACTCATTATTTTTGCAGGTATTGATGGAATTGAAAGAAATCTTCCAGCTCCAGATCCAGTGGAACTGAACGTTTATACAGCTCCTTCGGAAATTACTTCAAAACTCAAGAAACTTCCTGAAAGTCTTTCTTCTGCTGTTGATAAGGCAAAGACCAGTGACTTCATCAAGAAGGTTCTTCCCTTAAACATGACAGATTTTCTTGAAACTTCTAACTAATTATCCGGTCTGTAAAAAATGGCAAAACTTAAGACACCAAGAAAAGTTATGATCGTCTCAGAAAGCGAAAGCTTTTATCAGAATATTAAGTGTATTCTGCCTCCGTCTGATTTTTCTCCGGTGTTTTATGCCAACAGCGGAAGTGATGCAAGAAGAAAACTTCTTGATATTCCTGTTGATATCCTTATCGTTGATTCACCTTTAAGCGATGAACACGGAGTCATGTTTGCACAGCATTTTGCTGATTCCAACATGGGGATCCTTCTTCTGGTTCAGAGTGATCTTTATGATTCCACCTCCAGCCAGGTTGAAGAAGACGGAATTCTTACACTTCCAAAACCAATCAGTCCAGAAATGTTTTATTCAGCCATAAGAATGCTTTCGGCAATGACCTACAGAATTCAAAAAATGGAAACTGAGAAAAAGACACTTCAGGAAAAAATGCAGGATATCCGTATTGTAAACAAAGCCAAATGGGTTCTTATTGAAAATAAAAACATGACGGAAGGTGAAGCCCACAAGCATATCGAAAAACTTGCAATGGACCGCCGCCGTTCTCGCCGCGAAATTGCAGAAGAAATCATCGAAGAATACGAATAATCTTTTCTAAAATTGTTGGGGTAAAATTCTTATTACATTATTTTCTGATATAATGGTAAAATCATATTAATTGAATTTAAAAAAAAATCAGGAGTTTGATATGAAAAATTATTTTGACCTGAATGGTCAGGTTGCTATTGTAACCGGTTGTTCAACAGGTCTTGGTGTTCAGATGGCTAAAGCCCTTGCTAACCAGGGGGCAAAAATCGTTGCAGTTGCTCGCCGTCAGGAAATGATCGAAGCTGTTGCCAAAGAAATCGCTGATACATTCAAAGTTGAAACACTCGCTGTTCCATGTGACATTACAAGCACAGAAAAAGTTGAAGCTATGGTTGATGCTGTAATGGCAAAATTCGGACGTATTGATATCGTAATCAACAACGCAGGTACAGGTGCTGTTGCTCCAGCTGAAGACATTACAGATGATCAGTTCCAGCACGAAATGGACATTGATCTTTTCGGTACTTTCAAAGTTGCCCGTGCAGTTGCAAAGAAAGCAATGATTCCTGCAAAATACGGACGCATCATAAACATCGCATCTATGTACGGTCTTGTTGGAAACAAGATTTGTGGTTCATCTCCTTACCACGCAGCAAAGGGTGGCGTTGTAAACCTTACACGCGCACTTGCAGCAGAATGGGGAAAATACGGAATTACTGTAAATGCAATCTGTCCTGGGTATTTCTACACACCACTTACAAAAGAAACACTGGATTCTGATTTCTTCCAGCAGAACGCAAAAACAATGATTCCAGAAGAACGCTACGGAAACGAAGGTGAACTTGATGCCGCAGCTATCTTCCTTGCAAGCCCAAGTGCAAGCTACGTTACAGGTATTATGGTTCCTGTTGACGGCGGATACACTTGTATGTAGGAAAAAAAATCGCACGCGATTTTTTTTAAGGAATAGGGAATAAGGAATAGGGAATAATTTTCCTCTGTGGGGGAGATTTTCCCTGTGTGAGAGATAGAGTGAAGAGTTAAGAGTTAAGAATTAAATTCACTGTTAGGGAAGCTGGTCTGTATGGGTGTTAGACGCCTGTATGGGTCGGCTTTTTTTTTGTGGGAGTAGATTTGATTGAATGTATGTAGGAATTTAATTGTTATATCGTAAGAGAATTCTGTTATATTCCTAAACTTTGAAATTTTCTATGATTTGTTGTATTCATCGGATGATGGATAAAGGATTTTTATGAAGAATTCTACTTTGAATATGACTGAGGGGAATACTACAAGTCTCCTTATTAAGTTTAGTATTCCAATGCTGATCGGAAATCTTTTTCAGCAGCTTTACAATATTGTTGATTCTGTAATTGTTGGAAAACTTGTAGGTGCAGATGCTCTTGCGGCGGTTGGGGTAACAGGACCTATGGGCTTTTTCTTTTTTGCTCTTTGTAATGGAATCGGAAGCGGTGGTGGAATTGTAACTTCACAGTGTTTTGGAAGCGGGGATACTAAAGACGTAAAAAGCTGTATTTCAAATGTAGGTTATATCATGGTGGCTTTTCCTTTTGTTGTTGGAATTGCGGCCTTCTTTCTTGCAGGACCTCTTCTGAAACTTCTTGATACTCCGGAAGTAATTTTCGCTGACGCACTTGCTTATCTGCAGATCCTTTGTATCGGGCTGGTTTTTGTTTCTGTTTACAATTATGTTTCTTCTATGCTCCGTGCTTTGGGAGATTCAAAGACACCTCTTTATTTCCTTATTTTCAGTTGTATTTTGAACACTGTCCTTGATGTACTTTTTGTTAAGTCTTTCCACATGGGAGTTATTGGGGCTGGTGTCGCAACTCTTATTGCTCAGTTTGTTTCAGGTGTAGCCTGTCTGATTTTTGCTTTCCGTACAAATCCTTTCTTCAAACTTTCTAAGTCAGACTGGAAAATCAACGGAGAAGTAATCCGCCGTTCTGTAAAAATCGGTATTCCACTTTCTCTTCAGTTCTCTCTTATTGCAATTTCTACAATGGCTCTTCAGAGAGTTGTTAATGCTTTTGGAGCCGTGGCCGTTGCGGCCTTTACAGCAACAAGTCGTGTTGAACAGGTTATTCATCAGCCTTACCAGACTTTAAGTGCTGCACTTTCAACTTACACCGGACAGAATTTTGGCGCTAAGAAACAGGACCGTGTTCTTTTAGGCTACCGAAAAGGAATGAAGCTTATGGTGCTTTTTACCATCCTCATGCTTCTTGTAATGCAGTTCTTTGGAAAACAGATCACCATGATTTTCATCAATGAAGCCGAAGTTATTGACATGGGAGCTAAGTCTCTGAAAATCACCAGCTGGTTCTATTTCTTCCTTGGTCTTATCTATGTAGTTCGCGGAGTGTTGAACGGAGTAGGAGACAGTTTCTTTGCACTCTTCAACGGAATTATCGAAGTAATCGGAAGATTCACCTTTCCGGTTCTCATGACAATGATTCCGGTCTTTGGACTCTGGGGAATCTGGTGGTCAGTTGGTGTTGTCTGGCTTTTAAGCGGTATAACTGCTTGGTTCCGTTATATCTGGTTTCGTAAAAAAACAATAGGTTTACAGGAAATGGTTAAAACACCAGAGTAAAAGCTTCATTGTTTTTTCACTGATCATTCCTGAGCTGGAAATCCAAAGACTGAAAAACGGCATTTCCAGCATGGCAGCTTTCATCATCTGATCCTGACCTTCTTCGCTTGTTATTGTCTTGTCCATTATTTTAAAAGTGATGGCGATGAAAAGTTTTCCGAATAAAGTATTCTGAACATCTGCCAGACAGTTTTCCATGGTGAAAGGTCTTTTTGCTTTTCCGCAAGGAACCGGTTTTTCAACTTCAGGAAGTTTCTTCAAAAGCTTTTCGACGGATTCTTTTTTTTCTTCCAGCTTTTCCGAATAAATCAGGTTATCGATTGAACTTCCTGCACCGAAAATTATTTTGCCTTCATGTTTTTTCCAGCTTTTACATTCAACATCAAAATAGGAAAGCTCTCGTTCATCAATTATTATTTCGATTCTTTTTGATTCACCGACTTTGATTTCAGTTTTTGAAAATCCTGCAAGATTCAGTCTTGCGGAAGGAATTTTACTTTCGGGGAATGAAACAAAAACAAAGCTGGTTTCTTTTCCGTCTGTTTTACCTGTGTTCCTTACTGTGAAGGAAACTTTTGTACCCTCTACTTTCAGCTCAGAGTATTCGAAAGTTGTGTAGGAAAGTCCATGACTGAATGGATATGCAACAGGTTTTCCTTCAGAAGAAAAAAAACGGTAACCTGTAAAGAAGCCTTCTTCGTAATTTACATGTAGACGGTCCCCAGGAAAATTTTTGAAAGTAGGGCAGTCTTCATCTTTAAGTATCCAGGTTTCAGCAAGTTTTCCTGAAGGATTTACTTCACCCGAAATAAGTTTTGTTACTGCTGTTCCAACTCCTTGCCCTGAAAGATACATAAGAAGGATTGAGGAAACTTTATCTTTGAAAGGAAGTTCAACTGGTGCTCCACACATGAGAACAACAAGAATTTTCTTTCCTGTTTCACAAAGTCTTTCAATCAAATCAAGCTGATTCTTGGGCATCTTTATGGAGGTTCTGTCCAGTCCTTCAGTTTCGTAGCTTGTAGGAAGGCCCGCAAAAACAATCAGAATATCTGAATCTTTTGAAATTGAAATTGCTTCAGAAATCAGAGCCTCGGGATTTTCTTTTTCCGAAAGATCGTAGCCTTTGGCGTAATTGAATTGGAAGCCTGCATCTTTAAGTTTTTCAAGAGGAATGTTAATTTTAAGGGGATTTATTTTTGAGCTTCCTGCGCCCTGGTATCGTGGTATTTCTGCAAACTCTCCGATTACTGAAATCTTCTGGTTTTTCGAAAGAGGCAGAGTTTCATTTTCATTTTTAAGAAGGACTGCACTTTCGCAGGCTACTTGAACTGCAAGTTCATGATGTGTTTCTTCGAGGTTTATGAAAACCTTTTCTGGGTTTTCTTCTTCAGCTTTTAGAACAAGTTCAATTACTCTTTCAGCACATTTGTTGATTTCATCTTCTGTTATTTTTCCGTTTCTAAAATCAGCAAGAACCTTTGTATTGTTCAGACCTCCGTTCCCTGGCATTTCAAGGTCCAGACCTGCTTTTATACCATCGGTTCTGTTATGGACGGCACCCCAGTCTGAAACCACAAGACCATCATAGTTCCATCTGTTTCTTAAAATGTCGGTCAGGAGTTTTTTGTTTTCACTTGAATAGGTTCCGTTGATTTTATTGTAGGAACACATGACGGTCCATGGAGAACTTTCCTTTACAGCAATTTCAAATGGTTTAAGGTAATATTCATTCAGAGTGCGTTCATCAATCTGGGCGCTTACACTCATGCGCCTTTTTTCCTGGTTGTTTGCCGCAAAATGTTTAAGGCTTGTTCCGATACCTTCGGACTGAACGCCCTTAATAAAACCTGCTCCCATTTTTCCGGCAACAAGAGGATCTTCAGAGAAGTATTCAAAGTTTCTTCCGCATAAAGGACTTCGTTTCATGTTGATGCCAGGTCCCAGAAGAACTGAAACTTTTTCTTTACGGCATTCTTCTCCAAGGGCTTTTCCCATTTTATAAATAAGGTCTGTGTCAAAGGAACAGGCAGTAAGGCTTGCTGTAGGGAAGCAGGTGGATTTTACGCTTACGCCAACTCCGAAGTTATCCTGGCTTTCTTCCTGTTTTCTTAATCCGTGTGGTCCATCACTTACCATTATGGAAGGAAGGTCTGCGTGTTCCATATCTTTTGTGTGCCAGCAGTCTTTTCCTGAAAGAAGCGAAATCTTTTCTTGGATGGAAAGGTTTTCGAGGATTTCTTTTGCCTTCTTCTTAATGTCCATGTTATTTTCCTTTGTTCAGTTCTTCGCAGATTCTTTCGTATTCTTTTTCATCAATCTTGTATTTTGTGCGGATTATAACGTAAGAAACTGACATTACAAGAAGGGGAATGAAAACCATTCCAAGTCTCAGAATGAAAGTCTGGTATGGTTCAACCTGCGAAATGAATTGATCTGCCAGAGAAAGAGCTTCCTCCTTTCCCAGAACGCCTGTAGAGATTTCAACTTCAAGTTTTGAAATGTTCTGGCTTACGGCATAGATTCCTGAAACAATCAGAATAAGGCTTGCGCAGCCCTGGTTCAAAGCTCCCGAAAGTTTTGAAGCAAAAGAACGGATTGCGCTGATTATTGAATCGTGACGTTCTCCGTAATTAAGCTCATCGTATTCGATTGTGTTGTTTACCATGACAATCATTGCAAGATTCATTATTCCCTGAGACAGGAAAATTACAAATCCTGTGATATCAATAATGAGTATATTTTTAGGAAGAAAGTATCCCACTGCAAAAAGAACAAGATATCCGACAAAAAGCAAAATCATACAGAACGAAATTATTTTTGTTCTGGAAAATCTTTTTGTAAGAAGTGGAAAAACAAACTGTGCCAGTAAAGTGCCAAGTCCGTACATGACTGTAAAGATTGTTACCAGGTCTCCGCTTTTTGAGTATCCGAATTCAAAATAGAAAAAGTTCACTGCAAGTAAAAGAAGAAGCTGCTGTCCAAGACAGAAAAGAATATAGCTTATTCCGATGTGGCATAGCTGGTCGTTACGGCCTAGGATTTTAGCCATTGCTTTTAAGGAAACCTCATTCTTGTTTTCTGTTCTTTCGGTTTCTGTTACCCCTTTATAGGTCAGGAGCTGGCACATTGCAAAAGCATAAGCCACAATAAGGGCTGTTATTCTGAAAGCTTTAACTGCGTTGCCTGCAATTACAACAGGTACGATACCGGCAACAAGGAACTGACCAATGCAGACAAAAATGCCCATGGTGGAAACGAGATATTCCCGTTCTTTCTGGTCGCTTGAAAGACTTGGTAGAAGTCCCCAATAGGCAATGTCATTTACGGTATAAGTCATTCCCCAGAGAAGGTAAATGAAAGAGTAGTAGATTACAAAAGCCCAGCCTGTTGGACGGACCAGAAACATGAAAAGAATTACGATTGAATTAAGGATAGCACCCCATAAAATGAAAGGTCGGAATTTTCCGCTTTTGAATCTGGAGTTTTCGATTATGGTGCTCATCAGGAGATCATTGACGGCATCCCAAATCATACAGGCAACCATGACGCCGGAAATGACGGCGAACTGGCTCACTGTAAGATGCATTGTGTACTGGATATAGGTAAGAATGAACATACTTACAAGGGTGTAAGCAGCGTCGCGGCCTGTTGCTCCGATACAATAAGACCACTTTGTTTTTGTAGAAATTGTCATGCTATAAGTATAACACGGTACTTGAAGTTCAATAAAAAAATCTTTCGGTTAAAGTCCTGCAAGTTTTATAAGGAACAGAGTTGCAAGGCCGTAATAAGTGATTACCGCTACAAGGTCATTGACTGTGGTAATGAGGGGACCTGAGGCAACTGCAGGGTCAACTTTAAGTTTGTGGAAAACCATTGGAACAACAGAACCAACAAAACTTGAAATTGTCATGGCCATAAGAAGGGCAGAACCTACACAACCGGAAACTTTGAAGGCTTCAATCCAGGTGCGGTCTTTAATGAAGTGAGTGTAAAGACCAACGAAACTGAAGGCAACCATTCCAAGAAGAAGTCCATTGAAGAATCCGATTTTCATTTCCTTAAGAATGAACTTGGCCTTCTGGCTTCCCTTAATGTTTTCGTCCATAAGCACTCGGACTGTAACAGCCAGTGACTGGGTACCTACGTTTCCGGCCATACCAAGAATAAGGCTCTGGAAACTTACAATGATTGCAACCTGGGCAACCAGACTTTCAAATACACCTACAACTGAAGAAACTCCCATTCCAAGGAAAAGCAGAAGTACCAGCCAAGGCAGGCGTTTCTTCATGCTGTCACGGAGAGGTTCGTTCAGGTCTTCCTCTGCAGAAAGACCCGCAAGTTTAGCGTAGTCATCACCAAGTTCATCATCAACTGCTTCAACCAGCTGTTCAGAAGTGATTACCCCGATAACTTCACGGTATTCATTAAGAACAGGAATAGAGTCTTCGGCGTAGTCTTTCAGCTGTTCAATAACTTCGCTGATTTTATCTTTTGCGTTAATGCTTGGATAATTTTTCTGGATTATATCTTCAAGAGGTTTTGTTTCCCTTGCACGGATAAGGTCTTTTAATTCAATGGCACCGCAGTAATTGTCGTCTTCATCGTGGACATAAATTGTGTTGATGTTGTCATTGTCTTCGGCCTGGGCACAAAGACTTCTCATGGCTTCTTTTACAGAAAAGTCCTGGGCAATGATGATGAAGTTTGTTGTCATCTTGGAACCGATTTCATCATCTTCGTAGGAATTGATGAGGCGGATATCCTGCTTTGCTTCGGAATCCATGAGGCTGATGATCTGATCACGTTCTTCTTCATTTTCAAAATCTTCAAGGGCGTCTACGGCTTCGTCGGCGTCCATGCTTTCAAGAACGTCAGCGGCTTCTTCAGGTGTGATTTCCTGAAGGTAATCTGCTACGTCATCAATGTAAGTGAAGATTTCTGAAACTTTGTCAGTTCCAAGGATACGGTATATTTTTTTACGTCCTTCTTCATCAAGTTTCTGAAGGGCGTCGGCAATATCGCTTTCGTGGTAGTCATTTAAGGCATCGCGAATCTCTTCATCCAGGAAATTTCCTGTAATGATCTGGATGATGGTTTCGATGCGTGATTCTTCGTCAATCAGTGTTTCTGGTTCCATGGATTACTCCAAATAACAATTCTAAATTGGATGTGCAGAAATTAATGCGACCGGCAATTGACAACTGCCAGGCAGAACTGCTTTCTGAGGAATTCGATGAACCTTTTATGTGGGATTTTAGCCTAAGATATTAAGGAAGCAGCCGCATAAAGGAACATCGAGCATACTCGCGTCACCGCCAGGATTACTCATATTGGTCTACCTCCTTATAATTGAATTAGTCTTATTTAACTAAAAATAGGGGAATTTGTCTACATGTCTTTTTTTCGAAAGATATTTAATCATTTTGGAAAATCTGATAAAATACCATTATATTTGTGGTCTTATTTTGACCATGAATCAATCTATAATTATTCAGAGGCCTTAAAATGGTAAAAGCAATCGTCGGTGCAAACTGGGGTGATGAAGGAAAAGGAAAAATCACAGACATGATGGCTCAGGATGCAGACATCGTTGTTCGCTTTCAGGGTGGTGCCAATGCTGGACACACAATCGTAAACAAATACGGTAAGTTCGCTCTTCACACACTTCCAAGCGGAGTTTTCTACGAACATACAACAAGCATTATCGGTAACGGTGTTGCTCTTGATATTCCTCGTCTGTTCAAAGAATACAATGAAGTTGTTTCAAAAGGTGTTCCGGCTCCTAAACTTCTGGTTTCAGACCGCGCACAGATTGTTATGCCTTATCATATTAAATTTGATGAATACGAAGAAGAAAGACTTGGTAAAGCAAGTTACGGTTCTACAAAATCGGGAATCGCTCCTTTCTATTCAGACAAATACTCAAAAATCGGTTTCCAGGTAAGTGAACTTTTCGGAGATGAAGAATCTCTTAAAGCCCACATCAAAAAGGTTGCTGAAATCAAGAATGCAACTCTGGTAAACCTTTATCACAAAGATCCAATCAACGAAACAGAACTTTTCGAAACTCTCATGACTTACAAGAAAATGGTTGAACCACATGTTTGCGATACAGCTGCTTACCTGTGGGATGCCCTCAAACAGAACAAAACAGTTCTTCTTGAAGGTCAGCTCGGAACAATGAAAGATACAGACCACGGTATTTATCCAATGGTTACTTCTTCTTCTACACTGGCTGCATACGGTGCAATCGGTGCTGGTGTTCCACCATACGAAATCAAGAAAATCGTTGCTGTTTCTAAAGCATACTCTTCAGCTGTAGGGGCTGGTGCTTTCGTTTCTGAAATCTTCGGTGATGAAGCTGATGAACTTCGCCGCCGTGGTGGTGATGGTGGTGAATACGGTGCAACAACTGGTCGTCCACGCCGCATGGGTTGGTATGACTGTGTTGCTTCTAAATACGGATGCCGCCTCCAGAGCGCAACAGACGTTGCTCTTACAGTGCTTGATGTTCTTGGCTACCTGGATGAAATCCCAGTGTGTGTTGGTTACGAACTGGACGGAAAAGTAACAACAGACTTCCCTGTAACAAGCAAACTTGAAAAATGTAAGCCTGTTTTTGAAAAACTTCCTGGTTGGAAATGCGATATCCGCGGAATCAAGAAGTATGAAGATCTTCCAGAAAACTGCCGCAACTACATTGAATTCATTGAAAAGCACATTGGTTTCCCAATCACAATGATTTCAAACGGTCCTTCACGCGAAGACATCATCTACAAATAAGTAATAAGGAATACAAGGGGGCAACCCCTTGTATAAAGCCTTAGAAAATTATATAGTACTGAAATTACATTTCATTACATCCAAGTAAATATTGGATCCGCTTATGCTGATCCCTCTATAAATACATAGAGCACCTCCGTTGGGGGTGTAAAAAAAAAGCACTTTTGGATTTTGTACAATTCAAATGCTCTTTTTTTTAGGAGAACTTATGGCATTCTTTTTTGATGAACCATCACACACATTTGACGAATACCTTCTGGTACCTGGATTTACATCTGCAGACTGTATTCCTGCTAACGTTTCACTGAAAACTCCTGTTGTAAGATACAACAAGGCTGCCGGTGAAGCTTGTCCTCTTACAATGAACATTCCTATGACCAGTGCTGTTATGCAGGCTGTTTCTGATGACAAACTGGCTGTTGCCCTTGCAAAAGAAGGTGGAATTTCTTTCATCTACGGTTCTCAGACAATCGAAGATCAGGCCGCTATGGTTGCCCGCGTTAAAGCTTACAAAGCAGGCTTCGTTTCATCTGATACAAACATTCGCCCTGACGCAACTCTTACAGAACTGGTTGAAAAAATCGAAGCAACAGGTCACTCAACTGTAGCTGTTACAGAAAACGGTGAATCTGACGGTAAGCTTGTAGGTATTATCACAGAACGTGACTTCCGCATGGGACATGTTGCTGATAACGCAAAAGTTTCTGAATATATGACAGCTCTCAAAGACCTGGTTCTTGCAAAACAGGGAATCACTCTTGAAGAAGCTAACGAAATGATCTGGGCAAACAAAATCAATCAGCTTCCAATTGTAGACGAAAAAGGATGTCTGGTTGCTTTCGTATTCCGTAAAGATGCTGCAGCTCACACACTTAATCCAAATGAACTTCTTGACGGACAGAAACGCTACATCGTAGGTGCCGGTATCAATACCCGTGACTATATGGAACGTGTTCCAGCTCTTCTGGCTGCCGGTGTAGATGTTATGACACTGGACTCTTCTGAAGGATTCACAGAATGGCAGAGACGTGCTCTTCAGGACATCCACGCTAAATGGCCAAATGCAAAAGTAGGTGCCGGAAACGTTGTAGACGCTGACGGTTTCAACTTCCTTGCAGAAGCCGGTGCAGACTTCATTAAGATCGGTATTGGTGGTGGTTCAATCTGTATCACTCGTGAACAGAAAGGTATTGGACGCGGACAGGCTACAGCTACAATCGAAGTTGCTAAAGCCCGTGATGAATACTTCAAAAAGACAGGTATTTATATTCCTATCTGTTCTGACGGTGGTATCGTTCACGATTACCATATCACTCTGGCTCTTGCTATGGGTGCTGACTTTGTTATGCTTGGACGTTACTTCGCACGTTTCGATGAATCTCCAACAAACAAACTTATCGTAAACGGCAACTACGTAAAAGAATACTGGGGTGAAGGTTCTAACCGTGCCCGTAACTGGCAGCGCTATGACCTTGGTGGAAAGAAAGGAATGGCCTTCGAAGAAGGTGTTGATTCATACGTTCCTTACGCCGGTTCACTTCACGACAACGTAGCTACAACAACAGCAAAAGTTATTCACACAATGTGTAACTGTGGTGTTGTTACAATTCCTGAACTTCAGGAAAAAGCTAAGATTACACTCGTTAGTGCCGCAAGTCTCCGTGAAGGTGGCGCACACGACGTTGTTGTAAAGAACTCTATAAAAGCTAACTAAGACTTAAATTAAGTAATATGGAATAAGGAATAATTATTCTGTATGTGAAAACTTCCTGTATGAGGCGAGAGCACCGTATGGGAAGTTTTTTTTGTTTTAAAGTGTAAATGTTTTGTTGAGGTGTTGGATTTTTGTATGTGGGAGAGTTTTAGGTTTAAGAGTTCTGTTTGTGAAAGAAAGTTTGTAGAGACCTTGGATTTTCAGTATAATAGTAGGATATGGGTGAAATTTCTAATGGTGAAAAAATAGTTATCCGCGGGGCCCGCGAGCATAACTTGAAAAATATCGATGTTACAATTCCAAGAAACAAGCTGGTAGTAATTTCCGGTTTATCTGGTTCGGGTAAATCTTCCCTGGCTTTTGATACTCTTTTTGCAGAAGGGCAGCGACGTTACATGGAAAGTCTGTCTTCTTATGCACGTCAGTTTTTAGGCTCCATGGATAAACCTGATGTTGATCTTATTGAAGGTCTTTCACCTGCTATTTCTATTGAACAGAAATCTACAAACAAAAATCCTCGTTCTACTGTAGGAACAATCACAGAGATTTACGACTATTACCGTCTTCTTTTTGCCCGTTGTGGACATGCCCATTGTCCTGAATGTGGAAGGGAAATTCGTGAACAAAGCGTAGACCAGATAATTGATTCAATTATGAACTGGCCTGACGGAACAAAAATGCAGATCCTTTCACCTGTAATTCGCGGGAAAAAAGGTGAGCATCAGAAGATTATTGATGATGCAAAAAAACAGGGCTTTGTCCGTGCCAGAATTGACGGTGTTGTGGCAAGCCTTGATGATCCAATTAAACTTGATAAACAGAAAAAACATACAATCGAAATCATCATTGACCGAATTGTTAAAAGCGAAGATATTCGTCAGCGTCTTTCGGATTCAATTGAAACGGCACTGACTGCAAGTAACGGAATTATTATTGTTACAAAAAGAGAAAAAGGAGAGGAGACTGATTCTGAAGTTTTCTTCAGCCAGAAAAATGCCTGTCCTGATTGTGGTATTTCCATTCCTGAACTTCAGCCTCGTCTTTTTTCTTTCAACAATCCATTCGGTGCCTGTCCGGAATGTACCGGTCTTGGCGAAAAGATGGAATTCTCTGAAAAACTCATTATACCTGATGACTCTCTTTCCATCCTTGAACACGGCCTTGGACCTTACGCACCAACCAGCCAGTGGAATATGACAAGACTTCAGGCTCTTGCAGATGAATATCAGTTTGGTCTCGATACTCCTATTAAAGATCTGGATGAATACCAGTATGACATGCTCATGAATGGAAGTGACCGTCCTCTCCACTGGATCTACTACAAGCAGAGTGGAACAGGTATGAGTGAATATAATGAACCATGGCCTGGAGTAATGAAAGATCTGCGCCGACGCTATGTGGAAGCCTGGGGCGATGCCATGAAAACAAATCTTGAAAAGTTCATGAGCCATCAGGCCTGTACCTGTTGTCATGGAAAGCGTCTTCGAAATGAAGCACTTGGTGTAACTGTTGGTGGAAAAAATATTATCGAAGTTACAGAACTTTCAATTTCTGAATCAATTGAATTTTTCGATAAACTTCAGCTTTCTGAAAACGAAGAAAAAATTGCTAGCCAGGTTATGAAAGAAATCAAAAGCCGACTTCACTTCCTTCAGAATGTTGGACTTGATTATCTTACTCTTGAACGGGCGGCCGAAACCCTGTCAGGCGGCGAAGCTCAGCGTATTCGTCTTGCAACTCAGATTGGCTCGGCTCTTTGTGGCGTTATGTATATTCTTGATGAACCTTCAATCGGTCTTCATCAGAGAGATAACCAGCGTCTTATCGATACTCTTACAACTCTCCGTGATATTGGAAATACTGTTATTGTTGTTGAACACGATGAACAGACTCTCCGCACTGCAGACTATCTTATTGATATTGGTCCTGCTGCTGGGGTTCACGGCGGAAAAGTTGTGGCCGCAGGAACTCCTGAAGAAGTTTCAAAAGTAAAGGAAAGTCTTACAGGTCAGTATCTTGCAGGTACTCTCCGAATGGAAATTCCATCTGAAAGAAGAAAAGGAAACGGTAAGGTTATTTCTGTAAAAGGTGCAAAAGAACACAACCTTAAGAACATTGATATTGATTTCCCTCTTGGAACTTTCACTTGTATTACTGGAGTCTCTGGTTCAGGAAAATCAACTCTTATGAGCGATATTCTTTATCCGGCACTTTCAAATAAAGTTATGCGCACAAAATATGATGTAGGCGCATGCGACGGAGTAACCGGTTTTGAACATATTGATAAAGTTATAAATATTGACCAGAGTCCTATTGGTAGAAGCCCTCGCTCAAATCCTGCAACTTATATCGGAGTCTTTGATGCAATCCGAGATTTGTTCGCAAGCCTTCCTGAATCAAAAAGCCGTGGTTATGCTAAAGGACGTTTCAGCTTCAATGTGAAAGGCGGTCGTTGTGAAGCCTGTTCTGGAGACGGTACAAAAGTTATTGAAATGAACTTTCTTCCTGACGTTTACATTGTCTGTGATGTCTGTGGCGGGAAACGCTTTAACCGTGAAACTCTTGAAGTTTGCTATAAGGGCAAAAACATCAATGATGTTTTGAACATGACAATTGATGAAGCCTGTGAATTCTTTGTTAGCATTCCTCATATTTCAAGAAAACTTGAAACTCTCAAATCGGTAGGTCTTGGATATATTCAGCTTGGACAATCTGCACTTACTCTGTCAGGCGGCGAAGCCCAGCGCGTTAAGCTTGCTAATGAACTTGCCCGTACTTCTACAGGAAAGACACTTTACATTATGGATGAACCTACAACAGGTCTTCATTTTGCCGATGTTAAGCAGCTTATGTCTGTTATCCAGCGCCTTGTTGATCAGGGAAATACAGTTCTTATGATTGAACATAACCTGGACGTTATTGCTCAGTGTGATCATATTATTGATATCGGTCCTGAAGGCGGTTTCCGTGGAGGAAATGTAATTATTTCTGGAACTCCGGAAAAAGTCGTAAAATGTAAAGAATCTCATACTGGACGATTCCTTAAGGAAGTACTGGAGAAATAATTTTGAAAAAGTTTCTGCTTCTTTTAGTATTTTCAATTTTCTCAGTTTTTGCATTCTCTCAGGAAATCACAACAATTAATATTGAGAACGCACAGAAAACTGAATATAAGAAAAATGAAAGTACCGGAAACGAAACTATCGTCCTTGACGGCAATGTTGAGCTTTCCGTTACAAAGGGCAATGTAGTTACAAAAATCAGTGCCGACAGTGTTTCATATGACCGTGTAACAAAAATGCTTTTTGCCAGCGGTAACATTCATTTGGTTTCTACAGGAAGTGCGGCAGGGGACGAAAATGTCACAGCCGACACTCTCATAATGAACACTTCAACTTTGGAAGGGGTCTTTGATGGTGGACGAGTCATCCAGACTCAGAGTGATGCCATCAATCTTCCGTCCGGTTCAACTCTTGTCGTTTTCTCAAACATGTTCGGAAAGTCGGAAAACAATATTCTTTCTTTCAAAAATGCATCAATGACTTTCTGTGATGACGATGATCCTCACTGGAAGATCAATGCCTCAAGAATGTGGCTTCTTAGTGGCGGAGAATTTGCCTTTTTGAATGCACTTCTTTATGTAGGAAAAGTTCCTGTATTATATCTGCCGGCTTTTTACTATCCTAAAGATGAACTGATTTTTAATCCCGTTATCGGGTATAGATACCGGGAAGGTTTTTACATCAATACAACGACTTATCTTATTGGCCGTAAACCGTTGAATTCTTCGTCTTCTATTTCAAGTTCTTCAGATGATTCTTCTGAAGCTGATAAAACTCTGGATTCTCTTTACAACTTCATGAAGCCTTCAACACTTAAAGTGCAGGAAAGGGAAGGACTTGTCCTTCATAACCTTGATGAAAATTTTACTGGAGATACTTCTACTTTCCTCAAACTTAAGGCTGACTGGTATTCTAATCTTGGATATATGGTCGGGGTTCAGGGTAATATAAAACCAAAAAAGGACTGGCTTTCAAAACTTGTTTTTGATCTTGACCTTGGTTTCACTAATACAGTTTATAGAAACAATTCATATTACCTTGGATATTCTCCAGCCGGAGAAAAAATCCATGACGACTCAAATTTCTTGAGTCTTAAACTTCCTTTCCGTTACAAAGGAAATTTTGAAGTGGCTGTAAACAAGCCTTTCAGACTTTCCCTTTCTATGCCGATTTATTCTGATCCTTTCTTTGACGGAGACTTCGGTTACAGAAAAGAAGACCTGAACTGGATCAGTTCCATAAAGGAAATTCTTGAAGCGGGAAAAGAATCAAATGAATCTTCATCAACAGTTTCTTCTTACACCTGGAATCTTTCTGGTTCTTATTCACCAGTAATGCCTGCTGTGGTTAAACCATATATTTCTTCTTTATCTTTAAACTCTTCTTCTTCGGTTAATATTTCAAGTACAAGCGGAACCACGGAATACACAAAATATCTTAATTCACTTCACGGTGACAGCTGGTCCTCTTATACTCCAAGAAGACAGTTTTATTATCCTTCACAAGTAACTCCGGTAAACGCAAGCCTTACTCTTTCGGGAACTCTTTTGAAGTATCCTCAAACCGCAACTAACACCACAAAATCCTCTTCGATTAAACCTGCATTTGAACTTAATAAACCTGAAGCTCTTGAAGAAAAGAAAGCCGAAGCTGATACAAAATCAGCAGAAGCTGTTGAGGAATCAAAAGAAAAAGAATCTTCGGAAGCGGTTGCCTTAACAGAAGAAAAGCCTGTTGTTGAAGAAGACAAGTTCTTCGAAGAGAACTTTACTGTTCCAAAAATCAATACGTCTTCCCAGTCGGTTCAGAATGTTTCAGGGTTCACATATAACCTTACATATTCCGCAAACCCTGCAGTAAATACTCAGCTTGCCTATTCTTCAAGTCTTGAAAAGCCGGAAGATTTTGAATGGGATAATTTTCGTTCTCTTATGTATTCTGTTAAGGCTCCTGTATCTTTAAACAGTACAATGAGTTATGGTGGTTCGTATCTAAGTATGACAAACAAGGTTTCTTATGATCCTGTATGGCAAGGACACCCTGTAATTTCAACTGATACAAAAAACGGCGGTTATACTCCTGATGCAATCAAGACTCTCAAGAAAGCTGACTATACCGCTTCAAAGCAGGATCTTTCAAATTCCAATACTTTAAGTTTCAATCCATTTGCCTATATTCCGGCTTTCAGTGAAACTGGAATCTCATGGAATACAAACATCAAGCTTTTTAGAAGAGAATTCCTTGGAGATCCTGAAAATCCAGAATGGGATACCAACTGGGTTGAATGGGATGACGATTATATTACTGTAAACAACCTGAGTTTGAATCTTGCCGCAAATCAGAGACAGAAAAGTCATAGCCAGAAACTTACCTTTACAGCTTCGCTTCCACCACTTGAAGACAAATATACTGCCGCTCTGAACTTGGTTTTCCCTCACATGACAATAAACATGAGTTCGGGAATTTATAAATCGAAGACAGACGATACAGAAAAATGGAAGAAAAATCCGCTGCAGCAGTCTATGTCTTTTTCATGGAATCTTTTGAATTCCAACATGACTCTTTCTGAATCCTATAACTATAACCTTGAAGATATGGAACATGATAGTTTCAGAACTTCTTTAAGCTGGAAAGGAGCATCTATTTCTTACACCATGAGTATGACAAACACTTACGATTTTGAAGGGGATGTCTTAGAGAATGGTGTTCGTAAATGGGGTAGAGGCTGGGTTCAGAACGAAAAGAAAAATTTCGTTCCTTTCTCACTTTCGGCTTCCTATTCTGTTCCTTCGAAGACTTTCTACTCATGGAAGAACCGTGTTTCTGTGACTCCTTCTTTATCTACAAGTGTAGTCGCAGACCTTATAAGACCAACTAACAGTTATTTTTCAATCAGTCCGTCCCTTTCATTCAAACTCAATGAGTTCATGAATCTTACTTTCTCTGCAACTTCAAAGAACTCTGTTATTTACCGATATTTCCAGGGAATGATGGGACACCCGGGAAGAATTCCTGGAGAAGAAAATATTTTTGTTGACCTTATGAATTCCTTCCGTTTTGATGACACCTCTTTGAGACAGGCTTCAGGGTTCAAACTTAAAAGTTTAAACATGACAATGGATCATGAACTTCACGACTGGAAATTTCGTATGAGTGCTAAGGTTGAACCTCGTCTTGTAACGGAAAATAACAAGAAATACTATGACTTCAGTCCTTATCTAACAATCGGTGTTGTATGGTCTCCAATGGAAGCCATTAAGACACAGATTGTTGACGAATACGGCACATGGAAGTTAGACTAATTCTGGTGGGATTTTTTAATGGAAAATGAATTTACAATTGTAATTCCGGACAGCGATATTCTTTCCTGCATCTGTGGAACAAACGACTCGAACCTGAAGCTTATTGAACAGAGCCTTGGTGTACCTGTTTTCTGCAGAGGAAACGAACTTTCCATTGATACCGACGAATATGAAATCAGACAAAAATTCCAGTTTGTTCTGGACCGCATTATAGATGAACTGAATGACGGTGGTAAAAACAGTGATGACATTGTTGTTTCTGTTCTGAATACTCAGAAAAAACCGGATATGGGTAATGTTTCCGTTTTTGTTCCGGGGGCTTTCAGAAAGGTTTATCCAAGGACTCAGGGACAGGCTGAATATATTCATCTTTTGCAGACTAAAGATATGGTTTTCTGTTCAGGGGCAGCAGGGAGTGGTAAGACCTTCCTTGCCGTTGCCGAAGCTTTACGCCTTATTCTGAATCATCAGAAGGGAAGACTTATCATAACTCGTCCAGTAGTTGAAGCTGGGGAATCTCTCGGTTTTCTTCCTGGGGACCTTACACAGAAAATTGATCCTTATCTTCGTCCTTTGAAAGATGCCATGGAAACTATCGTTCCTGCTGAAACTGTAAGAAAACTTACAGAAGCGGGAATCATTGAAATTGCCCCTTTGGCCTATATGCGCGGCCGAACCCTTAACAATGCGGTTATCATTTTGGACGAAGCTCAGAACACAACAAAGAGCCAGATGAAGATGTTTTTGACCCGAATGGGGGAAAATTCCAAGGTTTTTATCACTGGAGACGTTACTCAAGTAGATCTTCCTAAGAAGGTTCCTTCAGGACTTATTGACGCAATGAATCTTTTGTGTAATATAGAAGATATTGGATTTATGAGACTGACTTCGGAAGACGTCGTTCGTAATCCTCTTGTACGGAAAATTGTAAAGGCATACGAAAATGAAATCGAAGAGTGTTAAAAATCAAAAATCAATGGTCTCACAGTTTTTCTCGGGATGTGGAGAATATATCCGGAAAAAGTATTCATATCTGATTATTTTTTTCGTGGGCTTTCTTGTACTTTCCGTTGTGAATTTCTTTAAAGTTGCTACATCAGAAAGCGTAGCTTCTTTTGCCATTGAAGATTTTGAAATCGGACAGATCTCTGACCGTACAATTGTTTCCGACAAGGAACTTCTTCCTGATGATTTCAATCCTGTTCATATCCAGAAAGGGGAGAAAGTTCTTAAGAAAGGTTTCCCAGTAACAGAAGAAAGCTATGAAAAACTTAAAAAAATGGTTTCTTCTCCTGTATACCTGGACAAACGTTCTTTTGCCAATTCTGAACTTTATATTTTCATTCTTGGAGTAGTCTGGTATCTGCTTCTTGCTTTCATTTACAAAGGCAAAAAAGTTAAAGTCAGGGAAATTGTTTTTCAGGTCATTCTTTTTACCAGCACATTCTCTGTTTCGGCCCTTTGTGGAAAATTCGTTTTCTTCGGGTCTCCTTATTCAATCTGTATAATCATTCCGTCTTCACTTAGTGTTGTGCTGACGGCTATTCTTTACGGACAGATGCCTGCCATCATGCTTTCGTTTATTGTATCTCTTGGAGTTCTAAACGGATGTTCATGGGCCCTGGTTCCATCTCTTTTCACTTTGCTTTCATCCCTTTGTGCTTGTGGAGTTGTAAAAAGAGTTGAACGCCGTATTGATATGATTTTCGTTTCAATCATGCTTGCCGTAAGTAATCTGGTGTTCATGATTGTTATGGGCGTGATTTTCAATGAAACTCTCAGTTCAATGGGAACTGTTCTTTTCGGGGTAGTTATAAACGGATTCCTTTCAGGTATTCTTACCCTTGGTCTTATTACGCCTCTGGAACTGATGCTGAATACATCTTCCATTTTCCGTCTCATGGATCTTTCTGACTTGAACAATACTTTCATGCAGACCATGCTTGTTCAGGCCAGTGGAACTTATCAGCATTCCATGATGGTTGCACAGCTGGCAGAAAATGCCTGTCGTGAAATCGGTGCCAACGCTTTGGTTGCCAGAGTCGGATCTTATTATCACGACATTGGAAAACTGGATCAAAGTGAATACTTCATTGAAAACCAGAAAGGTGAAAATAAACATAATTCAATCAACCCGTCGCTTTCTGCAACTGTTATCAGAAGCCATGTAAGAAAAGGAATCGAAAAAGCATATCAGCTTCATCTTCCTCAGGTTGTAATTGATATCATTTCTGAACATCATGGAAACAGCGTTATTTCCTTCTTTTACAATGAAGCCCTTAAGGATAATCCTAACGCAAATCCTGCTGATTTCTCTTACACAGGAAATCCTCCGACAACTCGTGAATCGGCAGTTGTTATGCTGGCAGATACTGTTGAAGCTGCATGCCGCACACTGGAAGATAAATCGGAACCTTCTCTGGAAGCTTTCATGAAGAAACTTTTCCAGAGTAAAATAGATTCACATCAGCTTGATCACTGTAACCTTACTTTCAGTGATCTGGCACATATCCGACATGCTTTCCTTCAGATTCTGTCTGGTTATTATCATTCAAGAATTGAATATCCTGATCAGGGAGAAAAAAAGGAAAACACTGCTTCAGAAACGGGGACTTCTGAAGCAAAAGCCGAAGCTGATTCAAAAAAAGCTAAAGCAAAAAAAACAAAGGTTAAGAAAACCGAAAAAAAATAAAGTTTATCTGGGTGGGGAAATGAAATTACATAACAAAAATAATTCCGCTGTATTAAAAATCGGGACTGTTCTGGTTGCTTTCTGCATTATTATTTCTTTGTCTTCATGCGGAAAATCTAACGCTTCTATTCAGAGACAGATGAAACTTGAAGAAGGGGTAACAAATCCTCTTACCATTGATGAACTTAAAGAAGCAATAAAAAAATATTCTGATCGTGTTGCCGAAACTCAGCTGGCAATGAGTCAAGTTGGGATGTGGTACCGTCTTCTTGGAACAAAATATGTGGACAACAAGATGTATGGAGAAGCAATGAAATGTTTTCAGGAAGCTTTGAAATATTATCCAAATAATCAGAACCTTTATTATTATGTTGGACTTTGCAGTGGTTACATGTCACACGCTGCCCTTGATTTTGGTGGAACCGGTTCAATGGAAATGAAATTCAATTACCTTAAGACTTCTGAAGAAGCTTATAAAAGAGCAATTGAAATTGATGACCGTTACACAAACGCACTTTATGGACTGGCTGTTCTTTATGTTTTCGAACTGGACGAAAGTGCAAAAGCAATTCCTCTTCTTGAAAAACTTCTGACAATAGATACTCACCACACAGACGCTATGTTTGTTCTGGCCCGTTCTTATTATCAGAATTTTGAATATGAAAAATCTGTAGCCATGTATGACAAGATTCTGGCTACAACAAAACTGCCTGAAAAACAGGCAGATGCGGAAACAAACAAACGCATAGTACTGGAAGCAAGCTACGGAAACTAAGACTGAAACTGAAATTTTAATGGATTTCTCACTTTCAAGAATCACTTTTCTGAATACACAGGAAAAGTTGAGTCTAGCAGGTAAAGTTAAGAGTCCTGAAGATTTTTCAAAGTTAAGTCTTGATGAGATTTCGGCTCTTGTTTCGCGGACGTTTCCCAAAGCTCAATGGAATGGGGAAAAGAATCTTCGCGAAGCAGCCAAAGAACTTGAAGTCTGCAGAAGAATGAAAATCGGTTGGCTTAAGATTACTGATCCGGAATATCCGGCAATGTTGAAGACTTTAACCAATCCGCCGTATCTTCTTTTTTATCGTGGCAATCTTGAGGCTTTCGGGCAGAAGTCGGTTTCTGTTGTAGGAACACGACAGCTTTCCCCAGGCGGAAAAAAAGCCGGTTTGGTTTTTGCCAAGGATGCTGTTAAAGACGGTGTATGTGTCGTTTCGGGTCTTGCTAACGGTGCAGACGGTGTAGCCCACAAGGGCGCCGTTGAAACTTATTATGATTTCCTTGAAGAAGGAAAAGAAACTAAAGCTCCGGGAAAAACTATCGCTGTTCTTCCGGGAAGCATAGATAAGATTCTTCCTGCAAATCATATGAAGCTTGCAGAAGATATTCTTAAAAGCGGTGGATTACTGATCAGTGAATATGCGCCTATGACACCTATGGCTACATGGCACTATGTTCAGAGAAACCGTATAATTGCGGCTTTGTCGCCTGCAACTGTAGTTCTTGAAGCTCCTAACGGAAGTGGAGCTCTGATTACTGTTGATTATGCTCTTGAAATGGGCAGGGATGTAATGTTTCATGAATCCTGTTTCTGTGAGTATGCAAAAAAAATAAATGAAGGTGTTAAAAAAAATCTGGAAATAGAGTATAACAACAAAAAGATTTCCAGACATAAACTGGAAGTTTCTTCCGAACAGTATGTTCAGGACGGAGCACCGGTGATTAAAAACTATGAAGATTACTGTAAAGCTCTGGCTGAAATGCCCGGAACTCGCAGTGCAAATAAAATCAAACAGTTGAACTTGTTCGACTGATACTTTACAGGGGAAAAGTATGGCAGAAAAAAAAGCTGTGTCAAAAAAATCAAAGGATAAGACTCCTCAGACTCTTATTATTGTAGAGTCGCCTCATAAGGCAGAAACAATTGAAAAATACCTCGGTCCTGGATACGTTGTAAAAGCTTCGGTTGGTCATGTAATCGATCTTCCTAAATCTCGTATGGCCATTGATGTTGACAACAACTTCCAGCCGGAATATATCACTGTTCGTGGAAAAGCAAAACTTCTTAAGGAACTTCAGAAAGATGCAAAAAAAGCAAATCTTGTTCTTCTCGCATCCGACCCTGACCGTGAAGGGGAAGCTATTGCCTGGCATCTGAACAATGCTCTTAAAGATAAAACTGAAGCTCCAATCCGTCGTGTTGTTTTCCCTGAAATTACACCGGTAGTTGTAAAAGAAGGTATTGAAAATCAGCGTGATATTATTGAGTCAGTTGTAAACGCTCAGAAAGCCCGTCGCGTTCTTGACCGTCTTGTAGGTTATAACCTTAGTCCGATTCTCTGGACAAAAGTAAAGAACGGGCTTTCTGCGGGACGTGTTCAGTCTGTTGCCCTCCGTTTGATCTGTGAACGTGAAGAAGAAGTTGAAAAATTCATTCCTGATGAATACTGGACTCTGGAAGCTGATTTCAAAAAAGGAAAGACTTCTTTCACAGCTCAGCTTGTAAAATATAAGGGTGAAAAACCTGAACTTAAAAACGAACAGGTTGTTAACGAAATCATTGAAGAAATCAAGAATTCTCAGTGTGTCGTTTCTTCAATCAAGAAACTGGAAAAAACAGTTCGTCCAAAAGCACCGTTCACAACTTCAAAACTCCAGCAGGCTGCTGCAAACAGACTTGGTTTTACATCTCGTAAAACAATGCAGATTGCACAGCAGCTTTACGAAGGTATTAACATCGGTACAAACCGTGTAGGTCTTATTACTTACATGCGTACTGACTCAGTTCGTATTTCTCAGACAGCACTTGATGATGTTCGCGGATGGCTTTCGAAGAATTATCCTAATACTCTTCCTGCTGAACCAATCAGTTACGAAACAGATAAGAAGGCACAGGATGCACATGAGGGTATCCGTCCAACTTATACAGAATATACTCCTGATTCAATCAAGGAATACCTTTCTCATGATCAGCTTCGTCTTTACTCAATCATTTGGGAACGCTTTGTTTCAAGCCAGATGAACAATGCAAAGACAATGACAACAAGCTACGAAATCACAAGCGGTGATGCTGTGTTCCGTGTAGCCGGTTCGAAGATTACAGAAAAAGGTTTCTATGAAGTAATCAAGCTTCTTTCTTCAAAAGAAGAAAAAGGAAATTCAATTCCTGCTATGAAAGAAGGGGAAACTCTTGAAAGCGGTACATTCCATCCTGAACAGCACTTTACTTCGGGACCAGCCCGTTATACAGATGCTTCTATCGTTCAGATGCTGGAAGAAAAAGGAATCGGACGTCCTTCAACTTATGCTCCAATTATTTCCGTTCTTCTTGACCGCTACTACGTAACTCGTTCAAACAAACAGCTTTGTCCAACTCAGCTCGGACGTATGATTTCAAAGATTCTCGTTGAATCATTCCCTGATGTTCTGAACGTAAACTTTACTGCTGAAGTAGAAAATACTCTGGACGAAGTAGAAAAAGACAACATCGTTTGGAACGATATGATCAAAGACTTCTATGGTCCATTCAAAGATCGTTGTGATGAAGTTCTTGAAACAACAGAAAGCATCAAAGGCTTCCTTGACGAAGAAACAGATAAAGTTTGTGATCTTTGTGGAAAGCCTATGATCAAGAAACTTGGACGTTTCGGTTTCTTCCTGGCCTGTTCAGGATTCCCAGAGTGTCACAATACAAAATCTGTTCCTCTTGCTAAATGTCCATGTCCTGATTGTGATGGTGAAATCGTTACAAGAAAATCTAAAGGTCGCGGACGTGAATTCTACGGATGTACAAACTATCCGACATGTACTTTCATTTCTCACTTCAAACCAATTGACCAGTACTGTCCAAAATGTGGCTGGTTCCTTGTAGAAAAGTTTGATAAAAAGAACGGAAGTTACAAGTCTTGTATTAACCCTGATTGTGATTACCTCCATACAGCCGGTGAAGAACTGGAAACTCCTGATATGGAAGGTGCAATTGAAACAACAGGAAATGAAGAGTAAAAAGGTTCTTGTTCTGCATTCCAGTGATGAACTGGAACTTATTGGTTTACAGAACAAAATTCGTGAAGTCAGATCAGAACAGAATTCTGGAAATGAAAGTATCCTTCTCAAACTTTTTCCACTCTGGTCTGAACCGCTTCCGGATGAAATTGTTGAAGCTGTTGAAAATAAAAGAATTTTAGATTTAGCTGTTTCTGGGCCTTTTTGCGATGGCTGTTATATTTATTGTCTTCTTCAATTTTCATTTCTTAATTCTGAAGGAATAAAAGGGCTTTGTGAAAGCCGCATAAATATTATAAAAGGGACAGTTTGTCTTGAGATTTCGGATTTTTGTTTTTCATCAAAGATTTTTAGAATTGCTGAAAAACATGAGGACGGAAACAGATACTGGCTTACAGATTCTGTATGGCAGAAACTTAAAAAGGAGCAGGGGTAGGATTATAACAATATGGAAAAGAAAAAATCATATATAATTCCAGTTACAGCTTTTTTCTCTGTACTTGTGGTTGTTTTTGCAGCTTATCTTTTTCTTTTTTCTAAGAATCCTGTCACAGTTTATTCTGAAAAAGGCGCCGACAACGGAGTGCTTGTTCCTTTGAACTCTGCTGCTCAGAGAGCCTGCTCTAAAAACGGTAATTTCGCCTTTTTCAAATTCACAGATGTCCAACAGCATCTTATTAAATCTACTTATGAAGATAAAAAATCGGTTTCTGTGGTTTTCAGAATTTCTGTAAAATTTCCTGGCGGTAAAGCTCTTTCGCATTTTGAAAATGTTGAATCTATTCCCTTGAAAATCGGTTTCCTGGAAAAGAAAGATTTTGACAGTTCCGGAAAACTGGATTTCAACATTCAGGATCATAATCTTATTACTTGTGAACTTAAGAACACCCTTGATTACGAAAAGCCATTGAAGACCTATGATATTTCTTTTGCTCTTCCTTTTGACAAGGTTTCAGGAGCTCTTGAAAAACGGGAAGGAATCTTTATTCAGAGTGATGTGAATGCCTGGCTTCAGAGTGTTTCGGTTTCACAGTCTGTAACCGGTTTTGATGTGTCTCCGGACATCTCTTTCTGGGGGTTTTCTTCAAATGGCGGAAAACTTGATTTCAATTCGGCTTTCTTCGATTTTACCGGTTCCTCAAATATTTTCCCTGTAGTTTATTCAAAGGACAAGGTTCCGCCAGAAATCGAAATAAAAATGGCCCAGCCATCTTCAAAAGAAGAAGAACTTTATGATTATTCTTTTTCTTTCGGTGGGGAAAAAATTCATATAAAAAGACTTTCTGAAATTAAGATTTCAACTTTAGCCCTGAAGAATCCTTTTGCCAATATGTCCTGTAAAAATACAGAAGGAAAAGTCCTTTCGGTTTTGTATAAACAAGGTTCTGAATCTATTCTAAAAAGTTCTGAAGGAGATATCGTAAATCCTATTCAGACTGATCCTGGATTGATTCTGAACTGGCCTAAAGAAAACTGGAGAAATCCTGATTATGAACTTTTTGAATGGGATCGCCTTCCGGGAATCCTTTTCTTCGATACAAAAAACTATGCGGTTCAGAGTAAATTTTTTGCCCGCATTGCTTTCTTCATTGAAAAAGAAGGGTTTAAAGGTAAACTCCTTACAAATGCTGAACTTGAAGGAAAACATGATTATAATGCCCATGACTATTCGGCAGAAAGTCTTGCTAAGTTCTTCAATAAAGCATTCAGACTGAACTTCAGATTGAATCCTGAGGAAGAACTGCTTCTTGATATTCTTGTCAGAAACGGTGTTCTTAAAAGAGTTGATGATGTTTTGAATCCTTACGAAGCAGGAAAGGGCGCTGTTCTTTCAGTTTCCAGAGAGATTCCTTCCTGGAACCGGGTTCCTCTTCTTGCTCACGAAGGCTGGCATACAATTTATTTTACTGATGAAGATTTCAGGAATTATGTATCTGTTGTCTATAACATTATGGACAGACAGACAATGGACTTTTTGATGACCTATTTCAGAAGTCAGCCATCTCTTGGATACGACCAGAATGATGAATACCTGATGCAGAATGAGTTTATGGCCTATATTCTCCAGAATGGGGAAGGTAAAGCCGGTGAATATTTTGTAAATAAAGCAAGGTGGCCTTCGGTACGTAAAGTATCAGAATATCTTTGCGATTATATAATCGAAACATCCGGATCTGGTTTTGATGATTGTCTGTATATGCTTCAGGATTATCTTTACGATAAATATAATCTTAAAGCGGGAAGTATTGGTCTTTGCAGCTATTGATAACAGCTTTTGCTGAAGTTAAAATGACATTGACCAAATATTGATAATCTATTATGATTATAAAACTAATATTTTAAATAGATGGGGATTTTCCCTTTATTGGAGATAAAAAAATGGGTGCTATTGGTATCGTTCTTTTGGTTGCATTTGTAATCGTTTGTGTTCTTCTGGTTCTTCTGGTAATTGTTCAGGATGACGGAGAAAACGGAATGGGTGGACTTCTTGGTGGCCGCGGAACTGCAGCTTTCGGTTCACACTCTGCAAGTGTACTTACAAAAACAACAACTGTTCTTGTTGTTCTTTTCTTTGTTCTGGCTCTGGGACTTGCTCTTGTAAATAAAAAAGCAAAGATCGATACAGACTTGGTTGATACAACAACAACTGAAGTAGAAGCAACAACAGAATCATCAGGAAACTGGTGGTCTGAAACAGCAGACGCTGAATAATTCTTTTCAGACTCTGATTAAAAACACCGGATTCAGGATTAGGTTCCTTATCCGGTGTTTTTTTTTAACATATAAATTGAAAAATCGGGATTTAGGGACTATAATAGTATAGATATTTAGGGTGGGTAAAATGATTTGTGACTATATTAAACCTGAATCAATTCTTTTTGAGCTTGATGGGTCAGATCGTGATGAAGTACTTGCAGAATTGACAGAAAAACTCATTTCTTTGAATTCTAACCTGAAAAGAGAAATTGTCTATTCTTCTCTGGAAGAACGAGAAGAAAAAATGAGTACACTGGTATCTGAAAATTTTGCAGTCCCACATATTGTTTCCTCTTCTGTTTCTGAAACTGTAATTGCCTTAGGCATTTCGCACAAGGGAGTTGAGTTCAACAGCCTGACAGGGGAAAAAGCCAAAATCGTTTTCTGTATCGTGTTCCCGGAAAGCAAAACCGATGAACATCTTGAGATTCTGAAAGATATTCTTCTTTTGGAAAAAAATCCGGACTTAATTAACAATATTCTCAGTGCCGCTTCTGAAGCAGACATTTGTGAACTTATTTACAAATCAGGAGAGCTATAATGGCAGATAAAAATGTAAATGAAGAAGTAAGCATTATTACACATCTTATTGAAATTGAAAAACAGGCTTCCCAGATTATTACAGTCGCAAATGTTAAAGGCGATAAAATGATTTCTGAAGCAAAGATGGCTGCAGATGCACAGTTCAAGAAACTGTATCAGGAAAAATCTGAAATGCTTCAGAAAGATTTTGAAGAGAAAAAAGCACAGATCGATCTTCAATATAGCAAAGAAATGGAAGAATATAAGGAATCGGTTTATAAACAGAATCAGGACAAAGAAAAGTTTAATTCTGTTATGGACAATCTCCTTTTTGGATAACGGTAGAAGTTTATGGATAAAGACGGTGCAAGAGCTTTTGTTTACGCAAAAGCCTGTGGTGTAATGGGAAAATCCTTTACCGGAGAAAACACCACAAAGCTTTTCGAAACAAAATCTTTGACAGATTTATGGAACCTCCTTTTTAAGACACCTGCTCCTTTGGTGCCGGAGGTTGTTCTTGCCCAGAAGATTGAAGAAGAAGCATTCAACCGTTTTATTTCCCAGTATGTTAGTTTCATAAGCCAGTTTGATAAACCGGAAACTTATCTCAGCGATCAGTTTTATATTTATGAAGTAGAAAACCTTAAGACTGTAATAGACTCCCTCTGTTCAGGTGAAACTGAACTTCCGAAACTTTATGATCTTGGAAAATATTCAACACTTCATTATGAACAGTGGCCGGACCTGGAAAAAATCACTTCTGGAACTGAATATTCCTGGCTCAAACAGATTCCGGGAATTCATGAAAAACAGGCTGTAGAAACAAGGCTTGATATTCAGGCCATAAAACATTTGTGGTCATCTATACAGAAAATCAGCGGGGAAGAAGGTCTTGCCGTAAAAGCCTTGTTTACCGAAGAGCTTGAACTTCAGAATATTGTCTGGGCTCTCAGACTTAAAATAAACTTTGGCATGACAAATGAAGAAGTTATCAGTCACCTTATGTATGTAACTGACAAACCTTCTCCTCAGGATCCTCTTTGTATGAAAATCTACAAAATGCTTGAAAAAGATCCTGAAAATTATTCTTCCTGGGAAAACTGGGTATACAAAGATTATTTGAATCCAAGAACTGATGTTATCTGGAAAATCGATCCTTCCTGGATAGAGAAGAAAGCCAGAGTTAATCAGAATAAAAAAGCTATGCGTTTGTTCCACTGTTACCCTGTAACCAGTGCCTCTTTGATCGGCTGGTTCAAGGTTAAACAGAATGAACTTGGTTATATAAGAATGGCAGTTGAAGGACTGCGATTGAACGAAAAGCCTTTGCTGGAGTATTAATATGGCAAGAACAGCACAGATGAAACTTCTTGAACTGATGGTTCTCAAGAATGATATTTCCAAAGTAATTGAATTTCTTGGAAAAAAAGAAAGCTTTCAGTTTCAGACAAAACTTAATGAAGAAAAAAAATCAGAAAAGGAATCTTTACTAAATGTTGATGAAGAGTTTTTTGATAAACTTCTGAATATCCGTTCCACTCTGGCCATTGAGGCAGAGAAACCAAAAGAAGGTTCTGTTAATTGTCCTACAGACGAAGACAGAAATGAGGCTGCAAGAATTTTTAATGCTTTTGATTCTCTTTCTGATCGCCTGAATGAAGCAATTTCTGAATCAGAAAAAGTTAATCAGGCTTATACTGAAGCTCTTTCTTTTGCAAATCTTAAAGTGCCTTATTCCGAACTTGAACATCTTTCTTTCCTTTCCATGAAAGTAGGAAAAATCGATCCAAAAGATTTTGAAGATCTTAAGGAAGCGGTTGGTCCAAATGGTGTAATTCTTGCTCTTGGTGAAGATAAATCTCATGTACTTGCAGCTTCTTCAAAAAAAGGAAGATTTGCTGTTGATACAGAACTTAAGAATTTCAATTTCATCAACATGGAAATTCCTTCAGATTTTAATGGAGTACCTGATGATGTTCTTGAAGGGCTTAAAGCAAAGAAAACCGCAGCTGACGAACACCTTGCAGACGTCGAAAAAGAACGCTCTAACTTCGCTGAAACTCACAAGAATATTTTGAATCGTCTGTGTGCTTCTTTCTCTATGGGAACTCAGATTGAAAAAATCAAGAACAGTCTTCAGTCAACTGAAATGGTTTATAGAATTACAGGTTGGGTTCCAGCTAAAGAAGCATCAGAATATATGACTTCTTTGGATAGTCTTACAGAAGGAAGAATTGCAATTCGTCAGTATGAACCTTTTGAAGTTCCTGCAGTTTTGAGCGGGAAGGAACAGGTTCCTGTAAAGCTTTCACACGGAAAATTTGTAAGCGCTTTCGAAAGAATGATTTTCTCTTACGGTTCACCGGTTTATGGAACAGTTGATCCTACACCTTTTGTAGCAATTTTCTTTACATTCCTTTTTGGTTTCATGTTCGGAGATTTCGGCCAGGGACTTTTTATTGCTCTTTTCGGTGTTTTGATGGCCTGCAAGGTTATAAAGGTTGGAGGTTGGAACAAGTTTGCCCCAATCTTTATTGGAGTAGGTTGTACCAGTTCTATAATGGGACTTCTTACAGGGGAATGTTTTTCCGGAGAAAAACTTCTGGAACCTTTCGCTGAATGGGTAACAGGTCTTTTCGGAAATGCACATGCACCTATTATCAAGATGATGCCTTCAAGTGATCCTAATTCCATAAAAACTATGTTTGCGGTTTTCGGTGTTGCTGTTGGGGTTGGTTTTGTGATCAATTCAATCGGATTGATTATCAATATCATCAATAACTTTCTCCGTAAACGTCCTGGTGACGCAATTTTTGGAAAGACAGGTATTGCTGGTGCCCTCTGGTTCTGGTATGTCATTTCACTTGCTGTAAGAGTCGCTGCTTTCAAACATTTCATTGCAGTATATGACTGGGTAATCATCGGTGTGACAATGTTCTTCTCTGCTTTCGGAGAACCTTTTGAACGCCTCTTAAACGGACATCGTCCTGTTCTTGAAAACGGATTTGGTGCCATGCTTATTGGCGGTGTAGTTGAACTCATTGAAGTTATTTCTACATACATGTCAAACACCATGAGTTTTATTCGTGTAGGAGCCTTTGCCCTTTCACATGCTGTTCTAGGTTTCCTTGTTCATACACTTACCGAAATGGTAGGTGGTGTCGCAAGTCCTGCAGGAATTGGCGTAATGATTGTAGGTAACGGAATCATCATTGTTCTTGAAGGAATGATTGTGGCCATTCAGTGTATTCGTCTTCAGTACTATGAGTTCTTCTCAAAGTTCTACAAAGAAACAGGACGTGAATTCGTTCCATTTAAGTTTGAATACTAATAAAAATATAAAATCGTTCATTAAAAGGAGTATATATATGAACAAGAAATTTTTTGTAATCCTTACAATGCTTCTGGCATTCACCTCAACAATGCTTTTTGCATCTGAAGCAGAAAGTGTTCCTGCAGAAGAAACAGCAGTTGAAGCTGTTGAAGAAGCTGGAATCCCACAGGCTGCAAAATATATTGCTGCCGCAGTTGCTGTTGCAATGGCATGTCTGGCAGGTGGTATGGCTGTAGGAAAAATCGGTGCCGCTGCAATGGGCGCCATGGCAGAAAATCCTGAAGTATCAGGAAAAGCTCTTCCTTATGTAGGTCTTGCTGAAGGTATCTGTCTTTGGGGTATGCTCGTAGCAGTTCTTATTCTTATCCTGTAGAACAATGAAATTTTTCGTAATCGGCTCACGGGAAATTGTTCTTGCTTTTAATCTTGTTGGTGTAGACGGAGTCTACGCCGAAACAAGAGATGAAGTTCTTGCTGCATTCAATCGTGCAACAGGAAAGGAAGGTGTAGCAAATCTTCCTCACGGAGAAGTTCCCCGGGTCCTTATCCTTACAGAAGAGGCTGCTGCCCTTATTGAGGATGAGGAATATGCCTGGCAGAAAACAGGAAAATATCCTCTTATAGTTGAAGTTCCAGGACTTCAGGGACATCTTCAGGGCAAGAAGTCTCTTTCAGAAGCTATTCGGGAAGCTGTAGGTATTCAAATTTAATTGGATTAAAAAATGGAAGAATTAAGATCAACAGAAATTCTGGATAAGGAAATCATTTCTGATGCAGAAAAAAAAGCCGCCAAAATTGCTTTGAAAGCTGCTGAAGAATGTGCACGGATTGAAGCTTCGGTTCAGTCTCGTGTAGAAGAAGAAGTTTCCAAAGCAGAAGAAACTTTAAAATTAAAACTTAGAAATTATGAAAGAGACCTGAATGCTTCGATTCCTCTGGAAAAGTCGCGTTTTTATATTTCTTATATTCAGGAATCTCTTCTTAAAAATATAAATCAGTATCTTGCCTCTGTTCCTGAAGAAAAGATTATTTCTCTTCTTGCAAAAGAAAGTCGTGATATAAACTTTGAAGGACTTAAGGTAACAGCTTATGTTTACGGACTTGATGCTTCAAAAACAGAAAAGGCTTTGAAAGAAACTGTCAAAGATTCTTTGCAGAAAGTCATCTCCACTGAGTTTAATAAAATCCTTTATGAAGAATCTCTTCTGGAAGTAAACAAGGGAATTATTCTAATTTCGGAAAATAATGAAATAAAATGTCGTTTTACTCTTTGTCAGGTAGTAGATGGCATTCTTGATAAATATCGTGCGGAACTTGCAGACGGACTTTTTGGTCCAAAAGCAGAATAAGGAGTCTTAAGATTAATGATTGAAGGAAAAATTACAAAAATCTCGGGACCGATTATTTATGCTTCCGGTCTTGACGGTTGCGGTCTTTATGACGTTGTTGACGTAGGAAAGAATCGTCTTATTGGTGAAATTATCCGTCAAAACAAAGGTAATGCAACCATTCAGGTTTATGAGGAAGATACAGGTATGTATGTTGGTGAATCTGTTGTAAGCCAGCAGAGACCTCTTTCTCTTAAACTGGGGCCTGGTCTTGTAGGTACAATCTATGATGGTATCCAGCGTCCTCTTAAAAACATGTATGAAACTTCTGGTTCTTTCCTTCTTCCTGGTGAAAGAAGTGAACCTCTGGACAATGAAAAGATCTGGCACTTTGATGCTTCTGTAAAAGAAGGGGATTCAATCAGTATTGGAATGGTTCTTGGAACTGTAAAGGAAACTGAATCAATTACCCAGAGCATTATGGTTCCTCCTGATATCCGTGGAAAAGCTCTTAAATCTTTCAAGGGAACTGGTGACTATACAGTTGATGATGTAATCGGTCTTACTGAATTAGACGAAGAGATTAAACTTTCCCAGTACTGGCCTGTTCGTAAGCCTAGACCTTTTGCTGAAAAACTTTCTGTGTCTGAACCTCTCGTTACAGGACAGCGCGTTATTGACGTTTTCTTTCCACTTTCAAAAGGCGGAACCGCTGCTATTCCTGGAGGATTCGGAACCGGTAAAACAATGACTCAGCATGCAGTCGCAAAATGGTGTGATGCTGACCTTATTGTATACATTGGTTGTGGAGAACGTGGAAACGAAATGACTGAAGTTCTTTCTGAATTCCCGGAACTCATTGACCCTAGAACCGGACGTTCAATTATGGAACGTACCATTCTTATTGCTAATACTTCAAACATGCCGGTTGCAGCCCGTGAAGTTTCCCTTTATTCAGGAATTACACTTGCAGAATATTTCCGTGACATGGGTATGCATGTTGCCATTATGGCTGACTCAACATCACGCTGGGCCGAAGCTCTCCGTGAACTTTCCGGACGTATGGAAGAAATGCCTGCCGAAGAAGGATTTCCTGCATATCTTCCAACTCGTCTTGCTTCTTTCTATGAAAGAGCAGGACGAGTAACATCTCTTTGTCAGAAGGAAGGTTCTGTTTCGGTTATTGGTGCCGTTTCGCCACCAGGTGGTGACTTCTCAGAACCTGTTACTCAGCATACAAAACGCTTTATCCGCTGCTTCTGGGCTCTGGACCGTGAACTTGCCAATGCCAGACATTATCCTGCTATTGGATGGATCGATTCCTATTCCGAATACGCAGATGAAGTTAAGGACTGGTGGCAGCTTCATAATCCACTCTGGTTCTCATTACGTCAGAAAGCACTGGATCTGCTTAAAAATGAACAGAGACTTCAGCAGATCGTAAGACTTATTGGGCCTGATGCTCTTCCAGATTCTGAAAGACTGGTTCTTAAAGTGGCAGACATGATAAAGAACGGATTTCTTCAGCAGAACGCCTTTGATGATGTTGATAAATACTGTTCAACAGAAAAACAGATAGATATTCTTGAACTGATTATGGATTTCTATGCAAAGGCTCTGGAAGCACTCAAAAAAGGTTATGCTCTTCCAAAAATCATCGGAATGCCTGTTTGTAATGAACTTGTCAGAATCAAATATGATTATCCTAATGACAAAGTCAGCGAGATCCAGAAAGTCCGTACCCATATGGAAACTCAGTTTTCCGATTTGATGTAAGGAATTTCAACAGAAGGTAAAATATGAAAGGTGTTGAATATAAAGGAATGACAATGGTCGATGGACCAATTGTTGTTATGAAAAAAACTGAAAATGTTTTCTACGGAGAAACTGTAATGCTCCGTGACCGTTTCGGTGAAAAACGCACAGGTCGTGTTATCGACGTTAGCGAAGAAGCTGTTGTTGTTCAGATTTTCGGGAATACAACAGGACTTGATATCGATGAAACCACCTGTGAATTTCTTAAGGAACCACTAGAACTCCGTGTAGGAGACGGGCTCCTTGGACGCGTTTTCAATGGACTTGGAAAACCTATCGACGGATATCCTGAAATCATTTCTTCAAAGAAAATGAATGTAAACGGTTATCCTATAAATCCTTATGCCCGCGTTTACCCGCGTGACTTTATTCAGACTGGTATTTCTGCCATTGACGGAATGAACTCTCTGGTACGTGGACAGAAACTTCCTATTTTCTCTGGCAACGGTCTTCCTCACAATAAACTGGCCGCACAGATTATCCGCCAGGCAAAACTTCGTAACAGTGATGAAGAATTCGTTATGGTTTTTGCTGGAATGGGTATCAAATATGACGTTTCAAAATTCTTCCAGGATACTTTTGAACAGTCCGGAGTTCTTTCAAATGTAGTAATGTTCCTTTCACTTGCCGACGCACCTTCCATTGAACGAACAATTACACCTCGCTGTGCTCTCACTGCAGCAGAATACCTGGCCTTTGAAAAAGGTAAACATGTTCTTGTCGTAATGACAGACATGACAAACTATTGTGAAGCCCTTCGCGAAATTTCTACAACCCGTGGGGAAGTTCCAGGAAGAAAAGGGTACCCAGGATATCTTTATTCTGACCTTGCAGAACTTTATGAACGTGCCGGAAAAATCAAAGGCTCTTCAGGTTCTATTACACAGATTCCAATTCTTTCAATGCCTAATGATGATATTTCTCATCCTATTCCTGACCTTACAGGTTATATTACAGAAGGTCAGATTGTTATGGACCGTGAACTTTCACAGAAAGGACTTTATCCGCCTGTTCAGGGACTTCCTTCCTTAAGTCGTCTTATGAAAGACGGTATCGGAAAGGATATGACCCGTGAAGACCACGCCGATGTTTCAAGTCAGCTCTTTGCTTCTTACTCAAAAGTAAAATCAATCCGTAACCTGGCTGCAATTATCGGGGAAGAAGAGCTTTCTGATCTGGATAAAATGTACATCCGTTTTGGTGACAGGTTTGAAAAAGAATTCCTCTGTCAGGGGGAATATGAAGACAGAACTATCGAAGAAACTCTGGAAATCGGATGGAAAGTTCTTAATGAACTTCCAAGAAGTGAATGGTTCCGTATCCGTTCTGATTTCATAGAAAAATATGCTCCTGCTATTGAAGATTAGAGGTTGAATCTTGGCAAAACTTAACATTGCTCCGACAAAATCAAATCTTCTCACAATGAAAGAACAGCTGGCTGTTTCTTCTAACGGTTATGAACTTCTTGAAGAAAAACGCGAGATTCTTGTTAGAGAACTTATGCATATGGTTCAGCAGGTTCAGCTTCTTGAAACCGAGATTGATAAAGCAGTTCAGAAAGCTTATCCGTCCCTGAAAAAAATGCTTATGCGGGACGGAGCCGATCAGGTTGCAAGAATCGCCAAGTCTGTTCATTATGAATTCGGAATGAGCGAAAAGCAGGTCAGCCTTGGCGGTCAGACTTTCTCATCTCTTGATGTAGAGCTTCCTAAAAAAGAACTTTTTTATTCTTTTCTTGGAACCGATGCTAATACTGACGAAGTAGTAAACAATTTTTTTGATCTTCTTTCACTTCTTACTCAGATGGCTTCAATCAGAACGATTGTTTGGAGACTAGCTGAAGAAGTTAGAAAAACACAGAGACGTGTTAATGCTCTTGATAAAATGATTATTCCTCAGACCATCGAGACTGAGAAATATATAGAAGGGGTTCTTGAAGAACGTGAACGTGAAAATGTTTTTGTTCTTAAGGCTCTTAAGAAACGCGGGAATAAATAAGTTTTTTTATATTTGAAGCGGAGGCATTTTTGTCAAAAGATTTTTTCAAAAAAATAATGGTAGCCATTAACGGTTCTGAAGCATCAATTCATGCTGCTATGTATGCTATTATGATGGCCAGATGTTACAACCTGAAACTTAAAGCTGTCTATGTTGTTGATACTGCAACCATAAAATATCTTTCTTTGAATAAATTCCTCATTGATGAAGAAAAAAACAACTATGAAGAGCTTCTTTCAAAAGACGGTGAAAACTATCTGAAATATGTTGAAAGGCTTGCTCTTTCAAAAGGGCTTCAGATTGAAACTGAACTTTTACGTGGTGGAGTCTTCTCCGAAATAATAAAGGCTGGAGACAACTATGATGCCGACCTACTTCTTTTAGGCGGTAATGAAACAAACAGCGGAAAAGCCCACAAAAGCTCTGCATCTAGTGTGGAAAAAAACATTCTTTTATCTTCTCATATACCTGTTATGTTTGTTCAAAAACCAGAAATTGATCGTCTGTTCAAGAGTATTTAATCGAAAAATATGGTATATTAAAACCATATGAAAGACTGCTACAAAATCCTGGGAATTGCTCCAAATGCCTCTTTAAGCGAAATTAAACATGCTTACCGTGAAAAAGCCAAACTGTATCATCCAGACAGTCTTGGTGATTCATCAAAAAGAGATGAGTTCAATGACATTACACAGGCTTACAGGGTTTTGTCTGATGCCCGCCAGAGACAGATTTTCAATGATTCTTTCTTCCATCAGTTCCGCGAAAAAAAGCAGAGTGAAGAAAGTTTTGATTATCGAAAATGGCTTGTAGAAAGAAACGATGATGAATCTTGGGCAAAACTTATTGTCCTGGATCTTATGAGAGGACGAGAAGATGATGCAGTCCGTGAATTTATTCATGTTAATTCCAGCCGTCCAAAATTCAGTCTAAAAAGATGGTATACCCGCGAAGACTTTATGGATTACGGTTATATTCTTTCTGAGGAACTTGTGATCCGTGGAGAATATTACGATGCATTCCTTCTTCTGGAACAGGTTATTCTTATGGAATATTCCTATGAATATTTCAGATTTTTCTTCCCTGAAGTTATCTCTTTTACAACGGCAATTCTCAGAAATAATATTGAAGGGGTTATTTCTGATGAACTTGCTCTTGATGTCTATGAAAGAGCCCTTGAACTCCGCTTCTCAAAGGCCGACGATGCTTTCTTCCTTCAGAAAATGGCTGTAATTTACAGACGTCTTGGAGATATAAGGACGGCAGAACTTATAGAAAAAATGAAACTTTAGTTTTCAGACATTTCCCATGAAAAGTTCGTTCATTTTTTCATGAAGAGCTTTCATGTTTACAGGTTTACTCATATGGAAATTGATACCTGAATTGAGGGATTTGTCCTTGTCTTCCTGGAAAGCATTCGCAGAAATGGCAATGATAGGAAGTTCTGCATCTTTCCTTTCAGAATTACGGATTCTCCAGGCACACTGGTTACCATCCATTTTAGGCATCTGAATATCCATAAGAATCATGTCATAAAAGAACTCATCTGATTTTAAGAACTTAACCAGGGCTTCTTCACCGTCAAAAGCATCCTCGAAATATGCTCCTGTTTTTTTGAGCATTAAATTAAGGATTTCAACGTTAAGCTTGTTGTCATCAACAACCAGAACTTTCTTTGATGAGAAATCAGGATAGGCTGCAGCAGAAGATGGGGAAGGAATCTCGATATTTTTTTTAGATTCCTGTTTATTTTCTTCCTGTTTTTTTTCAACTGAATTTTGAACTGGTGTTATAGTTCTGTATTCCGAAAGAATTTCAGAACATACGTTATAAAGAATGTTTGCTGAAATAGGTTTTGTAATATAACCGTTAATATCTGTTTTACGGATGTTTGTGATTTCAGCATCAAGAACGGTTCCTGTCATTGCAACAATCTTAAGTTTCTTTGCGTATTCCGAATTCATATTACGGATTGCCTTAATTGCTTCAGGTCCGTTCATGACAGGCATCTGCATATCCATGAAAACAATATGGTAAAAGTTTCCTGATGCTTCAGAAGCTTTTATTTTTTCTACGGCATCAAGACCATTATTTGAGATTTCTACAGTGACTCCGGTTTTCTTCAGGAAAGCTTCGGCAACCATAATATTAACCTGGTTGTCTTCAACAAGGAGAAATCTGAAAGAAGAAAAATCCGGAACAGAAAATTTTTCCTTCGCAGTTTTCTCAGAATTGGAAATATCCTTGATTTTTTTTGCTTCAGAAATAATCAGATCCGCGATACCTGCAAAAGTGGTTTCTTTCTGGTCTTTGTCTGCTTTTGAACAAAGGTTTTTAATCTGCTGAAAACTCTCTAGGATTTTATCCTGTGTTTCTTTTTCCATTTATTTCTCCAAAGCCGCTATCATTTCCATTGTCTGACGGGCTTTTGTTCGCACTTTTGAATTATATGAAGGATACATGAAATTCTTAAGGATAGTTTTACCGCTTTTATTGAAAGCCGGGCGTCCCATGAATCTGCAGACTGAATAAACTGCATCACAGATATTAAGCTGCAGATTTATGTTTGATTTCAAGGTTTTACTTGAAAGAATCTCCAAAGCCTGAAGAATTTCACCGTCCGGATCATAACCGCTTTTGGTTATGCCCGTTACTATACAATTAAGTATTGAATTGTTTGTCTCTTTTTTCAAGAGTTTAGCAGTAAGGTTAGTTGTATAGCGGGTTCCATAGTATGGAAGCTGATTCAAAAGAGATTCCATCTGGGAAACATTTGCCTGGAACAGGGAAGGTCCATCATGAACCCCAAAATTAGTTTCACTGTTTGCCTGTATGTAGGCCTGACAACAGCTAATAAGATCAGAAGTAAAAAGGATTTCTTTTTCACCGTAGTATCCGGCTTCGAGATTTTTGATTCTATGAGGTCCGGTGATTTCAGAACTGAGTTCATTCTGATAAACAGTTCCGTAAACAGAAGAATCAATTTTAAGGTAATCAAGATAATAGTTGTATTTGATATCTGATTTGTAATTTCCGGTATGCTGTTCAACTATGTACCCGTTCAGAGTCCAGTTGTCATAGCAGATTACAAGAGTGTTGTTTTCAGTAAAGAAAGCATTCTTCCACTTGTTGCGACTATTATTTTCTGGCATCGAGCAGGTCCACTGAAGCAAACCTTCCTTGTTATAGAAATAGCCGGTTTTCATGTCACAGATGAAAAAGCCTTCTTCTGTAAGTTTTGCTTCGACAATATCAGTTATGTTGAATTGATCCAGAATTGCAGTCCATTTAACATCTCCATTCTGACCGTTCAAATAAAGCAGTTTGACTCCGCTACGGTTCTCGGTAACAAAAACTCCGTAATCTTTGTGAAGGGCAGAACAAAAGAAATTGTTCTTGTTTTTATTAAAAAGTCTTGGATCTAAAACATAACGGTTTACAGCTTTTTCATCAGAAAGTCCGAAAAGACCTGCAGAGCCGTCAGAAAAAGTCAGGAAGATTCCGCAGTCAGTTGTAGAGGCTGAAAGTATCTCGCCTGAAAAAGTAATGTCTTCAATGATTTTTCCAAAAGGGGTAATTCGTAAAGCTCTGGTTTTTCCGTCAGAAAGTTCTTTAAGAAAGAGAATAAGACTCCCGTCTTCCAGTTCCTGAAGTTCTACAGGAGACTGTCTTTCAGTTTCAATACTCCATTTGCAGATTCCGTTGATTCCATAACAGGCAAGAGTGTTTTCTCCACGGAGAAAAAATCTTCCGTCGCGGCCTTCAAAGGCTTTATGAGTAACATCAAAGGAAAGTACTTTATTCCATAAAGGAACGCCTGAAGGATTATATAATGTGATTTTCTTTCTGCCGTTGGTTACTGCAAGAGTAAAGTCGGAAGAAATCACAGTAACGATTGTTTCTGAGTTCACAGAAGTGTTTACTTCCCAGATTATTTTACCGCTGTTAGTCAGAGCCGAAATTGTCTTTCCGTCTGTAATACCAATAAAACCGAATGAGGTTAGTACCGGTTTTGATATAAACTTTCCTCCCAGAACCTGACTCCAGGAAGTATTAAGGTTTGTCAGGGCAGTCTGAGCAGACAAGAAAAAAGAGGAAAGAAGAACTAAAAGCAGCGATATTATTTTTTTCAATCTGGTTTCTTCCGGAGTTCTACAAGACTTTCGATATGAGATGTGTTCGGGTAGAAATCCAAAAGATAAACATCTTTGATCTCATATCCGTTACGGATCAGTTTTGCCAGGTCTCTGGCATGAGTTGCCGGGTCACAGGACATGGAAATAATCTGAAGTGCATTTGATTTTATAAGATAATCCAGAACAGGTTTTTCCATTCCGCTTCTTGGAGGATCAATAACAATGGCATCAAAATGAGGGCAGGTGGCAGAACAGTTCTTTACCCAGTTTTCCCCGCTCATTCCGAAGCTTGTATGGTTTGTCCCTGCCATATTTCTTTCTGCAAAAACCAATGCATCTCTGTTGTGTTCTACAAGGGTCACTTTGCCGGCTTTGTCCGCCGCGAAAGCTGAAAGGGAACCGCATCCAGAATACATATCAAGAATATTGTCACAAGGAGTAAGTTTTTCCCTGATCAGATTACAGGTCTTTTCAAAAACAAACATATTTGACTGGAAAAAGCCTCTAACATCAAAAGTCAATTTCTTGTCAGAAATCTGAACTGTAACTTCATTTTCTGGAGATGCGGCAGTTCCTGCAAAATAACGGTTTTCTTTGAACTTATATTTCTTGCTTGATTTCTTAGATTGTATGATTTTCTGTACTTTTTCTTCCTTCTTTTGAGAAATAAAAGGCATTTCTGCAGGAGTTCCGTCCTGATTCAAGGCTTTTTCGCTTCCGAAGAAATGTATTCTTCCGTCTGGTCTCTGATCAAAAGGAGTTTCTGCAAGGTATTTGTTTACAGGTTTTTCTGCACAAAGACATTCTGTAATAGGAATGATTGTATTTTTTCGCTTTTCAGAAAGACCGCCGTCTGTAAGCTGGAATCTTGAACGGTAACCTGTTGAAGGTCCTGTAACGGCCTTTATGTTTTCAAGAGGATATTCCACACCGTTTTTGGTAAGCATTTCATAAAGCATTTCCTTTCGGTATTCTGTCTGAGCTTCTGAATCGATATGCATCATGTTACAGCCACCACAGATTCCATAATAAGCACATTCAGGCTTTACACGGTGTTCTGATGCCTTGAGAATATTCACGATTTCTGCATTGTCGTAGTCATTTTTCTGTTCTGTAATGCGGATTTCCAGTTCTTCAGATGGAACAGCATAGGGAACGAACACGTTTTTTCCGTGTATTTTTCCAATACAATTTCCCCCAAAAACAATTTTATCGGTTATAATATTCTCTAATTCCATATCAATATTATATAAAAAAAAATCTTTTTATTGAATGAGGCTAATTTATGCAGACAAAAAACTTTTTTTTGACAATGAGTGACGGATTCGAAATTGCTGTAAACCGCTGGATACCTGATGAAGATGTTGAAATTAAGGGAGTTCTGCAGCTGCATCATGGACTTTGTGAACATTCCCTCCGTTATGACAGATTCGGTACAATTCTTGCCGAAAACGGATATGTCCTTAACGCCTACGATATGCGTGGTCACGGTAAAACTGCACAGAACGCTGAATCAAAAAATGCCGGTAAATTCGGGCTTTTGGCAAAAAAAGATGGTTTTGACAGGGTAGTTCTGGACCTTCATGAAATCACGGAAGCTTTGAAAAAGGATTACCCTGGAAAAAAATGTATAGTAATGGGCCATTCTTTCGGTTCCTTTGTTACACAGGGACTTCTGGAACGCTTCGGTTCTGATCCTGATCTTTGTATTCTTTCAGGAACTTCAGGACCTCTTGCAATCTCTGCTTTCGGAAGTGTTCTTACAGCTATCGTTTCTAAAATCGTAGGCTACGATAAACCAAGTCCTCTTCTTAAGAAAATTGCCTTTGGAAGCTACAACAAAAGAATCAAGAATCCACAGAGTCCAAATGCCTGGACTTCCTCAGATCCAACAGCGGTTATGCTCTATGATTCTGATTCCTGGTGTCAGTTTGAACTTACATCGTCTTTTTACCATGACATGACATCTGGACTTACAAATATCCATAAAAAATCAAACATGAAAAAAGTGCCACAGGACCTTCCAATCCTTATATTCTACGGTTCAGAAGATCCTGTAAGCAATTACGGAAAAACAATCAAAACCCTTATCAAAACTTATGTTGATAACGGGGTCCAGGATATCGAAGAAATCTGTTATGAAGGCGACCGTCATGAAGCCTTAAATGAAGTAAACAGGGAAGAAGTTGAACGCGATATACTTGAGTGGATTACCAAAAAATTATAATATCGTGAATTGTGTTAATCAGATACGGAACAAATAAATTTGGAAAGCCGGTTAAAAAGGCTGTAATTTATACAAAAGAAGAACATAAAATTTCTCGTGAAAAAATCGATAAGGACGCTGTTTTTATTATTAACAGACTGCACGATGCTGGATTTTCTGCATATATCGTTGGCGGTGCTGTCAGAGACCTTATTGTAGGAAACACTCCAAAAGATTTCGATATCGTTACTGATGCAACACCAGGAAAAATCAAAAGACTTTTCCGAAATTCCCGTATAATTGGCCGTCGTTTCAGACTTGTTCACGTGGTTTTCGGCCAGAAAATCTTTGAAGTCAGCACATTCCGTTCAAATGAAGAAGGTTCTGTAGGAAACGATTTCGGTTCCATGGACGAAGATGTAATGCGCCGCGATTTTTCAATCAACGCATTATATTATGATCCAATTCTTGAACAGGTAATCGATTACGTAAACGGGGTAAAAGACCTTCAGAAACATGTTCTGAAACCGGTAATTCCTATGGACCGTATCTTCGTGGAAGATCCAGTTCGTATGATCCGTGCCATCAAGTATTCAGTTACAACTGAAGCAAAAATGTCTCATGCTTTGCGCTCAAAAATCAGACATTCCTCAAATCTTTTAAGCACAATTTCTCCGTCACGCCTTACTGAAGAACTTCTTAAGATCATAAACGGCGGACATAGTGCAGAGATTGTAAGGGAAGCCCTGGATGCTGAGGTTTTCATGTATCTTCAGCCTGCAGCAAGTCATATAATCTACTCAAACAAAACTTTTGAAGAAGATTATATGAAAAGCCTTGCTAAACTTGATGAACTGGTAAAAGAAGACAAAGAAGCCCGTCAGGGTAAAAAACTTTATTATCTTATCTATGACTTTACAAAAAGCCTTACAGACTGGGAAAAAGAAGTAAAAAACAAGACTTCAAGCTCAGAACTTTATGCCAGAACTTGGCGTGAATGCAGAAATTTCGTTCTTCCAATGAATCCACAGAGAAAAGAACTGGAATATGCTGTCAGAATGGTTCTGAAAGATCTGGGTGTAAACGTTTCAAGTCCTAAAAAGGCCAGAAAAAAAGCTGAAGACGGGGAAACAAAAGCTCCTGAAAAGCCTGCTCCAAAGAAAAAGTCCGCTAAATAAGCTTATCTTTTAGTAATTTTATCGATTATGATGCTAACTTCTTCAATGAGAATGCCGGTAAAGCTTTCAATCTGGTCAATGATGTAAGTCTGCAGTTTGTGAACCTTGCCAGTCAGCTGAGTTCCGAATGGAACGTCGATTGTAATGAAAATCTTATAGCCGTGGGCATTGGTCTTTATGCTGATTTTTTTGATGATGATGTCAGGTTCTGTTTCGTTTACACAGTGCATTACCATCTGGGTGAGGGCAGCCTCAGAAATTTCGATGCGACCTTTCTTCGAAAATTCAGGTTTTACAACCGATTTTTCGATCATCACGTCGCCTTTCTTGTTGTTTTTCTTTCTGTTGAAAAGCTCATGAAGTGAATTTGAGAAAATCTGAGGATATGATTTCTTTACTTCGATAGATGGAACCGGAATTACGTGTTTTCCTTCTACCTGGCGGCTTTTAATAGCCTTCTGTATTTCTTCCTCTGTAGCAATATCCTTAATGTTTATGATTTTTGATGGCTGTGGCAGCTGAAGACGCATGGCAATCTTTGAAACCATCTTTTCAGAGGTTCCAAGAAGCAGGATTTTCTTGATTTTTGCGTTTTTCATGGCTTTTGCCACCTGGTCACGCTGGGCTTTATCATCAAAAAGGGCAGCACGTACAGCTCCCATGTAAGTTTTTTCTTTTTTTGCCGTATGACCGGCTATGATCTTGTCATCAATAATAAGGAGACCATCATCAATAAGAGCGTGAATTCCATATTCCTCGGCAACGATTTTTGAACGGAAACTTTTCCCGGTTCCGCTTTCACCAACGAGTGCGTATACCTGAATTGGGTTGAATTTTTGTTTGATGGAATCCACTAATTTCATTCTTTCAGTATAAAACAAATAATTATATTAAACAAATAAAAAATCTTCGTCCAAAGGACAAATCAGTTCTTCAGGAAGTCCCAGAGGATTGTCAGAAGGAAATTTCAGCTTCCATGCGTGAAGGTAAAAACTTCTTTTCCCGGCTTTTTCAACCTTTGAACCATAGGCGGAATCTCCAAGAAGAGGATAGCCGTGAATCGAACACTGGCTTCTGATCTGATGATGACGTCCTGTCTCAATATCAAACTGGCATAGAGTGATTTTTTTTCGGGAAAATTCCCCTTGTTTTACAGGAATGGCTGTAGAAAGAGCTGTTTTTCCGTTTTTTTCGTCTTTTATGACTGTTACAAAGCCTTTACTGTCTTCGTTTTTGCTTAGTTTATCAGTCCATTTTTCAGTTTTTTTGAATTCACCTTCAATTATTCCAAGGTAAGTCTTTCTGATTACGTGGTTTTCTATGTTTTCTGTAAACCATCTGGCACCCTCGGTGCTTAAGGAAAAGGCAAGAAGTCCCGTTGTTTTACGGTCCAGTCGGTGAAGTGGACCTGGCCTGAAGGAAAGGGATTCATTTTGGATATTATGACCATACCAGTCTTTTACAGCCACATCCAGGCTGTCAGAATCTCCGTGAACAGTAACATCGTAGGGTTTATTCAGAATAAGGAGATGTTCATTCTTAAAAACTATCAGTTTTTCTATATCAATAAGGCAAGTTTTTTCACTTTCGGATTTCTGCATCTCAGAGGGATTCTCAGAAGGCTGCAGAAGGAAGGCTGCTATATTAAGTACATCCTTTTCAAGGATCTTGTAGTTTTCCTTTGTCTTTTTTCCGTTTATTTTTACAAGTCCTTTTCTTATAAGGCTGTAGACCTGAGAAAGGGATGTGTCGGGAAGAAATCTTCTTATGATTTTATCAAGACGGCGGCCTGTATCGTCCCGGCCGAAAGGAAAATCCTTAAATTCCATATATTATATATAATAGACAATTATCTAGTAAAAATACAGATTAGGTGATAAAATAAATGATATGTGGGAGCAGATTAAACTTTTCTTTTCAAGTCCGGTGTTTCTTGCCGGTGTAACAAGCTGGTTTTTAGCCCAGTTTATTAAGACAGTTATCAATCTCATTTACGGAAAAGTTCACAGTTTTGTGGATTTAGTTTCTCTTCTTGTTTGGAAAACCGGAGGTTTGCCTTCCAGTCATACAGCCCTCGTAACAAGTGTCTGTACAACTGTAGGTTTCCGAAGCGGTATCACATCCGACCTTTTCATGCTTTGTGTCTGCTTCCTTATGGTTACAGTACGTGATGCTGTAGGGGTTCGTCTTTCTTCTGGACGTACTGCACAAAAAATGAACAAAGTTGGTAGGGAACTTAAAGAGAACGAAGTTATTTCTGAATATGAACCTGTAAAGGAAGTAAACGGTCACACACCACTTGAAGTCCTTCTGGGATTCCTTCTGGGGCTTTTTATCGGTGTGGCTTATTCTTCATTATAGGAAATAGTTTTTTTTATATATGAAAAAGTTGTATAGCGTATTAGCTCTCATTCCTGTTCTGGCCTGTTTTCTGTGCCTTTTTTTCTTCAGACAGGTTCCGAAAGGAGAACTCTGGAAAGGATTTTCTGTGCTGTACGTTCCTCAGGAAGTTCCTGAAGACAAAGTATTTGAAGCCTTGAACCAGTTTGATGTTAGAGAAATCACATGTCTTTCAAATCAGTATCTTCCGATTGACCTTAAAGCTGATTCCTGTGAAATATCTCTTCTTTCTCTGAATCAGGATGCAATGGAATATCTGCAGAGACGCTCAAACTTTTTCTTCGACAAAAACAAGAACCTTAAACTTTATTATGTGCCGGTTTATTACAAGGCAAAGCTTGCACAGGCGGCTTCATACCTGAACAAAAGTATAAGCGGATACTGTGGAGTAGACAGCAAAGCAAAATATCCTTTTCTGATTCCGCTTTTCGCATTGGCTTACGCTGTATTGCTTTTCTTTTTTTCCAGAAAGAAAGAGCTTTATGGAGTCCTGGCCATTCTTCCAGTTCTTTTCACAGTTTCATTTCCATTTCTTTCTTCCGAAATTGCCGTGCTGATTCTTCTTACAGTTCTGTTTTTGCTTTCAAATGTTTTCGGACGAAGAGATTTCATAAAGGTCCTTACAAAAAAGTATGTATTCATGCTCCTTCTTCTTCTGGCCTTTGTCTCTGTGATTGGTTCCGGATTTAGAATTTCAGTTACCTTTGTTTTATTGTTCCTTGCAGAATATTCAGTCCTTTTTATTTTCAGACAGTTCCAGATTGTACGCTACAAGAAAAATCACTTTAATCCTGTAATGATTCGAAGCTCTTTTTCCATCCCACAGTATTCGGGAAAAGAATGGCTTGTCTTCGGGTCTCTTCTGTTTTTTACAGTTTTCAGTTTCTGTTTTTCTATTATGAATTCTGGTTTATCAGGATCTAAAGAATCACTTTCAAGTGGAAAGGTTCTTCTGCCATCAGTAAGCGCAAGTCAGAAAAGCGCTGAACTTCCGGAATTAAATGACTATTACCAGTGGGATTTCCTTGTCAGAAGTTATCCATATCGTTCCCTAAACAAAACTACAGATATGGACAGTGTTTCAATTTCACGTTTTGAAAAGACTTCAGGTAAAATCGAGAAATCTGTTGATTCTCTTGAATATTCGGAAAACTACAGGGAAGGGGTTTATAACAGAATTGAGCTTCTTCCTTTCAATGCCTTTGAAAAAATCATGAAAAAACAGGGGCAGGACTTTTCGGCTGGTTATTCTTCCAATGGGTCGCACCGATTGAGTTTATTCTGTATAATAATTTCGTTCATTCAGTTTACCATTATCCTTGCATATTTTGCCTGGATCATGATTTCAGATAAAAACGTAAAACGCAGAGGACGTAAATGACAACTTTTCCTAATGTAAAATCTTCTGTTAAAAAATATACCGTTGCACGCAACGCTTTCCTCCCACGTTATGTGATTGTTCCTATGGTTCAGGAAAGCGGTGTTCAATGTAAGCCTGTAGTTCAGAAAGGAAACATCGTGGATGAAGGTCAGGTTATTGCCGTGCCTCAGGGACTTCATGACTGTAAAATTCATTCGCCTGTTCCAGGTAAAGTAGTAGATATCTTTACAGATGTTAGTGCTTCGGGTCGCCCTGAACTAATGGTAAAAATTGCCCTTCAGGGAAGTTTCTCTTATACAGGGAAAAAACATCAGATATCTGATTCTTACAAAAACATGACTCCTTCTCTGGTAGCAGAAAAACTTGCAGAATCCGGAGTTATAAATACTTTTAAAATCAACAATCCTGTTTCTTTGAGCAAAGAGATTTTTGAAAAAAGTGAAAATGCAAAAACTCTTGTTGTACGCCTTTTTGATGAAGATCCAGTAAGACTTACAGACTCTTTTATTTCTGCAAAGTATTTTCAGGAAATCAGAAAGGGTGCTCAGATCGTTGCTTATGCTGCAAAGTTTCAGAACATTCTTTATATCTATGACCAGGCAGCCGAAAATTCTTTTGAAGTAAATCCTTCTTTTGAAAAAACACTCAGCGTAAATGCTAAAAAATATCCTGCAGGATTCAAAAAAGAAATCTGCAGAGCCTTCAATAAATCTGGCAAGAAAAATGAATATCAGATTTCAGAAGAGGATATTTTTTCTGATGCTACAACAATGTACGAAGTTTACAAGGCTGTTGAACTTGGAATCCCTCCTGTTGAACATCTTGTACAGTTCACAGGAAACTGTATTGCTGTAAACTGTGTTCTCAATGTAAGGCTTGGAACTACTCTGGATGATATTGTAAACCAGATCGGAGGATTCACCAGAACTCCGAACTTCATTATCATCAATGGTCATGTTGTAGGTAACTCTGTAACCTGGCGCAATTTCCCGATTACAAAATTTGTAAAATCTATTTCTTTCGTTTCAGAAAGAAATACTCCGGAACAGCTGGTTCACGCTTGTATTTCCTGCGGAAACTGCCGTAGCATCTGTCCAAGAGAACTTGCTCCGGATCTTCTTTATAAAAGCAAAATCGAACAGTTTGCACTCCCACCGGAATATCTTGCAACTGTTTCACAGTGTTCAGAATGCGGACTTTGTAATTCCGTATGTCCATCAAGAATCCCGCTTACTCAGGTTCTTAGTGTGATGAAAAATTCAAAGTAGGTTTTATGAAAACAAATTTATTGATAAGAAAAAAATACGCCATTGTGCGTCCATTCATTTATAAAAAATCTTCTCTTACAAGTATCTCAATCAGAATACTTGTTCTACTTCTCATTCAGATTGTATGTCTTGGACTTTATAAAAGTTATGATGCACTTATTGTAATCGGTTCATGTACCGCGGCTTCTACAGCAGTTTTCCTTCTCCGTTATTTTACAAAAGCTGAACCGGTATACAATGTATTTGATTACCTGCTTCAGGGGATTTTTACAGGTATGCTTCTTCCAGAAAGTTTTCCTCCTGTTGTAGCTGCTTTAATCACACTTCTTGTAATACTCGGGATTAAATACATTATTTCCAATTCCACAAACGTTTGGGTAAACTCAGTTTGTTTTTCTGTACTTCTGGCCTGGTTCATCGGAAAATCTTTCTTTCCGGAATTCATGATCACTACAGAAATGTTTGAAAACAAAAATCCATCTCTAACTCTTATTCAGAGCGGGGCTTTTTCAATTTCAAGTGTGGACTCCATCATCACCACATTCCTGAATAACTATGTATTCAAATTCCTTAAGGTTTCTGTACCAGAAGGATATATTTCTTTCCTTTGGGATTCTCACTCTGTAATTCCAGCTTTCCGTTTTAATTTCCTTACTGTATTTTCATCAATAATTCTTTTTTCTGATGAATCTATCGGTTATTTAATTCCTGGAATTTTCCTTTTTGTATATTCACTTCTCGTAAGACTTTTTGCTCCAATGTTCTTTGGAGGTCTGTTCAATTCAGGTGATATTATTCTTGCACTTTTCTCAAGCGGTACTCTTTTCGTAGCACTTTTCATGTTGCAGTGGTTCGGTACAACTCCTGGAACTCAGACGGGAAAAATTCTTTATGCTGTAATTTGCGGCATTATTGCGTTCCTTCTTGTAGGAGCAGGAACATCGCCAGTAGGAATGGTTTACACAATCATTATGGGAAATATTCTTTCTGTTGTTATTAAAGTAATTGAAACAAGAACAGAAATTAATTCTGTAAAAAAAGTCGGGGTTTCTGAATGAGTCAAAATACAGAAAAAAAATCCAGACCGGAATCAACAAACACAAAAAACTTCTTCATTAATTACGGGATTTTCGTAGGTATTATTGTTGTAGTTTTCGGTCTTCTTATCTATACAATTCTTGTTTCTCATGTGGCATGGAACAACAACCTTAAATATTCTGCTGAAAAAGTTCTTGAAGAAAATGAAAGTGGAGTATGGTCTGTAGGTTCTCCTATTGAGATTGGAAATCCTCTTACACTTCGTTCAGGATGTTTTGGTGCAAGAAATCGTAAAAATGGAGAAATGTATTACGTTTTCATTACCCGTGTTCCAACTTATTACGGTCCAATGGGGGCTGTGTTTACCTGTTCTCTTTCCGGAGAAGTTCAGTTCGAAGGATACTCTTCACTCCATGGTCGTATTCTTAAACAGATCAATCAGAGCAAATATGATATAAGACTTAAATATATTGCAGAAAGAATTCCTGGCATTATCGGACTTGAAATTGAAAAGGAGGCCTTAGATGACTAAGCAGGGTACATACACTTTTATTGCAGCTTCTCTGGCTTTCCTGGTTCCTTTCCCTGGAAGACTTGTTTATGGAATCGTTCTTGTAATTGAACTTCTTTTCCTTATGGTAATTGGAACCTGCGTTTCTTCTGTAGCAAATAAAATCCGTCTTGGAGAACTTAAGACTGTTTTATGTCTTATGGCAGAAGTTTCATTTACGATTCTTTACAAGCACATTCTTATTCTTACTCAGACTGAAATCGCAATGATTCTTGGTTTCCTCCTGTATATTCCGACAGCATCTTCTTTCATTATCGGGTATATCTTCAATAAGCCGGAAGCAAGTCTTCTTGAAAGACTTAAAGGAAACATGGTTCATACTGCAAACTTTTCAGGCTTCGCACTTATCTTTTTCCTGATCCGTGATATTTTCGGTTACGGGACTTTTACTTTCTTTGGAAAGAACCACATCATTTATGAAAAAGTTCTTTTTGATTCTGAAGGCATCAGCGTATTCTCTTTCCTGGCTTCAATCCCTGGAGCCTTGTTGCTTTGCGCAGTCATGCTCTTTATCGAAGTAAAGATTTCGCATAAAGTTCAGCTCATCAGAAGGGCAGATACAATTAATTCAGTAAAATCTGAAAACGGAGGTGCTGAATAATGACTTATCTTCACATGTTCATTTATTACACCTTTATCTGTTCTGCAGTGCTTTTCTTCGGTGTTGGAATCAACCGTTCTATTCAGGTTACTCAGTTCCATTTAAGAATCAATTTCAAAGTAGTGCTGAAATCTTTTGTTTCGATCATTGCAACAATTGTTCTTTCGTATCTCATAATTCAGTACCTGCTTATTCCTATTAAACTTGCAGAACTTTTTCCTCTTCTTTCTCTGCTTCTTTTCTTATGTATCAATACATTTATTGAAGCACTTGTAAGAATCACTGCAAAAGTTTCAACAGCGGAGTTTTCTTTCTCATGGCTGATTATTGTTCTTTCTCTTTATGAATGTTCGAATCTCCTTGAATCTCTGGTAATCTGTACATCATGTATGCTTTCTTTCATTATCATGCTGCCAATGGTTTACTGTTTCCAGAAATACATTTTCTTAAGACCTTTCGAAAAGAATGAAAGAAAACATATCATCGTAATACTTTCAATTTCTGTTCTCATGCTTGCTCTTTCTGTTTGTGATGTTGCATGGCTCAACATAGGAGGAAGATAATATGACTGTTCTTGCATGGTTTCTTTTAATCCTTCTGACCCTCGGTCTTGCGCTTTTACTTTACTTTTTGTTTTTCACCTTGCTTCCTTCATCCAAAAGTGATTCAGAAATTCCTGAAGATCCTGTATTTTCAGATATTGAGTTAAATTATGTTATTCCTAAGGAAGACGAAATTCCGGGAAGCGAAAAAAGAGCTTTTGTAATGTGTTCTTCTGAAAAGGATATAAATGTTGAGTTCTTAAAGTTCAACCCGGGACAATCTTGTCTTGTTGCCAATGCAGTATTCCATTCAGGAAACAAGTGTCCGTTTGCTTGTATAGGACTTGGAGATTGTGTAAAATCTTGTCCTCAGGAAGCAATTTTCATTAAGAATCATACAGCTATAGTTTCCAATCTTTGTATTGGTTGTGGTTTGTGCGTAAAAAGCTGTCCTAAAGGAATTATCCGAATGATAGATAAAGACGTTAATTCGCATCTTGTCTGTTCAAACCGGGATCCAGACCTGACTGGCTGCAGCCATAACAAAAAAGAAGAGAATATCCAAAGACCTGAAAAAAAGGACTTTAAAATATGGAAACAATGGTATAAACTACTTAGGAAAATAAGTTTAAAAAAGTAAGGGAGTTATTTTTCGGCAAAAGGGTGGGAAGCCGTATAACTGTCTTTCAGACAGTAAATCTTTATGGGATCAATATACGTAAGCTTCAGTTTAAATTCCTTCTCATGTGCCGATAATGACTCTTTTGAATCATACTACGTTGACTTTTTAAAGCCACTCATTAAATTTCTTAACAAAAATCCAGAGTTTCATTTTTCCTTCTCATTTTCCGGTTCGGAAATGGCTTTTTTCAGAAAGAAAAAGGAATTCCTCAAAGTTCTTTCTGAACTTGTAAAAAGAAACCAGTGTGAAGTTTACGGCGGTGCTTTCTACAAGCCTGTTCTTCCTTTGCTTCTTCCTTCTGACCGTAACGGTCAGATTGACCTCCTTACAACAGAAATCCGTGATGGTATTGGTAAAGCTCCAAGAGGACTTTGTCTTTACAATGATGTTTGGGATTCATCACTTCTGCAGACTCTTAATTCCTGCGGTATGGACTATGTTCTTTTCAGCGAACAGCTGGTTCCAGAAAGCAAAAGATGTTATCTGCCTGTACAGATGAGCGAACTTGGAAAATCCCGCGAAATTTACCTCTATAATGATTCTCTCAAACAGGATTTTATTGCTGAATCTTCAGAAGACTTCCTTAAAAAACTGATCAAAAAAGTTCAGAAAGCTAATCAGGAAGGTAACAGTTTCTATTCTGATAAGAAAAACATTGTTAATATTGCCTTTACTAAACAGGAATTAAAAGAAGTTCTCCTGGCTACAAAGTTTTCAGGACTTCTTGAAGCTTTGAAATCAACAGAAAATGTTGTTCTTTCAACAATTCTTGAATATTCGAAGGTTAATACACAGAAGATACCGGCATTTATTTCTTCCGGAATCTGTCCTATTCTTCATTCAATAACAGAAAAGCCATATACAGTAAACGAAAACTGTCTTAGCGGAAACTATTCTGTTTATGATTTCATGAACACTTACCCAAGAAGCCGTGCTCTTTATAACCGTATGTTCTACGTTTCGCAGCTTGTAAATCAGCCTAACAAGGATAAAGCTCACCAGAAACTGGCAAAAGAACAGCTTTGGCAGGGACAGAACGGGGAAGGACTTATCTGCACTTTCCAGAATACAAGTCAGAGACAGTATTCCTACAAGAAACTCATGGAAGCCGAAAACATTATCCGTGAATCTACAGGAAACACGGAATCTGTTCTTTCTTTTGATTACAACTATGACGGTTTACCTGAATATATCTGCCGTATGAAGGACTATTTTGCCTGTATCGGGTTAAAAGGTGGTTCTGTTCAGGAATTCCAGAGTGTAAAAAATACCGGTAACTACACAGACAATTATTCAAGAGAAGCCGCCTTTGACGGAGTTACGGACGGTTATGAAAGAGGTCTTTTTATTGACCATTTGTTTACAGAAGACCAGTTCCAGGCTTATTTGAATCAGGAAAGTGCAGGGGACGGTATTTTCTCAAAAGTTGTTTACGAGGAAGTGAAATTTTCGGCTAAACAGCATGAACTTTTTTTTAAAGCCCGCGGAATTCTAGGGTCACAAATGGTCACAATTACTAAAAAATACATTATCAACTCTTCAGGAATGAATATTCAGTACATTCTGAAGAATGAAAGTGACTCAGACCTTAAGGCAAAATTCTGTGTTGAATCTAATTTTGCACAGATTGATTTTTCTGAAGAGAATTCAGGCGCATATAAGGTCCTTCTTGCAACAAATACAGAAGCTTTCGAGGTTGCCACAGAAAAGGCTACGAAAGAGATCTTTGCAAAAGGCTATGTTCCTAACATCAACGTGGCCCAGATTACTGATGAAGCCAACGGCATTTCGTTTTCTTTTGAACCAAACGAAGACTGTTCATACTGTTCGTATCCTATAGTTTTCAACCGTCCTGACCTCCATACAGGAAACTTGGTTCCTCTTGGAATTACCTACGTTTCAACTCTTTTCTGGGATCTTCAGGTGCCTCCAGGAAAGGAAATAGAGAAAAACTTCAACTTTACTATATTCAGTACACATAAAGCCCGGAAAAAGGGGCCAAAAAATGACCTTTCAAAATGACATTTTTTGTAAAAGTGTTTGACAAAGACTCAATTTATATTGTAGAATATTGACACTCTGATTGGAATTGTTGTATTATAAACAAGTTATATCAGAACAAATATAGTGAGGTTATATATATGGCAGTACCTAGATCGAAAACATCAAAGGCCGTTACAAAAAGACGTCAGACAATCAATATGAAACTGAAGGCTCCACAGCTCGTAGAATGCTCTAACTGCGGAAACCTGGTACAGTCTCACAGAGTTTGTCCAAAATGTGGTTTCTACCGCGGACGTCAGGTTATCACACCAGAAGTAAATGGTTAATTTGATCTAATCAAGTAATCTTTTTAGTAAAGGGGAAAAAAAATGGACGAATTATTCGAAAAAATCCAGAAGCTTATCGCTGAAAAACTCGACATTGATGAATCAAAAATCACATTGGATTCTTCATTCCGTGGTGACCTTGGAGCAGACAGTCTCGATACTTACGAACTGGTTTACGCTATCGAAGGTGAACTCGGAGTAAGCATTCCAGATGAAAAAGCAAACGAATTCGAAACAGTTCGCGATGCTTACGACTTCATCAAAGCTGAACAGAGCAAATAAGTTATTACTTGCTTGATATAAAAAGACTTCCAGTTACAGGAAGTCTTTTTTTTTACAAAGAACTATATGAAACTTAAATTCACTTCCGAAAGAAAAGAAAAACTTCTCTCATTCTGTAAAAAAGCAGGAATCAACATGACCAATATGGAATTGTTGGATCTGGCTTTTCGTCACAGAAGTGTAACCAATGAACTGGATACTTCAAAATATCCTGTTTCGGAATACGGAGAGAACAATGAACGCCTTGAATTTCTTGGAGACAGTGTTTTAGGTCTCGTAACCGCCTCATGGCTTTTCAGTAATCTTACTGACAGAAAAGAAGGGGATCTGGCAAAAATCAAATCTGTTGTAGTCTCAGAAAAGATTCTTGCTCCTAATGCAATAAAACTTGGCATAGACAAACTCCTTCTCTTAGGTCATGGAGAAGAAATTACCGGCGGAAGACAAAAGCCTGCTATTCTTGCAGACTGTATGGAAGCAGTTATAGGTGCATATTTTCTGGAAGCAGGTTTTGATGCTGCTCAAAAGTATGTGCTTTCCTTTATTGTACCTGAAGTCCAGAAAGTTCTTCAGACCGGGACAAAAGATTTCAAAACACTTCTTCAGGAACTTACACAAAAGAAACTTAAATCCACTCCTGTTTACGAACTCCTTGATACAAAGGGACCTGAACATGAAAAGATTTTTACTGTTCGTGTAAAAGTTGGGGACAAAGTTTTCTCTCCTGTAAAAGGTTCTTCAAAGAAAATCGCAGAACAGAAAGCCGCAGAAGAAGCCTTCAAAATCCTTTCAGAATAGGGTTTTATTTCATTTCCTAAAACCTGATTTTTTGCCTAAATCCTTGTAATATGATATAATAGGTTATGGCAAAATTTGGTATAAAAGATAAAAAAGAAGCCAGAAACTTTCTTCTTGGCTTTATTGGATTCATTGTTCTTTTCAGTGTAATCGGAATCCCTGGTCTTTTGGAAACCCTTGATTTCCGTTTTTATGACTTCCTTCTTAAACTAAAAAAAGAAATCCCGGCAAACGAAAAAGTCCTTGTTGTTGAAATTGACGACAAAGCCATTGAAGAATTCGGTGAATGGCCATGGACCCGTGATATTATGGGTGACGCACTTATCCGTATGAAGGAACTTGGTGCCGAAAGCATGTCTTTCGATATTGAATACCTTTCGCCAACTTCAAAAGGGGTTTCATCAAACGCCCGCGATATCATTTCAGAAAACATTTACGAAAATCTGAACAATGTTGTGGAACTGGTAGCATCTCTTGCCACAGCTCCAGAAAACGGGTATTCCGTAAAAGAGATTCCTGATCTTGCCCAGGAACTGGTGGACTCCTACATTGTTCCGTCTTTTGAAACCCTTCAGGACAATATCGTAAATAACATTTACAACGACTATGACGATTACTTTGCAAAGGCAATCCAGTTTTTTGGAAATACTTATGTAACTGTAAACATGCGTGATCTTGGTATAAAGACTGATCAAAAGTACATGGATTATCTGAACAAGAGAATTGCCCGTAAAAATGTAACTGACCTTGATAATAAAATCCTTAAGGGAAATAAATATCAGGAAACAAGACTTGAAGGAAAGGAAGTTCCTGGCTTCTGTCCGACTCTTGAACTTTTCATGTCTCATGCAAAATCAGCTTCCTTTACTAACTCTGTAGTTGATGATGACGGTATCAGACGACGTATGGAGTTTATGTATAACCTGAACGGAACCTATTATCCTCAGCTTGCTGTAGGACCTCTTCTGGACAATCTTCAGGTTTCACACGTAACAAGAAAAGGAAACTATTATATTCTTCACGATGCAAAATTCCCTGATTCAGGCAAACCTGTAGATTTGAAGATTCCTCTGGACCAGAACGGTTATTTCGTAATCAACTGGAGGCACGGCCAGATTGAAGAATCTTTCAAATATGAATCACTTCTGGATTTGAAACTTCTTGATGTAGGGGAAGATAACATCCGAAGTCTTTTGACCGGTATAGCATCAATGGAACTTTTGACTCTGGACGGAGAGCTGGTTTCAGTTTGTGATGCAGCATACGATCTTCTTGATTTTTATAACGAGATTCTCGATGACAGGGATTATCTTCTTTCCCTTTGTACAGGCTATGATGAAAACGGAACTGCTAAGGACGGTATTGCCCAATATCAATATGACAATTACTTCGGGAAACGTTCTCAATATTTCGACAGTGTAGGTGAGTTTGTTAATGCAGGACTGGAAGCCGAAGCCCTGGAACTTCTTGATTTCTTTATCGAAAACTATCCGGATAAAGCACAGGAATTCTCAGAATATAAAGAATCACTTGTTTCTGATATTGCAGACTTAAAGACAGCTTATACAAGTTATGTAGACCGTTTTGAAACAATCAAAAAGAACTATAACGGTGCTTACTGTATTGTAGGAAACACTGCTACAGCCACAACTGATATTGGTGCAGTTCCTTTCGTAAGACAGTTTGAAAACGTTGGTATTCACGCTAACGTAATGAACACAATTCTTGAGCAGAATTTCATTCACCATTACAGCTGGTACTGGATTTTCATATTCTCCGTAATTGTTTCCCTGGTTCCTCTTTTCATAACAAAAGAAAGAAACGCTTTTCACAATACTATCAGCGCTATTATTACAGCAGTTCTTATAACCGTATACATCCTGCTGTTTATTCTGTTCAATATCTATTTCCCTATGATGATGTCAATTCTGTATCTTCTTACTATTTTCCTTTACGGAGTAATCTTCAGATTTATTTCATCAGACAGAGAAAAGAAATTCCTTACAGACGCTTTCAGTCAGTGTACTTCTCCTGAAGTTGTTCAGGAAATTATTGATGATCCAAGCAAGTTTAAGCTCGGTGGTGAAATGCTTGAGATGTCTGCAATTTTCACAGACATTCAGAAATTTTCAGCCTTCAGTGAACTTTTGAATGCGGCAGAACAGGTTGCTCTGCTTAATTTCTATCTTACAGTTCTTTCTGACATTATCCTTGCCGAGGGCGGTACAATCGACAAATATGTAGGGGATGCTATTGTTGCTCTTGTTGGTGCACCAAAACATTACGAAGATCATGCTTTCAGAGCCTGTGCTTCCGCTATTAAAATGAATCAAGCCGAAAAAATCCTGAATGAAAATATGTACAAGATTTCTCAGGAAGAAAAACCGGAAGACATGGATAATGACCTTTATAACGCTTTCAAAATCATGGTAGCCAATGATAAAAAGATTTTCACCCGAATTGGTGTAAATACAGGCGAAATGGTTGCAGGTTACATGGGGTCTGAAAAGAAGAAGAACTATACAATGATGGGACACAACGTAAACCTTACAAGCCGCCTGGAAGGGGTAAACAAGGCCTACGCAACAAAGATTCTTTGTTCTGAAGCTGCATTCAATGCAGCAGACTCAGGAGAAAACAAGAATAAGATTGTTTTCCGCCGCCTTGACCGGGTTCGTGTAATTAACATTGCAACACCGGTTCAGCTTTATAACATTATTGGTTTTAAAGATGAAGTGCCTGTAGAACAGCTTAAAGAAATCGATATGTTCCATACAGCCCTTGATCTGTATCTTGAACGTAACTTTATTGAAGCCGGAAAGTTATTTATTAAGGCTGACAAAGTTTATCCAGATGATACAGCTTTGATTTTTGCCGAAAGATGCAAAAAGTTTATTGAAAATCCTGTCTCAGATGATTGGGACGGAGTTCTTAACATGACTACTAAATAATACATATGGAGAGTAATTGTATGAAAAAGTTAACAAAATTAGTAACATCTTGTTCCCTTGGTGCCCTCACGATTATGGCAACCAGCTGTAATCTTCTGTTCCAGGCAGCAAAAAAAATTGCTGAATATGAACCGGGACAGGTTCAGTATACGGATGATCATACTTCATTGGAAATTACAAAACCAGGTTTGTATAAAATCGAAAAATTCCATGTAGATGTTTCTGAACTTGCAAAAAATTATCCTGAAAGCCAGCTTTATACTTACCAGATTAATAAAGGCACTTCGTCTATTAAGGCGAAGAAACAAGCCTATATAAAGAATATAACATGGAATACATCTAATAATTATTCGGGTTTAGAAAATGAAGAGGTTTATGCAAATTTCACACCGGTTGCTTCTTCTGTTGAACCAGAAACCTTCGAACCTCTTAAATTTTATGAAAATGGTGGGACTAATTTGATTCCTGAATTTGCGGCAGACATGTACAGAAATCCTGAAAAATATTTAACAGAAGCTGCGAATAGAAGTAGATCTTCAGGCGAACGCTTTTTTCTAACAAAAGACTTATTTGAAACTGATGAAAATGGAGAGTATAACCTGAATTTTTTCGTAGCAACTGAAAATGGTGGTGCTCTACTATTAGAAGGTGAAACCAAAGTAGGTGAATTGATGTACGAAGGAGAGCATTGTATTGTTTTTCGAGCCAAAAATGAAACTTTTTATGAAGACGTATCTATAAATAAAGATGGAAAAAATATTGTGATTCTGAAAAAAGGCGAAAAAGTTTCTATGACCTCAATTCGTAATATTGCCGATCGATTTGATGATATTTATTCTCAAGTTATCGGAATAATGGGATCTACAGATACATCTGGTTCAAAACTGAATGGAGTTCTTAAAGATAATTATGATAAAATTGTTATTTTTATAAATGATATTATTGATGATCATTCATCTGGATACGGAGTTGGTGGATATTTTTATTCAGGTGATCTTTTGAATAATCCTTATTCAAACCAATGTAGAATGATTAATATTGATTCATATTTTCTTGAAATGGATACAGTATTAGGAACAAGAAGCAGTGAATCAACTCTTGCACATGAATTTACTCATATGTGTAATTACATAAATAAAGTCTTACTTAATGCTAATGGAGAAAACCTTTCATGGTTTACAGAAATGATGGCCATGACATGCGAAGACATTCTTAGTTATCAAATTGATCCCAAAGGTAGTCAATCAAGTGTATTTAATTCAAGACTTCCTTATTTTAATTATGGATATTGTTTAGGTTTTAATAACTGGAATAATAATTATAATGACCAATTGGCTACTTTAATCACATATGGAAACACTTATGCAATGGGTGCTTTCTTTCTCAGAAATTTTGCACCAACAAACGCTAGAATAAATTTTATAAATGAAATTGCAACTAATAAATATATTGGCGTAGAAGCAATTGGTGCTGCCTTATGGGAAAATGGATATTTTACCGGTGACTTTGAAACTTATGCTGATGTTTTTAATCAAGTTTATAATTTATTTCCTCAAGTTTTAATTAATGCAGGTTATTCAGATAAACCAACTCTTTTTATATCAAGTAAAGAATACTTTAACAACGAAAATTATAAAATTGAAGCAATCGATTTATATGATTACGAAATATCTTTAGATCAAAACAATACATTAAAAGGTCCTTTCAAACTTGATAAAGACAAACTTTTTTCAAGTCTCGGCTCTTACGGTTTCGACTTCCATGAATATGGTTCTGTAAAAAACATGAAAACAATCGATATCGAACGTGAAAAGAACAGAAACATCGAGTTCTTTATCTACATCAAATAAGGTTTGACTTATGAAGAAAATCCTTTTCAGCCTGTTTTGTACAGGCATATTATTTTCTTTCACAGGCTGCGATATGCTTGCCGGCCTGTTGAACAAGATTCCGGAGGGGGATACTTCCGTTTTAAGTACTAACATTTTTTCCTTAAGTCGTTCTAAAACAGATATTTCCTCATATACGGAAGATAACTCAAAAGTTTTTGTTGTACAGGTAAACACAGGAAATGTTGACTTAGATTCTAATGAATATGAAAGTACTTTACGTGATTCCTCGAGAAGTGTTCAGAATTCAGAAGATTTTTTCTATGTAACAAATGATATTCCACAGTTTGTAAAAGATTACCGCAACAAACCGGCTCCTGTTTTACATGATGTGGCTGAAGCAGACTACACATCAGTTTCAACTCGCTCCGCAGGAGATACCTCTTCAGATATACCGGAAGAAAAAGAATTCTATTTTCCACTGTGCAATGATGCTACAATCGATGATTATGTTTTGGCTACAGCTTATCTGAAATATGAATCAAAATACGCCTATATTTATTATCTTCCAAATATTTCATGGGCAGAAGATGAAATGGGTGGAATTGATTATTTATCTGATGATGAGTTTAAAACTCTGGGAGATAAATTTGATAAGATTTACGAAGCAGAAGTGAATCTTGTTGGATCACCACAGATGAAATTCACTGCATCAAATCTTATTAAAACTCCTTCAGACAACAAAATTACTATTTTGGTAAATGATATTAACTGTGATTCAAAACCTGTTCAGGACAATGATTCGTATGTAGTCGGTTACTTCTGGGCAAACGATTTCTATTTGAATACGGTAGAGTTTTCTTGGGATTATACTCCTAATGAAGATGTAATCAACTCAAATGAATGCGAAATCATTTATGTAGATTCAGTATTGTTAAAAAGAAAACCAGGATTGATTTATTCAACTTTAGCTCATGAATTTAACCATCTTTTAAATACAGTCAATAAAGAAATCAATTTATATCATAAAGTATCAGGTGAATGGGTAACAAATAAAATGAATCCCTGGTTCACAGAGATGCTTTCCATGGTATGCGAAGATCTTTTATTCGAAAAATACTTAAAAGATGAAAATTACAAACAAAATAGTGCAATCGAACAGAGAATCCCTTATTTCTGCAGAAATTATAATGTCGGTTTTACAAGCTGGAACTCGAGATATACAATGCAGAATTATGGAAACACATTCGCTTATGGAGCATTCCTTACACGAAATTACGGAGGTGCTGATTTAATAAAAGAAATTGCAACCAACAATTATGTGAATGAGGACGCCATTTCAATGGCATTTAAGGAATTAAGAATAAAAGACTATTTGAATAATTCTTCAGATGCAACATTTAACAGTTCTGTTGCAGATTTCGCACTTTCATCTTTGAATTACGAAGTAAAAGATGGCTCTGGATTACATTCATTTAATCTAAAATCTGATAAGACTCTTAATGGATTCAGATATATTGCAAATCCAATCGATTTAAGAATCGAGAATCAATCTTCAAGTACAGACGAATTAAAAGAAGGTTTATTCCTTTCTTCAGCAAAGAAAAAAGATTTTCTTGGGGCAAAAGGAATGCTTATTCAATATGCTGGTGAAGGAATCAATGAAATATCTGTAACTATTCCTGATGTAAAAGGGTTAGATATGTATTGTATAATCCAACATTTTGCTCAAGAAGAAGAATAAAATAAGGAGGAGGAACCAGAAATGAAAAAGACATTGATTTTTACAGCCTTTATGTGCTGTATTTTGGCATTGTTTGCAAAAGGTAAAAGAGACGACATAAAAGGAACTTATATCGAAGTTGAAGGAGTAATCCAGCTTTACGGGAATATGCCTTTTGCTTATGAAGGTCTTGTAACCGATGACGGTAAACATTATTCGCTTAAAGGAGACTCCGATAAATTAAAGGAAAAACTGATTGAGTTTACCGGAAGGAGAGTAAAGGTTACGGGTTATGTTGCATTGCCGGAAAATAATGATGAAAATGCAATAAAACCTTATGACATGCTCAAAGACGGATACCTTTATGTTGAAGAAATTGAAAAGGTAAAGCCTCCAAAAAAACATAAGAAATAAGCTACTTTTTCATAGCAAGCCATTTTTCGATCTTACTGCTTGGGGCCATCTGTGATTTTGCAATGCGAAGTCCTGAAAGCCCCAGGTCTTCTTCCATATTTACAAAATCATATTTATCCTTCAAAGTTTTAATCAAAAGATTTTTAGCTGCATAACCGCCACCCGGAATATTCTGATTTTCCTGAGCAATGCACAAATCAAAAACACCGTTTCCTAGACTATATCCACACTGAACAGAAAAAGGCTTTTCATCCATATAAATTAAATACATATCGGCATTAAGGTATTTAGCATTAGAAAGCAGTTTGTTGTAGCTTGTAAGATGAAGATTTTCATGGGCCTTTGCCCAATCTTTCAGCACCAAAACAGCCTGGTCAAAATTACCGGGATCTATTTCTTCGATACGTAATGTATGTTCTTTTGAAAAGTTTCTAAGCTTGTTTCTGCAATTAGCAAAGGCTTTCCCTTCAAGGGCAATATGATCCTTTACAGAATAAAGATATTCATCAGAATTGAGGTCCCTCTGGATTTCAAATTGATCAGGAAAATATTTTTCCAATAATAGAACATCTTTTTCACTCAAATATTTGAATACAAGATTTTCATCTGAAAGATGATTTTTTATAAATGAAATGACTTCAGATTCTTCCCCCTGAGGGAAAAAATAATAAGATTCAATACAATCATTTCTGAACACTGTATAACTGTTTTCTCCTTCGAGGACAGAAAGTTTCCATTCATCTTCCCAAATAAAAATCGAAGTAGAAGAGAAGGAGGAGGTTTTATTACCTGTTTTCTGGTTTATAGAATCAATGAAGAATTTCTGGTCAGAAGTCATATAAATATTATGATGATTTATAAGGAAGAGTTCAAATAATTGTTTGTTAAAAATAAAAGGGATGTTCTCGAAAAACGAAAACATCCCTTTGTTATAGGATTCTACTTGTTTGCTGTTTTGCTTACAAGAACATTACAATTACTTTTGAAGCAAGAACGATTGAAACAAGTGCCAGTGGGTAAGTTGCAGCATATGCAGCTGAAACTTCATCTGTACCTGCTGTTGCAATCAGAGTTCCAAGAGCTGGAGTAGAAGTCATACCACCTGTGATTGACCCCAGGTTGTTGAAAATGCTCAGTTTGAATACGAATTTTGCAATAATGAAACCAACGATCATAGGAACTGTTGTCATGATTGCACCGTAGATGAAGAAAGATACACGAACGTTCTTAACAAAGTTTACACCACCTGGAACACCTGCACCAATAAGGAACAGAACAAGACCAAGTTCGCGCATAAAGTTAAGTGTCTGTTTGGAGATACGGCAGTCAAGTTTTCCAATGTGCTGGAAGTGACCAATGATAAGACCACCAATCAAAGTACCACCTGAGTTTCCGAGTGAGAAGTAAGCACCGTTTCCGATAGGGATTTTAATAGCACCAATGAGACAACCAAATGCAACAGCCAGGAAGAATGGGAAGAAGCCGAATTCTTCAACTGAAACCAGTTCTCCTTTTGGTTCAGGGATTTTTACAGAACCTGCAGCTACGAAGCTTTCACGTTCAGCAGAAATATCAACTTTCATGATTTTTGGAACGATCTGTACAAACAGAACAACACCAAGAACCCCGTAAAGGTAAGCAATACCGTAACCGGCACTGATTTCATCCTGCGCGATTCCTTCTACAGCTTCTTTAGCAGCTGAGAAACCAGGTGTTGATGTAAGACCACCAGTAAGAAGACCTGCAGCCATGTTAGGACTCAGGTTAGGATCAAGTTTTACACAAACAACAGCTGTAATTGCTCCGATTGCGATAACAATTACACCAAGAGCCAGGTAAGCGATAGAACTTTTGTTGAAAGTTCTGAAGAATTTAGGACCGGCAATCAAACCAACTGCAGTTACGAAAAGAGCAGTACCGATGTTTGAAACAATGCTGAAGTTTCCTTTAATCTTGTCACTCCACAGTGTGATTGTGTTTGCTCCAATATTGAAGGATGGAACATACTGACAAAGAACACCGTAGCAAAGTGCGATAACCAGAACACCTGCTGTTCCAAGTGAAATGCCTTTAATGGAAATGCGTCCCAAAAGGTATCCGATTACACCGATGGCAAATACCACGAAGATGAATGAAAGTGCACTTGAACATACACTTGCAAGATAGTTAGACATAAAAGCCTCTAATAAATAAGTTATAGTTGAATAATATAAATTTGTTATATTTTAATACTTTGTATAAAAAAGGGGAATATAGTATGATAAGAATATGAATCATACTTCTTATTTGTTTTTTGACTGCGAATGTGCAAACTGCTTTGACGGTGAAGGAAAAATCTGTTCCCTGGGATATGTCCTGACTGATGACGAATTCAACATTATTGAAAAACAGGATGTTGTAATGGATCCAAAATGTGAATTCGACTGGTACATCCTTTCACCAAAGAACAAATGCCAGCTGGCTTATTCTAAAGATTATTTCCGTGCCCAGCCTGATTTCGGAGCATATTACAAAGATATCAAAAAACTTTTTACTACGGGAAACAGAAAGATTTTCGGGTTTGCTGTAGACGGCGACGTAAGCTTTGTAAATACCGCCTGTGAAAGAGCCGGTGTAGACTATATCCAGTTTGCCGCAATGGACCTTAGACCGATTCTTGAAAAAGAATACAAACAGCAGATGAAGCTTTTTGAATGGTGCCAGTATCTTAAAATTGATGTGGTCGAGATCAAAGCTCATAAAAGCGTAGATGATGCCGAAATGACCATGCTTTGCTGTAAAGCCTTATGTGAAAAACTTGGAATTACCGGTGATGAACTTTACGAAAAGCTTCACGAAAATGTAATTACCTGGGAATACATGTTTGATGTAATGGAACAGAGAAGAGTAAAGCGTGAGTTCAAGGCAAAAATTGACAAGCTTATGAACAAGAAACATCCTTTCCCTTCAAAAGGACCGATGACAGGAAAACAAGTAGAAGTAGACAGAAGCATCATGAAAGATCCTGAATATGCCTATGACATCTGTAAAAGAATCTATGACCACGGTGGAGTTCTTGTAAACAAAGTAAACAATGGCGGATATTTTATCTATGATGGAAATCTTCCTTCAAACGTAAAACAGAAATATGCTGCCCGTAATAATAAGGTAATGAATCTTTCAGAACTGGAAGAATTTTTCAGCAACTAAAAAGGAGTAGAAAATGGGTGAAAACACACTTACAGTAAACACACTGGATCTGGTAAAATCGGCATCAAAAGAACTTGATAAAGCCTACGAAAAAATCACACTTTTACAGGCCGTTGTTTCAGATAAAAAGAAAGCCAAGAAAATCAAGAAAAGCGCTGAACTCCTTGAAGCCGCAAACCTGGCCATTAAGAGTCTTGAAGTGACTTTGAAATAATCTTAAATTTCAAAGAACTTTTCCTAAATCCACTAAAAAACTAAAACGCCTTCCGAATCGGAAGGCGTTTTAGTTTAACCTTTACAAGTCTTATTTACTTGCACCTGGGAATGCCGCAGCCTTCGCTGCTAGGCGAGTTTGCAAGCAAACTCGCGGCATTTTATTTTGAAGCACCAGGGAATCCAGGTTTTTCAAATTCTTTGTTTCCGTGTGTGTAAGTTGGAAGAACTTTTGGTGATACCAGGTCAGAATTGATTCCTGCAGCGCTACGCTCTTTTTCGAATGCTGTAACGTGATCAAGGTTCATTTTTCCTGTATCTGCCATTGTAATGTTTGCGTACATTTTACCGGCTTCAATACCAGCTTCACGTCCGAATACTACAACGTCCAGAAGTGAGTTACCCATAAGACGGTTTGTTCCGTGAACACCACCAGAAGCTTCACCAGCTACCAGGAGGTTTCCAACGTTTGTATGACATGTTTTGTCAATTTCAACACCACCGTTCTGGTAGTGAAGTGTTGGGTAAACAAGGATTGGTTCCTTGCGGATATCGATACCGTATTTGATGAACATTTTGTACATAGCTGGAATTGATTTAAGAATTGTTCCTTCTCCGTGGATCATTTCGATCATTGGAGTATCGAGCCATACAGCATCCTGTACATCATTCTTAACACCGCGGCCTTCGCGAACTTCACGGATAATACCAGAAGCGTTTACGTCACGTGTTTCGAGTGGGTGAATGTAAACTTCACCGTCTTTGTTGATAAGTTTAGCACCAAGTGAGCGAACTTTTTCTGTTACAAGTTTACCAAGGATCTGTGAAGGGTAAGCAGCACCTGTTGGGTGATACTGGAGAGAATCCTGGTACAGGAGTTTAGCACCTGCACGGTAAGCCATAACAAGACCGTCAGCTGTTGCACCGTAGTGGTTAGATGTTGGGAATCCCTGGTAGTGCATACGTCCAGCACCACCTGTTGCGATGATTACAACTTTTGCTTTAGCGATGCGAACTTCGTTTGTTTCCAGGTTCTGGAGAACTGCACCACAAGCGTTTCCTTTGTCATCTTTGATGATTTCAATAGCAGCTGTGAAGTCTACTACAGTGATTTTGTCATTGCGGTTGAAAACTTCATCGCGAAGTGTACGCATGATTTCAGCACCAGAGTAGTCTTTACAAGCGTGCATACGTTTGCGGCTTGTTCCACCACCGTGTGTTGTTACCATTGTACCGTCTGCTTCTTTATCAAATTCAACACCAAGGTCGTTGAGCCATTTGATACATTTTGGAGCGTTGTTTGTAAGTGTGTAAACCAGTTCAGGTTTTCCGTCAAAGTGTCCACCACCGTAACAGTCAAGGTAGTGCTGAGCTGGAGAGTCATTTGGTTTGTCAGCAGCCTGGATACCACCTTCTGCCATCATTGTGTTAGCATCACCAACGCGGAGTTTTGTAACCAGCAGAACGTTTGCACCAGCTTCTGAAGCCATGATAGCAGCAGAAGTACCGGCTCCACCACCACCAATTACGAGAACGTCTGTTTCGTAATCAACGTGATTAAGGTCGATGTGTTCTGGTTCAATACGTGGTTTTGCTTCCAGCATATCAGCCAGCTGGAGAGGAGCTTTTTCACCTTTGTTAGGACCAATCTTCAGTTCACGGAACTGTGAAGTGATGCGGTCTGGGTGATATTCTTTAAGAATTTCGTCTTTTTCATCGGCTGTAAGACGAACATGTTCAAACTTAAGGTTTTCTTCGCGTTTTTCTGCAACGATTTTTGCAGCATCATCAAGATAATTTCCGTACATTGATCGTCTCCTTATTTTTCGATATCGCGTGTGTTATACAGATTTTTGATCTGTTCTTTGTCGCCAGTTGAAAGTTCAATCATCTTCTTGATTGCTTCTTCACAGTTACCTGCATCGATTTCTGCAACACGGTCGATAAGGTGCTGTGTTTCAGGCTGAAGGTATTTACCGTTCAGACGACGTGCAAGTTCTGCAACCTGTGGGTGGCTGATTCCAGCTGGACAGCGTGATGAACAACATCCACACATGATACAGTCAAATGAAAGTTCTGCACATTTTGCGAAATCACCACGCTGAGCGTAAGCGATGTACTGCATTGTGCTGAGTTCCTGAGTACAAGCTCTTGTACAGGCGTTACATCCGATACATGAGTAGATTTCAGGATAAAGCTGCATCATAACAGCCTGTTCAGGTTTAATTTTTTCCATGTCATAAACCTGTTTAACCAGTGGATAGAATGGAAGAGTAGCTACAACCATTCCTTCTTCAACTTTTGTTGAACAAGCCAGACAAGTCTGGAGCTGGTTTTTGCCCTGAATTCTGTAAATTGTTGCACAAGCACCACAGAAACCGTTACGACATCCGCAACCGCGTTTCAGCTGGTATCCTGCATATTCCATAGCGTTCATGATTGTCAGTTCAGAAGGAACGCTGTATTTTTTTCCGAAAAAGTAAACGTTTACCATTTTTTCGTCAGACATTTGATTCTCCTATATGAGGCGCCTTACGACGCCTTTTGATTAGTATTCTGGAGGAAGTTCTCCAAGCTGGTCAAAGCTGAATACAGGACCGTCTTTACAAACGAATTTGTCACCAATATTACAGCGTCCACATTTACCAATACCACATTTCATGCGCATTTCCATTGTGGTGAAAATCTGTTCGTCCTTGAATCCAAGGTCTTTAAGGATTTTCAGAGACATATGGATAAGAATTGGAGGTCCACACATGATAACTGTCATTCCTGCATCAGGATTCAGTTCTGTGATGAATGGAGGAACGAAACCAACGTGTCCGTTCCAGCCTTCTTCTGCACGGTCGATAGTAATATCGATTGAACAGTTTGGCTGTTTTTTCCATTCGTTTTCCATTTCTTCAAAGCGAACCAGGTCAGCTTTTGAACGTGCACCGTAAATAACTTGGATCTTTCCATAGTTTTCACGATTGTCCATCATGTAGTTTACTACTGAGTGAACAGGAGCAATACCGATACCACCGGCAATAACCAGAATATCTTTTCCTTTAAGTGCACCTTCTACAGGGAATCCATTTCCGATTGGTCCACGAACACAGATTTCCTGACCAACTTCAGCAGCGTGCAACCATTCAGTTACACAACCACATTTTTTGATTGAGAATTCCATGTGTGTTTCAAGA